>CAZBCN010000167.1:0-1604 GCA_964490285.1 uncultured Gemmatimonas sp. | reverse complement strand
ACTCCATCAACATGTCGCCGAGGAGCTCGCGGGCAGGCGCCAGTGGACCCGGGGTCACCGCCGCCTTCTCGGTGGCATCCTCGCGCGTCGCCGCCTCGCGCATCAAGGTGAGCGCCCGGTCGGTATTACCTGCCAGCAGTTCGAGCCAGGCTTGCGCGCCGATACGCTGAATCTCCACCTGCTCGGCCCAGTATGCCTCGCCCTGGCCGGCGAGTCGCCTGCCCAGGGTGGCCAGCGAATCGATCGAGGTCCGCGCACTGGCTTGATTCCCGACGTGCGCGGCACCCAACGCTCTCGCGAAGTGTGTGAGGGCCTCGGTGTATGGGAATTCGCTGGTTGTCGGACGGAGCTCGGCGGCCTCGTTCCATGCCCTCCGCTCCACGGCGTAGCGAGCGGGAATCGCGGCAAGCGCGAAGACGCCCGCAGAGCCCGGAGCCGCTCCCGTGATCGCCGTTGAGTTGAAGCGTGGAGCCAGCATCGACACGCGTGTCACCATAGACTGGGCCGCGGACGTGTCCCGCATCTGCAGATATGCGTAGGTAGAGTAGTCGGCAGCGTGGAGCGCCTCTCCGATCGCCGACGTGGACTCGGCGACCTCCATCGATCGGAGATTGGTGCTCACGGACTCCTGCCACATGCCGACCCGCGTGAATGTGTGGGACGGCATGTGGAGCGCGTGCGCGGCGGAAGGCGCGATCTCGGCGTAGCGCAGAGCCGCGGACGTGGCCTGCGGTGCTAGCGCCGGGACGTCGTAGCTGTGGATGATGTAATGCGCCAACCCCGGATGGTCCGGCTGGCTCGGCAAGAGGTCCTCGAGGATCGCGGCCGCGGTGCGCTGCTTGGCATACGTCTTGTCCTCCGGGGCAGCTGACGCAGTGAGCGCGATCGCATAGAAGATCCTCGCTTCGGTGTCCGCCGGGTAACCTACCGCGAGCGCCGCCATCGCCTCTGCGTACGCGACCTGACGCGTGTGCTGGTCGCGTCGCTCGTAGTCCTCGTAGAGACGCCCGACTGCCGCAATGTAGTCGCGCTCGCGCGCCGTCGCCGTGAGACTCAGCCGCGCGGCCGCCTCGGCGGCCCTTCGCCCCGGCTCCAACACCGCCGCACTACGGTTGCCTGGCGCCATTGGGTTCGTCCATCGGCTGAGGGCGAGACCCCAGTGAGCCATCGCGCAGTCGGTGTCGGCCGCGAGAACCGCCTCGAAGCCCCGGATCGCCGCGCCGAACTCGAAGGAGTGGAGAAGCGCCACCGCCCGATCGAACTCCGGCACCACCGCCGCATCGCAAGACGTCGCGAAGTGCACGGTACCCAGTCTTTCGTTCTCAGGATGCACGTGGTCTTGGGCGGCGCCGGGAGCCGCCAGGAAAGCCGCCGATGCGACAACGGATGGAAAGACCCGCTGCGAGGCCCGGTGGGAGAAACTGAGCGGAGTCATCTGGGTCACTCCGGGAGCCGAGGGTGCGCTCGTGAAACCTCGGCTAAGAATGCGCCAGTGCAGGTCTAGGCACCACCCAGGGCATCGACCCCGTGACGCGCGGCGGTCGGGAATGTGTCCGGCGCCTGAACGTCCTGTCGGCCAGGCGACAATCGAATCCGAGATCGTC
>CAZBCN010000166.1:0-1660 GCA_964490285.1 uncultured Gemmatimonas sp. | reverse complement strand
TCTGCTCCACCGTCCACGTCGTGTTCTGAGGGCTCAGGAGTCCCATCGGGTTCTCAGCCGTCCTGAGCTGCCCACCGTCCCTCATCGCCCTCACCCACGTCGGCGGACCGAAATGATGATGGACGTCGATCCGGTACGGCGTCTGCTCGGCGTGCGCCCGGGTGAACGACGCCCGGCGCTCCGCGAGGGGCGAAGCCGCGAGTCCCATCGAGGCGAGGGCGGTGCTGAGGAAGGCTCGTCGGTCGAGCTCGGCCATGGTTCCACCTCCTGGGGCGACTCCTGACGTCGAGCCAAGTATGGCGACCTGTGGGGTGCCGCGCGATCAAGCGGCTTGGGCGTGATCCGTGGGGTGCGCGGCGACCTCGCACATGCGACGCGCGTTGTACCTCGGGCACACCGCACGTGGCCGCACTCCCCTCAGCGCGCCTCGCGAACCCGTACGCGAGGCGGCCGCGCTCGAGGTAGCCCGGGAAGTCGCGCTCGACCCACGCGCACCTGCCCTTGCCGTCGGCCTGGGCTGCCCGGGCGAGGTACGTCTCCACGTGGTAGGACCACCCGGTAGAGCGGGGTGTCGCTCGCTCGGCGCGGCCGGTAGGTCGCTCGCCGCCGTCCCCACCGCCCCCACCAGTCGGGCTGCGGAACGGCTGCCCGGCGCGTGAGCGTTCGAACCGAGCGGTCGCCACGCGCGGTGGCTGCGGCACGATCGCTTACGTGCACGGCTCCCGCGCCTGAATGGCGCTCGTGGATCCAGTAGTCCACTTCGACGAGCACGGGCGAGGGAATGACGAGCGGCTCGCCCGCCTCTTCGAGCAGCTTCCTACAGGCTGCATGGTCCTGGTCGCTGCGATCGAGGGACGCGTACAGCGGACTCGACGCACGCGTCGACCGGCACCTCCTCGAGCGACTCGCGGCCACAATGATGACACGTCAGGCGCGTCACCATGTCGGCCGTCAGGGCTCACGCGGCCGCAATGCAGTCGATCTCCACGCGGCTGTTTCCTCCGAGGCTGATGCCCACGGTGGTTCGCGCCGGCTTGTTGTTGGGGAAGAACTCGGCGTAGACCTCGTTCATGGCGCCCCACTCCGCCATGTCCACCAGGTACACGTTGCACTGCAGTACGCGGTCCATCGAGGACCCGAACCGCTCGAGCGCATCCCGAATCGCCTCCAGGGCGCGCCGGGTCTCCGGCTGGACGCCCGGCTCACCGGCTCCACCGGTCTTTCCGGCCAGGAAGATCAGACCCCCGTAGCGCACGCCTTCCGAATATGGTGCCCGCGGATTGGCATTCAGGTACTCGGGAGCGGCCGCTTGCTGGACCGTCGCCGCGTACACCTCGGGTTCGGACGGACGGCACGCGACGCTCGCAGCACACAGGACAAGGGCGGTCAATCCGCGGAGCATGGTTCCTCCTGGAAGGATGTGAACGGACGGCGGCTGGTATCGGGTTCGTGGGTGGGTCAGTGATACGCGGCTGGGCGCCGAGTTGTCAAACCAGGTCCTGGACCGGGCGGACCAAGGATCGCTGCCAAGTCGCTGGTCGTGGTCCCCACGCCGGTAGGCTTCGCTGAAGACGTCAGCAGCCGATGGAATGGATAGGACATCCGAAGGCCCTCCCGGCGGGAGATGCGAGGAAAGGGCCGGTGATGGAGGAGTGATCGG
>CAZBCN010000165.1:0-1688 GCA_964490285.1 uncultured Gemmatimonas sp. | reverse complement strand
CCTCCGCGTAGGCCACACCTTTCCCGTAGCCTTTCCTCATCGAGTACTCGTAGCGATGCGTGTTCGGCTCCGTGAAGCTCCAGAGCAACTCGCCCGTCGTCGGATCCAGCGCGATCACGTGCCGACGGTCACCCGTCACGGTGATCAGCTTGCCGTCCACGTACGAAGGCGTCGCCCTCGGCGTGCTCGGACCGAAGCTCGCCGCGTTGAACCGCCAGAGCATCGTCAGCTCGTCGAAGTTATCCGCGGTGATCTCGTCTGCCGTCGTGTAACGCGTATGCCACGCGTCGCCGCCCAGGTACGTCCACTGTCCGTTTTCCGTACCCGGACCCTGCGCGGTCGCCGCGAGCGGCACCACGGCCAGCAAGCCGAGCGCGATGCGCGACGACAGCCGCCAGCCCTTTTGGTTCGTCATTGTGTTCTTCTTCTCTCCGGAGTTCATCCCCACCCGGGCCGTCGCCCGGGTCGGAGGTAGGCTACGGGCCCGTTCTCGGGCCCACAAGGAGAGCCCCGTCCCCGAGGCGTGAGAACAACGAACCCCCGGGGCCGCTCTCGCGGCCCCGGGGGCGCCCCGGCTCGGTCACCCGAGCCGGCCATATCGACGAGGACCTAGTGCGCCGCGCCCGCCGCCGGAATCGCCGCCGGCAACCCGAACGCTGCGATCCCGTCCTGCAACTGGATGATGATGTACTGGTGGCCGTCGTGCTCCCAGCTCGACATCCCGTACCGGCTGATGCCCGGGATCTCGACCTCGCCAACCACGTCGCCCGTGCGCTTGTCGATGCCGCGCAGGACCGGCGTGTTGTCCGCTCTCTGGCTCGCGGCGAGCAGCAGGTTCGGCGTCACGGTCATCGGAGCCAAGTATCCCCGACCCCGGTTCGCGATGGCGTCGATGTTCGGGACACCCCGCATGAGCGGGTGATTCCGAATCATGTCCTGCTCGGCCTGCGGGGCGTCGGCGCTGGGCCTCACCCACAGATGCTCACCGGTGTTCATGTCGATCGCCGTGATGCGCCCGACCGGACCCTTCCAAAGCGGCAGTCCGTCCAACGTGGGCTGACCACCCCGTCCGCCACCGCCACCCTGCGCGGCCGACCAATCGGAGTGCGTCACGCCCGTCTGCTCCGGCGTGTCCAGTGGAGATTCGTTCGCCGGCATGACCGCGTTCGGCGAGCAGTTGCTCGTCGAAGTCACGAAGAGGATCCCTCTGACGGGATCCGCAACCGACGGGCCGGGGATGTTCGTGCCGCCACCGTCACCGGGACACATCGGCGTCGGCCCGCGCGGGTCGTCGAACGTGCGGATGGGCTCGAACAGGACCGCGAACATGTTGTTGTCCTGGGCGATCTGCAGCGCGCGGCGACGGATCTCCGGCGTGTAGTCGATCAGGTGCTCGGGCTGACGGCCCTGCAGGTCGTATGCCGCGGGCCGGGTCGGGAACGGCTGCGTCGCCGAGAGCTTCTCACCCGGTACGGTCGACTGCGGCACCGGCCGCTCGACGATCGGCCAGATCGGCTGACCGGTCTCGCGGTTCAGCGCGTACACGAAGACCTGCTTCGTGGTCTGGAAGAGGCCCTTGATCTCGCGTCCGTCCACGGTCACGTCCATCAGGACCGGGGCCGTGGGCGTGTCATAGTTCCAGATGTCGTGGTGCACCATCTGGTAGTGCCACCGACGCTGACCCGTCT
>CAZBCN010000164.1:0-1894 GCA_964490285.1 uncultured Gemmatimonas sp. | reverse complement strand
GGTCGGCGGCCCCGACCTCGACAAGCTGGAGCGGTACTCGGGAACGCTCGTCGCGGCGCTGCGCAAGGTCCCGGGCGTCACCGACATCGACACGAACTACATCGTCGGCAAGCCGGAACTGGGCGTCAGCGTCGACCGCGAGAAGGCGGCCGGGCTCGGCGTCCGGGTGCAGGACGTCGCCGCGACGCTCAACGTGCTCGTCGGCGGGCAGAAGGCGACGGACTACTACGAGAACGGCGAAGCCTACGAGGTACACGTGCGCGCGGCCGAAGGGTCGCGGCGCGACGCCGGCGGAATCGGCGAGATCGAGGTGCCGTCGATGACCGGAGGGCGCGTCGCGCTGCGCAACGTCGTGGCCATCGAGCGCGGCAGCGGCCCCTCGGAGGTCAACCGCCTCAACCGGAGGCGCCAGATCATGATCACCGCGAACATGCTCCCGGGACACTCCTCCCAGGCGGCGCTCGACGCGCTGGCGAAGGCGGCCGCGGAGATGAAGATGGACAAGGGCTACGCGTCGGGCGTGTCCGGCGTCTCGCGCGAGCAGGAGAAGACCGGCGTCGCGTTCCTCATGGCCTTCGTGCTGTCGATCATCTTCATGTACCTCATCCTGGCGGCGCAGTTCGACAGCTGGATCCACCCGGTGACGATCCTGCTGTCGCTGCCGATGACGGTTCCGTTCGCGCTGATCTCGATCGTCGTCCTCGACCAGTCGCTGAACATCTTCTCGGCGCTCGGCGTGCTCGTGCTGTTCGGCATCGTGAAGAAGAACTCGATCCTGCAGGTCGACCACACCAACGGCCTGCGCGCCGAGGGGCTGGACCGGGCCACGGCGATCCGCGAGGCCAACCGCGACCGCCTGCGGCCGATCCTCATGACGACGCTGGCGTTCGTCGCGGGAATGATCCCGCTCGTCGTCTCGAGCGGTACCGGCGCGGCCACGAATCGCGCGATCGGCTCGGTGATCATTGGGGGCCAGACGCTCTCCCTGCTGCTCACCCTGATCGGCACGCCGGTGGCGTACAGCCTGTTCGACGACCTGGCGCAGGCCCGGATCGGCGCGCGGATCGCCCGGGCGGCCCGGGCCTTCGCGCAGCGCTTCCGCGGTGGGGCGGTCAGCGAGGCCGCAGCGTAGGGAGGAGGCGACGATCCCGATGCAGGACCCGGGCGGCCGGGGATGTTCAGTATTCGCACCTCGAATGCCCAGATTCTCCCCGCGAGGGCGCGAGTTCATCACGCGCCGTGTTCGTTTCCGCAGCCACGATGCTACACGTCTCCTGGGTCGCTCGGAGGAACCAATGGAGACGATCGAGCTCCACGTCAACGGAGAGATTCGACAGGCGGTTGTGAAACCAGCGACACCGCTTCTGTGGGTACTTCGCGATCATCTGAAGTTGACCGGCACCAAGTTCGGTTGTGGGAAAGGGCTCTGCGGAGCGTGCACCGTTCATCTCGACGGCGAAGCGGTGCGGTCGTGCTCGATCTCGATCGAGGCCGCGGCGGGCGCGAGGATCACAACGATCGAGGGGGTCTCGCGCGATCCGACGAACCGCCTCATTCGCGCGTGGGTCGAGAAGCGTGTTTCTCAGTGCGGGTACTGCCAGCCGGGTCAGATCATGACGGCCGCCGCGCTCCTCGCCTCCCGGCCGCGAGTCACGGAAGCCGACGTCAGGAGTGCCATGACGAATCTCTGCCGTTGCGGTACGTATCAGCGGATTCTCGACGCGGTCCTGATGGCGAGCCGGGGAGGCTCCGATGCACGAATTGAAAAAGGTTAGCCGTCGCGAGTTCGTGGCGCTGTCCGGTGCCGGTGTCATGGGACTCGCCATCGGCTGCTATCACGGAACAGGCCAGGTCACGCGGAATCCTGATTCGAGTTCCCCGCAAGAGCCGGAGT
>CAZBCN010000163.1:0-1938 GCA_964490285.1 uncultured Gemmatimonas sp. | reverse complement strand
TGCATGTGCACGCCAGTGGTGGTGGCGAGGCGCTGAACTCGTACCACTACGTCAGCGGGAATCTGCTGCAGGCGAGGGACCCGATTGGGTTGGATGATGGCTCAAGCCCGAGCGATCCGGACTCGGAGTTCCATCGGCATCTCGAGGATCCCAGTGGTGAGGGACGGAGCATTCAGCTCTGGTCAGCACGAGCCGGGACCACGGCGCCGAACGCCTTGCGAATCTTCCGCGCCACGCCGGGACCGGACGGTCGTCCGCGAGATTTCTACGTGTGCGTGGGACGGTGTGACTTCGGTGGGGTCCCGGAGGCGGAGACGAGTCTGCCGGATGCGTTGCTTCAGGCCTATGACGACTCCCGGCCCGGAATGAACGAAACCGAGGCGGCAGCCGAGGCCTCCGCGTTCCTCGCGGGACTGGTCCTAAATCCTGTTGACACGGTGATGGCTGCGCTGGAGGCCCTTGGCGGGGTCGTCGAAGATGTGGCGGTAAGCGTCACGCCTCCCCGAACTGACGGGGAGGCTGAAGCGCAGGTCCAGAGTCGGGGACGTACCGCTTTCCGTGGCGTGACACTTGCCGCCGTGGGTCTTGCTGCGCGGTTGGCTCGCAGAGCCCCGAACGCGGCGCGGCGGCCCATCGCGGCCGGCGAGGGGGCGGATGCGGCGGCTGCGGCACGTCGTGGAGCGCCACTCGCAAGCGTGCTCGACGGTCATCCGGCGGGGCAGGGGTTTTCGGGGGTGTTCGACCCCGAGACTGGCCGTGTCGCGCTTCGGCCGAGTACCGCCGGGGCTCAGGTTCCGGAGGGGTGGGTAGCTCGCCGGGGGGGCCACGGACGCGTAAGTGCAGAACTCGGAGGCGACCCTTCGGCTCACGCCGGCTTCGCCGTGATTCTGGAGGAGGGCGGCGGAGTCCGGATTACGTGGACTTCCAGAACGCTGAACGCGGCGCCAGCGTACCAGGTCCTTCCGAGCATGCGCCTTGCGATCGTGCAAGCGGTGGAACGTGCGACCGGACGCACCGTCGTTAGTCACTAGGAGTCGTCATGGACAGGACCTGGGCTCGAAATCGCTACCACACGCATGCCCTAGAGGATCTTGCCGAGGGCTGGGTCGCACTCGTTCTGGTTCGCGAATGCGATGGTACACGGCAGACCGCGGCCCGAATAACCTATTGGGACGCGGAGGGACAGTATGCGTTTGAGATGTTTGGCGGGGAGCTCCCGCTCAACATCCTTGAGGAGTTCGTAGCCGAGGCCAAGACACTGGCCTGACTGCGTCGCGAACGCGTGCGCATGGTAGGTGGCGCCCGGGACGACGCGACGAGGCTGAGTCATGACCTCGCTCCGACGCACGCCACCGGAGCGGACTGACACTCTCGTCGAGACTCAGCCAGGCCCGGACTCTCGGCTCGCTACACTCCACTCGCACTCGCCCGGACGCTCTTAGCTCTGGCGCATGTGGAGCGAGCATCACGAACCGCTGTTGGTTCGGCTCGCGTTCGCGCTGGCGGCGTCCCGGACGTGGCTGCTCTTCGGGGCTCGGCGCTCGGCCTTCAGCGGAGCGAGGCGTGACGAGACCACGTGGATCGGTCAGCCCGCAGGGATCCCCGACCGTGGTTGATTCGAGGGACGGGCCTCTGAACTCCGTAACCGGTGCACGAGGACCGTGGTTGCGGAAGCGTGAGGCCGCGCGATCGTGGTGCGATGGCGAGCGCGGCAACGTGGTCGAAGCGAGTTGTGGCGTGGCGAGCGAGCGGAGAGTCGGCGACGACGTTCGCGTCGGGTCGTGGGTTCGCGGCGAGCACCCTCCGATGGTGGTCGTGGCGGCTCGGTCGGAGCGTCCCCGACCGTGGTTGACTTTCGGGGGGACGGGCTCTGGGCTGAGGGGCCTGGAAAGATCTACGAATACCGGACTCCCGACATGCTCGGCGAGCGCTGAAGGC
>CAZBCN010000162.1:0-2046 GCA_964490285.1 uncultured Gemmatimonas sp. | reverse complement strand
TCGGAGCTGCGGCGAAGAGGGGTCGTGAAGGTGGTGGTGAGCTACGCGGTCGCCGCCGAGCACGACTCCGACCTCGACTCGGTCCGGGGCGATCCCAGGTTCGAGGCGATCATGGAGGACCTACGGGCCCGCCGCGTCGAGAGCGCCCACGCGGCCGGAGCGCCCACGCCGCAGTCTTCCCCTGCCCACCAGCTGGCCGTACTGGATTGACCCCGGGCGCCGGTGTGCCCGGGAGTTCCATGCGCCTCACCAACGATGCCCGCCAGCGGAGAAACAGCAGCTCCGCACTCTCGAGGTACCCATCCACGTGAAAACGTCGTCTAGGCCCGGCGCAAGAGACTCTTTCAGGGTAAGGGAACCTCGAGGTCACGACAGATCTTCCGAGCCAAGAAGTCGTCGATCTCGCGGTGACGCGGAACGGTCGAGGCTTTCCGCGCCACGGGATTGATGTAGACGGTGTGTCGTGACCCCTCGCGCTCCGCCAGACAGCCATGGTGTTCGAGATGGCGGACGAGGTCACGTCGCTTCACGGCGAGGAGAGCGTCAGCGGTTCGCGGATGAAGTCGCCCTTGCCGAGAGCCGTCTCCGACAGCGCTCGGTTGGCCTCGAGGACCAGGAGCGCAGCCTCTCGCAGGCTCTCGCGCGCCTCGTCCAAAGTGGCGGCCTGCGTGTTGGCTCCGGGGAGCTCCTCGATGAAGCCGATGTAGCCCGCAGCCGTGCGCCGGAACAGCGCGTTGAATTCGAGATGCATCATGCCCCCAGTCTGAACGGAGTCCTGGGCCACCGGGATGGCAGAACGAGACGTCAATCGTACGCGCTTGAGGGGCGAGATGGTACCCGTCCTCGCCCTGCTCCTCCCGACCCCAGACCGCCAAGCGCATCGATGTCCTGCTCTCCGGCCGAGACGACACAGAGACCGACCGCGTCGTCATCGTCGAGCTCAAGCAGTGGCAGGACGCCGAGTCCACCCCCATGGACGGCGTCGTGCGCACCCTCATGGGCGGCGCCCTCGTCACCACACCCCACCCGATCCGCTGACCGGCTGGGGTCAAAGCTCGCCCAGCGTTCGGCGGGAGGCGTGACGCACGTGAAGTACGTGGACTTCGCGCTCGACGATCGTGTAGAGAATTCGATAATGGTCCACCAGCAGCTGACGAAACTCCCGCTCGAAGTGAACGCTCTCCGGAGCGATTGGGCATCGCAGCGGCATCCGTCCGAGCGTGTCCACTGCGCGCTCGATCACGGTGACCCACCCCACGGCAACGTCCAGCGATGCGTGCCGGACGAGGTAGGATAAGACTCGGTCGATGTCCTCGTTGGCCCGGGCTTGAAGGATGACCCGATAGCTCACGCCCTACCCGGGAGGTTGTGCTTCCTCCTGAGCCCTTCGAGTGCGACCACGGCGTCTTCACCTTCTCCTCTGTCCATGCCCTCGAGTCCCTGTCGGATGCCGGCCACGGCCTGGGCGTGGTCCAGCGCGTCGAGAAGCGCCTGATAGGAGTGCGCATCCTGAACGATCAACTCGGCCTTTCCGTTGATCGTGAGAACCTCCGGCCGGCCGGACTCCTTCAGGCGCCGGATGTGCTCCCTCGTATTCCTCTGGAAATCACTCAGCGACACGATGTCCTCGACCTTGATCACGGCGCCCCCTACGTACAGTGGATTAACAGCTAATCTACTGCTTCGGTCCCGACGGCGCCCTCCGAGTAGACGGTCGTCTACCCGACCTCCACCTCGCGCTACTACCCCGCCTACGGCTGCCCGGAAGAAAGCGCAACTAAGAACGCGCCAACGGCACCGACGCTCCGACGCCGACGCCAGCCGACCTGCAGGGATCGGCCCTCAGCCGTCGAGTGCGGCGTCGGGGGGAAATCAAGCTGCGGTTGCGAGCAGGCTTGGCCCTGACCGCCAGGTCCGCTCACACAGAGACGAGCGGGCGTGTCGCTTACGCAGCTGCTAACGGCGCCAGGTCGGCCGCATCAGGACGCGCGAGGCCAAGGGCATCGAAGACGGCGAATATCTGGGCCGTCGTGACGCTCTCGGGGT
>CAZBCN010000161.1:0-2084 GCA_964490285.1 uncultured Gemmatimonas sp. | reverse complement strand
AACACCTCGGGCGACACGACGGTCAACACCGGGACGAGGCTCGTCCTCGCAGGCGGCAACAACATCACGCTTTCGCAGGGGACGGCGGCAGGGGCGACGACCATCACGATCTCGGCTGGCGCGGGTGGCGGCGCGACCTTCTCGGGCGGCATGTCGACCGCGGGGAACACCTCCGGCGACACGGGCTTTGCGACCAACCGCCTCGCGCTCGTCGGCGGAAACAACATCACGCTGTCGGGGTCGACGAACGGCGGCTCCATGACGATCACCGTCTCGGCCCCGAACCTCGGGGCCGGCGCGATGAGCGCGGGCGTGTCCAACCTCGGGAACACCGCTGGGTCCACGGGTGTCACCGGCACGCGGCTCGTCCTCGTCGGGACGAACGCGATGTCGCTTTCGCAGTCGACGGACGCGAACGGAGGAACGGTCTCGATCAATGCCCCGATCACGACCCTCACGTCATTCGACGCCTACGCGCATCTCGTGAAGGTGTTTGCTGGGATCAACAACGGAACGCTGCAAGTGCTTCCCTACCCCATCGACGCCAACGCGATTGCTTTCGATCGCGTCGTCCTCGGGGTCGCGATCTCGAATGCGAGCAACTCGTCCAACTCGCAGACCCTCTCCCTACACGTTGGCATCTACACGAAGAACGCCAACACGCTCTCGCTGCTGACCTCGAACTCCTACTCCACCAACTTCTCTGCCTCGGGCACGGTAGGGAGCTACTCCCTGTACGCCGGCCCGAGACTCGTCACCATTCCGATGACCACGACGCTCACGCAGGGCAACTACTACGTGGGGGTCATCGCGATAACCACGACCGGCGGGGGGGCGGGAGCCAGTTACTCGCAGATGAACATGTCCGCTGTCAACTCGGCCTTCTCAGGGATTCTCGGTGCGGCGAGCAACGCCTCTGCCCAGCTCTCACTCGGCCTCGGCCGCTACAGCGCATCCACTACCGCTATGCCCAACTCGATCGGCTTCACGCAGCTCACCGGGAGCCAGTCGTCTGACCATCGCCCGCCGATGGTTTACTTCATGTCAAGCACGGCATGAGCGACCCCCAGATCATCCTCGGAGGAGATCCCGGCGTTCACAACGCTGACCTGGAGCGCGCGCAGGCGCGGCTCAAGAAGGGCAAGCAGTACCGGGACCTCTCCACCATCTGCGTCGTTCCCACGCGCGGCATGATCCCCGCTCGCGTCGTGGAGTCGTGGATGGGGTTGATGACCCCGATGAACAACGCCTTCTTCCGCATCTTCGTCTCGGGCATGGAGGTCGGGGACGCCTACAACGCGGCCGTCGAGACAATCCTCGGCCACGAGCAGTTGTCCAAGTTCAAGTATCTACTCACGCTCGAGGAGGACAACATGCCCCCCCCGGATGGACTGCTGCGCCTCTACGAGTCGATCGACGAATACGCTGCCGTGGGCGGGCTGTACTGGACGAAGGGCGAGGGGGGCCAGCCGATGATCTACGGCGATCCCAAGGCGATGCTCACCTTCCAGCCCCAGCTGGTACGCGCCGAATCCGTCCAGGAGTGCAACGGTCTCGGCATGGGGTTCACGCTCTTCGACATGGACATCTTCCGCGACAAGAAGATCCCGAATCCGTGGTTCAAGACCGTCCAGGAATACGACCCCCAAACAGGAGCAGCCGTGGGAACTCAGGATCTCTACTTCTTCGCCAATGCGCGCAAGGCTGGGTATCGCGTGGCTTGCGACACGCGGGTGAAGGTCGGCCACCTTTCGGTGGCGGAAGGGGTGGTCTGGTGAAGCGCGTCGTCCCCATCCTCATCATCCTTGGTCTTACCCCCTTCGCGATGATGGCGATGCCATCTGTCGCCGCTCCGCTTGCCCTGGACTGGCGCGTGACCGCTGAGACTTCCTCGTCCGTCACCTGGGCATGGACGCCGCAGACTAACTCCATCGGCTACGAGTTCTTCGTCAACGGCGCTCGCGTCTCGAACACGACCGATCCATCCCGCTCAAGCGTGCGCTTCACGAAGGTCGCAGACGCCTCCTATGGCATCCGCGTCAAGCTCCCCGGCGAGGTAGCTGACGGCAAGGTCGGAGCGCCAC
>CAZBCN010000160.1:0-2127 GCA_964490285.1 uncultured Gemmatimonas sp. | reverse complement strand
TCCAGTCCCACGCGTCGTTCTCCCACGTCTCGTGGCCGAACTCGCCCGGACGAGGAATCACGTGGAACTTCCACTTGAAGTCGCCCGTCGCCGCATCGTACGCGAGGATGTCGCCCGGCACGTTCTCGATGCGCGTCTGCTGATAGCCCTGCTCCGCCGAGTTGCCCACGACGACGGTCCCGTTCACGACGATCGGCGGCGAGGAGGTCGTGATGTAGCCGAGCTCCAGCGGGATGCCCTGGTTCGGATCGTACGGGCCACGGGTCCAGCGCTCCCACGGACCCCACCCCTCGATCAGGTCCGGGATCATGTCCACGCCGCCGGTCTGCCGAAATCCGGGAAGAGGAATCGGCTCACCCCAGTCCTCGAGCGGCTGGCCGGTGTCGGCATCCAGCGCCCAAAGGAAGAAGCCTGGTGTGGAGATGAAGACCACGCCGCCGCGGCCCGGGACTTCGGCGTATGCCACCCCTTTCCCGTACGCCTTCCGCATAGAGTACTGGTGGCGGATCGTGTTGGTCGGCTCGCTGAAGCTCCAGAGCATCTTTCCGTTGCTCGGGTCGAGCGCGATTACGTGCCGGTCCTCGCCGGTGACGGTGATGAGCTTCCCATCGACGTACGAAGGCGTCGCCCTCGGCGTGCTCGGCCCGAAGCTCGCCGCGTCGAATCGCCAGAGCATCGTGAGCTCGTCGAAGTTATCCGCCGTGATCTCGTTCGCGGGAGTGTAGCGCGTGTGCCACGCGTCGCCGCCCAGGTGCGTCCACTGTCCGTTCTCCACGCCCGGACCCTGCCCTGCTACCGCGAACGGCGCCACGGCCAGCAGGCCGAGCGCGATGCGCGACCACAGCCGCCAGCCCTTGTCCTTCGTCATGGTCATCCTTCTCTCCGGAGTTCGACTTCTTCGGCCCGGGCCGTCGCCTGGGCTGGAGCGGTAGCCTACGGGGCGTCTTACCCCCCGACAAGTATGCCCCCCCACACGGACGAGCCCCCGGGGTCGCAGTCGCGACCCCGGGGGCGTCCTCGCTCGCAGACCGAGCGACTCAACTCACGGGTGGCTCAGTGAGCCGCGCCCGCCGCCGGCATCGCCGCTGGCAACCCGAAGGCCGCGAGCCCGTCAGCCAGCTGCACGATGACGTACTGGTGTCCGTTGTGCTCCCAGCTCGACATCCCGTAGCGGCTGATGCCAGGAATCTCGACCTGGCCGACGCGACGACCCGTCAGCTTGTCGATCGCGAAGAGGTGCGGCGTGTTGTCCGCCGTCACACCGGATGAGAACAGCAGGTTCGGCGATGCAACGATGCCGCCGTGCCCGCTCCTGCCCCGATTCGCGATGGCGTCGATGTTCGGCACGCCACGGAGCAGCGGATGATTGCGGATCATGTCTTGCTCCGCCTGTGGCGCGTCCCCCGCGGGGATCGTCCACAGATGATCACCCGTGTTCATGTCGATGGCTACGATGCGCCCCACCGGCCCCTTGAAGATCGGGAGACCGTCGACGTTCGGGCCACCTCCGCGGCCGCCGCCACCGCCCGCGGCCCTCGCGGCCGACCAGTCGGAGTGCGTCACGCCCGACTGCTCGGGGCTGTCGAGCGGCGACTCACTCGCCGGCATGACGGCGTTACGCGAGCAATTGCTCTGCGACTGGATGAACATGATTCCGCGCACCGGATCGGCTGCCTGATTTCCGGTGATGTTGGCGCCACCGCCGTCGCCCGGGCAGAAGTACGCGCCACCGCGCGGATCGTCCACCGTCCGCGGCGGATCGAAGAGCGGCGCGAACAGGTCCTGATCCTGCGCGACCTGCAGCGCCCGCCGCCGGAGTTCCGGCGTGTAGTCCATCAGGTGCGACTCGTTGCGCCCCTGCAAGTCGAAGGGCGCCGGCTTCGTCGGGAAGGGCTGCGTCGCCGAGAGCTTCTCGCCCGGCACGGTCGACTGCGGAACCGGACGTTCCTCGATCGGCCAGATCGGCTGGCCGGTCTCACGGTCGAGTGCGTACACGAACGCCTGCTTCGTCGCCACGAAGATGCCTTTGATGTCGCGACCGTTGACGGTCACGTCCATCAGGACGGGAGCGGAAGGCGTGTCGTAGTTCCAGATGTCGTGGTGCACCATCTGGTAGTGCCACCGGCG
>CAZBCN010000159.1:0-2251 GCA_964490285.1 uncultured Gemmatimonas sp. | reverse complement strand
CAGATAGACCGTCGCCATGCCGCCCTGCCCGAGCTGGCGCTCGATCTTGTAGCGGTCCGCCAGCGCGTTCGAAAGCCGCTCGGTAATGGCACTCATTTGCGTGGTGCCAACCGCTTGAGTTCCTCGAAGAAGTTCTGCACCACGATCAACTGCGCCTGGGTGCCCCCTCGGTCAGCCGCGTCCAGCCGGAGCATCACGAACCGCCGTCCGTCACGGCTGACGTCGTATTGACGCGAGTTGAAGTCCGTCACGTAGGGCGTCGTCGAGAAGAGCACGCGCTGCGCTCCCGTGGGCGGGGCGGCGTTGCCCGCCGATACCGCGACCGCCACCATCTCGCCCTTGCCGTTCCGGTAGAAGAGCTCGCGGCCATCGCGTGACCAGAGCGCTTCGGCCCCACCACCGACGGAGATCAACCACTTGCCGCCGGCCACCTCCGGGAACGGCCGCACATACACCTCGTGCCGACCGGTCTCGTTCGACGTGTAGGCGAGCCAGCGACCGTCCGGTGAGACCGACGGTGCCGTCTCCGCGAACTGGGAGTTGGCCAAAGCGATCGGCGTGGTGTCGCCGGACATCCGCCGCGCGAAGAGGTTGCCCGCCGTACCTCCCCCGAGGCGATAGACCAACCACCCGCCGTCCCTCGTCACGAGCCCCTCCTGCACCTGGCCCTCGAGGTCCAGCACGCTCGTCGCTTCGGCGGTCCCGTCGGCGCGCCGGGAGTACAGGTCGCGGTCGGTCCTCGTGTTCGTGACGAACAGCACGCTGCGCCCATCCGGGAACCACGTGGGCCGGATGTTGACCGCCCCGCTGAAAGTGAGCTTGGACGCCGTGCCTCCAGGCGCGAGGCCGCGCACCCACAAGTGGGAATCGGACTGATCCAGGATGGTCGCCGCGAGTTGCGTCCCGTCAGGCGAGATCGCCACGTGCGTTGCGGTCGCGGTCCAGTCGGGAGCCACCGGCACGGCGACCCCATCCCGCCCGACCCACACCGGCTCGCCGCTGAGCAGCGTGGTCCCCCCGACGGTGTACATCAGCGTGCCATCGTCGGCGATGGTGAGATCCGGCGCAGCGGCGTTGCGCAGCGTGATCCCACTGGCGAGCGCCACCGGTTCGCCGGTGAGCGCCATCGCGTCCTGATCGAAGGGAACGGCCATCAGCGAACCATCGGACGTCACATACAGCAGATGACCGGACTTGGCGTAACGGACGAAGACGCCCCGGAGCAGCACGGTGTGCGCTCCGGTCTCGGTCGAAGCGACGGCGACGTCGTACGCTGCTGGACCGCCGGCACGCGCGGCGACGAACAGGATCCCGCGACCATTCGGCAGCGCCTCGGGGAAGCGGTGTTCGATCTCCCCGCGCGCGGAGTCGATCCGGGTGAATGACACGGGAGCTTGTCCGCCGGAGGCCGGGACGCGAAGCATCGGCCCGCCAGACCCATCCGCATAGATGAACCCGTCGCTGCTCCAGGTCGCCCCGAGCAGGCCAACGAGGGAATCGGCCACGACGACCGGTCCGCCACCGCGGAGAGACATCGTATGCAGCCGGCCCTGCGAGGGGAACCCGATGCGGCTCCCGTCCGGTGAGAAGAACGGCGGACCCGCAGAGGCGGTGCCGGTGAGCATCGTTCCGTCGAGCTGGTCCCGCTCGCGCAGCCAGAGATTCACCGCCGATCCCACGCCGACCGAGTAGACCAGGCGCGATCCGTCCGGCGAGAGCGCGATGCGCGAGAAGAACCCACCGATCTCCTGGCCCGGCGGCAGTTGCATGCGGTACCGCGCCACCGGCTGGACCGGGGCGGGTCGCAGGAGCGCCCAGACGGCGACCGCGCTGACCGCGACGAGCGAGACGCCGAGCGCCAGGGTGAGCCGGTCCGGCCGCCGCGATGCGGAACGCGCTCCCGCAGCGCGCGTCACCGACTGCGTGAACCCCGGATTCGCGAGTGCCGCCGCGAACTCCTCGGCGGTGCCGAACCGGTCGGCCGGGAGTTTCTCGAGGGCCTTCGCCAGGGCCTCGGCGACGTTCGGCGGCACCGACTTCCGCAGCGTCGTCACCGCCTGTGCCTGCTCGGTGATGATCTTCATGATGATCTGCTGCGCCGAGCCGCCCAGGTGCGGCGGCTGGCCGGCGAGCATCTCGTAGAGCACGGACGCCAACGAGTAGACGTCCGACCGCGCCGTGATCTCCTTCTCGGCCGTGGCCTGCTCCGGCGACATGTAGTGCGGCGTGCCGAGGGAGAGCCCCGTCTCCG
>CAZBCN010000158.1:0-2380 GCA_964490285.1 uncultured Gemmatimonas sp. | reverse complement strand
GGTCGCGCGCTCGCGACGTTCGCGCGATCTCTGCTCTCCGGCGATTCCCCAGCGGACCGGTACAACGCCGGTGACTCCCTCGCACTCACACCGTCCGCCGTGCGGGGCCGTGAGCTCTTCCTCACCCGCGCGAACTGCACCGCGTGTCACACCGGTCCCTATCTCACCGACGAGCGGTTCCACAACACGGGCGTCTCGTGGGGGAATGGCGACGTGGGACGCGAAGCCGTCACCCGCGATCCCGAGGAGCGCGGCGGTTTTCGCACACCGAGCCTGCGCGACGTGGGGCTCACGGCACCGTACATGCACGACGGCAGCATTCGCACGCTCGAGGAGGTAGTCGCGTTCTACGACCGGGGCGGGGGTCCGAACCTGCTCCTGGACCATAGGGTCCGACCGCTCAACCTGACGGCGGAGGAACGTCGGGACTTGGTCACGTTCCTCGAGTCGCTCACCGGGCGAGGTAGGTGAGGGCGACGCAATCTCGACTCAGCCCCGGAGACGTATGGGATTCTCGTGCCGCCGGGACGCCGCCAGGTCGCGCTGAACTCGCGACCGTTTGTCCAGGCCTGAGCGCCCGCGTCTTGCCCGCCCGCGTCCGTCTCGAGCCAGGCGAAGATCTCGTTCGGCTTGACCGCTTGCAGGTTCTACATACAGTATTACATATATGAGCTCCAAGACCATCGCGGTGGACACCCGTGTCTACCAGCGGCTGGCGGCCGCGAAGCGCGAGGGGGAATCCTTCTCCCGGGTCATCGACCGACTGCTGACGACGGCCTCCCAGACGCACACCGGCGGAGCGATCCTCGAGTCTCTTGCTCGGCTCCCGCCGCTTTCGAGCGACGACGCACGGGTCTTTCTGGGCGTGATCGACGAGAACCGCCGGGATGCATGGGACGGGGACGCCGTTGATCTGCGTTGACACGACGTTTCTCGTCGACGTGTGGAGGGAAAAGGACCGCGCCGATGCTCCGGCGCTGGCGGTGATGCGCGCACACGTCGGTGAGGACTTCGCCGTTCCGGCGCACGCCGCGGGTGAGTTCTTGGAGGGTGGTGCGGCGGTGTCGCCCGCCCGGCTGGACGAGTCTGCCGCTTTCTTGCGGCTCTTCCGGATCGGCGAGGTGGGCATCGAGACCGCACTCCACTATGCGCGCATCGTCGCCAAGCTACGCGGGGATGCCGCGCTTGTCGGCAGGTCGAAGCCCGACCTGTGGATCGCGGCCTGGGCCGTCGAGCACGGAGCTCCGCTGGCGACACGAAATACGCGCCACTTTTCCGGAATCTCTGGGCTCGCCCTCCTCACGTACTGAACGAACGAGCCGACAGAGCC
The DNA here is from genome assembly GCA_964490285.1 of uncultured Gemmatimonas sp. Lineage (GTDB taxonomy): Bacteria > Gemmatimonadota > Gemmatimonadetes > Longimicrobiales > Gaopeijiaceae > UBA2982. The sequence goes on along the minus strand of CAZBCN010000158.1, from coordinate 1,050 downwards.
ACCGCGGCCTCGGGGTTTCGTGGGTACCGAGCCCTCTCTAACTTCGCCGCCTCGTTCGTCGCCCACCCACCGCGCCACCCCCAGGGGGCCGTTGATCCGCTCCGTGCTCGTCGCCAACCGTGGCGAGATCGCGCTCCGCATCGTCCGTGCGGCCCGCGAGCGGGGCATCCGAGCCGTGGCCGTGTACTCGGAGGCCGACCGGATGGCGCCGCACGTACTCGAGGCGGACGAGGCGTACCTCATCGGTCCGGCCCCGGCGGCTCAGAGCTACCTGAGGGCCGACGTCCTCATCGAGGTGGCGAAGCGGGCCGGCGCGGAGGCGATCCACCCGGGCTACGGCTTCCTGGCCGAGAACGCCGACTTCGCCCGCGCGGTCGAGGACGCCGGGCTCTGCTTCATCGGCCCTACGGCGGACACGATCGGCGCGATGGGCGACAAGACGGAGGCGCGGCGCCGCATGGCCGCCGCAGGCGTTCCGATCGTTCCGGGGATGACCGAGGCGGTCGCGGACGCAGCAGGGGCGCGGAGGGCGGCGAAGGAGATCGGCCTGCCGGTGCTGCTCAAGGCTTCGGCGGGCGGTGGCGGGAAGGGTATGCGGGTCGTCCACGAGCAGGCCGACGTCGAGCGTGCCTACGAAGCGGCCTCTCGCGAGGCGCTCGCCGCCTTCGGCGACGGCCGGGTCTACCTGGAGCGCTTCGTCGAGCGCCCACGCCACATCGAGATCCAGGTCTTCGGCGACGCGCACGGGCACGTGGTGCACCTCGGCGAGCGCGAGTGCTCGGTGCAACGCCGCCATCAGAAGTTGATCGAGGAGGCACCGTCGCCTGTGCTGACGCCGGCCGAGCGTGAGGCGATGGGCGACGCCGCGGTCCGGGCGGCCGCGGCCGTCGACTACCGCGGAGCGGGCACGGTCGAGTTCCTGTACCGCGACGGAGCGTTCTACTTCCTCGAGATGAACACGCGCCTCCAGGTCGAGCACCCGGTCACGGAGCTGGTCACCGGGCGGGACCTGGTCGACCTGCAGTTCCGGGTCGCCTCGGGTGAGCCGCT
>CAZBCN010000157.1:0-2385 GCA_964490285.1 uncultured Gemmatimonas sp. | reverse complement strand
CGGCCGATGCGGCGGCGCTGCGCGTGATCCTCTTCCCTTAGCCCGCTCGCTGAGCTTCGCGGGCAACCGAGTGGACGGACAGGCGAGGACAGAAACACGGAGGGCGCCCTGGCGCTCGACATATCCGATCGGATATATTGAGCCATGGGCCCGATTCGAGCGCTTAGGCGGGTGGCGGGTGTCACTCAGGCCGCGTTGGCCAAGGCCGGCGGGACGTCCCAGCCCGCCGTCGCCGCGTATGAGGCGGGTCGCAAAAGTCCGACCATGGGCACCGTCGAGAGGCTCGCCGAGTCCGTGGGCCTCGAAGCAACGGTCGAGTATCACCCGCCCATGACGCGCGAGGAGCGTCGGTCGCTCGCCCTCCACCAAGCGATCGCCGATCGGCTCCGCAGCGATCCGGAAGCCGTCGTCGCGAGGGCGAGGAGGACGCTCGACGTCATGCTCGCCGGCTCGGCGGGGTCCTCGCCATTCTTGAGGGAGTGGAAGGTGCTCCTCGATCGGCCTCCGGATGCACTCGTGTCGGTCCTGACCGACCGCGATCCGTGGGCGCGCGAGCTTCGTCAGGTGACACCCTTCGCTGGCATCCTCACGCCGCTCGAGCGGACTAGGGTGTACAGCGAGTTCTCGCGAGCCGAGGCGGAGCGCGGCGCATGACCCGCCACGACCCCCGCGTCCGCTCCGCCGTAGCAGAACGCATTCGCGCACTGCGCGTCTGACGCCGCCGCGGACGTCGATCGCCTCAGCACGAAAGGGCCGGAAACCCAGTCCTTCCTGAGCTTCCGGCCCACGCCCCGCCAGGGACTCGAACTCCGAAACGTACCCGTAGCAGTCTACCCGCCGATGCGCGCGATGCTGATTCCTGCATAGACGCTGTCGAACGCATCGAGACCGTCGGCGCCGAAGTTCCAGACCGGCTTGGCGATCAACCGGACGTCGAACCGACGGATCCGGCGACCGACGCCGACCTGGGGCGCGAGGAAGTAGCCGGACTCCTTGTAGTGCGCCCCCGTGCGAAGCGCACCGCGATCCGCCGACTGGGTCGCGCTGGCGATCATCGCCCCTGCCTGGACGCTTACGGCCGCGAACCAAGTTCCGGTCGTCTGATATTCGGCCGTGATTCCGGTTCCCTGGAACAAGATCTCCGTGTCGCTGCCAGGATAGGAGTTGCCGACGAGCGTCTCGATGCCCACCCGTGTGTGTGCGCCCAGTGGGAAGAGGACGAAGAGAGAGGACGAGTGCGGGAGCGCCTCGCCTCCGGCCGGCAGATCGGCGAATCCACCTCCGAGCCCCGAGAGAGACATCGCGGACGTCGTGACCGCCGACCGTAGACCCACCTCGTACTTCCAATCCGCCGTGGACTGGGCGGAGGCAGAGCCTCCCAGCAGCAGCGCGGACAGAGCCAGCGCAATCCGGAACGTCGGTGACCTCTTCATCTTCAGGCTCCTTGGGAAGCGATTGTCTGTGGACGAAGACAAAGATCTGAGCGCGACGTCCCGTGGACTTGAACGAAGGGGCTGATCATTCCTTGGCGAGTGCCGTTGAGCTACGCACGGCGGCCACGACGTGCCGGATGGCACGACTGGACGCCGCCGCATCACGCTGGTTCTCGAGAAGGCCACTGTGTTCGGCCTCCGGCAGAATCCGCTGGACGGCGTTCGTGGACAGCTCGGTCAGCTGTTGCTGCAGCGGCAACCAGCCGTCCTGAGCGCCACGAGCGGCGGTAACGACCATGAGCGGTCGATCGCCCAAGGTCGTGAGGGCGCGCGCCTGCTCCATCGCGACCGGCGCCCGCGCCCACTCGTCCCTCTGGCTCCGCGCCAGTCGTGCCGTGGACAGGAAGGCCCGTGCCTCCTCGCGTGCGCGACTCGGCAGGCCGGCATGCGACGAAGCGTAAGCGAAGCGGCCCACGCCGAACCGCGCGAGGGAGGGAAAGAGACCAGAGACCCGGCGATACACCTCATAAATGACCGGATACGAGGGAAGGCCGAACATATCGGGATGCGTCGCATCGAGAAGCACCATACCAGCTACTCGCTGCGGATGCCGGGCGGCGAAGACTCTCGCGTAGAGGCCACCCAGCGAGTGCCCCACGAGGAGATAGGGCCCGGTCTCGCCCGCAAGTCTCAGGAGGTCGTTTAGATCATCCGCCCGCGCGACGGCATCCTGCGGAGTCTCTCTGGATTCACTCCAGGCGCGACCCGCGGGGTCGTACGCGCAGACCCTGGTGTCTCGGCCGACGTCGGCGACGATCCAACTCCACGCGGACGAGATCTCGCCGAACCCGGAGATCAGCACCACGGTGGGTCCGCCGCTGCCCTGGCAATTCAGGTGTAGCAGGCTGCCATGGACCGCGACCATCCGGCCGGGAATCGGATGAGCGCGTGC
>CAZBCN010000156.1:0-2435 GCA_964490285.1 uncultured Gemmatimonas sp. | reverse complement strand
TGATGCTGCCGGGGTCGCCGGCCGCGGTGCGGCTGGCGGCGGACCGGCTGCTGGTTCCCGAGCTCGCCCACGTGGCGCGGCTCCTGGGTCGTCCCGAGTCGGAGGGGTGAGGCATGGCGATCAAGTCGGACCGCTGGATCCGTGAGATGTGCGTGAAGCACCGGATGATCGAGCCGTTCGCCGAGAAGCAGGTGCGGGAGGGGGTCATCTCGTACGGCATCTCGTCCTACGGATACGACATCCGGATCGCGGACGAGTTCAAGATCTTCACCAACGTCAGCTCCTCGGTGGTGGATCCCAAGCACATGGACCCCGCCTCGATGGTGGACTTCCGGGGCCCGATCTGCGTGATCCCGCCCAATTCGTTCGCGCTCGGCCGCACGGTCGAGTACTTCCGCGTCCCGCGCAGCGTGCTGTGCACCTGCGTCGGCAAGTCCACCTACGCGCGCTGCGGCATCATCACGAACGTGACCCCTTTCGAGCCCGAATGGGAGGGCTACGTGACGCTCGAGATCAGCAACACGACGCCGCTCCCGGCCCGCATCTACGCCAACGAGGGGATCGCGCAGGTGCTGTTCTTCGAGAGCGACGAGGTGTGCGAGACCTCCTACAAGGACAAGGCGGGGAAGTACCAGGCCCAGCAGGGGATCACGCTGCCGCGGCTGTGAGCGGGCCGCACCGCCGCCGCGCCTTGCGCGCCGCGCGGCGGGGCGGCTATGCTGCGGGCCGGGACGTCACGCGCCGGCCGGGAACGAGGGGAGCCGACATGTTCAAGGAGCTGGGGCAGGGCCTCGGCGTCACGCTCGAGAACCTGTTCAAGAAGCCGTTCACCGTCCAGTATCCGGACGAGAAGCTCCAGATGTTCCCGCGCTTCCGCGGGCTCCACATCCTGACCCGGCACGAGGACGGGCTCGAGCGCTGTGTCGGTTGCGAGCTGTGCGCGGTGGCCTGCCCGGCCGACGCGATCTTCGTCGAGGCGGCCGAGAACGACCCGAACGACCCGCGGTCGCACGGCGAGCGCTACGCGAAGCGCTACGAGATCAACATGCTGCGCTGCATCTTCTGCGGCATGTGCGAGGAGGCCTGCCCCGAGGACGCCATCTACCTCGAGAAGAAGTACGAGCTGGCCGACTACGAGCGCGACGCCTTCGTCTACACCAAGGACGAGCTGGTGGTGCCGATGGAGCAGTCCGGCTACCTGCCCGAACGCTGAGCCGCCGCCCCGCCCGGGGCGTTCCCTCCCTGAACGCCGCCCGTCCCGATTCGGGACGCCCGGTGTTCCATCATGGGACGGTGGTCCCAGGCCGAGCGTCCACTCCGGGCCACGGGAACCGCCGTAACCATCTGTGACAAGATCACATGGCGACGCGTGCGGGGGGGCGGCACGCGACCTGCTTTTCCTCGGGGACGAAGCGCGCAGGGCGGCCCGGAGCCGCACAGGACGCCGGACGCGCGAGCCATCCGTACCGAACGAGGAAAGGAGGAGCGACCCCATGACTCTCGTCCGCTGGAACCCTTCGCCATTCGCCTCCACCCGCGACCTCCCGAGCATCCAGGAGGAGGTGAACCGCCTGTTCGACAGCTTCTTCACCCGCAGCCACCTGCGCGGCGACCTCAACCCGGTGTTCTCGCCGTCGGTGGACATCGAGGAGACCGCCGAGGAGTTCGTGCTCAAGGCCGACCTGCCCGGGGTCGCGCAGAAGGACGTCAAGGTGAGCCTGATGGGGGACACCCTGACCCTGCGGGGCACCCGCAAGCAGGAGTCCGCCAACGGGGAGGGCAATGCCCACCGGATCGAGCGCGCCTTCGGCATGTTCGAGCGCACGTTCACGCTCGGCACGCCGGTCCGCGCCGACCAGGTGAAGGCGCAGTACCGCGACGGCGTCCTCGAGATCCGCGTCCCGAAGGCCGAGGAGGCCCGGATGCGGGAGATCGAGGTCAAGGTCGGCTGATCCACACCCCACCACGTGAACGCGGGCCACGTCGCGCCGGCGCCTGCCGGGGCGGCGTGGCGCCCGCACATCGGTGAACAGGAGCGAACATGGGCAAGGTCATCGGCATCGATCTGGGGACCACCAACTCGTGTGTCGCGGTGATGGAGGGCGGCGAGCCCAAGGTCATCGCGAACGCGGAGGGGTTCCGCACCACGCCCTCCGTCGTCGGCATCTCGAAGACGGGGGAGCGGCTGGTGGGCGTGGTCGCGCGCCGACAGGCGGTGACCAACCCCAGGAACACGATCTATTCGATCAAGCGGTTCATGGGCCGCAAGTTCGACGAGGTCCAGTCGGAGCTCAAGCTGGTCCCCTACGAGGTCGTGCGGGACGCGAACGGCGACGCGCGGGTGCGCGTCGGCAGCGAGGAGTTCACGCCCCCCGAGATCTCGGCGATGATCCTGCAGAAGATGCGGCAGACCGCCGAGGAGTACCTGGGCGAGA
>CAZBCN010000155.1:0-2444 GCA_964490285.1 uncultured Gemmatimonas sp. | reverse complement strand
CGCGCGCTCGGCATCGCGTACATGGACCACCAGGCGCGCATATGACACAGCCCCACGGTGGCCAGTTTGGCCGCGAGCTTCGGTCGGGGCGCCATGACCAACCACTGGAAGGACATCAAGAACGCGGATGTCGTCCTGGTGATGGGTGCGAACCCGGCGGAGAACCATCCCTGCGGCTTCAAGTGGGCACTCGAGGCCAGGGATAACCGAGGCGCGCGGATCGTCACGGTCGATCCGCGATATACGCGCACGTCCGCTGTCGCCGACCGGCACCTCCAGATCCGGCCCGGCTCCGACATCGCGGTGCTCGGCGGTTGGATCCACAAGATCCTGGAGGAGCGCCTCTACCACGAGGACTACGTCCGCCTCCACACGAACGCGTCGTTCATCGTGTCGAGCGACTTCTCCTTCGAGGACGGACTCTTTGCGGGGTTCGACGAGGCGACGAGCACGTACGACCGATCCCAGTGGCGATACGAGATCGGGCCTGACGGCTTCGCGCGCCGGGACCCGTCGCTCCAGCACCCGCGCTGCGTGCTCCAGCTGCTCCGTGCGCACTACAGTCGCTATACACCGGACGTCGTCGCGCAGATCGCGGGGTGCTCCGCGGCCGACTTCAACGCGATGGCGGAGATCGTATGCTCCACCGGCACGGCCGAGCGCGCCGGCACGATCATGTACGCGGTCGGCTGGACGATGCACACGGTCGGGAGTCAGATCATCCGCGCCGCCGCGATCATGCAGCTGCTGCTCGGCAACATCGGCCGGCCGGGGGGCGGCATCAACGCGCTCCGCGGCCACGCGAACGTGCAGGGTGCGACCGATCACGCGATCGTCGCCGAGAGCCTGCCCGGGTACCTGCGCGTACCGCGGCCGCCGCAGACGTCGCTGGCCACGCATCTGCGCGACCACACGCCGCGCGCGGTCGTCCCGAACGCGGTGAACTACCTGCAGAACTACCCGCGCTTCTACACTTCGCTCATGATGGCCTGGTTCGGCGACTCGGCTACGCGCGCGAACGACTGGGCGTATCACTATCTCGCCAAGCCGGCCGACGACGCGACCTGGCTGTCGATGTGGGACCAGGCATACCAGGGCCGCATGCGCGGTCTCATCGCGCTCGGCTTCAACCCGCTCCTGGCGGGGCCGGACGTCGCGCGCCTCATCACCGCGATGTCGAACCTCGAGTGGAAGGTCGTCATCGACCCGTTCATGCTCGACTCGGCAGAGTTCTGGAACGCGCCGGGCGTGGATCCGAGCCAAGTGCAGACGGAAGTGCTCTACCTGCCCGCAGCGCACTGGATCGAGCGCGGTGGCTCGTTCACCAACTCGGGACGCTGGGCGCAGTGGAAGGAGGCCGCCGTCGACATCCCCGAAGGCGTGCGCTCCGACACGTGGATCCTGTCGGAGCTCTTCTGGCGGGTGAAGGAGCTGTACGAAGAAGAGGGCGGCGCGTGGCACGAGCCGATCCGGAACCTGCGCTGGGACTACGCCAACCCGCGTGAACCGACACTCGAGGAGCTGGCGAGAGAGATCAACGGGTACGACCTCACGACCGGCCGCCTCCTCAACTCGTTCGCGGAGCTGCGCGACGACGGCACGACGAGCTGCGGGAACTGGATCTACGCCGGTAGCTGGACCGAGCAGGGGAACATGATGGCCCGGCGCGGCACCGAAGACCCCACCGGGCTCGGCTTCCACCACGGGTGGGCGTTCGCGTGGCCCGCGAACCGGCGCGTGCTCTACAACCGCGCTTCAGCCAACGCGGACGGCGAGCCGTGGGACTCGTCGCGGGCCGGGATCCGCTGGACGGGATCGCGCTGGACGGGCGACGTGCCGGACTTCGGCGCGACCACCCCGCCCGATGGCGCGGGCGCGTTCATCATGACGGAGGAGGGCGTTGCCAGACTCTTCACCACTGGCCTCGTCGACGGACCCTTCGCGGAACACTACGAGCCCGCCGAGAGCCCCTCGCCGAACATCCTGCACGAGGGCGTGGCGGTGAACCCCACCGTGCGCTGGTACGACGGCGTGCGCGAGTCGCTCGCGCGGAGCACGGATGACTTCCCATACGCCGCGACGGTCTACCGCGTCGTGGAACGCGAGCACTTCGTCACGTCGCACGTGCCGCTTCTCGTCGAGGCGATGCCCGACTTCTTCGTCGAGGTGCCCGAAGGGCTCGCGCGCGAGAAGGGCGTCGTGAACGGCGAGCGCGTGCGCGTGTGGTCCGCGCGGGGCGAGGTGGAGGGCGTTGCGATCGTGACGAAACGCATCAAGCCACTTCTCGTGAACGGCCGCACGCTCTGGACGATCGGTATTCCGGTGCACTGGGGCTTCAAGGGCATCACCACGGGCTCGATGGCGAACTCCCTCACGCCGTTCATCGGCGACGCGAACACGCGCTGTCCGGAGTTCAAGGCGTTCCTCGTGAACATGGAGCGCGC
>CAZBCN010000154.1:0-2656 GCA_964490285.1 uncultured Gemmatimonas sp. | reverse complement strand
CGAGCTGACGAAGGGGCTCGATCGGCTGCGGGGACTCGCGGAAGGAGCGCCGGCCCCACCGGCACCATCCGGCGACTCCGTTGGCGGCGCATCGCCTGCCGGGCCCGGGGCGTAGTCGGTTCGCGGCAGCCCCGTCAGGCGGGCGCGGCGGCCGGGGACGGCGACGCTCGTTGCTCCTCGGCGACTCGTCGCATGGGCTGGGCCCCGCCGTAGGTGAGAGATCTCCAGACCCATTCGGCGGGGCCGAAGCGGTAGCGCGCGAGCCACCAGTGGCTGAGCGGCACCTGCACGCCGAAGAAGAAGGCGACGTGCACGCCGACCATGAGCGTGCGGCCGGGGTTGGGCAGGCTCGCCCCATACGACTCGAAGAAGAACCACATCATGAACACCGACTGCATGAGGTAGTTCGTGAGGCCCATTCTTCCGGCCGGAGCCATGAACCGCAGCGCTCGGGCAGCCGCGCCTCCGCGGACGAAGAGGGCACACACCGCGGCGACGTAGAAGAGGGTCAGTCCCCAGTTGTTGGCGGTACCGGCGATCCAGCTCACTTCGGGACCCCATGACAGGCCGAGCCACGAATAGGCGTTCCCGAATGACGTGAGAGCCAAACCCGCGAGCATCGCACCGACCATCCCACGCCCTCGCCTCGTAAGGTCCTCGAGTAGGCGACGCTGTCCCGCGTACAGTCCGACAAGAAACGCGAAGAGGATGGTGTTTCCTCCACCCTCGAGGAACCGCATCGGGTTCAGCTGCTCCCGCAGGCCCGAGACGTACTCGAATGCGCGTTGCTTCGTCGTGGACTCGACGCGGGCGAGCCACCCCCCACCCTGCGCGAGACGCTCGCCCCAGGCAGCCCGCGTGTGCTCTGCCTCCAGCGCGGGGCCCAACGAGAAGCCCTCGTTGCGTTCGGCGATCCAAGTCGCGGTCGGTCCCCAATCGGCGAGCGCGTCGCGCAGTCGCCCAGCGAAGAGCATGCCGGCCACGAGCAACAGCATGGCCGAGACGAGGATCGCGCGCGGTGGAAGTCTGTGCATCAGAAGTAGCACCACACCAATCAAGGCATAGTTGGCGAGGATGTCTCCGTTCCACAGCAGTACGGAGTGCAGGGTTCCGATCAGGAAAAGCGCGAGCAGCCTGCGCGCATACAGGAGCGCCACGCCGCGGCGGCGGTCGGCGGCGCGAACCAGTTGAATGCCGAGGCCGAGCCCGAAGAGGAACGAGAACAAAGGATAGAACGACCCGCTCACGAGGAGTCGCTGTGCTTCGGCGACGCGAGGATTCCACGCCGCGAGCGGCCCGCCCATCGCCCCCGGAAAGTTGACCAGAAGGATTCCGAAGAGGGCGAACGCGCGGAGGGCATCGAGTACCTCGATCCGTTCACTCGGGGCGACGGGTGCCAGTTCGCGCATGCGGTCAGCGGGGGCCGCGGAGGATCGTGCCGAGCCACCCGACTACGACCGGCGTGCCGTCGGCAGCGATCGAGACGTCGAGCAGGTGCGCCCGCGTGCCCGACGCTTCCGGAGTCCACGTGCCTCCTCCGTCTTCGGTCCTCAGTACCGTGCCGTAGAACCCCACAGCGACGCCCCGGCGAGCGTCGGCGAACGCGACCCCTCGAATGTGCTGCTCGGTGCCTGATGTGATGGGTGCCCAAGTGAGCCCACCGTCCGAGCTTCGGAGAATCGTGCCGTGCGAGCCGACTGCAACGACGTGGTCGTGATCCGCGAACGCCACGTCCTCGAGCACTGCCCGGCTGCCGGATGAAACGGCCCGCCACGACGAGCCGCCGTTCTCGCTGAGCAACACTGCCCCCGCGGCACCGACGACCACCCCCCTCGCCGCCTCGGAGAAGGCCACCGCGAGTAGAAGCTCATTCGGTGCCTGCAGTGGACCCCACGTCGCTCCGGCGTCATCACTCCGGAGCATGAGCGCCGGACCGATCGCGAGCACCGTCGAGCTGTCCACCCATGCGAAACCCGTGACGCAGCCGCCGGCAGCCCCCGGTACGGTGCAGCCCGCGGGACCGCGCACCTCCTCCCACTCCTCCGCGGACGAGGTCGTGCGCCGAATCCGGCCGTTCCCGAGCGCCACGAGCCCCACGCCATGGGCAACTGATACGGCACCCGCCTGACCTGCACCGAGCTCTTGCGGACGCCACCGGAGCCCCTCGTCCGTGCTGACCCAGAGTCTCCCGCCCCCTCCGCCACCCGGGCCCGGCACGACCAAGCCGAGGGCCGGTGACAGGGCGAGCCGCTGCAACCTCGGTCCGTCCTCCTGGGTCGTTCCGTCGGGAAGCTCCGCGCTCCGCCAGCTCGTCGCCGACGTACCCTCGAACGGGGGTGGCGGCGTGAAACCCACGGACCGCGCGAGGCCGAGCGGTACGGCGACCGCGATGGCAAACAAGACGACCGTCGACGCGACGGAGGGAGCGGAACGCTCCGCGCGCGAGGCGGCCTTCGGCTCGTGATCGTCCATGGGCAGGGTGTGGGAAACTACAGCCTGCCCGCCAGACGAGCACCTCTGCGACCCTTCCCCTTCCCCCTTCCCCCTTCCCCCTTCCTTCTAGTCCCTGGCGCGATTCCTCACGAAGTCGATCAGTTCCCTGTTCGTCTTCGTCTTCTTCATCGCGTTGAGCAGCTCGACCATCTGGCCCGTGGCG
>CAZBCN010000153.1:0-2668 GCA_964490285.1 uncultured Gemmatimonas sp. | reverse complement strand
TCGCGATCTTCATCCTCTCCGGACTGATCCTCGCACTGGGACTGGCGAACATCCTTTAGCCCGGCCGCGAGGACGTCCGGGCAACCTCAGTCCGCTCGAAGGGCCACCGCGGGCGGGGTCTTCGCCGCGCGCTGTGCCGGCACGGCGCTCGCGACAGCGGCGCTCGCGAGGAAGACCACGACGACCACGACGAGCGTGGGCGGATCCATCGCGCTCACGCCGAAGAGCAACGAGTTCATCACGCCCCCGAGCGTGAGCGCGCCTGCCAATCCAACTGCGACACCCAGGACCGCGAGCCGCATGCCCTGCACGAGGATGATCCTCCTCACGGTCGCTGCCTCTGCGCCCAGCGCGAGTCGGATTCCCATCTCGGGTGTGCGCTGGGTCGCGACGTAGGACAGCACGCCGTAAATCCCGACCGCGCCCAGGAATGCGGCGACCACAGCCCCGAGGATCAGCAGCGCCATCGTAAAGCTGGTGCGACTCAACGAGTCCCCCAGAATGTCGTCCATCGACTGCAGCTGCGTGAGCGGGAGATCCGGGTCGAGACCCTCCACCGCCGCCCGGATCCCGGGCACGAGCAGCTCGGGGTCGCCACCCGTGCGGACGGCCATCATCATCGCGCGGACTCCGCCCCCTACGGAATCCAGCATCGGTTTGTAAACGAGCTGCTCGGCGGGAATTTCGAGACCCGCGTCGTGCAAGTCTCCCACGACGCCCACGACGCGCGCCGGAGCCCCCGCGGTGGTCATGCGCTTACCGAGCGCGCTCTCGTTGGGCCAGTACTCCCGCTTGATCGACTCGCTGATGATGAGCGAGCCCAGACGCGCGTTGTGATCGTCGGGCGTGAACTCCCTCCCCTCTACGATACGCACGCCGAGTGTCTCGAAGTAACCGGGCGTCGCGCGCCGGAACAGGAAGGTCGGCGGAAACTCGCCCTCCGGCGTCGGATGGTCGTCGATCTCCGTGGTGAGAACCGCGCCACCACCCGTGAGCGGAAGGTTGTTGATCCCAGCCGCAGACTCTGCGCCCGGGATCGCCTCGAGGCGCTCCATGAGCTGGTCGTAGAACTGTGCCGTCGCGACGGGGGTGGCGTACTTGCTCGGGGGCAGCGACAAACGGAACGTCATGACGCCTGCCGACCGAAAGCCGGGATCGACGGATCGCAGCGCTTGGAAGCTGCGCACCATCAGTCCCGAGCCCACGAGCAGAATAAGCGCGAGCGCGACCTGCCCGACGACCAGCACGCTGCGCGTGAAGTGTCGCTCCTTGCCGATCGTCGAGCCCCGTCCCCCGTCCTTCAGGGCGGCGAGGCTCCGCTTCGAGCCCGCGCGCAGTGCGGGCAGCGCACCGAAGAGCAGGCCCGCACCGATCGAGATCGCAACGGTGAAGAGAAGCACGTTCCCGTTGATCCCGATCTGGTCGAGCCGTGGGATGCTCGCCGGCGCCGCCGACACGAGCACGCGTGTGCCGACGTAGGCGAGCAAGATTCCCGCCGCGCCCCCCGCCAACGAGAGCAGCACGCTCTCGGTCAGCACGTACTGCATCAGCCTCCCCCGCCCCGAGCCTAACGCGATGCGCACGGCGCGCTCCCGCGTGCGCGACTCCGCGCGCACGAGAAGGAGGTTGGCGACGTTGCTGCACGCGATGAGGAGGACGAATCCGACCGTGCCCAGCAATATCAGGAGCGGCTGCCGGGAGTCGCCCACGATCTCGTCCATCAGCGTGCGGACGGATGCTTCCCCGCTGAAGATGCCCACGAACCACTCCGGTCCGTACCCGACCTCGTCGAAGCGACCGATGAGGCTCTCGGCGTCGGCGATCGCGGCCTCGAGCGTCATGCCGGGCGCGAGGCGCGCGATCCCCGAGATGTGGTGGCCCCCGAAATTCTCGCTCGCCGGGTTGAGTCGGTCAGGCGCCCACACGTCGGTCTGGGGCGTGGGGAACTGGTAGTCGGGAGGCATGATGCCGATCACCTCTCGGGATACGCCGTTCAGCTCGATGGTCCTCCCGATGACCGAGGGGTCGGAGCCGTACCGCTCCGCCCACAGGCCGTCGCTGATGAGCACCACGAGCGGCGCGTCGGGCACGTCCTCCTCGGGCGAAGGGAGGCGTCCACGCGCCGGCAGCACGCCGAGCACGTCGAACGCGCTCCGCGTCATCAGGGCGACGTCGACCTGGACCGGGGGGCCGTCGCCGGTGAGGGGCCACTGCGCGGTGCCCCCCTCGTGTCCGCCGAAAGCCTCGAACGAGCGGTTGTTCTCGACGAAGTGCCAGAAGCCGCGATCCGAGAAGGGTGCCTCACCGTCACCACCCGCCTGCGGAAGCGTTCGCGCGGCGACGCGCACGATGCGGTCCGCGTCCGGGTAGGGGAGGGGCCGCAGCAGAACCGCGTCGACCACCGAGAAGATCGCGGTGTTGGCTCCGATCGCGACGGCCAACGTGGTGACGGCCACGAACGAGAACCCACGCGCCTTGAGGAGCGCACGCATGGCAATCCGGACGTCCTGCAGAATGGAAGTCATGGCACGTCCTCCTCGGGTACGCAGCGGCTCAGCGGCGAGCGGGCATACCAGCTAGGACGAGGAGCGTCGGGAAAATGTTGCTGGGCGAACCCGGAACCTCAGCGCGTGAGGTACAGAAAGACCCCGTGCCCGACGACCGTGGC
>CAZBCN010000152.1:0-2676 GCA_964490285.1 uncultured Gemmatimonas sp. | reverse complement strand
GGCGCGGCAGCAGGGAAAGCTGCGGCTGCCCTCGGAAGGTGTCAATCGGAGGCCGAGAAGGCTACGGCCAGTGTGACAGCTCGAGCGAGAGCTGGATCGAGCGTCCGTCGCTCGGCCACACCCCGGGTCCCGGGTAGAACTGCGGGCGCTTCGCGAAGTACTGGCGGTCGAAGAGGTTGTTCACGCCCGCGCGCACGCTCATCCAGCCGGTCACGTCGAAGCCGGCATGGACGTCGACCAGGGTGTACGCCGGCACGACACCCACGGCGCCGTTCGCAGACGGCGCGACCGTGTTCAAGGGGTCGGCGTAGGATGCGCTCGTGTGGCTCAAGAGCAGGTTGGCGGACAGGCGCCTGGCAACCACCGAAAGGCCGCTTCGGCTGATCCAGCTCGGCACGCTCTCCACCTCGTTGCCGGCAATGTCGACGTTCGCACCCCCGGACACGACGCTCCCCCGTAGATATCGGCCTGAGTAGTACGATGTGGCGGTGTGGGCCAGTACGGACAAGCCGGCCCGCTGGACCAACCACACTTCGAGGGAGGCCTCGAGGCCTCTCGTGCGGCTCGTGCCGACGTTCGTGCGCAGGAGGTAGGAGCTGCCGTCGGCCGGATCCACTTCGAGGACCGTCCCGAAGCGGTTCTCGATTCGCATCTCGAACGCGCCGATGTCGTAGCCGACCCGTTGAGCGAGCGTTCCGCGGACGCCTGCTTCTGCGGTCCAGCCACGTGAATCCTCGAGGTCGGGATCAGTTCGCTCGAGCGCGTTCGCGGGAATCACGTCTTTCAGGATCTGCGGCCGATACGCCTGACTCCACCCGCCGTACATCTCCGTACCCGAGCGGAGGTGGTACGACGTGCGGACCCCGAACAGCGGATATCGATGTTCGATCGACGTGGGTAGATCTGCCGGGTCGTAGTAGGCGAGCTGCCCTTCCATGCGCGTGGTCCCGATCTCGGCTCGCACCCCCGGAACCACGGTCCACGCGGGGAGAATCCGGAAGAGGTTTTCGACGTAGAAGGCCCCGTTCACCGTCCGGTAGAGGATGTCCCTTCGGAAGGCACCTGTCACCGACATGTCGAAGTCGGTCCCGGTCGTTCCCGGTGCCTGCTGTCGTCGGGTCATCCGGTTGTGCGAGAACGCGGCCCCTACGGAAAGAGAGTGCTCCCTGCCCGCGGCCGACCACGGGGCCACCAGGCGCGTCTCGAAGGTGAGGCTCCGGAAGCGATCGACGTCCACCTCGCGCGGGGCATACGAGCCGGTCCCGGGGTTCGGCTCATCCGGCTGGTTGGCGAACCCGACGAATTGGACGCTGTTGCGGGGCCCGAAGACACCCGAGACTGTCGCGGTCAGGTGCGCGCCACCCGAGCGGCGCCAATCCAGCGAGAGCGCGGGCACGGTGATGTCCGGGCTGTAGTAGTTCCTCGCCCGCGTGGCCTGCCTCGGATTCGCCTCGAACATCGCGTCGGTCAGCGGCCCGGGGATCCTATGGCTGTAGACCGAGCGACCGACCTGGGCTCGCAGGCTCACGCTCCGGGAGAGGCCCAGGGTGGCGGTCAGGTACTGGGCCGACGCCTCCGATTCAGCCCCCTCCCGGTATCCGTCCGAGCGCCGCTCGCTCAGGTACGCGTAGTAGGTGAGCGGGCCCGAGCGCCCCCCCGCGGCGAGGTACGTGCTCCTGAGGCCGTAGGAGCCCACGGTGCTGATGCTCTCTCCCCCCACGACGCCGTCCGTCTCGGGCTCCTTCGTCCGGTAATCCACGAGGCCGCCGTACTGGGAGCCGTACTGCAGAGCGGCGGTGCCGCGGATCACCTCGATCTCGGCGATGGCTTCCATGGGCGGACTGTAATGACTCGCCGGATACCCGTAGAGATCCGAATTCAGGAGCACCCCGTCCTGACGCACGTTCAGCTCCCAGGAACGGTGAGGGTCCAACCCCCGCGTCGAGATGTTCACCTGGTTGCCGGAGCCGTCCATGTCGTACACGAACACTCCGGGGAGACGCGCGAAGATCTGGCGAGGCGTCTTCTCCGCGAGGTTCGCCGAAACGCCGCTCAACTGGACGATCGTGTTCGTGGTGCCCGCCAGCACCATACCTCGGAGGATGTCCGGCGCGGTGGAGGTGGACCCTGGAAGGATGGTCGCGCCGACCACGACTTCGTCCAGCAACACGAGAGTGGTCAAGCGCAGGTCGACCCGAGTCACGACCCCCGGCCGGACGAGAACCTGGGCGCCTTGCGGTGCGAAGCCCTCGGCGGTGACCTGCAGGCGATGGGTTCCTGGAGATACCTGGGGAACGACGAACGCCCCGGCTCCGTCGGACGTGGCCTCCACGAGCGTTCCCTCGACACGAACCGTCGCGCCCGAGACCGGACTCCCCGTCGCGTCGCTGAGGCGACCCGCGACTCCTCCCCACGACACCGTGCTCTGCGCGTGCAGCGGAGCAGCAGCCAGGAGCGGCGCCGCGAGGGAGATCACCCACGCGATGCGAGAGTGTGCCCGGTCGAGACGCCTCATTCGTCGAGTCTCTCCAGATTCCGCCTCATCGAAACGGCCGCCCCGGAAACGGGGGTCGGGTGCAGCGGCCGAGAAGCTGCGGCTGCCCTCGGAAGGTGTCAATCGAGCCCGGCGCTCACCTGTACGGCAGCTCGTCCACGACATGGCACGTCCCACAGGCC
>CAZBCN010000151.1:0-2787 GCA_964490285.1 uncultured Gemmatimonas sp. | reverse complement strand
GCGGGCGCGTTCAACATCTCCAAGTTCCGCCGCGTGCAGGACATGACCACGATGTGCAACAAGCTCTGGTACTACGCGGGACCCCGCATCCAGTCGGTCGGCGACCCGGCCGGAGACCAGCACTGGTGCTTCAACGTGACCGGCGACGACCCCCTCCTTCCTGATCCGATCCCCAACGGTGAAGCGCGCGCCACGCTTCTCGCGGACCGGGCCACCTCACGCTCCACCTACGGCGTGCGCATGGAGATCCAGATTTTCGATGCCGCAGACGACGACTGCATCCCAGGCTACGGAACGTGGGGACGAGACCTCTACCGCAACCGCTGGGAGACGGAGTCGTGGATCAGGCAGCAGCCTCGTGACCTCGTCCACGTCACCCCGACGCGAGAGACGGAGATCGGCACCTTCGACATCGGTGACCTCGTGGGCATCGAGATCCCCACGCTCGGGATCAGCGCCGCGCAGCGGGTGTACGAGTACACCGTGTCCTGGACGGGGGAGGACTCCACGCTGGCCCTCTCCGAGCTCCAGACCTCTCCTACGGCGGACGGATGACCCAGCCGATCCAGGAGCCTTCGACCGACCGCGCCTTGCAGGGGTTCGCGTACGCGCGGGATCAGATATTCCGTCGTCCGGCCCCTGTGTCTGGTGACACGGGGGTTTGCGCTAACGCCTACATGTTCTATGACGACTTTGGGACGATCCCCGACGAGAACACCGTCAACATCACGGGATACTCCGATGCCGACGCCTCCGGTGTGGAGATAGATCCCAACCCCGCGACAGGGCAGTTTGAGATCACGGAGACGGGGATCTACCTCGTCCAGTTGGTCATATTGTTTGACGACACCTTCGCCGGGGACAAGATGGCGAGCATCAACACGACGGGCGGGAACATCCTCCAAGACACGAATGCCTGGGAGAACTGGTCCTCTGCGCAGAACCTCGGGACTAACATCGACAGCGTAACCGCCGAAGCGCTGTTGTTTGTGACGAGCGTTTCCACCGATGTCTTGGTGGGAGGCAAGGTCCGGCAGACCAGCGGCGTCAACCAGACACTCGCGTCCGCCGACTTCTCCATTGTCAGGATGTGTCCCTACTCAAGTGGGTTCAGTTGATCGTGTTAGCCGTCCGACCACTCGCCTTCGATGACCCATGAGCGAGCGGTCAATCGCATGGTGGAGCGATGAGCGAGGACTACAGGTGGGCGCGCACGGAGGAGCGCTTGCGCGATCTTGAGCAGATAGCGCGGAACGTCCCTGTCATCCAGCGCGACATCGCGGAGATCAAGGTGGACGTGATCGAGATCCGCGACGAGGCGCGGGAACTTGCGGGCGCAGCACGTGAGGAGGCGTCCACGATGAAGCGTGGCCTGTACGCGCTCGCCTTCTCGGTGATCGGTGGCTCCGTCCTCTTCGCCCTCTCCGTCTTCGAGTTGTTCAAGTGAGCGATGAGGGAGGAGGGGCGTCCCGCTCCACCGACCCGGCTGCGGGCACGTCCTCGGCCACCGACGTATCCCTGCGCGAGTTCATCACCCAGCGCTTCACCGAACTGGAGAAGCGCCTTGACGAGCGCCGGGAGTCGGACGCGAAGGCTGTCTACCTCGCCAAAGAGACGGCGGACGCGGCGCTGGAGGCGCACAACCAACTCATCAAGAGGATGGAAGTGCAGGCCGTCGAGTCGCAGCGCCAACTGGACAAGCTCACCGACACCTACGCCACGAAGGAGCACCTGAAGACACTGGAGACGCTCATCGACCAGCGCCTACGCACGATCGAGAGCGCGGTCACGGAGTCGTCCTCGAGCAAGGTCGCCACGCGCACCGCTTGGGCAGACCTCAGAGGGATCATCGTTCTCGGGTTCATCGTCGCAGCCGGCGTGCTCGGCCTGCTGACGTACCTCGCGACTCATTGAGGAGGTGAAACTATGAGCGACCTAGAGATGTGGGCCCTGATCGTCGGCTTCGCGTTGCCGCCGGTGCTGTCGGTGGTCTTGCAGTCCGACTGGTCGGCACGCCTGAAGTCCGTCGTCGCGTTCCTCGCCTGCGCACTAGCAGGAGCGGGAACGGCGTACCTTCAGGGAGACCTCACGGGGGAGCGCTTCGTGGAAGCGGGCCTCGTCATCCTCGTGACCGCGATCGCGACCTACAAGGGCTTCTGGCGTCCCACGGGCGTCAGCCCCGCGATCGAGACCAAGACCAACGTGTAGAGACACAAAGACCCGGCGAGGGGGCACCGGGTCTTTGTGCTTCCCTGAGAGGAAGCCGTGCAGGGGGATTCCGGGGAAGGAATCGTCTCTTACTGTATCAGGTGCGGCACCCGTGTCCATACCACTCGTGAGAGCGGCCGTTGGTCACGCCCCACGCTCCGGCGAGCGCTTGCCCGAGCGGTGAGTACCAGGACGCAGCCGAGGTGGGTACGTCGAACCCGCGTGCGGTCACGTCCGAGAGCGCCGAGCCGTACATGCGCCAGAAGGTTGACTCCATGAACTGGAGCCACCCACCTGCTCCTGACCCCTGACGGTTCGGGACCCAGAGACCGTGCGCTCCCTCCGAGGCCGAGCAGGAGAGAAGCCACGACTGGGTGCCGGGATAGGCTCGCTGGACTTCCCTCACCGCCCGCTGCCAGTCACGGTGCGGTCGGAGGGTGTAGTAGCGGGAGATCCAGGCGTGGTATGCCTGCCGAGCTCTCCACGCCCGTGACTTCCACTCGCTCGCGAGCCAGCGGACGTGTGCGCAACCTCGCGGCTGATGGATGCGGACCTCGGACTCCACGCCCCGCAAAATTT
>CAZBCN010000150.1:0-2910 GCA_964490285.1 uncultured Gemmatimonas sp. | reverse complement strand
AAATTTTGCGGGGCGTGGAGTCCGAGGTCCGCATCCATCAGCCGCGAGGTTGCGCGCACGTCCGCTGGCTCGCGAGCGAATGGAAGTCACGGGCGTGGAGAGCTCGACAGGCATACCACGCCTGGTACAGAACGACTGGCTTGGTGGTCGCCCGCCTGGACGCGCGAATGCTCGGGACGCCGATGGAAGGAACCGGGCACACATTGGAGCGGTTAGCCCGACGCCATCGCGTCAGTCCGTACTTCGTCGTCGCAGTCGCAGCTACCGAGTCGTCCATCGGGGTCGCGGCGTGCTCCAACAACCGGAAGAACGTGTGGGGTCTGGCCTCGTGCGTCAACTCGTGGCCTGTCCCGTACTTCGAGACGTGGGAGGAGGCATACAACTTCTTCCTCACGTTCGTCAACCAACGCTTCCCAGGCCACTCGTCGCCGTACTCGTTCCGCGGGTACGCGGCGTGTTCGGAGTGCTGGGCGAGGAAGGTGTCCGAGTGGATGAGCCGACTCTTCGGAGTTGGTGCCAGCACTCGCTACCCGTGATATAGTCAGCCTCGATTCCTCCCCTGGAATCCCCCTGTACGACTTCCTCTCAGGGAAGCACTGAAGCCCCGGCCCCCTCCGGGGCTTCAGTGTGTTCTAGGCCTTGTTTCCGACCGGGATGTTCGGGTCGAACCAGGCGTAGATCGCTGCGAGGACGGCGTTCACCGCCACCATGATCCCCGCCAGCTGCTCGTCGGTGAGATTGAGGACACCGAGGAGCACGAGTGCTGCCAGCACTGCCTGTGCCGCACCCGCGAGTAGTCCGAGCTTGCTCACCCTCCTACCTCCTTCCTGTCGTGCCTGACGGTCACGACCTTGATCGCCGCGAGTTGGATGCCGACGAGCAGGAAGGCGATAGCCGCCAACGAGTTGACGAGTATCGCCTGCTCACGATCGATCCACCCCACCAGCACGAGCGTCCGCATGAGCGCCCCGGTGAACAGCAGCCCCGCGGCTGCCAGGAGCGCTTCCTGCCCGTACCGGGAGAAGCGGTCGACGTGGATCGCAACGTAGGCGAGGAGGAACGAGAGGACGAAGAACGCCGCAGTTCCGAGTCCTTCCAGAAGATCCATGTCCACGCTCACCCCTTCCACACCGCTACTAGTACCGCAGCCACGGGGATCGCAATCGCGATGAGCCAGCGAGCAACCGCGATGCCTGCGTCCAGCACCGCGCCGTCGCGCTCCACCGCGTGAAGTCTGTCGTCATGTTGCTCGCTCGCACTCTCGAGGCGCTCCACCCGGCGCGTGAGTTCGACAAGGCGTGCGTCATCCGTCATCTATGGCGAGTGGTTGGACGGCTTCACACATGACGCGCATCGTATTGGCCCTGTGCGGCAACAGAGACTCAGGAAACCTCACGGTAGATGTATTCACCATCTGCAAGCAGGCAGAACCTTTCGACGTGTAGGCGAGCTGTATCGAGTTCTATGTCCGATCCCTCGTTATGCCACACAAGAAGGTGAACTCCGTTTACGATGTCCCCAGCCCACTGTGCTGTTCCCGTGACGCGAAAGTGAACGTTGTCAGATTGAACGAGCGCAAATGGGTGTCTATCTCCTGCGCCCCACTGAATACCTAGTTCCAACGTGGTCGTAACGCTGATCGGTCCCCCGAACGTTACCGTGCCGGTGGCGAGATAAATAGCGGGGGTGTTGTTAGTGATGAGACCGCTATCAAAGTCGTGCCCCCACTCGTCTCCCGAACGGAAGAACTCGGTGAAGTACCGAATGTCGGGATCTGTTCCTCCTGCTACTTCTGTCCACGTGTTAGTCGTAATCAGACTTCCATCACCTTCGTATCCGTATTCGTCAAAATAGGCGCACGAGTAGTCTCCGACAGGCTGCGGTGCAGGACGCCTGAATATCTGATCGCGCGCATACGCGAACCCCTGCAGGGCGCGGTCGGTTGTGGGCTCCTGGACTGGCTGGGTCATGCGTCCGCCGTAGGAGAGGTCTGAAGCTCGGAGAGGGCCAGTGTGGAGTCCTCTGCAGTCCAGGACACCGTGTACTCGTAGACCCGCTGCGCGGCGTTGATCCCGAGGACGGGGATCTCGATTCCTACGAGGTCTCCGATATCGAAGGAGCCGATGGCGGTCTCGCGGGTGGGAGTGACATGCACGAGGTCGCGCGGCTGCTGTCGGATCCAACTCTCCGTCTCCCAGCGGCGGCGGTAGAGCTCGCGGAAGGTGGCTGTGAGCGGGTCGCCTCCGCAGCACTCTGCAGTCGGATCGCTCGGCGTGCATTCGCCGGCGTCGAAAATCTGGATGTCCATGCGCACGCCGTAGGTAGAGCGCGAGGACGCGCGGTTGGCGAGGAGCGTGGCGAGCGATGCGCCGTTCGGGATCGGGTCGGGCAGACCGGGGTCGTCTCCGGTCACGTTGAAGCACCAGTGCTGGTTGCCGCCGGGGTCAGAGGGGGTGAGGATGCGCGGCCCCGCGAAGTACCAAATCTTGTTCGACATCGTGGTCATGTCCTGCACGCGGCGGAACTTGGAGATGTTGAACGCGCCCGCGCCGTACTCGAACACGACCGAGCCAGAGCGGTCCGTCCCGTAGTCGCCGTTGTACCCGTCCACCGTCCCCATGACACCACCGCCGGGGTCGGTCGGGGTGATGACGAGATCGAGGCAACCCGTGGAAATGAGCAGCGAGGCAAGCTGCGCGATCGTCATGGGCCAGTCGGTCGGTGCGCCGAGCAGGTTGCAGCCGTCCGTCTCGAACGAGCCGATGGTCAGGAAGAGCGGCCCCTCGTCGTCATCGTCGCCGCCGCCTCCGCAGTTCTCGGAGTTCGTGAGCGCAGCCTGCATGATCTCGGGGCCGGTGAGGTAGTCCTCGATGATCGTCGGCATCGAGAAGTCGCAGGTGTCGTCGCGCA
>CAZBCN010000149.1:0-2993 GCA_964490285.1 uncultured Gemmatimonas sp. | reverse complement strand
CCGGCTTCGACCGCTCGGCGATGATCTTCATGATGATCGCCTGCGCCGTGCCCCCGGTGTGCGGCGGCTCCCCCGCGAGCATCTCGTACAGCACGCTCGCAAGCGAGTAGATGTCCGACCGCGCCGTGATCTGCTTGTCCGCCGTCGCCTGCTCCGGCGACATGTAGTGCGGCGTGCCGAGCGAGAGCCCCGTCTCGGTCATCCGACCGCCGGCCGCCGCGCTCACCGCCAGCGCGATCCCGAAGTCCATCACCATCGGGCGCCCGTCGTGCAGCAGGATGTTCTCGGGCTTGATGTCCCGGTGGATCACCCCGTGGCGGTGCGCGTAGTCCAGTGCGTCGGCGACCTCCGTCGTGACCTTCACCGCCTCCTCGATCCCGAACTGGCCCTCGCGGTTCAGCTTCTCGCGGATCGTCTCGCCCTCGATGTAGGGCATGACGTAGTAGAGGAAGCCGCCGGCCTCGCCCGAGTCGAAGAGCGGGAGGATGTGCGGGTGGCTCAGCGCCGCGGTCGTCTTGATCTCCTGCACGAAGCGCTCGGCACCGAGCACGGCGGCGAGCTCGGGCTTCAGGACCTTGATCGCGACCTTGCGGTCGTGCTTGAGGTCAGCGGCCAGATAGACCGTCGCCATGCCGCCCTGCCCGAGCTGGCGCTCGATCTTGTAGCGGCCCTCGAGGGCGGCGGTGAGGCGTTCGGCCGGTGCGCTCATGGCGCGCCCTCGAGCCGGCGCCGGATCTCCGCCAGCATCCCCTGCGCGATCACGACGCGGGGCGACTCCCCCGGCAGTAACTCAGGCGTTGTCCCGATGAACACGCTGTCCCCGGGCAGCACCCCGTCGAACCCAAGGCGGTACCCTCGCAACAGCACAGCGGGTGCCGAGACTGTGCCGGCGGCCAGGTCGACCTTCACCTCAAGAAGCTCCGACTCCCGCGCGTAGCGATTGACGAAGATCGAGCGTCCTGATCGGCTCCAGAACGGCGTATCGGAACCCGGCCCCCGCTCGCCGCCGCCGGTGGTGATTCGCAGCCGCTTCCCGTTAGGGCGAAGCTCCTGCAAGTACACCTCATCCGCACCCGACTCGGTCGAGACATACGCGATCCAACGTCCATCGGGGCTGAGCCGCGGACGGTACACCGATCCTCTTGGAACGCGTAGCAGCTCCTCGGCCTCGTTGGAACCGATGACTCCTCGCCAGATCGCCGAGCGTGGGCGTCCGCTCGCTGAATCGGGTACCCACAGGAGCGTGCGTCCGTCCGGAGCGACAGACACCTCGTGCGTCAGCGTCTCGTGCGCGAACGCGGTGTCGGGCTCGGACGCGTTGTCTGCACTTACGGCCACGAGGGTCGATGCACGCCGGCCAGGAGTGCGGAGGCTCCGTGCGTGTGACATCGATGCGTAGACGACCCTGCCATCACGCGACCAGCCGACAGGACTGAAGATCACCGAATCACCCGATCTCGCGTTGGTCAGCTGTCGTACCGCTCCTCCGAGCCCTTCCTGCAGCCAGAGGTTGTTGCTGGTCTCACCAGGCGCCGCGCCTACCCACGCGAACCGCCTGCCGTCGGAAGAGATGCTGACATCCCACCAGCGTTCACGATCAGGGCGCGCGATCCGGTGCAAGTCGCCCCGCCGCGTGCCGTAGATGCCACGCCAGCCACCGCGCTCGCGGTGGTAGATCGCAGTGCCGTCGTCGCTCCACGCGACTTCCGCGACGTTCTCGAGGAGCACGACAGGGTCGCCGACGATCCGGAGCGTCTTGGCGTCGAAGCGCGCGGCCATCTGGCGGGGACTGCCGTCGGGACCGTCCTGCTGGAACGTCAGGAACCCTCCCGGCAACACGCGGGCGTCACGGCCGCGCAATCCCAGCGAGCGCGGGTCGCGACCGTCGAACGTGACCACGCGCATCGTAGGCGCGTCCGGCGGGGCCGAATCTGAAGTCGCGGACACCTCGCTCCAATACGCCGAGACGATCGCGGCGCCGCGACCGGGGATCACATCCTCGACGCGAGAGGCCTGCGCTCTGGTGGGCATGAACTTGAGCTCGGCCAGCACCTCGAACCCGCCGCCCGCCGCGCGCGCACGCGCCAATCTCGAACCCCGCACGAAGTACAGGAGTCCGTCGGTCCCCCACCGCTGCCCGAAAGAGTTGACGGAGTCGGCGATGGGCGTCGGTGAACCGCCTTCCGTCGGTGCCACGAGCAGCGAATAGGTCCGATCGGACTCGGCGCGCGTGTAGGCCACGAGAAGGCCGTCGGCGGAGGGCAGGGGATACCAAGCGGACGCCGGCACCGGGAAGGCGCGCGCCGACAAGTCGTCCATCTCGCGAATCAGGAGCGAGTCCGGTGGATCGCCCAGACGGACCACGAGTCGGCGCCCATCTCGCGACAGGTAGAAGCCCTCCGCACTCGGCGGGAACGAAGTCGTCTCAACGAGGGTGACCGGGCGCTCGGGCAACGGACGGCGCAGCGCCCATCCGAGTGTCGAGGCCAGCGCCACCACCACGACTGCCAGCGCCCACGACCAGGGGCTCCGTATCCACCAGCGCATCGCGCGCACATCCAGCGGCGCCGCGGCTCCCCGAGCCACCGAGGTCGTCGAGAAGGCAGCGTTGCGGAGCGCGTCCGCGAACGCCTTCGCACTGTCGAAGCGGTCGGCCGGCAGCTTCTCCAGCGCCTTCGCCAGCGCCGCGGCGATATTCGACGGCACGGACTTTCGCAGTTCGGTCACTGCGCGCGGCGTGTCGGCGATGATCTTCATGATGATCTGCTGCGCCGAGTTGCCCATGTGCGGCGGCTCCCCCGCGAGCATCTCGTAGAGGACAGAGGCGAGAGAGTAGACGTCAGAGCGGGCCGTGATCTGCTTGTCCGCCGTCGCCTGCTCCGGGCTCATGTAGTGCGGCGTGCCGAGACTCAGCCCCGTCTCCGTCATCCGCCCGCCCGCTGCCGCACTCACCGCGAGCGCGATCCCGAAGTCCATCACCATCGGCCGGCCGT
>CAZBCN010000148.1:0-2999 GCA_964490285.1 uncultured Gemmatimonas sp. | reverse complement strand
CGGCCGTGAACGATCCGGCCGTGGAAGTCCGCTTCGTGTCGAATCGGGCGCGTCCAGCGGGCGGGAGCTCGATTGGCACTCCCGCCTTCCGCGCGATCGAGCGAGCCGTGACGCGGCACTACGCCACGGTGACCCTTCCGACGATGGGTACCGGCGCCACCGACATGGCCCAGCTGCGTGCCATGGGCGTCCAGTGTTACGGCGTGGGTCCCGCGTTGGATCGCGAGGACGGCCCGCTCGGCTTCGGGTCGCACAGCGATCAGGAGCGGCTCCTGGAGCGAGAGCTGCACACGCTCGTCCGCTTCTACTGGGACGTGGTCAACGAGCTCGCCGGCCGACCCTAGCCGAGTGGGGCAGGTCAGGTGGAACAGGGCGGCCACCCTGGGTGTCGTGTAGGGCGGGCCCGAGCCGAGAGTCGAGCGGTCGAGCCGTCTCACCAAGGAGATTCGCATGTCGAGGTTGTTCATCCTACTCGGGCTGGCGGCGCTCACGCCCCTGCCCGCCGCATCACAAGATTGGACGCGCCGGGAGTTCCCGCTGGCGCCCCCCAACTCGAGCGGAAATTTCGTCGCGCCCTTCTTCGACGGCTGGTACGAGAACCCGGACGGCACGTTCACGCTGTCCTTCGGCTTCATGAACCGTAATGACGAGGATCTGGTCGAGATCCCCATCGGACCGGACAACTTCATCGAGCCGGCACAATACAACGGCGGTCAGCCGACGTCGTTCCCGGTGGTCTCGTACGGGGGCTTCGGCGGCCCGCGTGAGCGCGGCGTCTTCGCTGTCGTCGTCCCCGCGGACTTCCAGGGCGATGTGTGGTGGACGCTGACGACCGACGGATATACGACGAAGGTGCCTGGGCGCCTCAAGGGATCCGGCCAGATGCTGACGAATGCGTACACGCTCAGCATCACCCCGCAGGCCGAAGGGTCGCTGCG
Organism: uncultured Gemmatimonas sp.; assembly: GCA_964490285.1. Classification (GTDB taxonomy): domain Bacteria; phylum Gemmatimonadota; class Gemmatimonadetes; order Longimicrobiales; family Gaopeijiaceae; genus UBA2982. The sequence goes on along the minus strand of CAZBCN010000148.1, from coordinate 2,061 downwards.
GCCCTCGATCCGCTTCGACCGGAACGGCCCCGAAGGAATCGGCATCACCGGCATCCGTCGACCCGGCACGCTCACCACGCGGGTGGGTCAGCCCGTCGACGTCGAGTTCTGGGCCTTCGACAGGGGCGAGCGCGAGCTCAGGGACGTCAACGTGACGCTCTGGAAGCATCAGGGGCCGGTAGGCGGCCGCGTCGCGTTCGAATCCGTCTTGGATTCGCTCACCCTACCGGGCGGGGGGCGGGGCGGGGCGGCCGCGGCTGCTGCCGCCGGCGGCGGGCGCGGTAGGGGTCGCGTACAGGCCCCGGGCCCCGTGGAGATCGGGCAGTCCGTGAGGCTTCCCACCGAGGGCCCGAACGCCGACATGGGTCGGTTCCGCGCCACGTTCGACACCCCCGGGGAATACCTGATCCGCATCCGGGTCGACAACTTCACGACCGGGGACAGCAGCCCGGGCAACCAGTGCTGCTGGTCCAACGGCTATGTCGCGGTGAGTGTCAGAGAGTAGATTGGCCGGACCGCACCGCATCGATGGGCCGGGGCACCGAGTGGCGCCTTCGGAATGACGAACGTGGGTTACCTCAGTAGGAGCGAAACCATGCAGCATGCTTCCGCCGATCGCCTGATCGTCCGGGCCATCACCCTCTCCGTGCTCGCCGCCTTCGGGCCTGGCCTCGTGCCGGCGCTCGAGGCTCAACAAGGTGCGGCACGGTTCGCGACCGCCTCACCGATCGAGCGCGAGGTGACCTTCAGCAAGGACATCGCGCCGATCCTCCAGCAGAATTGCCAGGTCTGCCATCAGGCGGGCGGCATCGGGCCGATGTCGCTCATGACCTATCAGGAGGTCCGGCGCTGGGCCTCGCGCATCAAGACTCAGGTGCAGATGCGCGAGATGCCGCCCTACCATTACGACACGGACGTGGGCATTCAGGACCTGAAGTACGACCCGCGCCTGAGCGAGGAGCAGATCCAGACGATCGCCGCTTGGGTGGACCAGGGCGCCGCGGAAGGCAATCCGGCCGACCTCCCGCCCCCCGTCGAGTGGCCCGACCCGGCGCAGTTCCGCCTCGTCGATCGGTTCGGACCGCCGGACGTGATCGTGCGCTCCACGCCCTACACGGTCCCCGCAGAGGGTCAGGACCGTTGGTGGCAGCCGGTGGTCGAGAGCGGAATCACGTCGAACCGCTGCATCCGCGCGATCGAGACGAAGCCATCCGTGGCGGGCCGCTCCGTCGCGCACCACGCGAACTCCAGCTGGCGTGGAGCCGAAGCCGGCGTCGGCGGACAGCTCTCCGAGTACGCGCTCGGGAAGATCGGCGAGATCATCCCCGAAGGCGCGTGCCGCATTGCCCCGGCCAACGGACAGGTCGCGTTCGACATCCATTACTGGCCGAACGGCACCGAGGTGCAGAACGACCAGGTCGAGGTCGGCATCTGGCTCTACCCCGAGGACTACGAGGGCGAGTATCGCCAGACGCTGACGCTGTACTTCCTCAACGGCGGACGCGGCTTCGACATCGCGCCGCACGGAACCCTGATGACCCAGGGCTTCCACCAGTTCCCCACGCCGGTGCGCATCGACAGCTGGCAGCCGCACGGACACACCCGGCTCGTGGCCATGTCCATGCAGATCCTGCGCGCGAACGGCCGGACGGAGAACGTCAGCATGGTCTCCAACTGGAGCGCGCTCTGGCACCACAGCCACATCTACGCAGATGACGTGGCGCCGCTCCTGAACGTGGGTGACAAGCTCCTGCTCACCGGGTGGTACGACAACACTCCGAACAACCGGTACAACCCGGATCCGGACCAGTGGGTCAGCATCGGCGACCGGACGGCGGACGAGATGTCGCACGCCTGGATCGCGGTCACGCACCTGGACGAAGAGGGCTACCAGGAGATCCTCGCGGAGCGCCAGGCCAGACGGCGGCCCGTGAGCGAGCAGCAATAGCAGCTTCTCCAAGCCGAAAACGCAGTCGGAGCCGCGGGCGGGTCGAGAGACCTGCCCGCGGCTCGATGCTTTCGGGGGGGTGCGAGCTGATCGGCGCCTGTCGCGCGCCGGGC
>CAZBCN010000147.1:0-3026 GCA_964490285.1 uncultured Gemmatimonas sp. | reverse complement strand
GCGGTGTGGAGGGGAGCACCCAGGGACTCGGCAAGCGCGACGTACGTCGCGTCGTTCGCAGAGCTCTGGTCCGACGCCGACGCCGATCTCCAACCGCGAGTCCGCCGAGCCGCCGAGCGCGCGGCAGCTCTGGGAGCCCGGTGAGCATCCTCGAGCTCGCGATCCTCGTCATGATCTTCGTCGGCTTCCTCGGGCTCATCGTCTACGTGGCGAACCACGCGCGCTCGGGAGACGACGAGTAGGCTCGAAGCCGCCTACCCCACCAGCGCGGCCAGCGTGTGGAGCACTTGGTCCGCGATGCCGTCGAGCGCCTTGCCCGCGCTCGAGCCCTCGCTCGAGAGGACCGTCGGAATCCCCCGGTCTCCTGCCTCCCTGACCGCAGGATCCAGCGGCACGCGCCCGAGGAACGGCACCTTCATCTCGGTGGCGAGCGCTTCTCCACCCCCCGAGCCGAACACGTCGATCGGCTCGTGGCAGTGCGGGCAGGTGAGGCCGCTCATGTTCTCGACGAGGCCGATCACGCGCGTGTTCACCCGCTCGAACATCTTGATCGCGCGCCGCACGTCGCCCGTGCTGACGTCCTGCGGTGTCGTGACCATGACCGCGCCGTCGAGGTCGATCGACTGCACCAGCGAGAGCTGCGCGTCTCCGGTGCCCGGCGGCATGTCGACGACCATGACGTCGAGCGCGCCCCAGGCGACCTGCTCGAGGAACTGCTTGAGCACGCCCGCGATGAGCGGACCCCGCATGATCGCCGGCTGCTCCTTGTCGAGCAGGAACCCGAGGCTCATGAGCTTCACCCCGTGCGCCTCGAGCGGCTCGATCATCTCCTTACCCTTCTCGCCGATCACGCTGGGCCGCCGGCTCACGCCGAACATGAGCGGGATGTTGGGCCCGTAGATGTCGGCGTCGAGCAGGCCGACGCGCTGCCCTCCCTTCGCGATCGCCGCCGCCAGGTTGGCGGCGACCATCGACTTCCCGACCCCGCCCTTCCCCGAGCTCACGGCGATGACGTGGCGGACGTTCTTCAGGATGCCGGGCTTCGGCGTGGGCGCGGGCACCGAGCCGGGCTTGAGCCCACCCCGCCGGCCGCCGCCCCCCGGCGGCTGCATCTGCGGGAGCTGGACGTTGATCTTCGCGCCGGTGATCCCCGCGATCGCCTCGACCGCGCTCCTGGCCTCTTTCACGAGGTCACTCGGATCCTCGGGGCGCAGCAGGAACTGGAAGCGCGCGACGCCCTGATCGTCGACCACCACGTTCTGCACGTGGCCACCGGCGACGAGGTCGTTTCCCGTCGCGGGGTGGGTGATCTTGGCCAGCGCGGCCATCACGGCGCGGCGCAGGTCGTCAGGGTTCATGAACTCCGAGGGGCTCGAGGGGCCGGAAAGTACCGGCTCCCGTACCCCGGATCAACGCGAAGCGGGCCGGGCTCTTCCGCGCGGCCGGCGGGGGCCGCGGTTGCGCCCCCTCCGAAGCCGGGTCGAGATTCCGCCATACCGAGGAACGGCCCATGAACGGCAACTCCGTCATCCCCCGCCCCGTCAACGAGCCCGTGCTCACGTACGCGCCGGGGACCCCCGAGCGTGCGGCGCTGAAGCGCGAGCTCGTGGCGCAGGCTGCCCAGGTCGTGGAGATCCCGCTCGTGATCGGCGGTCGGGAGGTCCGCACCGGCGACACCTTCGACGTCGTCATGCCGCACGAGCACGGGCACGTCATCGCGCGGGCCCACCGCGCGGGACCCAAGGAGGTCGAGGCGGCGGTGCAGGCCGCGCTCGACGCGCGGCACGACTGGTCCCGGACGCCGTGGGAGGAGCGCGCCGCGGTCTTCATGCGGGCGGCCGACCTGCTCGCCGGGCCTTTCCGGCAAACGCTCAACGCGGCCACGATCCTCGGGCAGAGCAAGACCGCGTTCCAGGCAGAGATCGACGCGGTATGCGAGACCGCCGACTTCTTCCGCTTCAACGCGCACTTCTCCGAGATCGTCGACGGGATGCAGCCGGTGTCGGAGCGTGGCGTGTGGAACCACGCGGATCATCGGCCCCTCGAGGGCTTCGTCTACGCAGTGAGCCCGTTCAACTTCACCGCGATCGGCGCGAACCTCTCGAGCGCCCCGGCCATCATGGGGAACGTGGTCGTGTGGAAGCCGGCGCACTCCGCCGCGCTCGCGGGCCACTACATCATGAAGCTCTTCGAGGCCGCGGGTCTTCCGCCCGGCGTAGTCAACTTCATTCCGGGAGACCCCGCGGCGATCACGCGCGACCTGCTCGCGCGCCCGAGCCTGGCCGGCGTTCACTTCACGGGCTCGACGGAGGTCTTCCAGGCGATGTGGAAGACCATCGCAGACAACCTCGCCTCGTACCGCAGCTATCCGCGGATCGTCGGCGAGACGGGAGGAAAGGACTTCATCCTCGCGCACCCGAGTGCCGAGATGTCCGCGCTCCGCACCGCGATCATCCGCGGCTCGTTCGAGTACCAGGGCCAGAAATGCAGCGCGGCGTCCCGCGCGTACATCCCGATGAGTCTATGGGCCGAGCTCGCGCGCCCGCTCATCGACGAGACCGCCTCGCTGACCGTGGGAGACCCACGGGACTTCAGGAACTTCATGGGCGCCGTGATCGACCAGCGCGCCTTCACGAGGATCACCGGATACATCGATCGCGCGCGCGCCTCGAGCGACGCCGAAGTGCTCGTAGGCGGCGAGTCCGACAGCCGCGAGGGTTGGTTCGTCCGCCCGACGATCATTCGAGCCCGCAGGCCCGATTACGTCACGATGTGTGAAGAGATCTTCGGGCCGGTCATGACCGTCTACGTGTACGAGGACGCGGACTGGGCGAAGACGCTCGAGCTCGTCGACCGGACGTCGCCGTATGGCCTCACGGGCTCCGTGTTCGCGCGCGACCGCGTGGCGATCCAAGAGGCGATCGCCGAGCTGCGCGACGCCGCCGGCAACTTCTACGTGAACGACAAGCCCACCGGCGCGGTCGTGGGCCAGCAGCCGTTCGGCGGCGCGAGGGCGTCGGGCACGA
>CAZBCN010000146.1:0-3144 GCA_964490285.1 uncultured Gemmatimonas sp. | reverse complement strand
AGTTCCACGTGATCCCGCGGCCGGGCGAGTTCGGCCACGAGACGTGGGAGAACGATGCCTGGCGCTGGTCGGGCAACGTCGGGCAGTGGGCGGGCGCGTCGGCCGACCCGGAGCTGGGGATCGTCTATCTGGTGACGAACGCGTCGACCATCCAGTCGTACGTCGGACATCGGCCGGGTCACAACCTGTTCGGCGGGAGCGTGCTCGCGCTCGACGTGCGCACGGGCGAGCGGCGGTGGCACTTCCAGATCCACCACAGCGACCAGTGGAACTACGACCTCCCCGTTCCGCCTATGCTGCTGGACCTGAACGTCGGCGGTCGGCGGATTCCCGCGGCGGTGCAGAACACCAAGCAGGGCCTCGTCTTCGCGTTCGACCGGCGGACGGGTGAGCCGATCTGGCCGATCGTCGAGCGGCCGGTCATCCAGACCGAGGTGCCGGGAAACTACACCTCGCCCACGCAGCCCTACCCATCGCTGCCGGAGCCGCTCGACCCGATCATCCTGGACGGGATCACGGATGCGTTCGTGATCGACTACACACCCGCGCTGAAGCAGCGCGCGCTGGAGATCCTCGGCGACTTCCGCCTCGGTGGGCTCTACGTCCCGCCCCTGCCCTACGACCACACGCACACCGACTTCATCAACCAGGTCGGCTGCCAAGGTGCCGGCAACGTCGTCTCGCACCCGCCGACCGTGGACCCGGAGACGGGTATCCTGTACGCGTCCCACCGACGGACGTGCAGCGCAACCGGGTACCTCGGACCCACCAACGGGGTGGACGTCGACGACCCCAGCTATGCCACCGTCGGCGCGGGCGGCGCGACGCCGAACGAGACGCCGACGACCGGACGGACCGTGGTCGCGTGGGCGCCCGTCGCGGGCGCACCCCGACTCCCGACCGTAGAAGGGCTGACGGTATGGAAGCCGATCAACAACCACCTCACGAGCGTCGACCTGAACACCGGCCGCAGAGGGTGGAGTCAGCCGGTCGGCGAAACGCCGGACGAGCTGAGGAATCACCCGGCCCTCGGAGGCCGTGATCCGCGCACCGGCGGGTCCGGGTTCTCGATCCAGATGGTGACGGGGAGCCTGCTCGTGCAGGCGCAGGCTTACAGCGAGGGGACGCAGCAAGTCCGGCACGAGGGGACACCGACGCTCGAGGCGCGCGACAAGCGAACGGGCGAGATCCTGGCGAGCGTCGAGCTGCCGGCGCCGGCCCAGTACGGGATGATGACCTACATGCACGAGGGCAAGCAGTACATCGTCGTGCAGGTGGGCAGCGTCCACGCGGGCCATCCCGGAGCGCTCGTGGCGCTGACGCTGCCGTGAGGATTGCCGCGCTCGCTCTCGGTGTCTGCTTCGCCGGTTGCGCCTCGGCTGCGCCCGGCGGGGGCCCGGCCACCGATACCTCCCGGGGCGAGTCCCGGACAGTCCTCGCCGGAGTCTATACCGGCGACCAAGCGACGCGGGGCCAGCAGGTTTTCGGACAATCGTGCGCCTCCTGCCACTCCATCAACGAGTTCTACGGCCCGATCTTCCAGCGGATCTGGGCGGGGCGCCCGGTCGGCGAGATGTACGAGTTCGTCTCCACGATGATGCCGGACGGCGATCCGGGCAGCCTCACCGCGGACGAGTACGCGGCCGTCATCGCCCACTTCCTCCGCCAGAACCAGTACCCGGCGGGAGGCGCCGAGCTGCCGGCCGATGCGGCGGCGCTGCGCGTGATTCTCTTCCCGTAGTCCGCTCTCCGGGCTTACCGGGCGGCCGAGTTGAGGGACGACGCGAGGCCAGGCCGCCCGTCCTACTCGTTCCCCAGCTCGATCAGCAGTCGCGGACCGGAGCCCGTCTCCCTCGACGCGATCTCGAGCCTACCGGATACACCTTCGTCCACCTTCCACAGCAGCCAGCTGCCGTTCGGTGCCTACCCCGCGAACATCGCGTTCACGTCGGCGGTCACGGTCCCCGTAAGCCCGTTCGTCACCGTGAGCGTGCCCGACGCCTTCGTCTCGTACGGCGGCCAATGAGTCGCCGAGGGCAAGAAGCGTAACAGGACCTAGCTCGATCCTCCCTCGAGGCTCGCACCTCTCTCCCTTCCGGCCCGCTCGATCTCGGGGAGGGCCTCCAGGAACGCGTCCACCACTGCGGGCTCGAACTGCTTGCCTCGGGCCGCCACTATCATCTCCTTGACCGTCGCGGTCGGAAGCGCGCTTCGGTAAGGGCGATCCATGGACAGTGCATCGAAGAAATCCACGACCGCGCAGATCCTGCCTTCGATGGGAATGGCATCGCCTCGGATGCCTTGGGGGTATCCGCCGCCATCCCAATGCTCGTGATGCGAGAGCGCGATTCGCTCGGCCATCTGGATCGCCGGCGACGCAGACCCCGCGAGAATTTCCGCGCCGCGAACGGCATGGGAGCGCATGATCACCCATTCGCGGGCGTCGAGCGGCCCCGGCTTGAGGAGCACTGCGTCGGGGATGGCGATCTTCCCAACATCATGCATCGGGGCAGCGTACAGGAGTGTCTCGGCCTCGCCAGGCGAGAACCCCATCGTTCGGCCCAGGATCTCCGAGTACATCCCGATCCGTTCGATATGATCGGCCGTGTCCGAGTCGCGGGCCTCGGAAGCGATCGTGAGGCGGCGGATCGTCTCGAGGTGGGCCTCGCTGGTGCGCCGCTTCGCGTCGGTCGCATCGGCGAGCGCCGTGCGCAGGGCGGCCGTGCGGCGGTCCACGGTACGGGACAGCTCCTCACGCGCCAAAGACAGCCGATCGTGCATGGTCTTCAGTTCGAGGAGCCATCTCAGACGGAGCCTGAGTTCTTCCGGGTCCACCGGTTTGGACACGAAGTCGTTGATGCCGATGGCGATGGCGCGGCGTCGATCTTCCGGACGCGTGAGGGCGGACACCATCACGATCGGGAGGTGCGCCCACGTGGCATCTTCGCGCACTCGCCGAGCCACTTCGAAGCCGTCCATTTGCGGCATGTCCCCGTCGAGCAGGATCAGGTCTATGTCGAGAGACAGCTTGCTGATCGCCTCGATGCCGTCGCTCGCGATCTCGGGCGCGTAACCGAACGAGCCCACGAGGCGCGCATGAGCTCCACGCACGGCCGCGTCATCGTCCACGATGAGGACTCTCGC
>CAZBCN010000145.1:0-3161 GCA_964490285.1 uncultured Gemmatimonas sp. | reverse complement strand
TGCGCCAGCGCTTCCCACGGGAGGACGTCGAGATCCCTCCCTCCTTCGAGCCCCGCGACGCCGTCGACGTCATCGCCGAGGCCGCGGCGCGGACGCAGATCGTGGTCTGGGGCGAGGAGCATCACCTCCCGCAGACCAGATCGCTCTACGAACCGCTGCTGCACCGGCTCTTCGCGGAAGGCTATCGCTACCTCGCGGCGGAGACTTTCACGCAGGTGGTCGCGTCCCCGGGGCTTCGGTTCCCCGACTACGACTCCGGCGTGTATGTCCGCGACCCGGTCTTCGCGAGCGCGGTGCGCGTGGCCCTCGATCTGGGGTATCGGCTGGTGCCGTATGAGGAGACCTCACCTCCTCCCCCGGACGACCCCGGCTTTCGCGATCGTCGCCAGGCCGAGAACATCAAGGCGAGGGTCTTCGAGGCGGATCCTCGGGCTAAGGTGCTGGTGCTGGCCGGTCGCGGTCACGCGAGCGAGCTCACCGCGCCGGACGGCTGGACACCGATGGCATCGGTCCTGAAACGGATCACGGGGTCGGATCCCCTCACCGTCTTCGCGGTCCGGATGGGGGAGCGTCTGTCTTCGGAGGAGGAGGATCCCCGATATCGGTTCGCGGCGGCGCGGGGCATGCTCGCCGAGCCGACGGTGTTCGTGGACCGGGAGTCCGGCCGTGCCCTGACCGACGGCGCGTTCGACATGTACGTGTTCTGGCCACGCACCCGACTCGTCGGTGGCCGTCCCGACTGGCTGCAACGCGAGCTCGCCCGCACGAGGTGGGACCTCCCTGAGGCCCTTCTCGGTGGACGCGGGTTGCGGCTCGTGCAGGCCTTCCGGCTCGGAGAGCCTGCCTCGGCCGTCCCGGTGGATCAGGTATTGCTCCGGGACGGCCAGCCACCCGTGGCGTTGATGCTCCCGCCGGGTGATCACTGGATCCGGACGATCGACCGGGCGGGCGTCGTGCTAGCTCGGACGGAGGTCCGTGTGCCCCGGTCGGACCGGTAGTCCCCGGACCCGCACGCGCCAGAGCCAATAGAAGAGGAACGGCAGCGGCGCGAAGCCGAGCACGAGGAGGAGTGGAACGACCCGCACCGGCTCTGGGATGAACTTCATCTGTCCGATGAAGAACGAACCCGTGGCGACGAAGAGCCCGAAGCACATCCGCCAGAGGTGCCGTGCCAGCCGTTGTGTCCCACGCAGTCCCCCTGCGCGGAGCGCGCGCAGGTCACCCAGGGCGGCGAGCATGAAGACCGCGCCGCCGATCAGCGGCGGCGCGACTCTCGGGCGGCCGACGACCACGACCGTCGGATCCAGCCACTCCATCACGCCACGATGGAGCATCGTCACGGCGATGGCGAGGACCACCAACAGCACCACGAGATCGGAGCGCCGGCCGATCCCCGGCAACGGTCTGACCGTCGTCATCGCCGAGAAGACCAGATACGCGGCGAGGAGTCCGGCGATGACCTGACTCGGCTGCTGTTCGTATGCGCCGATCCCCGCCGCCGAGAGGCCGAGGCCTATCATCGCCCAGGTGAAGATCGACCCGCTCCGCCGATGGAGTCGCCCGCCCTTGGCGGCTGCGAGCGCGATCGCCCCCGCGACGATGCTGACCAGGCCTGCGGCGAAGTGCGCCGCGAGCGAGAGCCAGACGATGCCTGAGGACGTCGCGAAGGTGACACGATCCATGCGAGCTGCTCCGGGAGGGAGGGCTAATATGGTGTACCCATACGGCTTACCGATGCAGGCGGTTTCACCGTGCCGCGGAGGTGACGGCCCGACCGAACAGAGGTCCGTCACTCGAGTGCCGCAGGAGGCGCTCCCGAACCCGCTGAACCGACGCCTCCCTCGCTTCACTCACCGCCACTGCACCTCCGCGCCGAGGACGACCGTCCGATGGGCGAAGAAGCTGTGCACCGGCCGACTCGACGCGTAATCGGCGTCATACGCGAGCGCCGCGACGTTGCGGCGATTCCCGAGATTCAGGACCTCGGCGAAGGTGGTCACCAGCGCCCGCGGGGTCCGGATGAATCGCATGACCCGCAGGTCGGCGCGCGCGTAGGTGGGCAGCCTCGCACCCATCGGTTCGCCATACACGGGCCGGAGGCTGCCATCCGCGGCGGTCTCGCTCCCCACGATCGGCGTCCGCGGCGCGCCGGTCCCGTATCGGAGCGTGCTCCCCACGCTCCAGTCCGCTCCCACGGTGGCGGTCGCGGACGCCGTCGCCGTGTGCGTCACGTCGCTCGGCGACCGCACCCGCCGACCGTCCGCGAGGGTCACCGTCGCCGCTCGTGGGGCCGCCCGCCTATCTGGCGAGTTCGATCACGGTCGGCGTGCCCTAGCGGCGGTGGGGCGTCGCTACGCCCCGTCCTTCGGCGTCGCGGTGGAGGCGACGAGCAGGAAGCACAGCAACAGCAACACGCTGTACTCGGCGCCCCCGGCCTGATGACCGACCGTGAACCAGCCGCGCGGGGCGTGCACGAGGACGATCCCCATCACGTGCTCGGCCGCGAACACCGCTCCCAGCGCGCGGACCAGGCGACCGGCGGCGAACGCGGTCCCGCCAACGATCTCCACGAGCGTGATCGTCCACGCGAGAACCACGCCGAGCGGGAAGCCGCGGCCATCGAGGAAGGCGCCGAAGTCGTCGACCGTGCCGACGCCGATCCGCGTGGCGCCGTGGGCCACCATGTAGAGGCCGAGCACGACGCGCAGGACGCGCAGCCAGGTGGAGGTCTGAAGGAAGGGAAAGGGTCGCATCGGCTCGCGGTGCAGGAGCGGGTCAGGGCCGGCCCGCGCCGCCGACTAGCGCAGGTAGAGTCCCACGAGCAGGGCGAGCTGCGCCACGAGCGAGACGTAGAGGAACCGCGTCTGCGCCGTGAGCTGCTGAGCGACGCTCACCTCGAGCGCCGCGACGCGTCGCTCGATGCGCACCTCGAACTCAGCGATGCGTCGCTCGATGCGCACCTCGAACTCGGCGAACCGCTTCTCGATCTTCACGTCCTGCTCGGCGAAGCGCTGCTCGATCCGCGCGTCCAGCTCCGCGAAGCGCCTCTCGAACCGGACCTCCGTCTCCATCAAACGCCTATCGAATCGCGCATCTGACTCGGCGAAGCGCTGCTCGACCTTCGCGTCGAATCGCGCGAAGTTCAGTTCGTTCAGCTCCCG
>CAZBCN010000144.1:0-3293 GCA_964490285.1 uncultured Gemmatimonas sp. | reverse complement strand
GCCAGATCTGCGGGAAGTGCATCCGTCGTAAGGGACCCGGTCATGGAAGGGCCCGGTTCGCCTTCCGTATCAAGGCCGATCACTTCAAAGGAGTACGTCACACCCGCACGAAGACGCGGGAGGAAGATGCTGTGACTCACTCCCACGCCTTCGCTCAACATGCGCAACCTTTCAGCGTCGTCAGCCCAGTACTCCACCTGGACCATCCCCGGCCGTTCCAACTGAATCAATAGCTCCCGAAGGATCGGGCCACGCAGGTTCGACACGCTCACGGACTCGACACCGATCGGATCCATCGGGCCCACGGCCTGACCGTCTCCGCAAGCTGCCGCGCCGAGGATGAGCGAAGCGGCAAGCACGCTCGGAATGCAAGGGCGCCGGAGCCGAGCCCATGAGGAGGACCAACCCGGCCCCATCGATCCGCTAATCACCGATCTGCCGCCAATCACGAACCGGCGAGCGAGCGGGCGACCTCGACCTTGCTCCTGTTAGGTCGATGACTGCGTTGGGGCGTCACGAATCCTCGCGATGTGCGGACTGAGTCGATGGGACCACGTTGGCAAAGACCGGACAGGAAAGCAGGACAAAACTATCCCAGATATTCGAGGTCGACAAAGCTCGCCCTTCAGCGCACTCGCCGCGGGGCGTCGTCCTTGCCAGCGCCCCCCCTCACGCCCCGTGACACTTCTTGTACTTCTTCCCACTCCCGCACGGGCACGGATCATTCCGCCCCGGCTCCCTCTCGACCGACACGGGCGCCTTCTGCCGCTCCTCTCCCTTGTTCGTGGCGAGCTCACGCGGATCCGGCCCGGCCGCAGGCAGCGCGCTCGAAGCCGCTGCGCTCGCGCGCGCCGACATCCCGAACTCATCCACCCCAGCGCGCGCCGGTCTTTGCGGCCCGCCTGCCCGCGTCGCGGCCGCTGCTCGCTCCCCCACCCCACCCCCCGCCGCAACTTCCGACGGGCCGGAGTAGGCGAGACGCTGCGGCGCCCGCGGCCTCTGCTGCGGAGGAGGCCCGAACTGGGCGCGGTAGAAGTACCCAGCGACGGTCTTCCGCAGGTCGGTCATGAGGTCCACGAACATGTCGTAGGCCTCCTTCTTGTACTCGACCAGAGGATCCTTCTGTCCCCAGCCCCGGAACCCGATCGACGCTTTCAGGTGGTCGAGGTCGTACAAGTGATCTTTCCACTTGTCGTCGATCACGGAGAGCATGATGAAGCCCGCAATCGCCTCCGCGTGCTCCCCGAGCATTTCCAGCTTGCGCTGGAAGGCCTCCCTCAGCGCGCCGAGCACGATCTCCTCGACCTCCGCCCGGTCGAGCTCGTGCTCGGGGTCGTTCGACTCCGGCAGCTTGCTCACCGTCACGAAGAAGTCGAGCAGGAGTCGCCGGCGGAGGCCCGCCAAGTCCCATGATGGCTCGGGCGCCTCGGAAGGCGCGTATTCCTCGATCGTCGTCCTGGCGGCGTTCTCGATGGTCTCCCAGATCTCGCCCTTGAGGTCCTCGCCCCCCTCGAGTGCGAACAAGCGCAGGTCGTAAATCACCTCGCGCTGCTGGTTCATGACGTCGTCGTAGTCCAGCAGCCGCTTCCGCGCCTCGAAGTTGTTCATCTCGACGCGCTTCTGGGCATTCTCGATCGACCGCGTCACGAGACCGTGCGTGATGACCTCGCCCTCCTCGGCGCCGAATCGGTCCATCACGCTCGCGATGCGCTGTGACCCGAAGAGACGCATGAGGTCGTCTTCGAGCGACAGGAAGAACTGAGAGCCACCCGGATCTCCCTGTCGGCCCGACCGACCGCGAAGCTGACGGTCGATCCGGCGCGAGTCGTGTCGCTCCGAGCCGACGATCTGGAGACCGCCGTCCTCGAGCACATCGTCGTCCCGTTCGAGCTTCAGCTTCTCGGCTCTCACGGGGTCGACGGGCATCACCTTCTCGATCTCGATGCCGCGGCTCTTCAGCCAACCGAGCGTGCGGGCTTCGGTCACGCCCTTGCCGAGTTTGATGTCGGTGCCGCGGCCGGCCATGTTCGTCGCGATCGTGACCGCACGCGGCTGGCCCGCGTCGCGAATGATCTCCGACTCGGACTTGTGGTGCTTGGCGTTCAGCACCTGGTGCGTGATGCCGCGTCGCTTGAGCATGCGCGAGAGCGTCTCGGAGACCTCGACGTTCGTCGTGCCCACGAGCACCGGTAGCTCCATGGCGTGGAAGCGCTCGATCTCGTCCATGATCGCCACGTACTTCTCGCGCTTGGTCCGGAAGATCAGGTCGTTCCGGTCGTCCCGGACCACGGGCCTGTTCGTCGGAATCACCAGGACATCGAGACCGTAGATCTGGTGGAACTCGCTCTCCTCCGTCTCCGCGGTGCCGGTCATGCCGGCCAGCTTGTCGTACATGCGGAAGTAGTTCTGGATGGTGATCGTGGCGAGGGTCTGCGTCTCGCCGCGCACCTCCACACCCTCCTTGGCTTCGACCGCCTGATGCAGGCCGTCGCTCCAGCGCCGCCCCGCCATCTGGCGGCCGGTGAACTCGTCGACGATCACCACCTGGCCGTCGTCGCCGATGATGTACTTCTCGTCCCGTTGGAAGAGCGTGTACGCCTTCAGGAGCTGGTGAATGACGTGGATCTTCTCGCTCTTGGCCGCATACTCGGCCTCGAGCTTCTGGATGCGCTCGCGCTTCTCGTCGATGGACAGTGTCTCGGAAGACTCGATCTCGCCGATGACATGGGAGAGGTCGGGCACGGTGAAGGCGTCGGGGTCGCCTGGCGACAGCTCGTCGAGTCCGCGATCCGAGAGGTGCACGTTGTGCCCCTTCTCGTCCATCGCGAAGTAGAGCATCTCGTCGACCTCGTGCAGCCGCTTCTCCCGCATGTAGTCGGCTTCCACTTTGTTGACGAGCGTCTGGATCGACGGATCGTCGGCGAAGAGCTTCTGCAGCTGCTTGTGCCGCGGGGTGCCGCGCTTCACGGCCAGGAGCTTCTCGCCCGCCTGGAAGTGCTCGTCCTCTCCCTTTTCGAGGTGTCTTTGCGCCTCGGCCACGAGCTCGTTCGTGATACGGAGCTGCTTCTTGTAGAGGCTCGAGACGAGCGGGTTGTATTGCTTGAAGGGCGTGGACGTGTCCCGCCCGACGGGACCGGAGATGATGAGCGGCGTCCGAGCCTCGTCGATGAGGATCGAGTCCACTTCGTCGATGATCGCGTACGCATGTTCACGCTGCACACGCTGCTGGAGCCGGTGCACCATGTTGTCGCGCAGGTAGTCGAACCCGAACTCGTTGTTCGTGCCGTACGTGA
>CAZBCN010000143.1:0-3297 GCA_964490285.1 uncultured Gemmatimonas sp. | reverse complement strand
CTCCCGGCGGGAGATGCGAGGAAAGGGCCGGTGATGGAGGAGTGATCGGTGCGGGGCTGTGCGGGAGGGGCCGGCAGATGGGTCGCCCCGATGCCCGGATGGGCGAGGTGGGTGGGGCAGCAGAGTCCGCCTGGGGCGTTCAGGCGTCGACGTCGAAGTCGTCGGGCACCGACTGGTCGAAATCGAATTCAGGGATTGGCTCGGGCTCGGCGAGGTCAAACGCGGTCGACGGGTCGTCGAGGAGTTCGGTCTGGGGTGGTGCGCGGGCCGGAGACAGGTGCGGGGGCCGGTGTGGGAGATCGAGGTGCAGGAGGATGGCGCAGACGACGGGTGGATCGGTGAGGAACGCCAGGATCTTCATCTCACCGCCACACGCCGGGCAGAGGAGGGGAAGCACCTCGTAGATACGCGCGAGGAGGACGGCCCACCGGACGCGCGCAGGGGAGGTCGGAGCTGGGCCGGGTGAATCGTCATGGCCGTCGAGCTCGTAGGCGCTTCGGCACCGAGAGCACCCACTGCCGTGCGGGGAGGTGCGGCAGCACGTGGTCGGTGAGGTGTGCGGCGACCTCGCACATGCGGCGTGCGTTACAGGAGGGGCAGACGGCAGGCCCCCGCGGACTTGGTGGTCCGCAGGGGGCCTGCCCGTTCCTGGCAGGGCTCGCCCGATCCGCTTACTCGATCACCACCAGGACAAACACCTGATCTCGAGCGGAGCCGTCCCCCGCGTGGCACGTCACCTCGATGGTGAGGTCGGCCGCGAGCGCCGTCGACCACGGCGTGCGGATTCTGCAGGAGGCAGCGGTGAACAGCTCGTGCGTCGTGACCACCGCCGTTTCGATTCGACTGCCGGTGCGCCCGAGGTTCTGGAACGTGACCGAGTAGCGGCCCGTCGCCGAGCGGGTGATCTGCGCTCCACCCCCCGAGCTGTTCCTGAACCCTGTCGCCGGCGCCGCGTACGTCGCCGCGCTCGCTTGGTTGGCCCATACCGCTCCCAAGCGCATTCCGCCCCGGGGCTGATCGAGGAACATGCCGGCGAAGCGGGCGTCGGTCATCGACCCGCCACCGATCGGGTAGCAAACGACGTCCAGGGATGTGCCCCAACTGCTCAAGGTGCAGCGTGGAGTCTCGGTGCCCGCCGGAACGAGAACCGGCACGTAGTAGCTACCCACCAGCGCCGGTAGGCGGGAGTCGAGCAGGAAGCGACCCTGGGTGTTGATGTTGTCGCGAATAATCCTGACGGGCTGCCCGGCGGAGCTCCAAGCGTCCGACAGGGGGAGATTCGCGGTGCTCCCCCCGGGGGAGGCCGGGAGTACGGGTACGTGGCCGAATGCGAAGTTGCCCGGTAGGGCGCCCTCTCCGACCGCGAGGACGGTGAAGCGGGAGTCGGTGGCAGCGCCGGTGTGGTCGGCGCACAGGACGTAAACCGTGCCGTCCCCGACGGTGAACAACGTGGAGCTCGTAACCTTGCACACGACAGCCGCGTCGTTCACGGCGCTGACCAGGGCGGCGCGGCTCGAGCCCGGCGCTCCGCCGAACCCGGGGATCACGACCTGGTAGGTGCCCGTGGACGCGCGCGTGACGGTCATGGGTCCGCCGAGTGCATTGAAATGGTACGCGCTGTTCGGCGTATAGGGCCCACTCGCGGAGGGTTGATCGGCGAGGGCGTAGGCGAGCGGTCCAGCGGCCGGCGCAGCGATGACGGTCACCGTGGTCTGCCCGGTGACCGACCCGACCGTGGCCGTGACGACGAGAGAGCCCACGGTGAGAGCTGTGACGAGTCCCGACGCGGAGATCGTCGCGACACCGGAGGAGGGTGCGCTCCATGTGGGGGTGCAGGCCGTCGTATAGCCGTCCGAGTCGAGACAGATGACGAGCATCTGCTGCGTGAGCCCGACCGGTACGCTCGGGTTCGCAGGCGTCGGATTGACCGTCGCGGTCGGCGTCGCGTTGACCTGCACGACGTGCGTATCGTTGCGGCTCAAGAGGTCCAAGGAGATCGTCGCCGTTCCGGGCGCGACACCGGTCACGACCCCGCCCACCACGGTGGCGACCGACGGATTCAGGCTCGTCCACACGCCCGATCCCAGCTCCGTGGAGGAGCACGTCGAACCCGCGTTCTCCACCGCGGCGTACGTCAGCGCGGTGGTTCCCCGCACCAGGATGGACGTCGCCCCGGAAACGGTCAGCGACGCCAGGTTGCAGGTCGGGGTCGCCGTGGGTGGAGATCCGCCGCAACTCGCCAGGGCGAGGACCACGGAGGACGACAGGAGTCGAGCGCGTAGAGACATGGGGAACGTCCGAGGGGGAAGATGCGGGGGGCAGGCCGATTTCTCGGCGAGCGGCGCCAATGTACTCCGACCTCTCCTCGGACTGCCAGCGGTGCTCCGCCGAGAACGCCCGCGCTGGAAAAGGCCGAGAGCTCCGAACCGGAGTCGATCAGCCGCGACCGGGATTCCGGGGGTCCGAGCGGCTGTGGGAAGACCACGCTGCTGAACCTGCTCGCGGCGGTGGACCGAGCCTCGAGCGGGGACCTCGTCGTGGACGGCGAAGACCTGAGCGGGGCCAGCGAGCGAACGCTCGAGACGTATCGACTTCGTAAGGTCGGCTTCGTTTTTCAGCTTTTCAACCTGATCCCGAGCATGACGGCCCTCGAGAACCTCGAGATGCCCATGATGATTGGGGGATTGTCGGAGGGGGAGCGGAGGAAGAGGGCCGAGGGCCTGCTCACGATCGTGGGGCTCGGCGCGAAGGCAGGAAAGCGCCCGGAGGAGCTCAGCGGAGGCGAGCAGCAGCGCGTGGCCGTCGCGCTCGCACTCGCGAACGATCCCGCTTTGATCCTGGCCGACGAGCCCACCGGGAACCTGGACACGGAGAACGCGGTGGCGGTCACGCGTCTGCTGCTCTCCCTCTCGACGGACCACGGTAAGACGGTCGTGCTCGTGAGCCACGATCCGGCGGTCGTGCGCGAGTTTCCTTCTGTCAGGACGATGCGCGACGGACGGTTCGTGGACGGCGGTTGACTCAGTGCCCCCCGTGGCCTCCTGTGAGCATCTGCTGGTAAAACGCGGCCAGGCGCTCCCGCACCATCGGAAAACGAATCGACTCGAGGTTCGCGGATCGGATCGCCTCCCACTCTGCCACCGCCGTGTCCGCCGCAGCGTTCCACGCGGCGACGTCGCTTGCCTTCTGCGCGGCGTCGAGCAGGGGGATCAGCTCACGGATGCGTTCGCGCCTGGGGCCCGACTCGGCAGCGGATAGCGCGACCAGCCTCGAGAGCAGGCGTCCGTTCCCATCGTC
>CAZBCN010000142.1:0-3573 GCA_964490285.1 uncultured Gemmatimonas sp. | reverse complement strand
TACTTGTTGATCTTCGAGACGACACCGGCGCCCACGGTCCGACCACCCTCGCGGATGGCGAATCGCAGACCTTCGTCCATGGCGATCGGCGTGATCAGCTCGATGACCATCTTCACGTTGTCTCCCGGCATCACCATCTCCCGGCCTTCAGGAAGATTCGCCACGCCGGTCACGTCCGTCGTCCGGAAATAGAACTGCGGACGGTATCCATTGAAGAACGGCGTGTGACGGCCGCCCTCTTCCTTCGTCAGAATGTAGACCTCGGCGTCGAAGTTCGTGTGCGGCGTGATCGACTTCGGCGCCGCCAGAACCATCCCGCGCACCAGGTCGTCCTTTTCGATGCCGCGCAGAAGAAGTCCCACGTTGTCACCGGCCTGGGCCTCGTCCAGAAGCTTCCGGAACATCTCCACGCCCGTCACCACCGTGTCCTTCGTCTCGCGGATCCCCACCCGCTCGACCTTGTCGCCCACCTTGATCCGGCCGCGCTCGACGCGACCCGTGCCCACCGTCCCGCGGCCCGTGATCGAGAACACGTCCTCGATCGGCATGATGAACGGCTTGTCCAGGTCGCGGACGGGGTCCGGAACCGACGAGTCCACCGCGGCCATCAGCTCGAAAATGCACTTGGCTTCCGCGCTGTCCGGGTCCTCCGACTCCAGCGCCTTCAGCGCCGAGCCGCGAACCACCGGAAGGTCGTCCCCCGGGAAGTCGTACTTCGAAAGAAGCTCGCGGACTTCCAGCTCCACCAGGTCCAGCAGCTCCGGGTCGTCGACCATGTCGCACTTGTTCATGAACACGACGATGTAGGGAACGTTGACCTGGCGCGCCAGCAGAACGTGCTCGCGCGTCTGCGGCATCGGGCCGTCCGCCGCCGAAACCACGAGGATCGCCCCGTCCATCTGCGCCGCGCCGGTGATCATGTTCTTCACATAGTCGGCGTGACCCGGGCAGTCCACGTGCGCGTAGTGACGCTTTTCCGTCTGGTACTCCACGTGCGCCGTGGCGATCGTGATCCCGCGCGCCTTCTCTTCCGGCGCCTTGTCGATCTGGTCGAACGGCACGAAGTCCGCCCAACCCTTCTTGGCCAGCGTCTTGGTGATGGCGGCCGTCAGCGTCGTCTTGCCGTGATCCACGTGACCGATCGTCCCCACGTTCACGTGGGGCTTGTTGCGTTCGAATTTAGCCTTGCTCATGTCCTCCCCCGTTTGAGCTCACCGAGAGCCCGGGAAACTAGACCTTGAACTCCACACAACGGAAAAAGCCGGACGTGCCGGCTTATCCCTTGACCTTCGCCTGTATTTCCAGTGCCAGATTCGCGGGCAGCGGCTTGTAGCACGAAAACTGCATCGTGTACACACCACGTCCCTGGGTGACCGACCGCAGCTTGTTCACGTAGCCGAACATTTCGGCCAGCGGAACCTGGGACGCGATGACGCGCGCGTCCGAGCGGTTGAACATGCCTTCGATCTGGCCGCGACGCGACGAAAGATCGCCGATGACGTCGCCCATGTACTCTTCCGGAACAACAACTTCCACGTCCATGATCGGCTCGAGGAGAATCGGCTTTGCCTTCTGGCACGCCTCCTTGAAGCAGATCGAGCCGGCGATCTTGAAGGCCATTTCCGAAGAATCGACCTCGTGGTACGAACCGAAGACCAGCGACACCTTGACGTCGACGACCGGGTAACCGGCCACGACGCCGCTTTCCATCGCTTCCACGATCCCCTTTTCCACCGCCGGGATGTATTCCTTCGGGATGACGCCGCCGACGATCTTGTTGTCGAACTCGAATCCCTTGCCCGTTTCCTGCGGCGAAACGATGAGTTCCACGTCGCCGAACTGGCCGCGACCGCCGGACTGCCGGACGAACCGGTGACGGTTCTTGACTTCTTCGGTGATCGTCTCGCGATAGGCCACCTGGGGCTTGCCCACGTTGGCGTCGACCTTGAACTCGCGCTTCATGCGGTCGACGAGAATTTCCAGGTGAAGCTCGCCCATTCCGGCGATGATCGTCTGGCCCGTCTCCTCGTCGGTGCGGATCTTGAACGTGGGATCCTCTTCCGAGAGCTTGGCGAGGGCCGTGGACAGCCGGTCTTCGTCGGCTTTCGTCTTCGGCTCGATGGCCACGTGGATCACCGGGATCGGGAACTGCATGGCCTCGAGGACCACCTCGTGATCGCGGGTGCACAGCGTGTCGCCCGTGCCGATGTCCTTGAGGCCGACGCCGGCGACGATGTCGCCGCAATCGACTTCCTTGATTTCCTCGCGCTTGTTGGCGTGCATGCGCAGGAGCCGGCCGAGCCGGTCCACGCGCCCGCGGGAGGAGTTGTAGATCTGCGTGCCCGACTCGATGCGACCGGAATAGACCCGGAAGAACGTGAGACGCCCGACGTGCGGGTCGGTCATGATCTTGAACGCGAGGGCCGAGAACGGAGCCTCGTCGGAGGGCGGCAGGATGATTTCCGAATGATCGTCGGGGTCGTGCCCGATGATGGCCGGCTTGTCCACCGGCGAGGGAAGATAGTCGACGACCGCGTCGAGAAGGCGCTGCACGCCCTTGTTCTTGAACGCGGAACCGCAGAGCACCGGATGCATCTTGCCGCTGACGACGCCCTTGCGGATGCCGGTCATCAGCTCTTCCACGCTCAGGGCGTTGCCTTCCAGGTACTTGTGGGCGAGGTCGTCGTCGAACTCGACCGCCTCTTCCACGAGCTGCGTATGGTACTGCTTCGCCTCGTCCTCCATGTCGTGGGGGATCGGCTGGATGTCGAACGCGGTTCCGGTGGGGTCTTCCGTGTAGGCCACGTAGTGCATGTTCACGAGATCGACGATGCCGAGGAAGTTGTCCCCCAGCATGACCGGGAGATGCAGCGGCACCGGACGGGCGCCGAGGCGCTCCTTCATCATCCGGACGACGTTCTTGAAGTCGGACCCGACGCGATCCATCTTGTTGACGAACGCGATGCGGGGAACGTTGTACTTGTCCGCCTGGCGCCAGACCGTTTCCGACTGGGGCTCCACGCCGCCCACGGCGCAGAACACGGCCACCGCTCCGTCGAGAACGCGGAGCGACCGCTCCACTTCGACGGTGAAATCGACGTGGCCGGGCGTATCGATGATGTTGATGTGATGGTCGCGCCAGGGGCAGGTGGTGGCGGCGGAGGTGATCGTGATGCCCCGCTCCTTTTCCTGCTCCATCCAGTCCATGGTGGCGGCGCCGTCATGAACTTCGCCGAGACGATGAATCCGGCCGGAGTAGAAAAGGATGCGCTCGGTGAGCGTCGTCTTGCCGGCATCGATGTGAGCCATAATGCCGATATTACGAATGCGTTCTAGTGGGATCTTCCTGGCCATACCTGCTCCGAATTTGTTCGAGCTGCTCGTGAAGGAGTCGAGCAGCCCAACCGCGTCGGTGGAGGCTCAGTCGACCCTTTATATAGCGTCAATCACAGCGGACCCAGTCCCCCACCCCCATGGGCAGGGCTTAAGCCCGAACGGACGATCGTCGTTGCGTTTTCGTTACCAGCGATAGTGGGCGAAGGCCTTGTTGGCCTCGGCCATCTTGTGCGTGTC
>CAZBCN010000141.1:0-3670 GCA_964490285.1 uncultured Gemmatimonas sp. | reverse complement strand
GCAGCTCGCCGCCCTGACCGATGATGGCGGGGGGGAGCTGGTCGGAGGCCGTCGGCGCCAGCGCGACCCGGGGTCCGGCCGGAGCGGCGGCACCCGTTTCCGACGCTTCGTCCGGGGCGGGCCCCCCGCAGGCGATGGCAGCGAGTGCGAAGAGAACGTAGGCGCGACGCATGTCATCCTCCGGGTCGAGTCGGGTGCGAAGGGGCCAAGCTCGGGCCGGGGCACGGCGCGCGTCAATAATGCGTCCCCGCACAGGGACAGCGTGCGCCACGGGAGGACGCCTCGGGAGGACGGCTGGGCTTCTCGGGGCCTTTGGAACCGAGCCGGCACGCTGCTTGTATGTAGGGACCCCGATCGTTGATCATCGACAACCAGGGCGATCCCGGATCGCCGGAGGCATTCGAGATGTTCGGACGTGCGCACGCAGGGCTGCTCTCGGTGGCGATCCTCCCGCTCGGCCTCGGGTTCGCGCTGGAGCCAGGAGTCACGACCGTCCAGGCCGGGCCCGTCAGTTACGCCCGTCAGATCGCGCCCATCTTCCAGGCGAAGTGCGCCGAGTGCCATGGGGCGACGACCAAGGAAGCCGGTCTCGACCTGAGCAACTACGCAGCCGTCATGAAGGGCTCGGAGTACGGCACGGTGATCGAGGCCGGGGACGCGGCGGGCAGCCTGCTGATCGAGATGGTGGTCGCCGGCGAGATGCCGCAGGACGCAGATCCGCTCCCCGCGGAGGAGATCGCGCTGATTCGGGCGTGGATCCAGGCGGGCGCGGCGAACAACTGACCGCCGCATCCCGGCAGGCCTCGGGTGGGTTAGACACCCAGACCCGGGGAGCGTAGGATGAGGACAACAGGTCACTCGGTTCCAGTGGAGGTTGTCTTACAATGAAGCGCATCTTCTTTGCCGTGTTGGGCGGGCTGTCGGTGGCGACCGGAGCGCAGGCTCAGACCGACGCGCAGCTCATCGAGCGCGCGCTCATGGCGGCGCCCGCCGCCGCGCGTGAGACCGCGATGGTGGTCAAGTGGAGCGGGTCCACGTACACGACGATCCGCGAGGGAACGGGCTTGGTCTGCTACGACCACTCGGGAGCGGTCGGAGAGCAGCCGTTCTCCGTGCAGTGCACCGATCCGGGCAACCTGCCCCGCGTCGCCCAGAACTACCAGCTCGAGGCCGCCGCGGCGGGGAATCGTGAGGCGCTGAACGCGAGCCTGGCTGCTGCAGAAGCGAACGGCACGCGCGTGCGGCCGGTCTTCGGATCGGCTTGGCTCTCCATGACGGGGGCGGATGCGGCGAGCGCGCGCAGGCACACGACGATCGCGGTGCCCGGTGCGACGGCTGCTTCGCTCGGACTTCCGGACACCCGGAGCGCCGGCGCGTGGATCATGAACGCGGGCACGAGCACCGCGCACCTCATGATCCCGGGAATGTGAGCGAGCAGTTTTCCCGGCTCGCAGTAGGAGACGAAGAGGCGCCGGTCCCACGAGGGACCGGCGCCTCTTTCGTTCGCAGTGTTGCCGAGCGCGGAGCCTACTCGCCGGCACGCCTCGCCGTGAACGTACCGCTCGCGAGGCCGCCCGCGATGTCGATCGTGCCGGTCATGATGCCGTTGGCGTCTACGGTTCCGACGTAGACCACCGGAGCCTCCTGGCCCTGGAGGCTGGCCGAGAACCTGATCGTGACCCTGGATCCGTCGACGGTGCCCTGGATGTCGGCTTCGCCCAGCGTCGCGGACGAGTAGTGCCCCGTCAGCGTGGTCCCGGTCTGTTCGAGCGTCATGGTCGGAGTGGTGGTCCCGCCGGCATCCGTGGTCACCTCCAAGTTCCAGGCGCCCGCCACGTTGACGGCTTGGGCGTTGGCCTCGGCGGCGCCCATCGCGAGTACGGCTGCGGCGGCGACCATCCCGCCCCTGAATCGAATCCAGTTGCCCTTCATGGACGTCTCCCCTATTTCGTGTCCCCCGGGCCCGCGTCCCCACAGGGCCCTCGATGCGACTTGAACGAACCCGGACACCGGCGGATGGTTCCTCGGTTCCGGGCTCGACGGAATCCACCTCACGGAGGCGAAGAACGGACATGACTCGGTCACGTGTGCGCGGTTTGGGAGTAGGCTTGGCGCTCATGGTGCTGGCTGCGTGCGGCGGAGAGGGTGGGGAGACTCCACCCCCGGCCGAGAGCACGCCCCCAGCCGCGGAGCCCACGGTGCCGCCACCGGCCTCCGAGCCCGCTGCGGCACCGGCTACACCGGCGATTCTCGAGACCCCGGCGTCGTTCCGGGTCCAGTTCGAGACGAGCAAGGGCAACTTCGTCGTGCAGGTGGACCGCTCGCAGGCACCGAACGGCGCCGACCGCTTCTATCGCCTCGTCTCCGAGGGCTTCTACGACGACGTGCGCTTCTTCCGGGTCATCAGCGGGTTCATGGCCCAGTTCGGGATCCACGGCGATCCGGCCGTGACGGCGCGCTGGCGCGCGCAGCCCATCCAGGACGATCCCGTCGTGGGGAGCAACACCCGCGGGACGGTGACGTTCGCGATGACCGCGCAGCCGAACTCGCGCACCTCGCAGATCTTCATCAACCTCGTGGACAACGTGAACCTGGACCGGAGCGGATTCGCTCCGTTCGGCCGTGTGGTCGAGGGCATGGAGGTCGTGGATCAACTCTACTCCGGGTACGGCGAAGGCGCTCCGCAGGGTAACGGCCCGGCGCAGGGTCAGATCGTATCGCAGGGGAACACGTACCTGACGCAGAGCTTCCCGCTGCTCGACCACGTGATTCGGGCGAGGATCATCGGCTGAGACCGACCAACCCCGGGGGACCGTCATGAGGACTTTCCAGATCGTGCGCGTGGGTGTAGCGGCCGTGCTGCTCGTAGGATGCGGGTCCGGGAACGAAGGGAGCGGCGTCTCGCTCTCGACGGTGCCGACGCCGGCCGCGTACGTGAGCGGCGGAGAGACGCTCGTGATGGTCGAAGCGGCGGCGGGCGTGGACCTCTCCGGGGTTGCGGTCTCGGTAGGAGGCACGGCCGCCGAGCGCGTGGCGCCCGCACCGGCGGACCCCCTCGGCCGCGAGCGCAACGCCATGCTCGCGCTCGTGAAGGGACTCGCGCCGGGCGACAACGAGATCGTGGCCTCGCTCGACGGCGACGAGGTCGCGTCGCTCACGGTCACGAACTGGCCCTCCGAGGGCCCGATCTTCTCCGGTCCGCACCTGGAGCCGTACCTCTGCCTCGCGGAGCTCGCACCCTCGAACGGGCGGCCCGCGGTGTTTCCGATCGGTAACGGCCAGTCGCTCGACGGAAGCGACTTCGGCGAGCACTGCTCGATGGACGCGCGCATCGACTTCGTGTATCGCACGGCCGGAGACCGCGCGGAGTGGAAGCCGCTCCTGGCGCCGTCACCGCTACCGACGGACATGGCCGAGACCACGACCTCCGAAGGCAAGACCGTACCGTTCCTCGTGCGCATCGAGACCGGCACGATCAACCGAGCGATCTACCAGACCACCATCCTCGTGGACCCGACGGCACCTGAACCCACCCCGTGGAGCCCGCCCGCCCCGTGGAACGGTCGGCTCGTCTACACCTACGGCGGCGGCTGCGAGGCGGGGTTCTTCCAAGGTACGTCGACCGGCGGTGTGCTGAACGCCGCGGTGCTCGGCGCCGGATACGCGATGG
>CAZBCN010000140.1:0-4185 GCA_964490285.1 uncultured Gemmatimonas sp. | reverse complement strand
GATAACGAATATCGTCAAGAGGAATACATCGGGAGGGACGTACCGCTAGCTCCTTACTCCCCCTCGCGATCAGCGCTCGACGGTGCTCGCTTCAGCACTGGTAGACTCGAATGAGCCTTGAAGCGTGAGGTCTTGGGCGGCTTGTGCGCTGGGTAGGCCGCGCCAGCAGAATTCCGAGTCCGTCAGAGAGCGGCTGACTTGTGAGGAGTCGCCTCTGGTAGTACCGTATACGGTACGTTTACCTGTACCGTAGGTGGTCACATGGCAGTCCTGAAGCCAAGCCAAGACGTTCAGCCGCTCTCCGCCTTTAGGGCGAACGCAGCGGGCTTCCTCGACCAAGTCCGCTCGACCAAGCGTCCGCTGGTCCTGACGCAGCATGGCAAGAGCGCCGCGGTCGTCCTCGACGTGGATCAATACGAGGCCTTGGTCGATGAGATCGAGGTGATCCGGGACATCCGGCAGGCCAAGGAGGAGTTGGCGCGGGGCGAAGGCATCCCTCATGACGACGTGGTGGCTGAGCTGAGGGCGAGATTGAGTCGTTGAGAATCGTCTGGTCCCCCACGGCGAGACGACGGGCTCTGGAGGCAGTGGACTACATCGCCCTCGACCGACCTCAAACCTCCCTGGAATGGTTGGACGGGCTGATGCGACGGGTGGAACTCCTCCGGAATCTGCCTGAGCAGGGTCGAGTCGTCCCGGAGTGGCATGAGGATTCGGTCCGCGAGGTATTCCAGAACCCTACCGAGTCATCTACGAAGTCGTCGCCGACCGCCTGGAAGTGCTGACGCTGTCTCTCGTCTTCGCTCGCTTCAGCAGCAATCGGACACCGTGGTTGGTACACTTGGTGCCGCGGCCTTGTCAGCGCGAAGGTGCTGCCAGCAGAATTCCGAGTCCGTGAGGGGGCTGCGCTGACTAGGCGCCGAGCCGAGCTAGGAAGTCCCGAGCGTTCAGGACCTCGACTCCTTCCCATCCGGACGCATCGCCTCGCTCGGATCTGAGACCAGCGCACCGTTCCCGATCAATGTCGCCAGGACCTCGAGGCACTCGAGTCCGCGGTAGATTTCCGCGAGTCGCTCGCACGTGCGGATATACTCGTCGAAGATGTCGTTTTGGGTCGGCCCTCTAGGGCCATCCGGGTTACCGGCACGCGCCCGCGCCGGTCAGACCGGCGCGCCATCGTCAGATCAGCGTTGCAGCTCGTGGGAATGGTGCGTCCCCAAGAAATGCCGGGTCGTTTTCCCAAAGAGACGCGCGCGACACGATGAATATCCCGCCGGTGAGGGCTCATGACGCTGAGCCGTGGACAGAGGACGCGGACTTCGACGGCATGGAGAGCGTTCGGCATCGTGCCTCGAGATAGTCCGCACTCTACCTCCTGTACGTCACCCTGACCGGGTAAGCTGCGTGGGTCCGGCGCAAATTCGCCTTGCAGCTCGGGCTGTGGGTCTGCATGATGCAGCCACAGTGGAGACGCCGGTCGCCAGACAGTGGGAGTAACTCGTAGACACCTCGATCCACGGCCTTACGCCGATTCTGCACCCGCCGCTCCACAGCACAACGTGCATGCCGGGGCGTCTCCAGGGGAGCTGGTGGTATTGGCTGCCGATGGTCCCGCTCCTCGGTGCATGTTCTGGAGCGGAGTCGGGTCGGGCCGCGGAGTCGCGCGAAGCCATCAGCTTCGTTGCCACGGACGGGGGTCACCAGGGCCCGACCGTCGGGCCCGCCGGCGTCTCCCATATCCTGTTCGCGAACCAGGGCAGCGAAGTCCATGAGTTGATGTTCGTGAAACTGCCCGATGGCATGAGCGCCAGCGACTATCTGGCTGAAGTACGAGGCGGTGATCCGTTCCCCGACGGAGCGCTCGACTACTCCGGACCCGGCCTCACGAAGGCCGGAGGTCGCGTCGAAGTCTGGCTCCACCTGGATCCGGGTGAGTACGTCGTCGTCTGCTGGTTTCGTAACCACTTGGAAACCCATCGCGTTCACACCTTCACCGTCGTGGAGTCGTCGCTTCCGGATGCCGAAGTTCCGCCCGCCGCCGTCGGCCTCACGTTGGCCGACTACAGGTTCGAGCTCGAAGGCGAGCTGCAAGCAGGGTCACAGGTCATCCGTGTGCACAGCCCTGGGCCATCGCTGCACGAGGTAGACTTCTTCCGGCTGCTCCCCGACAGGACGCTAGAGGACCTCAGAGCTTGGCAGGCTGGCGGCAAGGTCGGCGCGGCTCCAGCCGTGGCGGTCGGCGGCGTCCTGGACAGCCACGACATGCGCCGCCCGGTCTGGCTCAGGCTCACGCTCGAGCCCGGTCGCTACGTCTTGTGGTGCAACATGGACATGATCCCCGAAGGGCCGGGTTCGGAGGATAGCCCCACGCATGCGGACGTGGGCATGTACCTCGAGGTGAGCATCGTCTGAGGGGCCGAGGCAGGATGACCGATAGCTCGCCGGTGGAGGATCCGTCTCGCTTCTGTACCGCTTAGACCAGCCAGGAGGTCGAAATGAACGCCTCAGGGGACGACGGCATGGGTCCGGTCGATCCATCCAGGCGACGCTGGCTCGCGACGTCCGCGGCGTTGGTCGCCGGGACTCTGGCCGCGTGCAATACCAGAAGCGGTGGGGCCGGAGGCGCCGACATCGCCACGCGTTCGGGTGGCGAGACTCCTCCCGTGCCGCTTCCGAGCTTCGACGCCCGGCGCTGTACCCCCCAGCTCACCGCCACGGTGGGGCCGGAAGAGCAACGCTTCGTGGCGTGGAACGAATCGCTGCGTGCTTCAGCTGGCGGCCGCGAATCCGCCTTCGTTGATCTCGACGCGGTGGATCACAACCTGAGGTTGGTCGGTGAGAAGCTCGGCTCGAAGATCGGCCTGCGCCTGTCGGCCAAGAGCCTGCCGAGCCTGCAACTCCTCGAGTACATGATGGTGGCCACGTGCACGAACCGGCTCATGGCCTTCGAGGAAGCGATGGTGCGTGATCTGCTCGTCCGCTTCGGCAGCGACGTCGACATCCTGCTGGGACGGCCGGCCACGGTGGAGGCGCTCGCACGCACGTTCGAGACCCTCGACGAGGTTGGCGGCGGGCCGAACCCCACGGGAGGGGTGCGGTGGCTGGTGGACACCCCCGAGCGCATGCAACAGTTCGCGGCCTTCGCGGTCGAACGAGGCGAAAGGATCAATGTATCGGTCGAGATCGACGTGGGCCTGCATCGCGGTGGGGCGCGCACCGCAGAAGAGCTCCGCGCCATGCTCGAGATCATCCAGGAGTCCGGACTCCTTCGCTTCGCCGGCTTCATGGGCTACGAGGGCCACGTGCCGTTCGTACCCTTGGCTGTGAGCTCGCCGGCGACCGAGTTCGCAGCGGTGCAGCGTCGCTACGCGGATTTCGTGCGCGTGGGGCGGGAAGCCTACCCCGCGCTGTTCGAAGGACCGCTCGTGTACAACAGCGGGGGGAGTCGTACCTACCACTACTACACGGACGACCTCGACACGCCGGTCGACGAGGTGGCCATCGGCTCGGCGTTCTTCTATCCGAGCAACTTCCACAACCTGCCCGAGACGGGACTGCGCACCGCGACGTTTTTCGCGACCCCCGTGTTGAAGCGCCTCGATCCGGCCGAGACCTACCCCGATCCTGATTTCCTACCCGGCCTCGCCCGAGACCAGCCCGACTTCCAGGTGTGGTACGGCATGGTCGCGGGGGGCTTCCCCGGCGATCGACACTACCCGAAGGGCCTGGTGCCCACTCCGACCTCCTCCAGCGACCCGACCAGAATCGTGAACATGCTGCCGAACCAGGGCAGGTGGTTGGGCGCGCGCGACGTGCCGTTGGATGTGGGCGACTTCATCTTCTACCAACCGTGGGAAGCCGATGCCGTGCGTTGGCTCGCCTACCTGGACGTCTTTCGCGGCGGGCGGCTGGTGGATCAGTGGCCGACGTTTCAACCCGGCATTCGCCTGGCGTGACGTCTCGAGGGCCTAGACGAGTGGCCGTGCCCCCGAAAGAGGCGCGCGAGGTCCACGTGGGGGCGGTTGGTCTTGGGCAATGTGACCACCTACGTTCCCTGGAGGGCTCTTTGGCCCGCTAAGGCGGCCAGGACAGAGGTGAAGCCTGGATACTCTCAGTGACCGCGGAGTGCGTGAGAGAAGGCCCATGCGTTCGACGCGACTCGCCTTCGTAAGGCTCGCGTCTTTG
>CAZBCN010000139.1:0-4320 GCA_964490285.1 uncultured Gemmatimonas sp. | reverse complement strand
CTCACACCGGCGCCTCGATCTCCTGAAGCAGCTCCTCCAGGACCCGCGCGGCCTCTTCGTGGGAATCGACCGTGGTGCCCGACGCGCCGGCCGGCAGGATCCTGTGGGCGAGACATGGCACCGCGAGCGAGCGCACGTCGTCCGGGACGAGGTAGGTGCGCCCCTGCGTGAGCGCGTACGCCCGCGCCGCGCGGTGGAGCGCCATGTTGCCTCTGGGGCTCACGCCCATGCGCAGCTTGGGCGTCTCCCGCGTCGCGCGGACGATCGCCATGAGGTAGTCGAGGATGGCGGGATCGACCTGCACCTCGTCGATCCGGTTCTGGAACTGGAGCACCTGCGTCGGCTGCAGGACGGTCTGAAGCCGGTCCATGACGGGCTTGTGCGCCGCGTCCTCGGCGAGGATGCGCCGCTCTGCCTCGTCGTCCGGATAGCCGATCGTGATGCGCATGAGGAACCGGTCGAGCTGGCTCTCCGGGAGCGGATAGGTGCCGTGGTGCTCGAGCGGGTTCTGCGTCGCCATGACCAGGAACGGCCTCGGGAGCTCGAAGGTTCGGTCGTCGATGGTGACCGTTCCCTCCTGCATCGCCTCCAGGAGTCCGCTCTGGGTGCGCGGGGGCGCGCGGTTGATCTCGTCCGCCACCACCACGTTGGTGAAGATCGGTCCTGGTCGGGTCTCGAACGTGGCGGTGAGCGGGTTGTAGACCGACACGCCGAGCACGTCGGAGGGGAGCAGGTCGGCGGTGAACTGGATGCGCCGGAACCCGAGGCCGAGCGTCTTGGCGAGCGCCTGCGACAGCGTGGTCTTGCCGACGCCCGGCACATCCTCGAAGAGCACGTGCCCGCGCGCGAGCAGGGCCGCGAGTGCGAGGCGCACGACCCCGCGCTTGCCGTGGAAGACCTTCTCCACCTCCTGGACGAGATGGTCCAGGAGCTCGAGCGACGGACGAGCCTCTCGAGTGGGCGCTGTCGCGCTCGAATCGGGCATGCCCGCGGTACCCTCGCGCTCGGAAAAATGTTCGTCCGATGTGCCTCCGATCCTATCTTGACCCCCCCTGGGCCGCCAGGTAGGTTCAGGCCGCTCAGGGGCCATGTTCCGATTTGTCACAAGCGTTCTGCCCGTAGCGGAAACGCCCCATTCAGCGCCCGAAGTCACGGTGGCGCGACGTTTCGTCGAGGAGCACGGCTGCGGATGAAAAGGAACTGGCTGATCGGTGGCCTCGCCGGGGTACTCGCGCTCGCGGGTGTCGCGTTCCAGGGCGGTCCCAGCGCGGAAGAGGCCGCGGCCGCCTTCCAACCGATCGCCTTCCCGCACAACCTGCACGCCGGCACCGAGGAAGGGCAGGCCGCCATGGACTGCCAGTTCTGTCATTTCTCGGCCGAGCGCTCGGTGGACGCCGGCATCCCGCCCGTCTCGACGTGCTGGGGGTGTCACCAGGTGATCCCGGGTCGTAACGCCCCGCAGGAAGTCGAGAAGATCGAGGAGTACGTCGAGAGCGGTGAGCCCATCCCGTGGGTCCGCATCTACAAGATCTCGGACCACGCGCACTTCCCCCACATGCGCCACATCGCGGCCGGGCTCCAGTGCCAGCAGTGCCACGGCGAGGTCCAGACGATGGGCGTGCTCACCGAGCGGAGTCCGGTCTGGGGGGGAGCCAACATGGGGTGGTGCATCGACTGCCACCGGCAGCCGAACGAGCAGGGCGTGCAGCAGGCGTCGACCGACTGCGCCGTATGCCACTACTGATGCCCATTCGAACGGGGCAGAGGGCGTAGATGTCGAGAGATCTCGCGGAGCGCCACGACGGCATCCTACGGCGTGACTTCCTGAAGGTCGTCGGTGTCACCGGCGCCGGCGCCTCCATCGCCGGCTGCTCCACCCAGGACGTCGAGCGGCTCCTCCCCTACGTGACGGCCCCCGAGGAGATCACCCCGGGCGTCGCCACCTGGTACACGACGGTCTGCGGCGGCTGCGCCGCCGAGTGCGGCATGTGGGTGCGCACGCGCGAGGGCCGCGCGATCAAGGTCGAGGGCAACCCGTCGCACCCGGTCTCGGAGGGCGGCCTCTGCTCCCGCGGCCACGCGACGCTCCAGCACCTCTATAACCCGGACCGCTTCCACGGCCCGATGATCCGCGAGGGCGACGTCCTGCGGCAGGGCACGTGGGACGAGGCAGAGCGCCTCCTCGCCGCGCGGCTGCAGAGGGCCCGCAACCCGCAGAACACCGTCGACCGCGGGGACGTGCTGCTCATCTCCGGGCACACCGGCCCCACGATGAGCCGCCTGATGGACGAGTTCGTGGCGGCGCTCGGCGGCCTCCGGGTCGACTACGACGCCGTGACGGACGCCCCGCTCCTCGAGGCGGCGCGCATCGCGTACGGCGTCGAGAGCGTGCCCCGCTACGACATCGGTGCCGCGCGGCTGCTCGTCTCGTTCGGGTACGACTTCGTGGACACGGGCGCCTCTCCGGTCGAGCACAACAAGGGCCTCGCGCGCATGAGCGCGGTCGACGACGAGAGCCACGCCAAGGGACGCTTCGTGTTCCTCGGGCCGCGTCTTTCCGTGACGGGACTCAACGCGGACGAGTGGATCCCGATCCGGCCCGGCTCCGAGGCCGCGATCGCGCTCGGCATCGCCTCCGCCATCGCGACGCCCGAGGCCGCCGGTCCGTACGCGAACCTGCTCACCGCCTACAGCCCGGCCGCGGCGGCCGAGGCGGCAGGCGTGAGCGTGGAAGCCATCAATGCGCTCGCCGAGCGGTTCCGCTCCGAGGGCCCGAGCCTCGCGATGGGCCCGGGCGCGGGTGCGCACCACCGCAACGCCACCGCGGCGAACCTCGCGGTCATGATCCTGAACCACGTGGCGGGGAACGTCGGCCGCACCGTGCACTACGAGGCGACGTCGGCGGCGTCTTCGCGGTTCGGCGACATGCAGGGTGCGATCGAGGCGATGGCCGCGGGCCGCGTCGGCGTCGCGATCGTGCACGGCGCGAACCCGGCGTACTCGATGCCGGCCGCCTCGGGGTTCCTGGCGGCGTTCGAGCGGGTGCCGTTCAAGGTGTCGTTCTCCTCCGCGATGGACGAGACGGCCGCGCTCGCGGACCTCGTGCTCCCCGACCGTCACTTCCTCGAGGCGTGGGGCGACTCGTCGCCGCGCCCCGGCGTGGTGTCGATCCAGCAGCCGGTCATGTCGCCCGTGTCGCTCTTCGACTCGAAGCAGGCGGGCGACGTGATGCTCTCGGTGATGCGGCTCGCCGCGCCGGCGAGCGCTCCCGC
This sequence comes from uncultured Gemmatimonas sp., assembly GCA_964490285.1. GTDB lineage: Bacteria > Gemmatimonadota > Gemmatimonadetes > Longimicrobiales > Gaopeijiaceae > UBA2982. Next base: position 1,048 of record CAZBCN010000139.1, on the reverse strand, counting down.
GGCGGCGACGTTCTACGAGTACCTGCGTGCCGCGCACGCCGCGACGCTCGACGACGCGGCCTGGCGCCAGGCGCTCCGGACCGGCGTGGCCGTGCTCGGCGCACCCGCTGCCCAGGCTCCCGCGCTCCGGTCTCCGGACCGCGCGCTCTCCTTCGACACCCCGGCGTTCGACGGGAGCGGCGACCTGACCCTCGTGGTGCACCCGTCGTCGCGGTTCGCGGGCGGCGAGTTCTCGAACAGCCCGTGGATGCAGGAGCTCCCCGACCCGGTCTCCAAGATCGTCTGGCACTCCTGGCTCGAGATGAACCCGGTCGCCGCCGAGGCGCGCGGGCTCGTGAACGGCGACATCGTCACCGTGTCCTCGCCGAACGGCGCGGTCGAGGTGCCGGTGTGGCTCTACCCGGGCATCCGCGAGGACGTCGTCGCACTCGCCATGGGCGGCGGACACACCTCGATGGGCCGCTACGCGGACGGGCACGGCGTCAACGCGCTCGACCTGCTGCCGGCCACCCCCGAGCAGCCCTCGGGCGCGATGGTCACGGTCGCCACCACGGTCACGCTCGAGCCGACGGGGCGTCGCATGCGCCACGCCACCATCGACGGATCCGCGGGCGACCAGCACGACCGCCCGATTGCCCCGGCCGTCCAGCTGGCGCTGCTCGGCGAGGTAGCGGAGGCGGCCGAGGAGGAGCACGGCGAGCTGATGGAGCTCCAGGCCGGCGGAGGGTTCATCCCCGTGCCGGCGGAGGACGGGAGCCCCGCCTCGTTCCCGCTCGAGGGCTCGCGCTACGGCGAGTACGCGAACGCGCACGAGGGCCCGCGCTGGGCGATGGCGATCGACCTCGACAAGTGCACGGGGTGCAGCGCGTGCGTTGTCGCCTGCCAGGCCGAGAACAACATTCCGTGGACCGGCGAGGACCAGGTGCGGATGGGCCGCGACATGGCGTGGATCCGCATCGAGCGGTACTACGAGCACGTCGACGCGACGCAGGCGAGCGACCTCGACGTGCGCTTCCTGCCGATGCTCTGCCAGCACTGCAACAACGCG
>CAZBCN010000138.1:0-4409 GCA_964490285.1 uncultured Gemmatimonas sp. | reverse complement strand
CCGCCGCGTCCTTCTCCGTGTACGTGAGCGGCGGGACCGAGCGTCCCATCTGGTTCGCCTGGCCAACCTTCTCCCATACGGGTCGCACGATGTGCACCATCTTCCAGTGCGCGACCCACTTCCCGCTCGCGCCCTCGCGCTGCTCACGCTCGGCGCCCTGCAGTGCGCGTGCCATCCCGTCCGCGACGCCCTTCTCCGAGCCGACCGGGATGTTGGGCTCCATGCCCCCCTGCCAGAGAACGTGGCGGCCGTTGCGGTCGGGCGTGTTCACCGCCCGCCGCACGCGGTCCTCGTACACGCGCATGTACCCGTACGTCATCGTGATCGACTCGATGTTCGGGTTGATGAACGTGGGGTCCCACGCCATCGCATCCGATACCGAGTTGATGTAGTCCCAGCGCCCCGTGTTGAACCCCGCGAAGCGACGCGCGAGCGCCGCGCGGATCTCCATGAGCTGGAAGCACGCTTCGACCTGCTCGACGAGCACGTAGACCTTCACGGTGCCCACCGGGATGCCGACGTGGCGCTCGAGCGCGCTGAGGATGTCGTTCCACACCGCGGCCTCCTCGGCGGTCTGGATCTTCGGCAGATAGAGGACGACCGAGCGACCCGCCGCGCGGAGCCGCTCGTGGTTGTTCACCACGTATAGGCACACGTCCACGATCGAGGCCGAGAACCCCGAACCATCGGCGTTCCGGATGTGCCGGTCGTCGAGATGGAGGCCTCGCGCCCGGAAGATGACCGTGGTGAAGTCGAGCTGCGTGCGCCAATCGGGCACGATCGCGCGCCCGAGGAAGCCCTGCGACCACTCGTTCATCTCGCGCGCGACACCCTCTGCCACGCCGAGGAATTTCTCGTCGCGCGCAATCGCCAGCTTGAGATTCCTCTGGTTCTCGAGCGACATCGTGCGCGTCTGTCCGAGCGCGTCCTCGCCGTCGAACATCCAGCCGTCCGCTCCCGACAACAGGGCGTACGCCACATTGCGAATCGAGCGCTCGAGCGGAACACCTGGCTTGGCCGCGGGCCCCGTGCCCTGGATCCATTGGCGCTGGAGGTCGTGCGGGATCTCGCTCCCCTCGAATGCTCCCGCGCGCGCGTCGCGCACCTTGATGACCGTGCGGGCGATGGTCGAGTTCGGGTCGAGGAAGTCGATGCGCTTCTTGTCCCGGAATCGCGCCCGTCGTCGCTCGATACGCTCGCGCATGACGGACTTCACGTCTCGGTCGAAGGGCGCCAGGGCGCGCACCGCGGCGAGCGCCGCGGGCGTGTAGACGTCGGGATAGGCGGACTCGAGGCCCGCTCGGATCTGGATGGTCACGCTGTTCGGTGTGGTCATGCCGTATTGTCCGGCTCCGCGGCCGCGGCCGCAATCTTGCCCCCCCTCGACGGAAGCCGCCTCTTGGCTCCTGGACCCGAAGCGAGGAGGTGGATCCGTGAAGAAGCTCCACGTCATGACGCTGTCCCTGCTCCTGGCCGCGCCGGCCGTCGCGCAACAAGCGCCCCCCAACCCCCTGGGACAGCCGCTTCTGGACCCGGCCGGCCACCCGCGCGAGGACGCGTACATCCACATCCCCCTTCGCCCCGAAGACGCGCGCTACGGCGTCATCGACGGGATGCGCATGAAGTCGTGGCTGATGGAGGTCGACGCGATCTCGCTCGCCGACCGCGACCGCGGCAACGTCTTCTGGGGCCGAAACGTCGGCACCTGGGGCCACGAGGCGACGCAGGAGTGGGTGGAGCGCCATTTCCGGCAGTACGGGCTCCAGGACGTGCGCCGCCAAAGCTTCGACCTGCCGCCCCAGTGGCAGGCGTCGAGCTACGACATCTCGTTCCGCTCTGGCGGCACGACGTTCGAGCTCGAGTCGGCGCGCCCGCCGGAAGACGCCGAGTCGACTCCCCCAGAAGGCCTAGAGTACGAGCTCGTATGGCTCGGCCAGGGGAGCAACGCCGACTACCTGGGCCGTGACGTCCGCGGCAAGGCCGTGGTCGTCCAAGACATCCCACTGCCTGGCGACATCCGACACACCCTCGCGCTCGAGGGCGTGCTGGAGCGCGCCGAGGAAAAGGGCGCCGCCGCCGTCGGTATCGTGTATGGCATCTCCGACAACTTCGCGGCGTGGCAGGGCACGGGCCGTCTGCCTGGATTCAACCTCGGCTACGAGGACGGCATGCGGCTGCGCGAGCGGCTCGGCCAGGGCGAGCGCGTCACGGTCACGATTCGCCTCGAGGCCGAGCAGGTTGCCGGCCTCACCGCTGCGAGCGTGTGGGGCACGCTCCCCGGACGGAGCCAGGAGGAGGTCCTGGTCATCGCCCACATGGACGGATTCTTCCGGGCCGCTTCCGACAACGGCTCGGGCCTCGCCGTGATGATCGGCCTGCTCGACTACTTCGCCCGCATCCCACAGTCCGAGCGTCCCCGCACGATCAAGTTCCTCGGCTCGGTGGGACACCACGGCGGGCCCGGAACGAACTGGCTAGCCGAAAATGCCCAGACCGCGCTCGCGAACACCGCCTTCGCGATCAACCTCGAGCACGTAGCGATCACCCGAGCGAAGTACTGGGGCCCGAGGCTCCGCATGATGAACGCGGTGTCGCCCATGCGCTGGTGGCTCTACGCGAGCCCCGCGGTGCTCGATATCGTGACCGACTCGTTCAACCGATTCAACGTGGGGGTGACCGCGGACATGGATCCGGGCGCGTCGGGCGAGATGGGGCGTATGGCGCGACTCGTGCCGTCGATGCAGGTGATCACATCGCCCGAAATCAAACACACCGAGCAGGACACACCCGAGTGGGTGCCTGCCGTCGGGCTGGAGCAGATCGCCCGCGCCTACGCCAGGATCATCGACCGGCTCGGGGAGCTCGAGCGCACACAGATCGTGCCGAGCCCGTCGGCGCCATAGGGCGAGCGAAGACCGAGCCCCCTGGTCGTCTCCGTGAACCCGTGGGCGACATCCGGAGGATGTCCGCCCACGAGGCGGATTCCCGACAACCACCCGCCAAGCCACCCCTGGCCCGCGCGTTGCCGTTGTCGGGAATCCGCCGGCCGGGTTTGCGACGCCGCCGCGAGCAGGTGGGAAGAACCCCTGCCCGCGGACGGCGGTGTCGCAAACCCGTTAGTGTGCCGCGCCCGCCGCCGGCACCGCCGCCGGAAGCCCGAAGGCCGCCAAGCCGCTCGCGAGCTGCACGATGATGTACTGATGCCCGTTGTGCTCCCAGCTCGACATGCCGTACCGGCTGATGCCCGGAATCTCGACCTGGCCGACGCGACGACCCGTCTGCTTGTCGATCGCGAAGATGTGCGGCGTGTTGTCTGCCGTCTGACCTGACGCGATCAGCAGGTTCGGCGTGGCCACCATGCCGCCGTGGCCACTCCGTCCGCGGTTCGCGATGACGTCACGGTTCGGCACGCTCGCCATGAGCGGGTGGTTGCGGATCAGGTCCTGCTCCGCCTGCGGACCGTCCCCGTTCGGGATCGTCCACATGATGTCGCCGGTGTTCATGTTGTAGGCGACGATGCGTCCGACAGGCCCCTTGAAGACCGGCAGGCCGTCGATGGAGGGGCCACCACCTCGGCCGCCACCCTCACCGCCCTGCGCGGCGGACCAGTCGGAGTGCGTCACGCCCGACTGCTCGGGCGTATCCAGCGGGGACTCGCTCGCGGGCATCACGGAGAGACGACCGCAGTTGCTCTGCGAGATCACGAACATGATACCGTTCACCGGGTCGGCCGCCTGATTGCCGGTGATGTTGGCACCACCCGCGCCACCCGGGCAGATCCACGCCGGACCGGCCGGGTCGTTCACCGTGGTCGGGGGGTTGAAGATCGGCGCGAACAAGTTGTTGTCCTGAGCGACCTGCAAAGCGCGGCGCCGAAGCTCCGGTGTGTAGTCGAACAGGTGCGACTCGTTGCGGCCCTGGAGGTCGAACGGCGCCGGACGCGTCGGGAACGGCTGCGTCGCCGACAGCTTCTCGCCCGGCACGCGCGACTGAGGCACCGGGCGCTCCTCGATCGGCCAGATGGGCTCGCCCGTCTCGCGGTTCAGGGCGTACACCCACGCCTGCTTGGTGGCCTCGAACAACCCCTTCACCTCGCGACCGTCCACCGTCACGTCCATGAGGACGGGCGCCGATGGCGAGTCGTAGTTCCAGATGTCGTGGTGCACCATCTGGTAGTGCCACCGACGCTGACCCGTCTCCACGTCCAGCGCGATGATGCTCGTGCTGAACAGGTTGTCGCCCGGCCGGAACCCGCCGTAGTAGTCGATCGTCGCGCCGTTCGTCACGACGTAGACGAGACCCAGCTCCGGATCGGCCGCCATCGGCGCCCACGACGACACGTCACCCGTCCAGTCCCACGCGTCGTTCTCCCACGTCTCGTGGCCGAACTCGCCCGGACGAGGGATCAC
>CAZBCN010000137.1:0-4436 GCA_964490285.1 uncultured Gemmatimonas sp. | reverse complement strand
TCAGACCGGAGTCGCAGTCCTCACCCCGAAGTCCACCGTCCCTTTCAGCGTGTTCACCATGATGCACCCCCGTTCCGCGACGTCCACGAGGTGCTTGAAAACGTCCCCATCGGAGTAGTCGCCGGTCACCTCCAGCGAGACGGCGCTGAATCGCGTCGGGTTTTCCGCGAGGGTTCCCGTCACCTCGGTTCGCACGTTGGACACATCGGCGCCTCGCGCTCGGATGGCTGCGAGCAAGGTGCTCATGAAGCAGCCTCCCACGGCGGCGAGAAAGTAGTCGCCACCCATCGGGCCCCGGTCGTTGCCGCCCTTGGCCTCCGGCCGATCGACGAGCGCCGTGTGCTGACGCATGGTCGCCTCGCTCGTCGAGGGACCGACCTGCCGGATTTGCACTCTGATCTCGGGCATGCTGCGGCCTCTGCGGCATTCGCGGACAGCTGTCGACGTGTGTCGAGCCTTCGCAGGCGAAGCTAGTCGGATCGACGCCCGTCGCAACCGGCCGTCGCACGGCTGCGCCACCTTCGAGCCCCAGTTACCTCGGCGCGGCAGCCGCCTGTTCGGCCAGAACGGCATGGTACATGGCCTCCTGGATGTCGACCTCGCGGAAGCAATTGTCGCGGTCGACGAAGGGGCTCGCTCCACCGCCCGCGAGTCTCGAGTGCTTCTCGTGCATGTTGTACTGGGCCGGGTGGTCTCCGAGCGGAACGTCGCAAGGTAGTCGCCGCACGAGCTCGAACGTGCGGTCCATCTCGTCGGCGACGTCGGGCGCGATGGTCAGTGGCGAGCGCAACGAGCAGAAGAAGACGACGTCGTAGCTCCTCCCGCCTTCCTGAACCGTCGTCGTCCAGGTCGTACAGCCTCGGGTGTGGCCCGCGGTCAGATGCGCGGTGAGTGTCGTACCACCCAAGCTCACGGTGTCGCCGTCGTGGATCACACGGTCGACGGGATGCTCCTTGTCACCCGGTCGCAAATTTCTCAATGCCGGAACGTCCTCGGCCATCGCGACTACGCGCGCCCCGGTCAGCTGTTTGACCAGGGCGTCTCCTTCCTGGTGGTCGCCATGAGCGTGATTGCCGAGAAGAATCTTCGTATCGGCAAAGCGATGCCCCAGATCGGCGACCGATCGCGCGATGGTCAGTACGTTCCGTTCATAGGTGCTGTTGAGCAGGATGTTTCCTTCCGGCGTCACGATGAGGAACGAGCTCAATGTGCGCGTGCCTACGTAATAGATGTTGCCGATGATCCTGTGCGGCGGGAACTGCGACGTTGCGTCCTCCGGCGTGCCCATGTTGCGCGCGAGAATCGAGCGCGGAGTGTACGTCTGGCCGTGCACGGTGACGGCAGGGTGGTCCGGCGTAGGATTCTGTGCGGCGCACGCGGCCGGCGCGAGCCCGGCTGCTCCGACGAGCGCCGCAAAGAGGCCCGAGTTCCGGATCGTGTTCATGTGTGCGTCCCCTGGAGCGCCTGCGCCGAGGACCGCGGGCTAAGTCGCAGGCTCGGCGGTAGCCGCGCGCTTCGGGGCTCTCTTGGACGCTGGGCGCTTCGTCCTTCGCGCGGACTTCTTCGCTTCCGCACGCTGCTGAGCCTCCCGCTCACTCCTCGCCGCGGCCATCCCTGCGTCGATCGCCGCCTTGGCCGCCTTCGCCCTCGTCCGAAGCGCCTTCGAAGCCTTCCTCACGTTCTCGGTGACGTTCTCTCCGGCTGCCTGGAGGACCTTCTTGGCCCTCTTCGCGGCCCGCCCCGCGACCACCTTGGCGGCGCCCGCCGCGACGCTGCTGGCGACCGCACGGCGCCTCGCGCGGCGCGCCCTCTCCTTCTTCTTGCGGGCCTTCAGCTTCGCGGCCGCCCTGGCCTTCACCGCCTTCGTCCTCGCCTTTGCGCGCGCGAGGTCCCTCTTCGCCGCCGCTTTGTCCTTGGCTCGCGAGGCCTTCGCCTTCGCTCGCTCGCGCTCGAGCGTCTCCTTCACCTTAGTCGCGGCTGCCTTGGCCCGCCTGGTCTTGGCCTTCTGACGGGCGAGCTTGCGGTCGCGTGCCTTGTCGACTCGGTCGCTCCTCCTCTTTGCCATGCCGAACCTCCCACTAGAAGGACCTTCCTTATCAATACCCCGCCGGAGAAGCTCCGGCAACGCCGATCCAGCCTTCGCCTCGGCGGCCGGCGCTTGGTGGAGCGCGTTCCAGCGCTTGCCCACCACCCGCGCGGGTAAGATGTTGGCGCAGACCCTGGCGACTGGAGAGAACGATGAAGAGCCGTGCGCTCATCGCGTGTGCCGCGACGTTGGCCGCCTTGCCCTCGCTGGTCTGGGCGCAGCTGCCCGGGTATCCGATCACGCTCATTCCACCGGGACAGGGGACCTACACGTACCCGCCCGGCTATCAGACGCCGTGGGACCAGATCGAGATCCGGGTGATCGAGCAGATGTCGCCCAACCTCTTCGTACTGCACGGCTCGGAGGGCCTCGACCCCGCGCACCCCGACGGCTCGGGCGGCAGGGCCATGGTGCTCTTCGGGCCCGACGGGATCCTCATGGTGGACACCCAGAACCGGCAGGTGGCGGAGAAGACACTCGCCGCGATCCGCACCTTCAGCGACGCGCCGATTCGGATTCTCGTCAACACGCACGTCCACAGCGACCACACCGGGGCCAACGCCTTCTTCGCCGGCCAGGGCGCGCTGATCTACGCCCAGGAGAATCTCCGCAACGAGATGCTTCGTCCGCCGTCGGGCCGCGCCCCCGACCCCGCTGCCGTCCCGGCCGCCACCTACGCCTACGACCCGGCCACTCGGGGCCAGCCCGCCGTCACCTTCTACATGAACGGCGACACGATCGACTTCATCCCCATGATGCCGTCCCATACGGGCGGCGACACGATCGTCCGCTTCCGCCACGCGAACGTCATCTATATAGAGGACTTCTACCGCAACTTCGGCTACCCATTCGCCGATCAGGCCAACGGCGGCTCGATCCGTGGCATGCTCGACGCCGTCGACCTCATCCAGGAGTTGGCCGGTCCACAGACGACGCTCGTGCCCGGTCACGGCACGCTCGTCGGGAAGTCCGACCTCCTCGCCTACCGCGCCATGCTCGTGGACATCATGGCCAGGGTGGCGGCGCTCCGCGATCAGGGCAGATCGCTGGAAGAGGTGCTCGCCGCCAACCTGACGGCTCCGTACGACGCGACGACGCTCGGCGACACGGAGCAGAGCAAGACCCGCTTCATCACCGCAGTGTACCTCGAGCTGGGCGGCCTTCCGCCGATCGTCGACGGCAAAAGGGCGATGCCGCGCCGCTGACGCGGCTCGCTTTTCCGGGCCGGCAGACGATGCTGGCTCCATTCGATGGGTGTTTCCTAGCTTGGATATGGGAGCGCCCGCAGGCGTATAGGGCCTCCGTGGATCCGTCCGGGAGGTCGTGCTTGTTCTTGCTGAAGCCGGTCGTTCTCGTCCTGCGCGTGGCCGCGGTCGTCGCCCTCATGGCAGCGGTGGCGCTACTCCTCGTCGCCCTACTTCCCTTCCTCCAAGGATCCGGCTCGTACCCGTGGGTGAGTCGCGTCGTCCGACTCGACTCGGCGATCATGGATGGGGTCCGCTCGGTCATGCCCACACGGGTAGGGCCGCTCGACCTCGCGCGGGGGCTCGTCGCGCTCGCGGCGCTCCTCGCGGCTGTGGCGCTCGACATCGTGGCGGCCAGGCTTTCGGCGGTGGCCGCCAAGTCGAGCCTACAGCGGACTTTCGGGAAGCTGACGAAGAGCGCGAAGAAGTTCGGCCGGCAGATGTCGCTGACCTCGATCGAATCCAAGCTCCAGGGACTCAAGCCGGGCGACAAGAAGAGCCGCGAAGAGCTCGTGCGTATGATGGTCGAGGCGAGGCGAGAGCTCGACGCGATGACGAGGGAGGTCGCGTTCTTCGCTCTCGACGTCGTGGGATCGACCAACATGAAGCTCGGAGAGGACAAGGCGATCGTCGAGCATGACTTCAAGGAGTTCAAGAAGCTGGTCGACGGGGCGATGGCTCGGGAGCGCCCGCTCAAGTCGGCTTGGACTCCGGATGGAGCCATGATCTGCTTCGATTCGCTCGAGCACGCGCTCCGGGCTGCTCAGGCCGTGCTTCGGCTGCTCCCCGACTTCAATGCCAAGACTCGTATGATGCGGACACCGTTCAGGGTACGCTGCGGCGTCAACGCGGGACGCGTGCAGTACGACGCGAACGCACGGATGGAGGAGATGAGCGACAACGTCATCGACGTCGCCGGGCACATGCAGAAGTACGCCGACCCCGACACCATCTTCGTGGCCGGCGAGCTCGTCCGTAAGAGCAATTTGAAGCGGGACTTCACCCCCGTCGACGCCGAGGTCGATGGTTTCGCCGTGTCGGCCTGGCGTGGGCCGTCGGCCGATCCAATCGAGTCGGCGGCCCTCGGCGTGGAGGCCCAGGGGGCG
>CAZBCN010000136.1:0-4452 GCA_964490285.1 uncultured Gemmatimonas sp. | reverse complement strand
CCGGTGATCATGTTCTTCACGTAGTCCGCGTGTCCCGGGCAGTCCACGTGCGCGTAGTGCCGGTTCGCCGTCTCGTACTCCACGTGCGCCGTCGAGATCGTGATCCCACGCTCCCGCTCTTCCGGTGCCTTGTCGATCTGATCGTACGCCACCGCGTCCCCGCCGAACTTCTTCGCCTGCGTGAACGTGATCGCGGCCGTCAACGTCGTCTTCCCGTGGTCCACGTGTCCAATCGTGCCCACGTTCACGTGCGGCTTCTTCCGCTCGAACTTCCCCTTGGCCATCGTCGTCCTCTTCGGATTCGGTACTGAGGTTTATCTGCTGGGTCCGTTGGAACCGTTGGAGGAGATGATCTCCTCCGCCTTCGACTTCGGCACCTCTTCGTAGTGCGCGAACTGCATCGTGTAGACCGCCCGACCCTGGCTCATCGAGCGCAGCGTGGTCGAGTAGCCGAACATTTCGCCGAGCGGAACGGAGGCGCCTATGACGCGTGCGCCGGCACGCTCCGTCATGCCGCCCACCTTGCCGCGGCGGGCCGACAGGTCGCCGATGATGTCGCCCATGTAGTCGGCGGGCGTCACCACCTCGACGTCCATGATGGGCTCGAGCAGCACCGGCTTGGCACGCCGAACACCCTCTTTGAGCGCCATCGATCCGGCGATCTTGAACGCCATCTCGCTCGAGTCGACGTCGTGGTACGACCCGTCGATGAGCTCCACCTTGAGGTCGATGATGGGGTAGCCCGCGAGGATGCCCGAGTCGAGCGCCCCGCGCACCCCGGCCTCGACCGCCCCGATGTACTCCCTCGGGATCGTGCCGCCGACGACCTTGTCCTCGAAGATGAAGCCGCTGCCGGGCACACCGGGCTCGATGTTGATGATGACGTGGCCGTACTGACCGCGCCCACCCGTCTGCCGAACGAACTTGCCCTGCACGTCCTCGACACGCGCCCGGATCGTCTCGCGGTATGCCACCTGGGGACGGCCGACGTTCGCCTCGACGCCGAACTCCCGCTTGAGGCGATCGACGATGATCTCGAGGTGCAGCTCACCCATCCCGGAGATGATCGTCTGGCTCGTCTCCGGATCCGTGAAGACGCGGAACGTCGGATCCTCGTCGGCCAGCTTCGTCAGACCGTTGCCGAGCTTGTCCTGGTCGGCCTTCGTCTTGGGCTCGATCGCCACCGCGATGACCGGCTCCGGGAACTTCATGGCCTCGAGGATGATCGGGTCGTCCTCGACGCACAGCGTGTCGCCGGTCTTGGTGTCCTTGAGCCCGATCGCCGCAGCGATGTCGCCCGCGAACACCTCGTCGCGCTCCTCACGCTTGTTGGCGTGCATCTGCAGGATGCGGCCGATGCGCTCGCGCCGGTCCTTCGTCGCGTTGTAGATGTAGCTGCCGGACGGCAGGGAGCCCGAGTACACGCGGAAGAACGTCAGCTTACCCACGTAGGGGTCGGTGGCGATCTTGAACGCCAGGGCCGCAAAGGGCGCGTCGTCGCTCGCTTCGCGCGTCGCGAACGTCTCGTCCTTGTGCGGCAGGTGCCCCTGAATGGGAGGGATGTCCACCGGCGAGGGGAGAAAGTCGATGACGCCGTCGAGAAGCGTCTGGACGCCCTTGTTCTTGAACGCCGAGCCACAGAAGACCGGGAAGATCGCGCCCTTGATGGTGGCGGCACGGATCGCGTGGCGGAGCTCTTCGTTCGAAAGCTCGGCGCCACCCAGGTACTTCTCGATCAGCTCGTCATCGTGCTCCACCGCGGCCTCGAGGAGCTGGTGTCGGAGCTCCTCGATCTTGACCTTCAGGCCATCGGGCACTTCGCCAACGGACGTCTTCGAGCCCATCTCGTCTTCGTAGATGATCGCCTTACGCTCGATGATGTCGACGACGCCCGTGAAGAGCTCGCCTTCCCCGAGCGGATACTGAACCGGGTGGGCGTTGGCGCCCAGCCGGTCGTGCATCATCTCGACGACGTTCCCGAAATCGGCGCCGACGCGGTCCATCTTGTTGATGAACGCGATGCGCGGAACCCGATAGCGATCCGCCTGGCGCCACACCGTCTCGGACTGCGGCTCCACGCCACCGACAGCGCAGAAGACCGCAACCGCGCCGTCGAGGACGCGCAGCGAACGCTCCACCTCGGCCGTGAAGTCCACGTGGCCGGGGGTGTCGATGATGTTGATCCGGAAGTCCTTCTCGAAGCGCTTCCAGTGGCACGTGGTGGCCGCAGACGTGATGGTGATTCCGCGCTCCTGCTCCTGCTCCATCCAGTCCATCGTCGCCGTGCCTTCATGCACCTCTCCGACGCGGTGCACCTTCCCCGTATAGAACAGGATGCGCTCGGTCGTCGTGGTCTTACCGGCATCGATGTGCGCCATGATGCCGATATTTCGCAGGTGCGCGAGTGGCGTTTTCCTAGGCATCTATCTCGGTCCTTCTTGGTTCTCGTTTCATGTCCACCCTACAAACGAAGAGCGCGGCCTCTGTCGCTGCTGCTCATTCGAGCAGACAGTGTCCGCGCTCCTCATATCGGAGAGGGCCCCAGTCGATCTCCGGGCCATCGCGTTCCAAGTTGTCGGAGCCGTGGAGGCTCCGTTTGCTACCAGGCTCCTACCAGCGGTAGTGGGCGAAGGCCTTGTTCGCCTCGGCCATCCGGTGGGTGTCTTCCTTCTTCTTGACCGTGTTACCCTCTCCGCGGCTCGCGGCGAGAAGCTCGCCGGCCAGCCGATCCGCCATCGTCTTCTCCGAACGGGCCCGCGCGTAGGAGATCAGCCAGCGCGTCGCGAGAGCCGTGCGCCGCTCCGGTCGCACCTCGACGGGAACCTGATACGTGGCGCCTCCCACCCGGCGGCTCTTCACCTCGAGGGCCGGCTTGGAGTTGTTCAATGCCAACTCGAAGATCTGCATTCCGGGCTGACCGGAACGCTGCTCCAGGAGTTGCACCGCATCGTAGAAGATCTTTTCCGCGATCGACTTCTTGCCGTCCCGCATCATGCTGTTGATGAACTTCGTGACGGTGCGGGAATCGAAGTGAGGATCGCCCGGGGTCTCCCGGATCTCGGCGCGCGAACGGCGGCTCATGGTCTCTGTCCTCTACCTGGGCCGCTTGGCCCCGTACTTGGACCGACCCTGCCGGCGGGCGTCGACGCCCGATGCGTCCAGCGTCCCACGGATGATGTGGTACCGGACGCCCGGGAGGTCCTTCACGCGGCCGCCCCGGATGAGGACGATCGAGTGCTCCTGCAGGTTGTGGCCCTCTCCGCCGATATACGCCGTGACCTCGAAACCGTTGGTCAGCCGGACGCGCGCGACCTTCCGAAGCGCCGAGTTGGGCTTCTTGGGAGTCGTGGTGTACACACGCGTGCAGACCCCGCGCTTCTGCGGGTTCTTCTGCAGAGCCGGCGCTTTGTTCTTGCTCCGGAGCGCCTTGCGGCCCTTACGGACGAGTTGGTTGATGGTCGGCATAGAACTGGCTTGACGTGAAAAACGCGCCGGCTCCGTCTCGACTCTGTCGGCTTGGGCGCGTTCCGTCGGCTTCCGGCGTGTTCATGCAGGCCGGCCCGACTAGAGCAAGGAAACCTAGGAGGGGCCTCCGGAAGCGTCAACGGGCCAGGCCCCGCACGCGTCCCGGGGCAACCCATCCTCTACGGAGTGAGCGCGGCCAGCGCCTCTTCGAACGTGCCCGAGAAGTAGGACGTATTGTGGAAGGCCTCATATGCGATCGCCTGGGCGACGAAGCGCGCGTCGCCCACGGTTCGTCCCACGACCACGATACGGGTGTTGTGGTCCTCCATGGGCAACCGGCCGTCGTCCTTGGCCGCCCGGATCTCACCGATGTCCCTGGCCTCGAGGACGCCGCTCCTCGGCACGTTTCGCGCTCCCGGAAGCGACCCGAGAGCGAACTCCTCGCGTTCGCGCGTGTCGATCAGCACGGCCGTCCGGTCCTTCTCGACGATGTACCGCAGACCGTCCACATCGGTGACGGTCACGCCGCCGAAGGCGCGCCAGACGGGTATGCCGAGCTGATATCGCCGGACGCTCGCGTGCCCGGCGGCCTGCAACTCCGCTGCCAGTCGTGTGCTGCGCGGGCAATAGGGACCGTTGCAGTAGAGAACCAAGGGTCGGTTCAGGTCACCTCCCACGAGGCGGCTCACCTCGGCTACGTCGGAAACGTACATCGACATGGGCATACCGGGCCGGGCCGCGACGTTCATCGCGCCCGGAATGTGGCTGATCGCGTACTCGAGGTGCGGGCGCGTATCGAGGACGACCGCCCGTTCCTCCTCCAGAATGACACGAAACTCCTCCGACGTGACCTCATCGGTCGGCTGGCCGGACCCGCCGAGGCGTGGAAGAGCCCAGCTCGATGCGGCTACGGCGGACGCCACGAGCGCAAGGGCCCACGGCGCGAAGGCCCATGCCCTCGCGCGAGGCCCGATCGACACGGCCCCC
>CAZBCN010000135.1:0-4452 GCA_964490285.1 uncultured Gemmatimonas sp. | reverse complement strand
CGGCCTCCGATTGACACCTTCCGAGGGCAGCCGCAGCTTTCCCTGCTGCCGCGCCGGCCGGGGGCGATCGAGCCCGCAGGCCGGGCGCGGCCCATCTCGCTGAACCCACGCGCCGCATGTTCAAGACACTTCGGGGCCGAATCGTCACCATCGTTGTCCTCGTGGCGGTCGCCGTGTGGCAGCTCTACGCGCACCGCGCCGAGACCGGGGACTGGCTGAAGCTCGGCCTGGACCTCCAGGGCGGCATGCACCTGGTGCTCGAGGTCGACGACCCCCAGGGCACGATGACCACCGAGGCCCGGGCGGACATGATCGACCGGGTGGAGATGATCGTCCGCTCGCGCATCGACGAGTTCGGCGTGGCGGAGCCGCTCATCCAGCGCGTCGGTGGAGAGCGCCTGATCGTCGAGCTCGCGGGCATCAGCGACGAGGAGCAGGCCAAGGGCATCGTCACGCGGAACGCGTTCCTCGAGTTCAAGCTGGTGCAGCCGTCGACCGAGGTGGAGGCGTCGCTCCGCCGGATCGATCGCGCGATCGTGGTCGCCTTGGGTGTGGACTCGATTCGTGCCCTCGGCCGTGCGGTCGAGGACCGCGGGCAGAGCGTCGAGGACATCCTCTTCCGTCAGTCCGACACGACCGCCGCCTCCGACAGCGCGGCGACCGTCGCGGCCGCCGCCGCCGACAGCGCCCAGCAGGCGGCGGACGCCCTCGCACCGTTCTCGTCGATGCTCGGGTTCGGCGACATCCCCGGCACCTTCATGGTGGACGTCGAGGACGTTCGGGCAGCGGAGATCTTCCTGGCGCTCCCCGAAGTACAGCGGGCGCTACCGCGCGACATCTCGCTCCAGTGGGGCGTCGACATCGTGCCCCGAGGCGTGCGTACCTACCGCCAGCTGTATGTGCTCACGGAGGAGCCGTTCCTGACGGGCGACCAGCTCGAGACCGCGAGCGCCGAGCGGGACCCGCAGTTCAACCAGTCGATCGTGCGCTTCGAGCTGTCGCGGGCCGGAGGTCGTGAGTTCTCGCGGTTCAGCGGCGCGAACGTCGGCAACTTCCTCGCCATCGTGCTGGACGGCGAAGTCATGAGCGCGCCCGTGATCCGGGACCGGATCGGCGCGCGCGGTCAGATCGAGATGGGGCAGGGCACGCCCCTCGAGGTCGCACGCGACCTCGCGCTCGTGCTTCGCGCAGGCGCCCTGCCCGCGCGCATCAACATCATCGAGGAGCGCACCGTCGGTCCGTCGCTCGGACAGGACTCGATCGATCAGGGCGTGCTCGCGGGTATCGTGGGAACGCTCGCCGTGGTCGTCATGCTGATCGGGTACTACCGGTTCGCCGGGGTGCTCGCGGTGGGCGCGCTCGCCGTCTACGTGCTCCTGATTCTCGGCGGCATGGCCGCGATGGACGCCACGCTCACGCTCCCCGGGATCGCGGGCATCATTCTGTCGATCGGTATGGCCGTGGATGCGAACGTGCTCATCTTCGAGCGCATCCGAGAAGAGCTCGAGGCGGGTCGAGCGACGCGAACCGCGGTCGACGAGGGGTTCGTCAACGCGCTCTCCGCCATCGTGGACTCGAACATCACGACGCTCATCACCGGCCTCGTGCTGTACCAGTTCGGTACCGGACCGGTGCGCGGGTTCGCCGTCACGCTGTCCATCGGAATCATCGCGTCGTTCATAT
Source organism: uncultured Gemmatimonas sp. (assembly GCA_964490285.1). Taxonomy (GTDB): domain Bacteria; phylum Gemmatimonadota; class Gemmatimonadetes; order Longimicrobiales; family Gaopeijiaceae; genus UBA2982. The sequence goes on along the minus strand of CAZBCN010000135.1, from coordinate 2,769 downwards.
CCGCGATCTACGTCACGAAGTCCCTCTTCCTCGTCTATCTGAGCGGGAAGAAGGCTTCGGACCCCATCAGCATCTAGGACCGTTCGCACATGATGAAGGTCTTCCAGCACGCCGACTACCAGTTCATCCCCCGCCGCAAGACGGCGTACGTGGTCTCGGCCGTGCTGTCGGCGGTCGCCGTAGGCGCGATGCTGTTCAACATCGCGACGCTCGGCAGTTGGCTGAACTACGGTGTCGACTTCACGGGCGGTTCGCTCATCCAGGTGCGCTTCACGGAATCCGTCGACGCAGGGGACCTCCGTACGGCGCTCGGTGGCTCGGACGCGCCGCCGATCACGCGCTTCGGTGACGCGGCGCTGAACGAGTTCGTCATCCGCGCGCCGCTCGATGAGGGCGCATCGATCAGCGCCGTGGCGGACCAGATCGAGGCGCAGATCGCCGCGGGCCTCCCCGGCCGCCAGTTCGATGTCGTGCGCACCGAGCTGGTGGGAGCCAAGGTGGGGAGCGAGCTCCAGAGTCGCGCGGCCATGGCGATCCTCATCTCGTTCGTGCTGACGCTCCTCTATCTCGCGGTGCGCTTCGAGTTCCGCTTCGGGCTCGCGGCCGTGATCGCGACCGCGCACGACATCATGCTGACGCTCGGCGTGCTGGCGCTCCTGCGCGTGGAGATCTCGCTCTCGACGGTGGCGGCGCTCCTCACGATCCTGGGGTATTCACTCAACGACACCATCGTGGTGTTCGACCGGATCCGTGAGAACATGCACCAGAAGGGCGCGCGCAAGCGCGACCCGCTCGAGCTCGTGAACCGGTCCGTCAACGAGACGCTGCCGCGTACGGTGCTCACTGGTGGCGCGACGCTCGCGGTCCTGCTCGCGCTGACGACGCTGGGAGGTCCGGTAATCCGTGACTTCGCCGCGGTGATGATCTTCGGCATCGTCATCGGGACGTACTCGTCGATCTTCATCGGGTCGGCTGCGCTGATCGAGATCCAGAAGCGGTGGGGTGTCGGCAACATCAAGGAGAAGCCGACGCGCCCCGAGCCCGCGACGGTGTGATCGAGTACTTCGATAGTCACTGTCATCTGACGGATGCCGCCTTCCGGGACGACCGGGAGGCGGTGCTACATCGGGCCACGGATGCCGGCGTGACGCGGCTCGTCACCATCGCGTCGGACGTGGCCGACGCGCGCGCGGCGCTCGAGCTCGCGCGAGGCCGCAAGGGAGTCTGGTGCACCGCCGGAGTGCACCCGCACGAGGCGGGGAAGGCCGCTCCCACCGACGTCGACGCCGTGCGCGAGCTCGCGACGAGTCACGCCGAGGTGGTCGCCATCGGTGAGACAGGACTCGACTTCCACTACGACCACTCGCCGCGCTCCGTTCAGACCGGGCTCTTCGAGGCGCACCTCGCGCTCGGCGCGGAGACCGGACTTCCCGTGGTCGTGCACGCTCGCGAGGCGGATCGCGAGATCGCCGCCGCGCTCCGCGCGATGCCGCAGGGAACGATGGGCGTGCTGCACTGCTTCACGGGCGGCGAGGCCGCGTTCGCCGAGGCGATGGCTGCGGGCTGGTACGTGTCTTTCTCCGGAATCGCCTCGTTCCGGACCTTCGAGGCCGCCCATCTGCTCCGGCAGGTGCCCGCCGACCGGCTTCTGGTCGAGACCGACTCGCCCTACCTTGCCCCCGTACCGCACCGGGGGCGCCGGAACGAGCCGGCGCTCGTCGTGCACGTGGTCGAGGCCGTCGCACGGCTCGTCGGCAGCACGACGGAGGAGCTGGCCGCCCTGACCACAGCGAACGCTCGTCGGTTTTACGGAGTCGCGTAGCCATGGCCCGCCGCATCCAAGTCCTCCCCGACGCCGTTGCGAACCAGATCGCGGCCGGTGAGGTCGTGGAGCGTCCGGCGTCGGTCGTGAAGGAGCTCGTCGAAAACGCACTCGACGCGGGCGCCGCCCACGTGGAGGTCACCGTCGAGCGCGGCGGCAAACGGCGCATCCGCGTGAGCGACGACGGGTCGGGGATGGGACGCGAGGACGCACTCCTGTGCCTCGACCGCCACGCCACCAGCAAGATCGCCGTGGCGGCCGACCTCGAAGGTGTCCGCACGTTCGGCTTTCGCGGCGAGGCGATCCCTTCGATCGCCGCCGTGTCCCACATGACGGTGGAGACCAGCGAGGGCGACGGCGGCACCCGCCTCGTGGTCGAAGGCGGGCGCATCGTCTCGATCGACGACATCGCTCGCCAGCGAGGCACGACGGTGGAAGTGCGCAACCTGTTCTTCAACGCGCCCGCCCGCGCCAAGTTCTCGAAGGCCGTCTCTGCGGAAACGCGAGCCGTGAGCGAGGCCGTGACCGCCCTCGCATTGGCGAACCCACGCGTGGGGTTCGGGCTCGTCTCGGACGGGCGCGTGCTCCTGGACCTCCCGCGTGTCGACCAGGCGGCTGCGCGCATCGCACAGGTGTGGGGCGTCGAGCAAGCCGCGACCCTGGTGGCCACCTCTACGTCCGAACGCGAGATGGAGATCGGTGGGCTCGTGCAGCGCCCCGACGCGGCCAAGCCGGGGGTGCGGCGCGCGTACCTCTTCGTGAACGGACGCCCGTTCCGGGCCGGCGCACTCCTGCGCGCCGCGGACCGGGGCTACCGTACGACCATCCCGCACGGCGCCCGCCCGTGGGTCTTCCTCTACCTGCGCGTGCCCGGCGGCGACGTGGACGTGAACGTGCACCCGACCAAGGCCGAGGTGAGCTTTCGAGACCAGGCACGGGTGGAGACG
>CAZBCN010000134.1:0-4526 GCA_964490285.1 uncultured Gemmatimonas sp. | reverse complement strand
CGAACTCGACTCGACCCTGCCACTCCGATTCAAGCCCATGCACGATGGGCGCCATGGCTCGGCAGCTCAGTCAGCCAGGGTGGAAGAACTCGACGAGTTGCGGTCGGCCGGTCGAACCGACGAGGCCGGAGTCGGAGGCGGTGTAGAGATCGGCCGATGCCGACGCCGGCGCGGCTGGCTCCGGCGCACGGACGCGCAGCCATGCCGCGGTCGCCACGGCGATGATCGCGACGGCGGCCACGGCACCTACTCGGGTTCGGCGGGAACTGGGTGCGATCATCGGCGGCGAGTGAGGGAGGTCGCGAGCAAGTAGACCGCGGGCAGACGAGTTCGCGAGTGGGCGCCCTTGACCCTATACCATGGTATAGGGTGTACGATGCAGGCATGGAACTCCCACTGCGCATCGGCGCGGTCGCGGCGGCTGCTGGTGTCGGGGTGCAGACGCTGCGCTACTACGAGCGGCGCGGCCTGCTGTCGGCGCGTCGCCGCTCCGCGAGCGGTTATCGTGAGTACGCGGCGGACGCGGTCCGCCGCGTCGTGTTCATCCGACGCGCCCAGGCGATGGGATTCACGCTCGATGAGATCCGTGCGCTCCTCGCGCTTCGCGTGCGCGAGCCGCGCCGGTGCGATTCGGTCAGGCGATCCGCTGAGGTGGCTCGCGGGCGGATCCACGAGCACCTCACCGCGTTGCAGCGGATGGACGAGGTGCTCGAGAGACTCATCGGTGCCTGCGACGCACGAGCCGTCACCGGGGAGTGTCCCATCCTGGCGGCGCTCGAACCTGAAGCGAGGACATAGCGATGCAGATCGATCTGGTGTACTTCGAGGGCTGTCCGCACGCCGAATCGGCGCGGCAACGCCTGCGGGACGCGCTGGCGAGCCTCGGGTCGTCCGCTGCGTGGAGCGAGTGGGACACCGGGGCGGCCACGACCCCCGCGCACCTCCGTGGCTATTCGTCCCCGACCGTGCTCGTGAACGGGGTCGACGTGGAACGCAAGCCTCCCGCGACCGGGGCCGGCTGCGCCGTCGGCGGCGGTCCGAGCACCGCGGTGTTGCGAGATGCCCTTGCCGGGGCGCACCGATGAGGCCGGGCACACGTGACGCCGCGGGCGTCCTCGGTGCGGTGCTCGCGGCGCTCTGCTGCGCGGGTACGCCGTTCATCATCACAGGCCTGACTGCGCTCGGCCTCGGCTTCCTTCGCCACGACGGCATCCTCTGGCCGATCATGCTGCTCGCGCTCGCCGTGGCGGTCACCGGATTCTGGCAGGGAGCGCGCACGCACGGGCGCTGGGGACCACTGGCGGTCGGAGGCACGGGCGCGGTCTCGCTGGCCGCCGGGGTGATCGTCGTGCACGGGTTCCCGGCGATGCAGATGATCTACGCCGGTTCCGCGGCGCTCGTCGTCGCCGCCATCTGGAACGGCTTCGCGCGGCGGAACTGCGACGTCGTGAGTCCGCGGCGGGCCGCGTGACCCCGGCACCCGTTCGCACCTCATCCGTCAGGCCCCGGCAGGGTCGCGCGCCCGGCGACGACCTGGGCCCCGAGCGCCACCGCCAGCACCACGGCCTGCGGCTCGGGAACGGCGATGAGGGCGGCGACGCCGAAGACCGCGTAGGTCCCGTTGATGATCCGGACCAGGCGCACGGTCGGCATGCGACATGGTCCGAGGCCGATATGCGCGAGATTCATGGCTCCGACGACGAGCACGCCGAGGCCGGCGCCGACGAACCAGAGCGCGCGTGCGGTCCAGGCGTCGTAGGAGAGCGCGGCGACCGCGAGATGCGCGACGCCCACGCCGGTGACGATCCAGCTGGCGAGCAAGTGGACGCGACGCCAGCCGGGATATCCTGCCGGCAGGTCGAACTCCTCTTGGTCCGGAGAGTCAGTGCGCATGGTGGTCGCCGTCCGCGGCCCTACACTGCGAGCCGCTCTTACGCTCCAGAGCGAGTCCGCACTCGGCGCGGCGGCGGCGCGTCTCGGGGCGCTTCGCCGCGATGACCTCCTCGCGAAGCATCCTCTGCTGCGCCGCCGTCAGCTTCGCCCAGGCAGCCTGCGCGAACCGGTCGCGCGCGAGCAGCGTGGCGAGCTCGTCAGGCAAGTCGTCCGATGCCAAGCGTAGCGAGAGCTTCACCCGGTCGCCAGTGTCGACGCCAGCGCGCTCGCACATCGGCTGTGCCAGTTCGATGAACCACCGGTCCTCGTCCAACTGCTTGAGGGAACGCCGTCCGATGGCGAACCCATCGATCGACGCTTCGACGATGGTCGTGCGGTCGAGCTTCCAGCCGTCGATCATGCGAGCCCGCACGGCGAGGAACCTCGGGAGGCGCCCATCCTTTCGCTCGATCCGACACGGAACGTCCACCACACCCATGCTTCGGTTGGCGCTGCGCATATCGCGATCCTCCCCCTCAGACGTCCCGTGCGTCCGCTTGCGACCGCCGCCGCCACGGCAGGCGGCCGACCGCACCCCCCTGCGAGACGCCTCTACTCGCGCTCGAGCGCGTAGCCGCTGATGCCTTGGCTGACAAGATACGTCGAGATGGCTCCACAGATGAGCGAGGCGAGGTCGCGGACGGCAGCGTACTCGGCGCGCCTCATCGGAACGCGAGGGTCACGCACGATCGGCAGCAGTGAGCCGTTCGGCTGCACGCGGTGCGTCACGCGCCACTCGTCGGGGTCGGCGTGAGCGAACGCGCGATTCCGAAGGCTCACGAGACGGTCGTGGAGGGCACGCTGAGAAGGCGAAAGCCGGATGAGCGTGCTCAGTCGGACGCTCCCCGCGGTGAGCGGATCCGATCGGTTGCCCGAGAACGGACGGGCGTAGGTGACGACCATGGCCGTCAAAGCGGTCTCGCGATGCAGGTCGGTCATCACCCCCTCATGCATCGCCCTGCGCCCGAGGTGGACGAGCACCGACGCGTAGGAGGCGGCGCTGTTGAGATCCCACATCGAGATCAGGAGGCGGCGGATCCGAGGTGAATCGGCGAGGGTCGTTCCCATGATGCAGTCGCCGGTTCACTCCGCTTGCGGTGCGGCACGCACTCGTTGCTCGAGGTCGCCGAGCACATCCTCGATCTGCGCCAGTGCCGACCGAAGGTCGTCAGCGATCTCCTGCGCCAGCAGGTGCGGCTCGGGCAGGCTGGCCGAGTCCTCGAGGCTCTCGTCCCGCAGCCAGAAGAGGTCCAGGCTCACCTTGTCGCGTGCGAGGATCTCTTCGTAGCTGTATGGCCGCCAGCGCCCGTCCGGGGTCGCCGCGGACCAGGTCGCCGAGCGGTGGTGGCGATCCTCGGGCCGGTAGCAGGCGACGAAGTCGTCGAGGTCCGCGCGCGTCAGCCGCTTCGTCTTGAGGGTGAAGTGCTTGTTCGTGCGCAGATCGTATACCCAGACCGATTGTGTCCAGGGCTCCTTCGCGCCCGGCCGGCGGTCGAAGAAGAGGACGTTGGCCTTCACGCCTTGGGCGTAGAAGATCCCCGTGGGGAGGCGCAGCAGTGTGTGGACCTCGCACTCCTTGAGCAGGTTCCGCCGCACCGTCTCGCCGGCGCCGCCCTCGAAGAGGACGTTGTCGGGCACGACGACCGCCGCCCGCCCCTGCACCTTGAGCAGCGACTTCACGTGCTGCACGAAGTTGAGCTGCTTGTTGGACGTGGTCGTCCAGAAGTCCGGACGGTTGTAGGTGAGTGTGTGCCGGTCGGACTCGCCCTCCTCGTTCACGATCGTGATCGACGACTTCTTGCCGAAGGGCGGGTTGGTGATGACCACGTCGGCATGCGCGTCCGGCTCGTCGCGGAGCGCGTCGTCGGTGCGGATCGGAGGCTCGTGGGACTCCGCGCCGTCGGGGCCGATGCCGTGCAGGAAGAGGTTCATCCCACAGAGGCGGGCGACATTGGGCACCAGCTCAGTGCCGCGCAGCGCCTCGAAGCGCAGATGGCGCTTCTGGTCGCGGTCCAGCTCGGAGTGGGTCTTCACGTACTCGTGGGCGGCGAGGAGGAAGCCTCCGGTGCCGCAGGCGGGGTCGGCGACGACCTCGCCGGGCTGCGGCCGCACGCAGTCCACGATCGCCTGGATGACCGGGCGTGGCGTGAAGTATTGGCCCGCGCCCCCCTTCACGTCCTGCGCGTTGCGCTCGAGCAGTCCTTCGTAAGCGTCGCCCTTCACGTCGGCCGACATCGCCGACCAATCCTCCTTGCCGATCAGCTCGACTACGAGCTGCCGCAGCTTGGCCGGGTCCTGGATCTTGTTCTGTGCCTTCTCGAAGATCAGGCCGAGCATCCCCCCCTCGAGGCCCAGCACGCGCAAAGTCTCGCGGTAGTGCTGCTCCAGCTCGACGCCCTCCATCTGCGGCGCTGCGAGGTCGGCCCAGCGATAGCCCTCGGGTATGGGCTGCGGTTCGCCCGTGATCCGAGCGCGCTCGTCGGCCATCTTGAGGAAGAGCAGGAAGGTGAGCTGCTCCAGATAGTCCTGGTAGGAAAGCCCGTCGTCGCGCAGGACGTTGCAGTAGGACCAGAGCTTCTGGACGATGCGGTTGG
>CAZBCN010000133.1:0-4532 GCA_964490285.1 uncultured Gemmatimonas sp. | reverse complement strand
ACCATCCGCGCCGGCGAGATCCACGCGATCATGGGACCCAACGGATCGGGCAAGAGCACGCTCGCCAAGGTCCTCGCTGGCCATCCCGGCTACGAGCCCACGGGCGGAACCGTCACCTTCGACGGTCGCGACCTGCTCGAGCTCGAGCCCGATGAGCGCTCCCAGGCGGGACTCTTCCTCGCGTTCCAGTATCCGGTGGAGATCGCCGGCGTCTCGATCGCCAACTTCCTCAGGACCGCCGTGCAGGCGCGCCTCGGCGAGGGCGAAGAGCTCGACATCTTCGACTTCGCCGACATGCTCACCGAGCGGATGGCGATGCTCGAGATGGATCCCTCCTTCGCCGAGCGCCACGTGAACGAGGGCTTCAGCGGGGGCGAGAAGAAGCGCAACGAGATCCTCCAGATGGCCGTGCTGAAGCCCAAGCTCGCGGTCATGGACGAAACCGACTCGGGGCTCGACATCGACGCGCTCAAGGTCGTCGCGCGTGGCGTGAACAAGCTACACGACGAGGACCCGACCATGTCGATCCTCCTCATCACGCACTACCAGCGCCTGCTCGACTACATCAGGCCCGACTTCGTGCACGTCATGGTCGCCGGGCGGATCGTTCGCTCGGGCGGCCCGGACGTTGCGCTCGCTCTCGAGGCCGGGGGATACAGGGAGTACGAATTGCTCGAGCCTTCGACGAACGGTCACTCGCCGTCCACGAAGTCCAAGTAGCGCCTGCCGGGAAGGAGAACTGCCATGCCGCAAGATACCACGATCACCGAGCTCAACCTCGACGAGTACAAGTACGACTTCGTCACGGAGAGCGAGCCGGTATTCAGGGCCAAGAAGGGCCTCTCCGAGGAGGTCGTACGGCAGATCTCCGCGCACAAGTCGGAGCCCGATTGGATGCTCGAGTTCCGCCTCAAGGCGCTGAAGATCTACGAGTCCAAGCCGATGCCCACATGGGGCGGCGACCTCGGAGATCTCGAGCGCGTGCTCGACGAGATCTTCTTCTATGTGCGTCCGCAGGACCGGATGCAGCACTCGTGGGAAGACGTCCCCGACGAGATCAAGAACACGTTCGAGAAGCTCGGGATCCCCGAGGCCGAGCGTAAGATCCTCGCCGGCGTCGGCGCGCAGTACGAGTCCGAGATGGTCTACCACTCGCTCAAGAAGGAGTGGGAGGACAAGGGCGTCATCTTCGACTCGATCGAGGACGGGCTCAAGAACCATCCCGAGCTCTTCCGCGAGCACTTCGCCACGGTCATCCCCCCGCAGGACAACAAGTTCGCCGCGATGAACTCGGCGGTGTGGTCCGGCGGATCGTTCGTCTACATCCCGAAGGGAGTGTCGCTCGACACGCCGCTGCAGGCGTACTTCCGCGTGAACCAGGAGCGGATGGGGCAGTTCGAGCGGACCCTGATCATCGTCGACGAGGGCGCGCACGCGCACTACATCGAGGGATGCACCGCACCGGTCTACTCGACCGAGTCGTTCCACTCGGGTGTGATCGAGATCATCGTCAAGAAGAACGCGCGCTTCCGCTACACGACCATCCAGAACTGGTCGAACAACATGTACAACCTCGTCACCCAGCGGGCGATGGTGGGTGCGGGCGGGCACATGGAGTGGCTCGACGGGAACCTGGGGTCGAAGCTCACCATGAAGTACCCGTCGTGCTACCTCATGGGCGAGGGTGCACACGGCGAGATCTTGTCGATCGCGTACGCCGGCAACGGCCAGCACCAAGACACCGGCGGCAAGGTCGTGCACGTCGCCCCGCACACGACGTCGTCGATCGTCTCGAAGTCGATCTCCAAAGGGACGGGTCGCGCGACGTACCGCGGCCTCTGCAAAGTCTACAAGGGCGCCCACCACGCGCGCTCGAACGTCGAGTGCGACGCGCTGCTCATCAACGACACGTCGCGCACGGACACGTACCCGTACATCGAGATCGACGAGAACGACGCCAACGTCGGCCACGAGGCCTCCGTCTCGAAGATCGGCGAGGAGCAGCTCTTCTACCTCACGAGCCGAGGGATCGCCGAAGACGAAGCGATGGCGATGATCGTGCGCGGGTTCATCGAGCCGATCGCCAAGGAGCTGCCGCTCGAGTACGCCGTGGAGCTCAACCGCCTCATCGAGCTCGAGATGGAGGGGAGCGTTGGCTAACGCGCCGGCGACGCTCGCGCCCGAAGGGGTCACCGAGGCGTTCAACGCCGACGCGGTCGAGCGGCTGAGCAACGGGGAGCCGAAGTGGCTCGCCGAGCGGCGGGCGCACGCCTGGTCCGTGTACGAGTCGACTCCGATTCCGTCGACGCGGCTCGAGGAGTGGCGCTACACCGACCTGCGGAAGAAGCTCTCCTGGGATACGTTGCGCCTGGCCGACCGCGGGCCGGTCGCGGACGATTCGACCGCTTGGCCCGAGCCCCTGCGCGCGGCGATGGACGAGGACCACGAAGCGTCCGGGCACATCGTGCTCATCGATGGGCACGTCGTTCACGCGGACCTCGACGCGTCGCTTTCGGCGAAGGGCGTCGTGCTCTGCTCGCTGCACGAGGCCGTCGACAAGCACCAGGCGCTCGTGCGAGAGCACCTCGCCGTCACCGTGCCCGCGGAAGAGGGGAAGTTCGCCGCGCTGAACGCCGCGCTTTGGGCGGATGGCATCTTCCTCTACGTCCCGCGCGGCATTCGACTCGAACTACCCGTGCGGGTGACGCGGTGGCTGAGCGAAGCATCGGCGGCGTACTTCAGCCGTGTGCTCATCGTCGCCGAGCGTGAGAGCCAGGTCTCCTATGTCGACGAGGCCCTCTCGGAGGACTTCGCCACCCAGACGCTCACTTCGACCGCGGTCGAAGTGATTGCCCGCGACGGAGCGCAGGTGCAGTACGTCGCGCTGCAGCGCCTCGGCAAGAATGCGTTCTACCAGTCCGTGCAGCGCACGCTCGCGGGACGGGACGCGACGCTCGACACGCTGAACGTCGGCCTCGGTGCCTCCGTGAGCCGCGTGGACCTCAATGCGCGACTGCTCGGCCCTGGCGCGAACTCCGACATGCTCGGGCTCTACTTCGGTGATGGCGCGCAGCATTTCGACTTCAACACGAGCCAGGATCACGTCACGCCGAACACCTCGAGCGATCTTCTCTACAAGGGCGCGCTCGACGGCTCGAGCCGTTCGGTGTTTCGCGGGATCATCCGCGTGCATCCCGGCGCCCAGAAGACCGACGCGTACCAGAAGAACCGCAATCTCCTCTTGTCACCGAAGGCGCACGCCGACTCGCTGCCGAACCTCGAGATCCAGGCCGACGACGTGAAGTGCTCGCACGGCGCGACCGTCGGGGAACTCGACGAAGAGGCGAAATTCTACCTGATGTCGCGGGGGCTCGATCGCGTCACCGCCGAACGGCTCGTGGTGCTCGGGTTCTTGGGCGAGGTGCTGTCGCGGTTGCCTTTGGGCGGGGTGTCGGAGAAGGTGACGCGCGTCATCGAAGCGAAGCTCGCGCAGCATGGGTAGGGGGTCGTCGGGTATACGTCCCCTCTACGGGGACCGCTCCGCTCGCGACCGGGTCGCCACTCGTCCTTCCGTGCCGCTGCGCTTAGCGGCGCCGGGCCGACCGGGGCCCGGCGCCGATGTCCCCTCCGAGGGAACGTATACCCTTCTCCTTACCACCCATGGCTGATTGGGTTCGGGTGGCGCGCGTGACCGACTGCCCGGTCGGTACGCTCAAGGCGGTCGACGCGAACGGCAACGCAGTGGTACTCGCGAACGTGGATGGGACGATCTGCGCGCTCCAGGACCGGTGCTCGCACGAGGAGTTCCCTTTGTCCGACGGCGAGCTCGATGGGGGTGACGTCGTGTGCGCTTATCATGGGGCACGCTTCGACGCGTGCTCGGGTGCCCGCAGGGCGCTCCCCGCGGTCGTGCCGGTGAAGGCATACCCGGTCGACGTGCGGGACGGTGACGTCTACGTGGACATCGCATAGCTACATGGCCTTCGACGCGAAGCGCATCCGCGCGGAGTTCCCTACGCTCGATCAGAAGGTGAACGGAAAGCCGCTCGTCTACTTGGACAGCGCGGCCACGTCGCAAAAGCCGCGCGCGGTGCTGCACGCGATGGAGTCGTACTACGAGCACGACAACGCCAACGTGCATCGCGGCATTCACGAGCTCTCGCGCCGAGCAACGGAGGCATTCGAGGAGGCGCGCGGCAAGGTCGCCCGCTGGATCGGGGCAACCGACCCGGCCGAGGTCATTTGGACGAGCGGCACCACCGGGTCGATCAACCTCGTCGCCAGCGCCTGGGGCCAGGACCACGTACGCGCCGGCGACGAGATCTTGCTCTCCGTGCTCGAGCACCACTCGAACATCATTCCGTGGCAGCTGCTCGCGCGGCGGACGGGTGCGAAGCTCCGCTACATCGAGATCGATGAGCAGGGCCGGCTGATCCTCGACGACCTGGACTCGCTCCTTTCGGATCGCACGAAGATCGTCGCCATCTCGCACGTGTCGAACGCCCTCGGGACCGTGAACCCGTTGAAGCGCA
>CAZBCN010000132.1:0-4677 GCA_964490285.1 uncultured Gemmatimonas sp. | reverse complement strand
GGATTCCAGGCCCATCCTACATTCTCGTAGTGCACACGGTGCGCGTCGTCGCCACCCTAACGCGTTGCCATGAAATGAGTTAGGTGAAACAGAACCTCGTCGGTGGGGCGGCACGCGAGTTGCGCTGCGTCGCGAAGCGACTTGCCCGGCCGCGCCGCCCCGCGCCGCACGCTGGGCCTTCCTCATTCGACGAATCGAAAGGCGACACCCATGGCGACAGCAACATCGACGAAAGCCGCCCTTCACAAGGCCAGCTCGAACGGAGCGGGCTCAGCCGGGTCGCTGGCCGGCTCCCCCCCGACCCAGGGCCGGTCGGCGCGCTTGGCGGCCATCTCGGCGGTCACGAACTACCGACCCTCGGCACCGCCCATGAACTTCGTGGACACCCCGGCGCACGACCTGTTCGCCGCGAACGTCTTCAGCAAGGCGGTGATGAAGGATCGTCTGCCCAAGGCGGTCTACAAGTCGTTGATGCAGACGATCGACGCGGGCTCGTCGCTCGACCCGGGCATCGCCGACGTGGTGGCCGTGGCCATGAAGGACTGGGCGATCGAGAAGGGCGCCACGCACTACGCGCACGTGTTCTATCCGCTCACGGGGCTGACCGCGGAGAAGCACGACAGCTTCCTCGCTCCCGACGGAGCGGGCAGCGCCGTGGCGGAGTTCAGCGGGAAGCAGCTCATCCAGGGCGAGCCGGACGGATCCAGCTTTCCGACGGGGGGCATCCGCGCCACGTTCGAGGCCCGCGGCTACACCATCTGGGACGTCACCAGCCCGGCGTACATCCTGGAGAACGCGAACGGGACGACGCTGTGCATCCCGACGGCGTTCGTGTCGTGGACGGGCGAGGCGCTCGACAAGAAGACGCCCATCCTGCGCTCCATGCAGGCGCTCAACAAGCAAGCGCAGCGCATCCTGAAGCTGTTCGGGCATACGGACGGCGCGATGGTGTCTTCGACGGCCGGTCCCGAGCAGGAATACTTCCTGATCGATCGGAACTTCTACTTCGCTCGCCCCGACCTGCTCACGGCCGGCCGAACGCTCTTCGGCGCCGCGTCGCCGAAGGGACAGGAGTTCGAGGACCACTACTTCGGCGCAATCCCCGACCGCGTGCTGGCGTTCATGCTCGAGGCCGAGCGCGAGCTCTACAAACTCGGCATCCCGATCAAGACGCGGCACAACGAGGTGGCTCCGGCACAGTACGAGATCGCACCGACGTTCGAGTCGGCGAACCTCGCGACCGATCACCAGCAGCTCATGATGACCGTGCTGCGGAAGATGGCCGAGAAGTATGGGATGGTCTGGCTCTCGCACGAGAAGCCGTTCGCGGGCATCAACGGCTCGGGTAAGCACGTGAACTGGTCGCTCGGCAGCTCCTCTCAGGGCAACCTGCTCGACCCGGGCGCCACGCCGCACAGCAACGCGCAGTTCCTGCTCTTCTGCGCGGCGGTGATCCGCGCGGTGCACAGGAACCAGGGGCTGCTGCGCGCGGTCGTCGCGCACGCGGGGAACGATCACCGCTTGGGCGCCAACGAGGCGCCGCCTGCGATCATTTCGATCTTCCTCGGCGATCAGCTCACGGACGTCTTCGAGCAGATCAAGAAGGGCGGAGCCAAGAAGTCGATCTCGAAGGGTCACCTGACCGTCGGGGTAGACGTGCTGCCGCCTCTGCCCATGGACGCCGGAGACCGGAATCGCACGAGCCCGTTCGCGTTCACGGGCAACCGATTCGAGTTCCGCGCCGTGGGCGCCAATCAGTCGATCGGCGGGCCGTTGGTCGCCATGAACACGATCGTGGCCGAGTCGCTCGACTACTGCGCGACGCGCCTGGAGAAGGCCACGGGTGGCAAGCCGGAGAAGCTGAACAAGGCGCTCCAGGAGCTGCTGACGGAGATCATCAAGGAGCACGGCGACATCGTCTTCAACGGCGACGGCTACTCGGAGGCGTGGCACAAAGAGGCGGCGAAGCGCGGCCTGCTCAACCTCAAGACCACACCCGACGCGTTGCCGCAGCTGATCAAGCCCGAGGTGAAGAAGCTCTTCGAGAAGTACGGCGTGCTCAGCGCCCGGGAGCTCGAGAGCCGTTACGAGATCTACCTCGAGCAGTACATCAAGACCGTCTCGACGGAAGCGAGGCTGGCGTACGAGATCGCCCAGACGATGGTCTTCCCCGCGGCGATCCGGTACCAGAACGAGCTCGCGTCGACGGCAGCCAACCTCAAGCTCTTGGGCTACGCGTTCGACACGGACACGCTCGACACGATCACGGGGCTGGTGAAGTCGCTCCAGGACAGCTGTGCCGACCTGAAGGAGCTGCTGTCGCACCCGCATCCGGACGACAAGCTGAAGACCGCCAAGCACTGCCGCGACGAGGTTCTGCCGGCGATGCTCGAGATCCGTCAGCACGTCGATGCGCTGGAGGGCCTCGTGGCCGACGACCTGTGGCCGCTGCCGACCTACCAGGAGATGCTGTTCATCAAGTAGGTCGCTGAAGCCGCTGGAATCGAAAGAGGGGGTGACGGCGCGAAGCCGTCACCCCCTCGGTCGTACGGGGCTGGCTCACCCCTCGCCGCGGTACCGTCCGACGTACGCGGCCTTGGCCACGACCTTACCCGCCATAGCCGCGAGCAGCTCGGCGCGCGTCGATGTCTGGGGAATGTCCAGGTTCGCATTCAGCGCATAGAGCTCCCACACGTAGTGGTGGTAGCGCGGGCCGGCCGGCGCGCCGGGCCCCATGTAGTTGGCCTGGCCGCGCAGGTTGTTGCCCTGCACGGAGCCGGGCGGCAGGCTGCCCTCGGGAATGCCGCCCGCCGACGCGGGGATGTTCCACGCCATCCAGTGGAGCACGTCGTCCGTGCCGCCACCGAACGCCACGTCGATGTCGTGGAAGATGATCGCGTAGCTGACCGTGCCCGCCGGCGCGTTCGAAAAGGTGAAGCCGGGCTGAGTGTTGCCACCCCTGCCCGTGTACTGAGGCGGGATGATGCCGCCGTCCGGGAACGCGGTGGTCTCCATGAGCAGCGGAGCCAGCTGGAAGCCTCCTCGACCCTGCGCCGTCGCGTCGCTCGCGACGAGCGCCCCCACCGCCATCAATGGCACCCCCACCCGCATCAACCTATTCAGCATGTCCGAGCTCTCCTCATCGATGTTGAGTCCGTACGACGTGTTCAGATGATAACCCGCTCAGCTCGGATCGATCGCGTTCCCCGGTGCTTTGCTCACTTCTTTCACGAACCAGGCCATGAAACGGGCCATCCGCTCCATGCCCGGAGTCGACACCATCTCCAGGACTTCGCCGGTGGTGTGGTACATGGGCGGGCCCTGGATGGTCGTGAAGACCGGGACTCCCGTCCGGTTGTACGTCCCGCTCTCGCCGCTCGCGGTCGTGTTGGGACCCGAGACGAAGTTCGTGCCGTATCGCTCGATGCCCCGCTGGATACGGTCCTCGAGGAACGGAGCCATGTTCGTCAGCCCACCCACGATGGGTGACTCGCCGGTGTCCATCGTCCACTCGCGGTAGCCGTCTTCGTGCTCGGTCCGCGCAGGCGTGATGTTGCGCTGCGCGGTGTGCTCGAGGTTCACGAACAGGACGGCGTTCTCGACGATGTCGCGGTTCATCGTCACGAAGTTGCCGGGCCCGGAGAGCCCAGCCGAGTGATGGCCCGCGCTCGCCACGAACACGACGCTCCGCTCCAAGCGCACGTCGGCGCGCGCGAAGTGGCGAGCCAGCGCCACCAGCACCGCGAGGCCGTCGCCGTTGTCACCCGCACCGTCGAACCAGGAGTCGGCGTGCGCGTTGAGCACGATGTACTCGTTCGGGAGTGAGGTGCCAGGAATCACGGCGACTCCGTTCGCCGAGGACAGGCCCGTGAAGCGCTCGTTGTCGAGACGCAGCCGCACGCGCACGGCGTCGGGCGTCCCCCGCTCCGCGGCGGCGGACAGCACGCGCTCGAGGAAGAGCCCGTCGCGTCCGCCGAGGTTGAAGCAGGGGCCAGGCCCGCATCCCATGTCGTTCACGCGCATGTTACCCGGCAGATCGATCACCGTCAGCACCGCGACCGCTCCCCTCTCCAGCAAGTCCTGGGCTCGCGGGCCCACCGGATCGCGAATGAACACCGTATGCGCCTGCGGGATCGCCTTCTGTACCGCCACCTTCCCACGCACGTCGACCCGTGCGAGCTCGGCGGGAGTCGCCGTTCCCACGTACACGAGCGGCGCGGTGATGCCTTCGGTAGGGAGGTCGGGGTCCGAAAGCGGCATGGCGCTCTCGAGGACGACGTCCCGCGAGCCCGGTCCGAAGGACGGATCGGCGAGCAGACGCGCCTCCCAAGAGACCGGCAGCGTAATGCCCGCGTTCGCGGCCTGGTCGAACGGTTGCAGCTCGACGTCGCGGATGCCCGCGCGACGGAACTGCTCCGTGGCCCATTCGATCGTCCGGTTCCCCGATGCAAAGCCGGTGATGCGACCCCAGATGCCTCCGTCGCCCACCTCCCGCGCGCGGCGGCTCTCCTTAGCGAAGTCGACGATCGTCGCGAGGTCGCGCTGCATCGCGCTTCCCGCGAGCTCGGTGAAGCGCTCCTCGCCGGCCGGCACGACGGCCGGAGCGGCGGGTCGCACGGAGAGGACCTCGAGCTCGTGATACGTCAGGGGCGGCGGGAGCATCACGCCGAACCAGGG
>CAZBCN010000131.1:0-4705 GCA_964490285.1 uncultured Gemmatimonas sp. | reverse complement strand
CACGTAGCTCGTAGCTTCGATCTGCTGGACGAGAAACGTCGCCACATCATGGCGTGAAATCCGCGGCAATCCGCGGAGAGCAAGACGCTCGCCGACCCGATACGCACCGGTTGGGGCGCCATCGGTCAAACCAGACGGGTATACCATGGTCCAGTCGAGACCGCTGCTCCGAATGGCGTCCTCCCCGGCTTCCTTGTCCCGATAGATGTCCGCGAGCAAGAGCCGAATGAACACGCGTGGTACAATGGGCACGTCGCGAATCGTCTCACCCACGCCGAATGCGGAAAGGAAGATGAGCCGGCGTACCGACTCGCGCTTCATGGCGCTGACGATGCGCGGAGCACTCTTGGCAATCAGGCCCTGAGGTTTGAACGACTTGCCCCTGCCCAAGGTGCTGATGACGGCGTCCTGCCCACGCACGGCCTCGCTGAGCGCCGCGTCATCGGTGACCACGTCACCCTGAAGGACTCGAAGGCGGTCGGATGCCACCGCAATGCGCCGGGGATCCCGGACGAGCGCCGTCACGAAGTGGCCCTTTTGAAGTGCGTCGGCAACGACATGTTGGCCCGTGCCCCCCGTCGCACCAAGGACGAGAACTCTCATGGCTCGTCTTCCCCAAGAATCTGCATCACGCGGCCGGCCAAATCTCGGACACCCAGTGTTGCGAGCGGGCCCCGAAGGGGGAACCCCTGGTCCCCGCCACCCCCCACGCGCCGAAGCCGTGACCCCTGGCCCCCACCCCCGTCACCCCAGCGCCGCAAACAACAAAAGCGACCCCGAAGAGGGATCCCCGGTTCGCACCGGGTCCCTCCTCGGGGGTCGCGACTGTCCGCTTCGGACTACGGCAGCCTCAACGCAACGAGCCGCGCCGGCCCGCCAACCTGCAGCAGGATCGTCTGCTGCCCGTCGTGCATGTACGTCATCATCCCGTACTCGACCGAGCCCGGCAGCTCGATCTCGCCGACGTGCTCACCCGTGCGCTTGTTCCAAGCGTTCAACACCGGGGGCCCGTTCGAGCCCTCCGTCGTGAAGAGCAGGTCGCCCGCGACCATCTGCACCGAGTTGCCGCCCCCGCCGAAGCGCGACATGTCCACGCCTTGGAGCGCCGGGTGGTTGCGGATGTCGTCGTTCGGCTCGCCAATCGGGATCCACCAGATCCGCTCGCCCGTGTTCATGTCGTAGGCCGACACGCGGTTGTACGGCGGCTTCCATGCGGGAAGCCCCTGCACGCGCGGCAGTCCGCCTCCCGGACCGGCCACCCACTGCGAGATCGTCGTGCCCGTCGTCGCGGGGTTGTCCGGCTCGTCCGCCTCCAGGCCCGGCGCGACGCTTCCGCCGCTGCAGCCGCGGGAAGACGGTACATAGAGGATGCCCGTCGTCGGGTCGAGCGTGGCGGGATTCGTGATGTTCAGTCCGCCGTAGCAGCGGATGTTGTCTTCGACGCCCGCGTTGTGATCCTCGTAGAGGCGTGGCATGAACGGCCCACCCACGCGGTACCGGCGGAGCATCGCCATCGCCTCGGTCCGGAGCTGCGGCGTGAAGTCGATCACGTCGGACTCCGGCAGGCCGAGCGGCTCCGAAGGCTCCGGACGCGTCGGAATCGGCTGCGTCGCCGCCGTCCAGTTGCCCGGCACCTCGGTCTGCAGGACCGGCACTTCGTTGATGGGCCAGAGCGGCGCACCCGTCTCGCGATTGAACGCGAAGATGATGCCCGTCTTCGTCGTCTGGATGACCGCGGGCACCTGAGCGCCGTTCACCCGCAGATTCGTGACGATCGGCACGTTCGGCAGATCGTAGTTCCATTGGTCGTTGTGAACCGTCTGGAAGTGCCATTCGCGCTGGCCCGTCTGCACGTTCAGCGCGATGACCGAGGTGCCGAAGAGGTTGTCGCCGGGCCGGAATCCGCCGAAGTAGTCGATCGTCGGCGGGTTCGTCGGGATGTAGACGATGCCGCGCTCGTAATCGGCCGACATCGGCGCCCACGACGAGACGTCGCCCGTCCAACGCCACGCGTCGTTCAGCCAGGTGTCGTGCCCGAACTCACCCGGTCGCGGGATCACGTGGAACTTCCATTTGAACGATCCGTTGCGCGCGTCGTACGCGAGAATGTCGCCCGGCACGTTCTCGATGCGCGTCTGGTTGTAGCCCTGCTCGGCGGAGTTGCCGACCACGACGACGCCGTTCACCACGATCGGCGGCGAAGACGACGTGATGAAGCCGAGCTCGCGCGGAATGCCGTAGTCCGGATCGTATGGCTGATTCCACCTCTGCCACGGCTCCCAGTCCGCGACGAGATCGGGGATCAGGTCGACGACGCCCGTCCGGGGGAACCCGGGGAGCGGCACTGGCCGGCCGAAGTTCTCGATGTGCTTGCCCGTCTTCGCGTCGAGCGCGTGCAGGAAGAACGCGGGCGACGTGTAGAAGATGACGCCGCGTCCGTCGATCTCGCCGTACGCCACGCCCTTGCCGTAGTTCTGCCGCATCGAGCGCTCCCACCGCGTCGTGCTCGGCTCGCGGTACGTCCAGAGCGTCTCCCCCGTCTCGGGGTCCATCGCGACGACCGTGCGGCGATGGCCCGCGACCGTGTAGAGGATGCCGTCGATGTACTGGGGCGTCGCCTTCGTCTGGTCCTCGAGGGACGGACCGAAGTTGTCGCCGCGCCAGATCCACGCGACTTCGAGGTTCGCGAAGTTCGACGCGTTGATTTGGTTGGCCGGAGAGTACCGGGTGCCCCACGCGTCGGCGCTCTGATAGCGCCACTCGCCGTCCGGGTTCATCCGATTCTGGGCCTGCGCGAGCACCTGCAGCGGAGCCAACGCGCTCAGCCCGAGCGCGAGTCCCCACGAGAAACCGACGGTCCGACGATACGCTGACGACATGGCTCCCTCCCGGGTGTTCAGCGACGAGGCTGCATGGTACTACCCGGTCTCGGGCGCGGCTAGGACCGCCATCGCGTCCCCGTACGAGTAGAACCGGTACCCCTCCCGGATGGCTTCCGCGTACGCTGCCATCGTGCGCTCGTAGCCGGCAAAGGCAGAGACGAGCATGAGGAGCGTCGAGCGCGGCAGGTGGAAGTTGGTGAGCAGGCAATCGATGGCCCGAAACGCGTAGCCCGGGCGGATGAACAGGTCGGTCGTCCCGGTCGCGGCGCGTACTCGGCCGCTTGCGTCGGCCACCGACTCGAGCGTGCGCACGGTGGTCGTTCCGACCGCCCAGACGCGCCCACCCCTCTCACGCCCCTCGTTGATGACCTCCGCCGCGGACGCGGGCAGCGTATACCACTCGTGATGCATCGCGTGCGCCTCGATGTCGTCGCCCTCCACCGGCCGAAACGTGCCGATGCCGACGTGCAGCGTGACCGCGGCGCGGTGCACGCCCCTCGCCTGCAGGCGGGCGAGGACCTCGGGCGTGAAGTGCAGTCCGGCCGTGGGGGCCGCGACCGACCCCGGCTCGCGGGCGTACACGGTCTGATAGCGCTCCCGGTCGAGCGGCTCGTCCTCGCGGCCCAGGTACGGAGGGAGAGGCATGTGCCCGTGCCGCTCGATCGCCTCCGCCACCGGGAGCTCGGTGATGAGCCGAACCACGCGGCCGCTCCCGGGCGCGGAGTCGAGCACCTCGACCGTGAGATCGTCCGCGACCACGACCGTGCGCCCGGGCTTGAGCTTGGACCCCGGACGGACGAGCGCCTCCCACAGGTGCGGGTCGGCGGACTCGGGGAGGGGACGCAGGAGGAAGATCTCCGCGGGCGCGCCGGTGGGCTTCCTCCCGAGCAGCCGTGCGGGAACCACCTTGGTCTCGTTCACGACCAGGACGTCGCCGGGCCGGAAGAGCTCCACGATGTCGCGGAAACGCAGGTGGCGGGTCGCGCCGTCCTCGGTCAGGGCGAGGAGGCGGCTCTCGTCCCGGCGTTCCGCCGGATAGCGAGCGATCCGCCCCTCCGGCAGCTCGTAGTCGTAGTCCGACAGGATCGAGCCGTCGGGGTGCCTCATCAATCTTCGATGAACAGGGTGCCTTGGGTCCGGGCGTCCTTGGGCGGGAGCGTGTAGCCGAACCGGCGGAATGCCCGCGGAGTCGCGACACGTCCCTGCGGCGTCCGCTTCAGGAAGCCCTCCATGATCAGGAACGGCTCGTACACTTCCTCGAGCGTGGTCGCGTCCTCACCCATCGCGACCGCGAGGGAGTTCAGGCCGACCGGCCCGCCCTCGAACTTCTCGATGAGGGTCTTGAGCACCTGAGCATCCATCTCGTCGAGGCCGTACTCGTCCACATCGAGCATCCGGAGCGCCTCCTGCGCGACCTCCAGATCGATGTGGCCGTTCGCCTTCACCTGCGCGAAGTCGCGTACCCGTCGCAGCAGCCTGTTCGCCACGCGGGGCGTGCCGCGCGAACGCTTGGCGAGCTCGATCGCGCCCTCTTCGGTGGTGCGCACGCCGAGCAGCTTCGCGCTCCGGCGCACGATGTCGGCGAGCTCGTCGGCCGGGTAGAAGTTCAGCCGTTGGACGATCCCGAAGCGCGCGCGCATGGGAGCCGTGAGGAGCCCGAAGCGCGTGGTCGCGCCCACCAGCGTGAAGCGCTCGATCTTCATCGTCATGGTGTTCGCTTTCGGACCGTCGGAGAGCCGGATCTCGATCTTCCAGTCCTCCATGGCCGGATAGAGGAACTCCTCGATGATCGGGCGCAGCCGATGGATCTCGTCGATGAAGAG
>CAZBCN010000130.1:0-4710 GCA_964490285.1 uncultured Gemmatimonas sp. | reverse complement strand
TACCTCGCGCCGGCCCTACTCGCCGCCGCGGTTCTCCCTGAGCATCCGGTTCCGCATCGCCTCGCTCGCGAAGATCGCGATCTCGACGCGACGGTTCTGTTGCCGTCCCGCGTCGGTGTCGTTCGTCGCGATGGGCTCGAGCTCGCCGCGCCCCATGGCGCGCACGCGGCCCGCCTCGAGGCCCGCCCCGATCAGGAACGTCCGCGCCGAGTCCGCACGCCGCTCGGAGAGCGTCTGGTTGTAGGCCTCCTCACCCGTCGAGTCCGTGTGGCCCACGACGAGCACCTCCGTCCCCTCGTACTCCCGGAGCGAGGCCGCGAGGTCTCGCAGGTTCGTTTGGCCCGCGGTCTGGAGCGTGGACTGATTGACGGCGAACAGGATGCCGGAGTCGAACGTCACGGCGATCCCCTCGCCCACGCGCTCCACCCGCGCGTTCGGGAGCCGGTCCTGGAGGTCTTCGGCCTGCGAGTCCATCACCGCGCCGATGGCCGCGCCCGCCGCGCCGCCGATGGCCGCGCCGACGATCGCGCCGCGCGCCGAGCCGCTCGCGAGTCCACCGATCACCGCGCCCGCCGCGGCCCCGCCGAGGGCACCGGTGCGGAGGTTCGAGGCGCACCCGGTGATCGAGAGCATTCCGACCAGCAGGATGATGACCGTGCCGAAGCGGCCCGTCGAAAGTGTCCTCATATGGTTTCTCCGAATGCTGAACGGTTTTCCTGGGGGGACCCGTCTCTGCGTGGCTGGAAGGCGTGGCAAGAAGCTAGCCAAGGAGCACCCAGGGATCCATTTCGCGGGGGGGCCAGCCTCACCCCTCGAGCGCCCCCCGGATCCACGCGCTCGCCTCCAGGACCGGAACCGCCTCGATGCCCGGCGCCAGGCGGAAGGCCGAGTCTCCGCCGTGAACGACGGCCGCCCTGGTGGCCGCGACGTCCTCACACCCAAGTCGGAACCCCTTGCCGAGCTTGGGCGACGTGGAACGCTTGATCTCCAGGGCAACGCGGCGGCCCGCCCGCTCGAGCACCAGGTCGATCTCGGCGCCCGCGCTGGTGCGGTAGTAGGACGCCTCGGCGCTGCCCGCGGCGGCAATCAGAGTCTCGAGGACGAGGCCCTCCCAGGTCGAGCCCGAGACCGGATGGCCGAGGAGCTCATCGAGGTCACGGATCCCGAGCAGCGCATGGACCAGCCCGCTGTCGCGCACGTAGAGCTTCGGGGACTTCACCAGTCGCTTGCCGACGTTTCCGGACCACGGTTGGAGTCTGCGGACCAAGAGCAGGTCTACGAGCAGGTCCACGTAGCGCGCGACGCTCTGGCCACTCACCGCGAGCGCCCCTGCGACGCGGGACGCGTTCAGCGTCTCGGCTTGGTTGTGGGCCAACATGGTCCAGAAGCGCCGGAGTGTCTCGGCGGGAACACGCGGTCCGAGCTCGGGGACGTCCCGCTCGAGGAACGTGCGCACGAACGAGGTCCTCCAGGCGAGGCTGTCTGCGTCGCTCGCGGCGAGTAGGCTGTTGGGAAAGCCGCCGCGGAGCCAGAGCGTCTCCTTCGTTGGCCCGCCGAGAGGCAACTCGTCCAGCCCGATCGGAGCGAGCTCGACGAGCTCGATGCGCCCGGCCAAGGACTCGGAGGACTGGCGGAGCAGCGTGGGCGACGCGGAGCCCAGCACGAGGAAGTGCCCGGCGCCCTCGCCGCTTCGCCTTCGGTCGTCGACGAGCACGCGGAGCACCTGGAAGATGTCGGGAGCCCGGTGGATCTCGTCGAGCACCGTGAGCTTGCCGGATTGGCGGCCGAGGTAGTCCAGGGGATCCGAGAGCTTCGCCAGGTCGGCGGGTGACTCGAGGTCGAGGTAGGTGACCTCGTCCCGGCTGGCCTCGGACAGGCGGCGAGCCAACGTGGTCTTGCCGACCTGGCGCGGACCAAGGAGTCCGACCACCGGAGACCGGCCGAGCGCCACCCGCAACTCGGACTCCGCAGACCGGGGTATCATCCTTGCAATATTGCCATGGCGTGGAATATTAGCAAGGAACCTGCCTTTCCGGCGTCCTCGATGCGTTCAGCTTCCCCGCCTCCTCGCCGGATCCCCCGCCGGCAGCACGTCCGCCGCCCACTCCGACTGCTTCCACCCCGGAATCGGCGGGGGCACGTGCCCGCGCGGCACGAAGTGCGAGCGCTCGACGAGCGCCTGCTTGTGGATGTAGCGCGGACAGTTCGGGAAGATGCGCTTGGCCGTGACGACCACGAGGAACTGGGCCTGCGGGTACTTCTCGAGGAGCGGATGGTCGAAGCTCAGCACCGCGCTCCCGTCCACGCGCATCCGGCGCTGCGCCTCGAAGTCGATGAACAGCAGGCCGACCGAGCTCGTCGCGACCACGTTGCCCGTCGAGAGGTACATCCCGTTTCCGTCGTAGTTCGGGAACGCGAGCCGCTGCTCGTCCAGCACGGTGACGAAGCCCGGGTCCCCGCCCTTGTAGGAGCACGTAGGCTGCCCGTCTGCGTCCACCGTGGCCAGGAAGAACATGTCACGGGCCTCGATGAACGCCCGGTCATCGGTCGTGAAGCGCTCGTGAACCCTCACGTCGGCGAGGCGGTCGGCGAGCCGACGCGTGTCGAAGCGGTCCTGGAGCTCCCGGTTCTCGGGTGAGTAGTCGAGGGCCATCGGGTTCCTCCTTCCGACGAGGTTGCCATGGATCGTGCCATGGTATCACTTGATGGCATGATTCGAACCCAGGTACGGCTAACCGAGCAACAGATCAGCCGCCTGCGTCAGGCCGCTCGGGCGCAGGACGTCTCCATCGCGGAAATCATCCGTCGAGTCGTCGACCGCGGGATCGTCGAGGAATTGACCAACCGGAAACTCGCCTTCGAGCGCGCCGCGAGGCAGATTGGCCATTTCCGCGATTCAAGAGGTGCCTCGGACGTGAGCACGAGGCACGACGCACATCTGGACGAGGGATTCGCCTAGGGCGCATTGCTGTCCGCTCCCGGATGATCCGGGGCGACAGCCGAGCCACGGACCTGCGGAGGGCAACAGGATGGCGAAGAAACTCAAGCGATTGCCGACGTCCGAGACCGAGGCGCAGGAGCGAGAGTTCTGGGCAACGCACGACACGACGGACTACATCGACTGGTCCCGCTCGCGGCGCGCGGTGTTCCCGAACCTGCAGCCGTCCACGGGTACGCGCGAACCGGCGGAGTAGCGGTCGAAGGTAGGGGCAGCACAGTCCCGAGGCTGGTGATGCGCCGGGAGGGGCTCGACGCCCCGTGTAGACATTCAAGCGCCCCGCTGAGTCTCGCACACTTGCTTGGTGCCACGCATCAGCGAGTTCTTCGGAATCGTCGTCACGATGTATTACAACGACCATGCGCCTCCGCATTTCCACGCCCGGTACAGCGATCATGAAGCGCAGCTTGTGATCGATACGCTCGATCTACTGGGTGGGTCGTTGCCTCCTCGCGCGCTGTCGCTCGTACGGCTTTGGGCCAACATCCATCGTCAGGAACTGCTGGCAAATTGGACTGCGGCCCGTCGTGGCGAGTCCCTTGTCCAGATTCCGGGACTCGAATAGCGTGCGGAAGCGGAGGGTACCTACATGGTGAGAGTTGCGACCGTTAGGCCTCTCGACGGCTTCTGCCTGCTCGTCGGCTTCACGGACGGCACGGAACGCACGATCGACGTCGAGCGTTACCTGCGTGGTCCGATGTTCGAGGAGATCCGCCGGGACAGGTCGACCTTCGAAGCCGTGGGGGTGGACCCGGAGCTCGGCGTCATCGTCTGGCCGAACGGTGCCGACATAGACCCCGACGTCCTCTACGGGCTACACGAGCCCGCCTGGGCGAGTCACGCAGCTAGGCCGGGCCTGTAGGGGAAGCTCCGTCCCCCCTACTGCACGTCCGTCAGCTCGATCTCGAAGATGAGGATCGCGCCCACCGGGATGGGTGAGCCGGGCGGGGGGTTCGCGCCGTACCCGAGCGCCGGCGGGATGATGATCGTGCGGGTCCCACCCTCGGCCATTGCCTCCATCCCGAGCGTGAACCCGTCGATGAGGCGGGTCACGCCGTACTCGAACACGTCGATGATCCCCGGGATGGGGATCGAGCCGCTGTCGATCCTGAGGCCGTTGGCGAGCCACGTGATGTAGTCCACCGCCACGGTGTCCCCGACGGCGATCACCGCGCCGGTCCCTACGCTGTCCTCACGGATGTAGACCCCGGACGCGAGCTGGGTGAAGTCGGCGAGGTCGATGCCGAGGCTGGACGCGAACTCGATCTCGGTGATGACCTCGAAGGGGTTGCCGCCCTCGGAGCACGCCGCGGCGGGCACGACGAGGACCGCGAGAGCCACCAGGAGGCCCTGGGGGCCTCGCCGGCGGGTCATGCGCCCTGCCGAACCCCCTCGGACTGGATCTCGGCCTCCACGGTCTCGGGATCGACCATGGGCTGCCACACCTGGAGCGCCGGGAACGTCTGCAGGAACCAACGGATCGCTCCGATATAGAGCCCCAGGAACATGAGGCCGATGAGGGGCTGCCATATCGTGAAGATAGGGTCACCCTCGTGGTGGAGCGATGGGGCCACCATTCCGTACCGCTCGAGCCACAGCCCGAGCAGGATCACGGACGTGAAGGTCGCCAGCAGCGCGGGCTTCATCTTCGCCTTGCGCCCGATGAGCCCCGCGAACGGGATCACGAAGCAGAGCACGATCACGGTCGCCGA
>CAZBCN010000129.1:0-4855 GCA_964490285.1 uncultured Gemmatimonas sp. | reverse complement strand
CGAACATGGCCGTCTCGATCCGTCGGACCGTCCGGGTGCCGACAGCCGTCTCACTTTTCGGCTCCATCGCGCTCCTCGGTTGCTCTTCCGGAGATGCCGCGTCCGGAGGGCGATCGACGATCACCCGTCTCGAGATCCTCGATATCGAGTCGCCGACCTACGAGGGACGGTCGTTCGGCGACGTCGGCACGTACGAGGCGATCTACGCCACGGCGTGGTTCGCGCTCGATCCCTCGGACCCGCGCAATGCCCTCATCACCGATATCGACAAGGTGCCCCGCAACGCCGACGGCATGGTCGAGTTCTCGACCGACGTGCACATCATCAAGCCGGTCGACATGTCGCGCGCCAACGGCCGGTTGTTCTACGAGGTCGTCAACCGCGGCAACAAGGGCAACTTCAACGGCGTGGGCGAGAACGACCCGAGCCTAGCCGCCTCGGCCGGGGACGGCCTCCTCATGCGGCACGGCTATACGATGGTTTGGTCCGGCTGGGAGGACGAGAGGCTCCGGCCTCGGGGGGATCACCGCGTGGCCGCCAGCCTGCCGGTCGCCCGCAACCCCGATGGCAGCTCGATCGTCGGGGAGACGATCTTCGAGACGATCTTCGACGATACGACGGACAGCACGTTCACCCTGCCGTTCTACGAGGCGGCGAGCCTCGACCAGCCCCAGGCGCGCATGCTCGTCCGCAACCACACGAAGTGGGTGGGCGGGCCGCTCGTGGAGCGCGTCGAGGTACCGAGGGCACTTTGGTCGTTCGTGGACGAATCGACCGTGCGGATCGACCGGCGTGATCCATTCTTCGCCCCGTACGACGCGGGAGCCGCCTTCGAGTTCGTCTACCAGGCGAAGGATCCCACGGTGCTGGCCTTGGGTCACGCAGCTACCCGAGACCTCATCGAATTCCTGCGCCACGACACCAGCGAGTCCAACCCGCTGAGCGGAGCGATTCAGTATGCGATCTCCACGGGAAACTCGCAGAGCGGGAGATACCTGAAGGACTTTCTGTACTGGGGCTTCAACGAGGACTCGCAGGGGCGGAAGGTCTTCGAGGGTATGATGCCCGTGGTGTCGGGCGCCCACGGGATGCCCCTGAACGAGCGCTGGGGCGATGCCGACGCGACCGGCCGCAGCTACGAGAGGGAGCTCACGTCGAAGCTGGAGTTTCCGTTCACCTACGGCGTACGGACCGATCCACTCACGGGGCGCACCGACGGATTGCTGGCTCGCTGCGAGGCGAGTGGCACCTGCCCGAACGTGATCCACGTGGACGGCGCCAATGAGGTCTACCTCAAGGCCCACGGGCTGCTGACGACCGACGGGCTCGGGAACGACATCGAGCTGCCGCCCAACGTGCGCGTGTTCCAGATTGCGAGCATCCAGCACGGTCCGGCGCCGACGGCAAGCCGGACTCCCACCTGCCAACAGCTCAGCAACCCGAGCAAGAGCCGGCCACACCTGCGGGCACTCCTTCTGGCGCTCGACGCTTGGTCCACCGCGGGCACCCCGCCGCCGGCCAGCCGGTACCCGAGCGTCCGGGACGGCACGCTGGTACCCTCGCTGCCGCAGGCCGGCATGGGCTTCCCCGAGATCCCTGGCGTGCGGTACACGGGGTGGCACGTGAACGTCGCGCTGAAGGACAAGACGAGCCTTCCGAACCGGTTTATCGAGGGCAAGGAGTACACGGTGCTCGTCCCCAAGACGGACGCTGATGGGAACGAGCTCGCGGGCATCCGGACGGTCGAGGTCCAAGTGCCGATCGGGACCTACACGGGCTGGGCCCTCCGGCGCGCCCCGTTCGCTGAAGGCGAGGACTGCGCGCTCACGGGCCAGTTCATCCCGTTCGCTCGCACCAGAGCGGAGCGCCTCGCCAACGGTGACCCACGCCCATCGCTCGAGGAGCGCTACCCCACGCACGCCGACTACGTGAACCGGGTCGCGGAGGCCGCAGATCGGCTGGTCGCCGAGGGTCTCATGCTCGAAGAGGACGCCGAGTCGATCAAGCAGGCCGCCGCTGCGAGCAACGTACCCTAGTTCGAAAAGTCACCTCGACCGCGTGGCCCCAGGACGGGTCGGGTCACTTCGCTGGGGCGTCGGCGCGGTGGTCGTGATCTTCGAACGTCGGCACGTGACCTCCGTCGAGATACGCGAGGAGGACCTCGCACGCCGCCTGAGCGAAGCGCCGATAGCCGTCGTCGGTCGGCCAACCCAGGTGTGGTGTGAGCACCACGTTGCCGAGTTCCGTGAAGCGATGGCCGGCGGGCAGCGGTTCGACTTCGAACACGTCGAGACCGGCACCCGCGATTCGCTCCTCCGACAGCGCCTCGAGTAGCGCTTCCTCGTCCACGATCGGGCCGCGCGCGGTGTTGACGAGGTAGGCGCTGCGCTTCATGAGCGCGAGGCGGCGCGCGTCGAGCAGACCCCGCGAAGTGGGCGTGAGCGAGGCATGGATCGTGACGACGTCCGCTTGGGCGAGGAGCGCGTCGAGCTCCAGGCGCTCGGCGCCCGCCGCCGCCGCCTGGGTATCGGTGAGCCGCGGGCTCCAGGCGAGCACCCGCATGCCGAAGGCGCTGCCGATGCGGGCAACGTGGCTGCCGACACGCCCCAGGCCGATCACGCCGAGGGTCTTTCCATGGAGGACGGGCGTCGTGGGGGTATGCCAGTCGCCACGGCGGACGGCCGCGTCCTGCTGGGGGATGCGCCGCATGACCGCGAGCGCGAGCCCGATCGCGAGCTCGGCCGCACCGATCGAGTAGCCACCCGACGCCTGCGCCACGACGATCCCGCGCTCGCGCGCGGCCGCGAGGTCGATGTGCGCCGCGTGGTTGCCGGTCTGCACGATCAGGCGCAGGTCGACGAGCTGCTCGAGGAGGCCGCGTGTGAATCGCGTGCGCTCCCGGTTCGCGATCAGCGCGTCGAAGCTTCGCAGGGCCACCGGAGAGCCGAACGGTGACGTGAACACTTCGACGGTTGCGCGCTCGCGCAGGCGGCGCACGCTCTCGGTGCTTCCCCAAACGTCGTGTACGTCGTCGAGGATGGCGACTCGCATCTACCGATTCTATCCGCCGCGGTGAAAGGGCTGTGCTCCGCGCCTCAGCCGAACAGCACGTAACATAGGAGCGCACCCACGAGCGACATCGACAGGCCCCATACGAGCAGCCCGTTGAAGAGCCTGCGGCTGTCGGTCCCGACCGCGGCGCCCGCGATGTACAGCGCGCCCACGGTCGAGAGCGACGAGAGATCGACGAGGCTCGCCGCGACGTTCATCGACCACGCGATGGGAAGGGGATCGAGACCGCCGAGCCGGGCGGCGAGCTCGGGTGCCATCGGCAGGAACGCGGGCAGCACCACGCCCGAGGTGCTGCTGTACACGGACACGAGCCCGACCCCGAACCCGACGACGGGCTCGATGGTCGTGGGTGTCGAGAGGTTAGCGATGCCGGTGGTGATCAGCGCGAGTCCCTGCGTCTCCTGCAAGAGCGCGACCAGCACCGTGACTCCGGTGACCATGAGGATCACGCCCCACGGCATCCGCGCGATCGCCTTCGACTCTTCGACGGTTCGGAGCAGGATCAGCAGGGTAGCGACGATGAGCGCTACCATGCCGACGTCCTGGCGGAATCCGGCGACGCCGACGATGAGCGCGACGATGCCCGCCCCGGTGAGCCAATGACGCGTCTCCATCGGCTGACCCACGACACCGACATCGGCCGCGTCTCCCCGTGCGGCGTCGCGACGAAACAGTCGCCACCCGCCGAGCAGGAGGAAGCCGCCGAAGCCGACGAGCGCATGAGCGAACGCGTTGTACGCGAATGTCTGCCATTCGACGCCTCCGAGGCCGATGCGCTCCATGACGCCGTGCGCCACGATGCCCGTCGGCGCGAACGGCGAAAGGGTCCCGGCGAGCGCTCCGTTGCCCGTCATGATGACCATGAGCAGCGGCGGCACTCCGGCACGCGCGGCGACGGCCATGGCGGGCGGTGCGAGCAGAGCGCTCGTTGGGGTCGCGCCTGCGCCGATCGTCGAGACCGCGAAGCCGATCATGAAGAACATGATGGGCAGCAGTCCGGCGTGACCACGGCATAGGCGCACGGCGCGCCCGGTAAAGCGCGCGAGCGTGCCGTTCACGTCCGCGATCGCGAACAACAGCGTGACACCGACGAGCGTGACGAAGAGGCTGGACGGAAACCCATCGATGACCTGCGTCGGCGACATGTCGCCCAACCCCACTCCCACGACGAGCGCGAGCGCGAGCGACACCACGCCGACGTTCAGCGTCGTGGTGCAGCTCAGCGTGACGGCCAGGACGAGCGCCGCGACGGAGATCCAGGCTAGGCCCATGGTCCCGCTCGCCTACGCCGGGTGTGCCGGCGCGCCGAGCGCTCGCGCGAGCGTGGTGATGTCGGGGAGCGTCTCGAGGCCGTCCACGAGCTCGAACGCTTCGTCAACAGCTGCTTTTTCGAGGACGAGCGAAGCGCAGTCGCTCCATTTCTCGTAGAGCTCGTCGCGTGTGAACGGAAGCTCGGGGCCGCCGCGGTACCGCTCGTCGGCGCTCTCGACGAGCGTCCGGCCGTCGAGCAGGTCGACTTCCACCGTGCTCCGGATCTTTTCCCACCCCTTGGCCTCGATGGCCGGATCGAGCACGCGTTCGACCTTACGCATGAGCGCTTGCACGGGCGCGCTCTGGACGAACTCGTCGTTGAACTCGTGGATCCCGGCTTTGCGACGGAGAGCAATGGCGCTCACCATGAAGGCTGGGCAGAACTTCGCCTCGAGTTCGTTGGTCGCGATCGCATAGCGCAGCGGGTTCAGGATGTTCGATCCTGCCCGCACGCGGATGGCCACGATGTGCT
>CAZBCN010000128.1:0-4887 GCA_964490285.1 uncultured Gemmatimonas sp. | reverse complement strand
GTGTGCGTGAGGCCTACGAGCGCATCAACGAGGCGCTCGCGGACGCGCTCAGGACGCTCGGCGCTCCGGTGCACCTGACCCGCCAGGCCCGCTCGCTGGCGCCGGACGCGGGTCCGTGCTTCCAGGCGCCGGCGGCAGGCGAGGTGGTCGCACGGGGTAGGAAGCTCGTCGGGAGCGCGCAGGCCCGCATCGGCGGTGCGCTCCTCCAGCACGGCTCGATCCTGCTGGCGGGAGATCAGGGCCCCCTCTCGGGTACCAGTCCACCGATCACGCTCTCCGAGCTGGTGGGTGACGTGACCATTGACGAGGTGGCGGGTGTGGTGGCAGAGAGTCTTCGCGCCGCGTTCGGCGGCGAGTGGACGGACAGTGGAATCAGACCCTCGGAGCGCGCGGACGCGGATCGCCTCGAAGCGAATCGGTACGCGCACGACTCATGGACGTGGCGTCGGTAGGAGAGGACACATGCATCTGCATCTGAAGAAGACATTCGTGCTCGCGGCGGCATCGGCCACGCTCACCGCGTGCGGGGGCGGGGGCGACGTCGCCACGTCGGGCGATCCTTTCTGCCAACAGGTCCTCCCCCGGGTCGCCTCCTACATGGAACAGGCGCGCGCCGAGCATCCGACGCCGAGCGACCCGCGCTACGGCGGCACGGTCGTCGTGGGCTCGACCGGCGAAATCGCCGACGGGATGAACGCGGCGGTCTCGTCCGACTACACCGCGAACCAACACCAGCTGTTCGTCAACCTGATGACCCTGGTCAAGTACGACGAGCAGATCGACCCGGAGCCCTACCTCGCCGAGTCGTGGGAAGTCGCCGAGGACGGCCGCTCGATCACGTTCCATCTCCGCCAGGACGTCTACTGGCACGACGGCGAGCGCACGGACGCGAACGATGTCGCGTTCACGTGGGAGGCCGTGACCGACCCGCTCACGGCGTTCCCGAACGCCGCGTTCTGGGATCACTACGACAAGGGGTCCGAGGGCATCGAGATTCTCGACGACTTCACGGTCCGCATCGGCCTCGAGCCGCACGCCGAGTTCCTGGACGCGTTCACGAAGACGGCGATTCTGCCGGAGCACCTCCTGGGAGACGTGCCCCACGACCAGCTGAAGCAGCACCCGTTCGGGACGCAGTGCCCGGTGGGCAACGGACCCTTCGTGTTCGCCGAGCACCGCTCGCAGGACCGCTGGGTGTTCGAGGCGAACCCGGTGTTCCCGGCGGGACTCGGCGGCCGGCCTTTCGTGGATCGCTACGTCTACCGCGTCATCCCGGAGCAGACGACGCTGCTCACCGAGCTGCTGACGGAGAACATCGACGTCTATCTCAGCCCGCGCCCCGACCAGGCACAGGCGATCCTCGACAACCCGAACCTCGAGCTCCTCGACTACGTGTTCCGCACGTACATCCTCGTGGGGTGGAACGCGAGGAGGCCGCAGCTCGCCGATCCGCGCGTACGCCGCGCCATCACGATGGCAACGAACCGGTCCCAGATCGTCGATGCGATCCTGCTGGGATATGGCGCGGTGGCACACACGGGCGTGCCGCCCTTCCACTGGGCGTACGACGAGACGTCCCTGCCGACATTGCCCTACGATCCCGCCGCGGCGCGCGCGCTGCTGGACGAGGCGGGGTGGCGCGACCGGAACGGCGACGGCGTGCGCGAGTCGGCCGACGGGACGCGCCTCTCGTTCTCCATCAAGTACAACACGGGGAACCAGCAGCGTCAGGACGTGGCCGAGATCATGCAGTCGCAGCTCGCCCTGGTGGGCATCGAGGCGCGCCCACAGGTCGTCGAGTGGGCGACGCTGCTCCAACAGATCAACACGCCGACGCTCCGCGACTTCGACGGCGTGGTGATGGGGTGGGTGACCGAGTTCAAGCTGAACGACATGGACCTCTTCCACTCCGAGCGCATCGATCAGCCGTACGCGTGGTCGGGGACGCGGAACCCTGAGCTGGACCGACTCCTGGAGGAGCTCTCCCTCGTGGTCGATCGCGAGGAGGCGAAGGAGCTCTGGCGTGAGTACCAGGCGGTGCTCATCGAGGAGCAGCCGTACACGTTCTTCTACTTCCCGGACCGGCTGGATGGCGTGAACCGGCGTGTGCGCGGCGCGGTGATGGACGCACGCGGGGAGTGGTTGAACATCAAGGACTGGTACCTGGATCCGGCGTCGCGCTAGCCGCGCGCCGAGGCGGCCGTGACCCGGTACGTCGTCCGCCGCCTGCTCGGCGCGTTCCCGCTCGTCCTGGGGATCGCGACGATCGTCTTCTTCGCGGTCAACCTCGCTCCGGGTGACCCGACGCTCTACTACCTCTCCCCGGGGATGACCCAAGAGGTGGTCGAGCAGATGCGCGTGAACTTCGGGCTCGACCAGCCGATGCACATCCGCTACGTGCGCTGGCTCGGTGCCATGCTCACGGGCGACTTCGGATTTTCGATGTCGCACTCGCGCCCGGTGCTCGACGTTCTCGCGGAGTTCCTGCCGAACACGCTGATCCTGTCGGCGTGTGCGCTCGGTGTCGCGTTCCTGTTCGGCATCGTGCTGGGGACGCTCCAGGCGATCCGGCAGTATTCCTTGCGCGACTCGGCGCTCAGCGTCGTGATGCTCTTCTTCTACTCGATGCCGTCGTTCTGGCTCGCGCTGATGCTCGTGCTGACGTTCAGCCTGTTCGCGCGGAACGTCTGGGAGTGGCCGATCTGGTTCCCCGCGTCGGGGATGGTGAGCACGGACTATGACTTCCTCTCGCCCGCTGCCCAGGTGCGAGATCGGCTGATGCACCTGGTCCTTCCGACGATGTCGCTTGCGCTCGTGCTCACCGCCGGGATCGCACGGTACATGCGGGGGAGCATGCTCGAGGTGATCCGCCAGGACTACGTGCGCACCGCGCGTGCCAAAGGGCTGTCTGAGCGCGTCGTCGTGTTCAAGCACGCGCTCCGGAACGCGCTCCTGCCCACGATCACGCTGCTCGGACTCATGATCCCGGTGCTGTTCAGCGGCACCGTGTTCATCGAGACGATCTTCGCCTGGCCGGGCATGGGGCGGACGATCTA
The DNA here is from genome assembly GCA_964490285.1 of uncultured Gemmatimonas sp. Taxonomy (GTDB): domain Bacteria; phylum Gemmatimonadota; class Gemmatimonadetes; order Longimicrobiales; family Gaopeijiaceae; genus UBA2982. The sequence continues at coordinate 1,831 of CAZBCN010000128.1, read as the reverse complement.
CGAGGCGATCGGGACGCGCGACTATCCTCTGGTGATGGCCGGGAGCTTCTTCTTCGCGATCATGGTCGTGGTCGCGAACCTGCTCGCCGACGTGCTCTACGCGGTGGTGGATCCGCGCATCCGCTATGAGTGACGCGAGCGCTGGTGGCGTCCCCATGAAGCGCGCGCGGGCTCGCGGCGGCCGGGGGCTCTCGGCCGTGCTTCCCGGGCTGCCGCAGCTCGCCGCCGGGCGGTGGGGATCGGGCGGGACCGCGCTCCTCGTGTGGCTCGGGCTGCTCCTCGTGCTCGTGACGCGGTTCGGCCGCGTGGTGGCGGGGATCGACGGCGCGTGGGACGATCGGCTGGCGGTGGGCACCCTCGTCGTCGGCCTCGCGGCGGCGTGGTCGTGGTCGTGGTGGGACGTGGTGCGCGAGGCCGGTCCCAGGCGGGTCGGCGTCAGCCAGTGGAACCTGGCAGTGCGCGCCTTCTCGAAGAACCGGACCGCGGTCGCGGGGCTGATGGCGATCGTCGCGCTCTATCTCGTGGCGCTGCTCACGCCCCTGCTCGCTCCGCACGACCCGACGTTCCAGGGGGACCTCGTCACGGAGCGGTACGTGGGCCTCTCGGCCGTGCACCCGCTGGGCACGGACCAGTTCGCGCGCGACGTGCTCTCGCGGCTCCTGTACGGCGCGCGCATATCGCTGCTCATCGGGTTCGTCTCCGTGGGCATCAGCGTCACGATCGGCACGTTGGTCGGCGCGATCGCGGGATTCCTCGGAGGCGTGGTGGACAGCGTGATCATGCGCCTGGTCGACATGGTGATCTCCTTCCCGCAGCTCGTGCTGCTGATCACGATCGTGGCGCTCTTCGAGCCTTCCATCTTCCTGATCGTGGCCGTGCTCGGCCTGACGCTCTGGCCCACGACGGCGCGCATCGTGCGCGGCGAGGTGCTCTCGCTGCGCGAGCGCGAGTTCGTCCAGGCCGCGACGGCGCTCGGCTACTCGAAGCGGCGCATCATCCTGCGACACCTCATCCCGAACGCGCTCGCGCCGGTGATCGTCGCGGCGACCCTCGGCATCGGAAACACGATCGTGCTCGAGGCGGGGCTCTCGTTCCTGAACCTCGGCGTGCAGCCGCCGACGCCGTCGTGGGGCACGATGGTCGCCGACGGGCGCAACGTGCTCCTGAACGCGTGGTGGCTCTCGACGTTCCCCGGCCTGGCGATCGTGTTCACGGTGCTCTCGTTCAACCTGGTCGGCGACGGGCTCCGCGACGCGCTCGATCCGCGACTGCGCACATGACGGAGCCGCTGCTCGCCGTGCGTGACCTCCGCGCCTGGTTCTTCACCGACCAGGGCGTCGCGAAGGCGGTCGACGGCATCTCGTTCGAGGTGCGCGAGGGGGAGACGCTCGGCATCGTGGGCGAGTCGGGGTGCGGGAAGACCGTGACCTCGCTGGCCGTGCTCGGACTGCTGCCCGAGCCGCCCGCGCGCATCATGGAGGGAAGCTCCGTGCAGTTCGGCGGCCAGGAGCTGGTCGGCGCGAGCGAGCAGCAGATGCGCGCGCTCCGCGGCAACGACATCGCGATGATCTTCCAGGAGCCGATGAGCTCGCTGAACCCGGTCTATACGGTGGGCGACCAGATCGGCGAGGCACTCCGGCTGCACCGCGGACTGGACCGGAAGGGAGCGCGCGCCGAGACGGTCCGACTGCTCGATGAGGTCGGCATCCCGGAACCGTGGCGCCGGGTGGACGAGTATCCGCACCAGCTCTCCGGCGGCATGCGGCAGCGCGTCATGATCGCCATGGCGATCGCCTGCGAGCCCAAGCTGCTGATCGCCGACGAGCCGACC
>CAZBCN010000127.1:2605-4959 GCA_964490285.1 uncultured Gemmatimonas sp. | reverse complement strand
ACAACAAGACGATCGGCAAGTTCCAGCTCACCGGCATTCCGCCGGCACCGCGCGGGATGCCCCAGGTCGAGGTCACCTTCGACATCGACGCCAACGGTATCCTGCACGTCTCGGCGAAGGACCGGGCGACCGCAAAGGAACAGAAGATCCGCATCGAGGCATCGAGCGGTCTCTCCGACAAAGAGATCGACAAGATGGTCAAGGATGCCGAGGCGCATGCGTCCGAGGACGAGGCGAAGCGCGAGAAGGTCGAAGCGCGCAACCGGCTGGACTCCCTCGTCTACCAGGTCGAGAAGGACACCGGCGAGTGGGGGGACAAGGTGTCGGCGTCCACCAAGGAGCGGCTGACCGCCGCGGTGGACAGCGCCAAGGCTGCGCTCAAGGGGGACGACCTCGCCACGCTCACGTCCGCACGCGACGCGCTCATGCAGGCGTTCAGCGCCGCGGGCCAGGAGATGTATCAGTCGCAGGCGGCGGAGGCGAGCAAAGGCGCCGAGGAGAGCGCGGGCGCGGAGCCCGAGACGCCCACCGGTACCGGCACCGGCGACGAGGACGTGGTGGAAGCGGACTACGAGATCGTGGACGAGAGCACGAAATAGGGCGTAGGGCCCGGGCAACGAATCGGCCTCGCCGGTGATCTATAGGGAGGGACTGTGGAGGGCCGGACCCGGGTCCGGCCCTCTCGTGTAGATAGGTCGGCAACCGCAATGGGGAGGTAAGGACTGATGTATGATCCGCTGAAGGCGAAAGCCAAAGTGGTCTTCTATAGCGCCATCGCGTTCGTGTTCGGTGTCGGCATGGCGAGCGGGCTGGGCTGGACGAGCCCCACACACGCGATGCCCTCCCTCACGGAGGCACCCCAGGTCTCGCCGGAGGCGGTGCAGCCCGCCCTCGACCTGAGCGAAGCCTTCACCAACCTGGCCGAGGCCGTCACGCCGGCCGTGGTGCGCATCGAGAGCCGTCGCCCGGGTCGGGTCGTCGACCAGACGGCGGTCCCCGAGGCGTTCAGGCGCTTCTTCGATGCCCCGGGCGGGGGCGGAGAGCCGGCCCCGCGACTGGCCTCGGGTAGCGGATTCATCGTGACGGACGACGGCTACATCCTCACGAACAACCACGTGGTGGAGGGCGCCGACGAGGTCACGGTCTACTTCCCCGACCGGCGGTACTTCCCCGCGAGGATCGTGGGCTCGGACCCGTTCACCGACGTGGCCGTGATCAAGGTCGACGCGCCCCAGCGCTTGCCGCACATGTCCTTCGGCAACTCGGACGACCTCAAGGTCGGCGAGTGGATTCTCGCGATCGGCAACCCAGGCTTCGGCAGCTCGACCCAGCTCGACTTCACCGTGACCGCGGGAATCATCAGCGCGCGTGGGCGTGCGCTCTCGCTGCTCCAGGGCGACCTGCGCCAAGACCCGCGCTACGGCGACGCCCTGTCCCGATACGCGATCGAGGACTTCATTCAGACGGACGCGGTGATCAACCCGGGTAACTCCGGTGGCCCGATGGTCAACCTCCGGGGCCAGGTCGTCGGCATCAACTCGGCGATCGCGTCGTCGACAGGCGTCTACCAAGGATACGGATTCGCGATTCCGATCAACCTCGCGCGCCGCGTCATGGAGGATCTGGTCGAGTTCGGGCACGTGCAGCGGCCGCGCATCGGCGTGGCGATCCAGAACGTCGAGGCCGAGGACGCCGAGGTGTACGGGCTCCCGTCCGTGTCCGGGGTCATGGTGCAGACGGTCGAGCCGGGGGGCCCCGCCGACGGCGTGCTCCAAGGCGAGGACGTCGTGGTCGCCATCGACGGCGAGCCGGTGGGCTACGTGGCCGAGCTGCAGGCGAAGATCGCCGAGCACCGGCCGGGCGAGACCGTGGACGTGACGATCTACCGCGACCGACGGCGCATGGACGTCCGGGTGCGGCTGGCCGAGGCGCCGATCAACGGTGCGCCGACGGTCGTGGCCGAGCGGACGGTGCACTCCGAGGAGCGCCTCGGCATCAACGTGGAGCTCCTGAGTGCCGAGGTCGCCGAGCAGCTCGGTTACCCTGCGGCCGGCGGCGTCATCTTGAGGGACGTCGCCCCCGGCAGCGCCGCTGCGCGCCGCAACCTGGGAGCGTTCACGGGCAACAAGCTGGTGCGGATCAACGACACCGGTATTACCACCCCCGACGACGTCCGCGAGGCCTTGGACGACGTCTCGCCGGGACAGATCGTGTCCCTGCATTTCCTGGACCCCGAGGGCGCCCAGAGGGTCGTGAACGTCCGGATGCCCTGACGTCCGCGGCCGCCTGAACGACACCGGGGCGGGGGGGGGGGAGCCCCCCCCCCCCCGCCCCGGGTAAAAACCCCCCAAATT
>CAZBCN010000127.1:0-2595 GCA_964490285.1 uncultured Gemmatimonas sp. | reverse complement strand
GCCCTGTGGGTCGTGAACGCCCGTTTGCCGTCCGGCCCGCGGCCGCCGCACCGCCACGGGGGCGGGGGGGCCAACCCCCCCGCGCCCCTTCCCTTTGAAACACCCCAAGATTGAACCGTTCTCCGCGACGGTTTTATCTTCTGGGCGGACGCGCGAAAGTGGCGGAATTGGTAGACGCGCGGGACTTAGGATCCCGTGGCACATGCCGTGGGGGTTCGAGTCCCCCCTTTCGCATACCGAGTTCCTCCAACTATGGACCGCCGGTCGCGCGACGACATGACAATAGACGCATCACGCTTGCAGGTCTCCGTGCAGGAGCAGGAACGCTGGCGCCGGAGGATGAGCGTCACCGTTCCAGCCGCAGTCGTCCGCGAGGAGGAGCAGCGGACGGCCAGACAGTTCGCCTCCCAGGCCCGGCTGAAGGGCTTCCGAAAGGGGCATGTGCCGACGCGGGTGATCGAGTCCCGCTTCGGCGGCGCGCTCCGCAAGGAGGCGCTCGACAACCTCATCCAGGAAGCCTACCGGCAGGCGCTCACGAGCGAGCGGCTCCAGCCGATCAGCGAGGGGCAGATCGAGGACGTCCAGTACGCGCCCGAGCAGGATCTCAAGTTCGAGGTCGCGTTCGATATCCAGCCGGTCATCGAGCTGACCCGACTCGGGGGCTTCTCCGTGAAGCGCCCCAAGCCCGAAGTGAAGGACGAGCACGTGGAGCAGGTCCTGGGGCGCATCCGCGAGCAGAACGGCGCGTGGCGGCTGGTGGAAGAAGGTCAGCCCGTCGATGGTGACCTGGTCTCGGTGAAAATCCTCCGCCTCGACGGCACGAGCACGGACGCCCGCGACTACGACTTCGTGCTCGGAAAAGGCGACGCGATCGCCGACATCGAGGCCGCCATCAAGACGCTCGCCGTCGGTGCGAGCGGCTCGGCCGAAGGCGAGTTCGACATCAACTTCCCCGAGGACCTCCCCGACGAGTCGCGCCGCGGAACCGCCGAGCGAGTGCGTATCACCCTGGTGAGCCGCCGCACGCTCGAGCTGCCGCCCATGGACGACAGCCTGGCGCGGCAAGTGGGTGAGTTCGAGACGCTGGCGCAACTCGTCGCGAAAGTACGCGAGGACATGGAGAAGGAAGCCGCCCAGAGGTCCGACGCCGCGGTGCGCGGCCAGCTTCTGGAGCTGGTGCTCGAGGCCAACCCCTTCGAGGTCCCGGCGTCGATGGTCGACCGTTACCTGGACACCATCCTCAGCGAGGCCAAGAACATCCCCGCAGACAAGCTGGCCGAAGCGCGCGACCAGATTCGGCCGGAGGCGGAGCGAGCGGTGAAGCGCATTCTGGCGATCGACAGGATCGCCGACGCCCAGGGCCTGGCGGCCACCGAGGACGACATCGACAAGAGGGTCGAGGAGATCGCGACAACGAATGCGACCTCCCCGGCGAAGGTCTACGCTAGCTTACAGAAGGCGGGCCGCATCGAGTCGATCGAGCGAGAGCTCACCGAACGAAAGGTGTTCGACTACCTCACGGCGCAGTCGGAGATTACATGACGATCTATCCTCCCTACGTCATCGAGCGGACGAGCCGAGGCGAGCGCAGCTACGACATCTTCAGTCGGCTGCTCATGGACCGCATCGTGTTCCTGGGGAGCGGCATCGACGACAACGTCGCCAACATCATCGTGGCGCAGCTGCTCTTCCTCGACGCCGAGGATCCTGAGCGCGACATCTTCATGTATATCAACTCGCCCGGTGGCAGCGTGTACGCCGGCATGGCGATCTACGACACCATGCAGCACCTGCGGGCCCCCGTCGCGACGTTCTGCGTCGGCATGGCCCTCTCGATGGGCGCGGTGCTGCTCACCGCAGGGGCCAAGGGCAAGCGCAACTCGCTGCCCAACTCCCGCATCATGCTTCACCAGCCTTCCGGCGGATCGCAGGGGACCGCGGCGGACATCGAGATCGCGGCGAAAGAGATCCTGCACATCCGCGAGCGACTCAACGCGATCATTGCGAAGCACACGGGTCAGAGCATCGAGCGGATCGCGGACGACGTCGACCGCGATCGTTTCATGAGCCCGGCGGAGGCGGTCGAGTACGGACTCATCGACCGTGTGCTGGAGGGACCGGTACAGACCGGGGACCACAGGCCCGCGGACAGCGACATCCGGGAGAAGAAGTCATGACGAGTGACAAGCACCTTCGGTGCAGCTTCTGCGGGAAGTCCAAAGAGAGCGTCAAGAAGTTCATCTCGGGACCCAACGTCTACATCTGCAACGAGTGCATTTCACTCTGTAACGAGATCCTCGCGGAAGAAGAGGAAAGGGAAGCTCAAGAGCACGTAGCGCCGAGCCCCACCCCAGAGGAGATCAAGAGCGTCCTCGACCAGTACGTGATCGGTCAGGAGATGGCCAAGAAGGCCCTCTCGGTGGCCGTCTACAACCACTACAAGCGCGTCGGCCATCAGGGCGTCCTCGACGAGGTCGAGATCGACAAGGCCAACATCCTGCTCATCGGTCCGACGGGCGTCGGCAAGACTCTGCTCGCACAGACGCTCGCACGGACACTGAACGTGCCGTTCACGATCGCCGACGCGACGACGCT
>CAZBCN010000126.1:0-5002 GCA_964490285.1 uncultured Gemmatimonas sp. | reverse complement strand
CAGATGCCAGACGGCTTCATGGCGGAGCTGAGGAAGTTCTACTACGACCTCGCGGGAGCCACGAACCGGGGCGTGGTGGCCTCGCTGCTCGAGCTCGTGAAGGCGGACCGCATCATGTTCGGGACCGACTTCCCGCCGGGGGGAACCATGGCGCAGTATGCCGAGATCCTCCGCGGTCTCGGCATGTTCAGCGAGGCGGACCTACGCCTGATCGAGCGCGAGAACGCCGTCCGGCTGCTCCCGCGATTGGCAGGATAGCCGGGGAAGCCTGTCCGAGACCCCTAGCGCGTGTACGTCGCCTGCAACCTGACGAACGAGATCGTCGAGATCGACGTGGAGTCCTGGCGCCTCGTCCGCAGGATTCCTGCGGGTGAGGGTGTCAGATGGCGGGAGGAATCGACTCTTGGAAGAGCGAGGCGGCGGTACCCTAGGCGTTGCGCTCCCCACCCAGCCGATCCCCTCGCAGCGGGTCCGGCGCTACGAGGACCTGCCCCGTGCGGCGATGCGCCAGATCGCCTGCACACGATCGTTCCGCACCGCGTACAACTGGTCGTACAGGTTCACGACCGGGTCGCAGTGGGAGACGATGAGCTCGAGCTTGTCTCCGACGCGATACGTACGTGACGGGTTGTCGTAGCGGAGCGTCCCGAACTCGTCCGATCCCGCTCGGTAAGTCATGCCGGTCTCGCCCTTCACGATGGGCCAGGGCTGGTTGAGCGTGCAGGCCTTGGTTCCCGCATCGGTGGTGACCTGCCCTACGTGCTGGTCGTTGAGCACCGTGGTGAGGATCGTGAGGGAGGGCTCGAAGTCCGAGTACACGTTCGGATCCGCCTGTCCGCCGATCTCCAGGTACTGTGCGTCCATGAAGACGTAGCTGCCGACCTGCACGTCGGTGAGGCCCGCGTTCTCATGGTCGATGTTGTAGGTCCCTGTCCCTCCGCCACTGAAGATCTCCGTGTTCAGCCCCGCCCGCTCCATCATGACGCGTGTCTCGACGGCCGGCGCGAGCCGGGCGAGCGTCTGTGCGCGGCGCTCCTGGAAGCCGCGCACATGCTGCGATCCTCCGTCGTAGCAGAGTAGGCCGAGAAGCCGGAGCCCGGGAAGGACGTCCACGAGCTGCGCCAGCTCGAGCGCGGGACGCCCGGGGGCGATGCCCGTGCGACGGCCTCCCGAGTCCACGTCTACGACCACGTCGGCGGTGACCCCGGCGGCCACGGCCGCAGCGGACAGGTCTCGCGCGTTCGCCGGTGAGTCGGTGGCTTGGACGAAGCCGGTGTGCCCGGTCCTGAGACGCATCGCGCGCCCGATCTTGAATGGCGTCACGTTCGAGGTGGTCATGAGGACCCGCTCCAGGCCGTGCTCGAGCATCACCTCGGCCTCGCTGACCTTCGCCGCACAGATCCCGACCGAGCCGCCCGCCATCTGTAGCCGAGCGATCTCGGGGCATTTGTGCGTTTTGGCATGCGGCCTCGTGGCGATGCCGTTGCGGCCCACGGACTCCTGCATCCTGCGGAGATTGGCCTCGAGCACGTCCAGATCGACACAGAGCGCCGGCGTGTCGAGCTCCCACTTCGACACCTCGACCTGCATTTCGCCGTCCAGGGACTGCGAGCGCATCTCTTCTGGCGAGTAGCCCTTCACGGTCGTGGGAACCCAGACGGCGGCGGCGCCTGCCGTCAGGAGGAATCGGCGGCGCGGAAGGGGGTCGCTCACGGATGCCTCCACAGGCTGAAGACGGCTGCAGTTGCGGATTCTGCCCGGTCGGCGCCGGTACTCGCAAGGGTTCCTCATATGGGCCTCGCGGGAGCTCAGCGGACCACGAAGCGGCCGCGCGCAGCCCGCTGGTCCGTTCCGCCAGTTCCGATGGGCTGGCCGGTGGCCGAAGGCACGCTCCCCACGCTGAACTCGTAGGTGCCCGGACGGATTGGGGTGAAGCTGAACTGGGCCGTCCCCGCGACGTCGAACTCGAGGGCGCGGAAGACCATCCCCTGTAGGTGCACCTCGATGCCGTCGATTGTGACCACCCGCAGGTGCGAGTTCTGGAGCAGCTCGTCGACCTCGAAGCGCCAATCGGCGCCACCGTCGGCGGTCACGTTCAGGCGGTAGTAGTCACCGGTCACGAGCTCGAACTCGGTCGGCGCGATCGTCGGTCGATCATCGACCGTGATGATCTGCAGCTGGAGTTCCACCGGAGGAAAGGCCGCGAGGTTTCCGCCAATCTGGGCACCGACGGACGTTGGAAGCACCGTCGCCGCCGAAACCACAATGACAGTCCAGGGCACGTTCATAGACCCTCCTCGCGAGGAGCCGCTACGATGGCGCAGAGGGGAAGGTGCCGGCAACATGGTCCCGGCGCGGCGGGTCTGCCGTGGTGCGGTTACCTTGACGAACGGACGGTAGTCGAGCCGAGACGAGGAGGAGGCCATCATGCGTGAATCTTCCAGGCGTCGGACGCTCCGCGCCTTATTCGTTGTTTCGGTGTTCTTCACCTCAATGGGCGACGGCCATGTGGCGGGCGCGCAGCAGCCGCTTCCGTTGGTCTCCCAGGCGCAGTACGAGCGTTGGCAGACCGAGCTGTCCAACTGGGGGCGGTGGGGCCCCAACGACGAACTTGGCGCGCTCAACCTGATCACGCCGGCCAAGCGTCAGGCGGCGGCGGCGCTCGTTCGACGGGGGAGGACCGTGTCGCTGGCCAGGACGGCAGACCCCGTCCAGAGCATCGATAACCCCTGCCCGATCCAGTGGGAGATGGTGTCCGCGAGCCAGAGCGGAGCCACTGACCGCGTGTCGTTTCCCTGCATCCACGGCCCGGGGACGACGCACCTCGATGGCTTCGCGCACCGGTTCTTCGGTGGACGCATGTGGAACGGCTACCTCGTGGAGGACCTCGTCACCAGAGAGGAGGGCGCCAAGCGCAACGCCGTGCTGACCATGAAGGACGGCATCGTGACACGCGGCGTGCTCTACGACATCCCCAGATCGAAGGGCGTGGCGTACCTCGAGCCGGGAACGCGGATCACCGTCGCCGACCTGGAGGCGTGGGAGGCGCAGAGCGGCGTACGCGCAGGGCCGGGCGACGCGATGCTCCTGCGCTGGGGCCGGTGGGCACGTCGGGAGGCCGTAGGCATGTTCGACACCGGCCAGGAAGCCGCAGGCTTGGACAACTCCGTGATCCCGTGGCTCAAGGCGCGCGACGTTGCCATCGTCGGATGGGAGACCCCGGGGTACACGCCGCGTCCGGCGGGCGATCTGCCCACGCTGGCGCTACACGACTTCGCGCTCACCATCCTGGGCATCCACCTCCTCGATCGAGCGGATCTCGACGCGCTCGCTGACGTGGCGGCGGAGGAGGGGCGCTGGGAGTTCATGTTGATGATCGCGCCGCTCCCGATCCCCAATGGAACCGGCTCGCCGGTGAACCCGATCGCTGTGTTCTGAGGGTCAGATCGCGACCGGGCCGAGCCCGTCGCGGCGTCCGCATTGGCGCCCGTCGGCACGGATTCCTATCATCCGCGTCTCGTCCATAGGGCCCGACACCGCGCCATAGGAGGGATCCATGAGGAGCCTGTTCGCGGTTGCCTTCACGACCTGCATCACGCTCACGTCCGTCACACGGGCCGTGGCGCAGGCCACGCCCGAGCAAGGCGCGGCGGTGCGCATGGCGTCGTCGTACCGGGTGGTGCCGAACGTCGTGTACAGCGTGGCGGACAACTTCGAGTCGAAGCTCGATCTCTATCTGCCGCGCGGGCAGCAGGGCCCCGTTCCGACGCTCATCCAGATTCACGGGGGTGGATGGGTCGGGGGCTCCAAGGAAAGCAACTCGCTCACGTTTCTCCCCTATCTCGAGATGGGATGGGCGGTGGTGAACGTGGGGTATCGTCTGGGACGCGTGGGGCTCGCGCCGGCGGCGGTCGAGGACTGCCTCTGCGCGCTCCGTTGGGTAATCCGCAACGCGGAGGAATACAACCTCGACCCGAACCGGATTGTCGTCACGGGCTACTCCGCGGGCGGACACCTCGCGCTCACAACAGGCTTCATCCCTGCGTCGGCCGGTCTCGACCGCCAGTGCCCCGGCAACGAGCCGATGCGCGTGGCGGCCGTCATCAACTGGTACGGCATCACCGACGTCGGCGACCTGCTCGCGGGGGCCAACATGCGGAACTACGCGGTCCAGTGGATGGGGAGCATGCCGAACCGTGAGGAGATCGCCGAGCGCGTGTCCCCGCTCACGTACGTGCGTGCCGGGCTGCCGCCGGTCCTGACGATCCACGGCGATGCCGATCCGACGGTTCCGTACCAGCACGGGGTACGACTCCGCGACGCCCTGAACCAAGCCGGCGTGCCGAACCGGATGCACACGGTGCCCGGCGGCGGACACGGCGGTTTTACGGTCGCCGAGTATCAGGACATCTATGAGGTGATCGGGGCATTCCTGAAGGAATACGTGGTGGAGTGACGAGGGTTCTATGAAGCGCTCGATCGTTTGGCTCGCGGCCCCGGCGTTGCTCGCCGCTGGCCCGGTGGCGGCGCAGGTGCACGACCACGACCCGGCCACACACGATCACGCGGCGATGCACGGGACCGCGGCGCTCTCGGCCGAAGCCGCGGCGCAGATCCAGACGGTTCAGGCCTCCGTCGAGCCGTTCGCGGCGGTCGGCGCCGCGAGCGCGGCGGGGTTTCGCCCTGCGCTCGGCATGATCCCGACCATGGGCACTCACTGGGTGAACCTCGAGCGCATGCGCGCCGGTACGGGCTCGGAGATCGCGCGCCCAGAGCATCTCATGTTCTCACCCGTGGACGGAGAGGAGCGACTCGTCGGCGTCGCGTTCGCGTATCAAGCGACGCCGGGCCAAGCGACCCCCGACTTGTTCGACGGGGAGTCGGATGCGTGGCACACGCACCCGGAGCTCTCGCCCCCGGGGCAGGAGCTCACGATGCTCCACGTGTGGTTCGTACCGTCTCCGGACGGTCCATTTGCGGGGCACAACCCGTGGCTTCCGTA
>CAZBCN010000125.1:0-5286 GCA_964490285.1 uncultured Gemmatimonas sp. | reverse complement strand
GTTCGTCTTCGTCTTCTTCATCGCGTTGAGCAGCTCGACCATCTGGCCCGTGGCGTCGCCGCCCGCGAGCTGACGCCGCATCGCGCGCGACAGCCAGAGGCTGTCCTCGTCGAGCAGCAGCTCTTCCTTGCGGGTCGCCGAAGCCTGTAGATCGATCGCGGGATAGACGCGACGGTCCGCGAGCTCGCGGTTCAGCACCAGCTCGCTGTTTCCCGTGCCCTTGAACTCCTCGAAGATCACCTGGTCCATGCGCGAGCCGGTGTCGACGAGCGCGGTGCCGATGATGGTGAGCGACCCCCCGCCCTGGTTCGGCGCGATCTTGCGCGCGCTGCCCAGGAAGCGCTTCGGCTTCTCGAGCGCGTTGGTGTCGAGGCCACCGGACATCGTGCGGCCGCCGCCGCCCTCGAGCGTGTTGTACGCACGCGCGAGTCGGGTGATCGAGTCGAGGATGATCACGACGTCCTCGCCCTGCTCCACGCGGCGGCGCGCACGCTCGAGCGTCATCTCCGCTACTTGGGCGTGGCGCTCGGGCGGCCGGTCGAACGTCGAGGCGATGACCTCGCCGAACCCGCATGCCTCCATCTCGGTGACCTCTTCGGGACGCTCGTCCACGAGGAGGATCATGAGGTGGCACTCGGGGTGGTTCTTCACGATGCCCTCGGCGACCGCCTGGAGCACCATCGTCTTACCGGCCTTGGCCGGCGCCACGATCATGGCTCGCTGGCCCTTACCGAATGGACAGAACAGGTCGATGACCCGGTTCGTCATGTCGGGCTCGTTGCGGATCATGCGTCCGCACTCGAGCACGAGCTGCTGGTCCGGGTGCATGGCGCTGAGGCGCTGGAACTCCGGCCGTCGCTTCATGTCCTCCGGCGGCCGATCGTTCACCAGCGCGAGGTAGGCGAGCGGCGGGCTCTTCCCCTGCCGTGCCTGCGTGGCCACGATCCCCATCAGCTCGTCACCCGTGCGCAGCCCGAAGCGCTGGATGATGCGCGAGCTCACGTAGATGTCGTCGTTGCCCGGGGTGTAGCCGGACTCGCGCCGGCGGACGAACCCCGATCCGCTGCCGAGCACCTCGAGCAGCCCCAGCGGGCGCGACATGGCCAACAACTCCGCCGGGTCTTCCGGCAGATCGACCATCAGCTCGGCTTCGTTGCGGATCTCAGGCTCGCGCTCACGCGGGCCACCCCTGCGGCGGCGACGGCCGCGGCGACGAGGGCGCTTTCCGCGCGGCCCCCGGCCGTCCTGACCGTCACCAGTCGGTTGCTGTCCTTCTGTGGATTCCACGACACTCCAAACCCATTGCGACGGGTACGGCGTCCACCGAAGCTCGCGATAGATCGCGGACCCGTCCGGTGATTGATCCGCGAGAGGAACGTCGCGGCTCGGGCTTCCCTCGGCGGGCCAAGAGGCCGCGCCGGTGCCGACGTACGAGCATCGGCTGGACGGAAGAAATGTTCCACGATCGCCGTCGCGGAGCAAGCGGCGCGTTTCGGACGAGGCGTCGAAGCGCAGCCGGAGTGTCGCCGTGCGTGTCTCCCCGTGGACGCTCCGGGTGTCCCTGGGACCGGACACGGCGGCCCACGGCCCCGACCGTCGCGAACACCGCAAAGCGTTGCCATGAATACGCTTAGGCCATGCCGGCCTCTTTGGCACGGCCCCTGCTCTATACCGGTCGGGTAGATCCAGCCAAGGAGGACACCGTGCGTACGAAGGCGCGAGTGACAGGGGCACTGATCGCGGCGGCGACCCTCGGGGTCGCGCCCGCGGCGGCGCAGTCGGGGCTCTTCGTGGGGGTGGGCTTCGGTATCGGCAGCGGAGGTTACAGCGCCGGCTCGCTCTTCGTCGGGAGCTCGTTCGGGCTCGGGTATACCCACGCGAGCGCCTACGGGATCTACTCCGACACGTACGACGGTTGGGGCTACGGATACCGCGGCACCCGCAACTACCACTACAGCCGCGACGCCTGCTGGGATGGCTACTGGGACAGCTACTGGGATCCCTGGAGCGGCTGGTACTCCGAGTGCGTCGTGTACGGACCGTACCGCTACAGCTCGTTCCGCGCGCGCAGCTGGCGCTCGCGGTGGGCCGGTTGGTACGGGCCAAGCACGACGTTCGTGTACATCAGCGATCCCTACTTCCCGCCTTGGGGGCCCTACTGGTCGTACGACCCGTGGAGCTCGTACTGGGGCGGCTACAGGGACGGCTACTGGGACGGGAGCCGTGACTACTGGGGCGGCTACGGCCGCGTGCGCACCGTGTACGCTGCGGGCGGGCGTCGGGGCGTGACCGTCGTTCGGCCTTCGCCGCTCGCGAGGGGTGGAACCGAGTACAAGGAGAACCCGCTCGCTACGACCGTGCGGACCGCGAACCGCAGGCCGGCCGCGACCGCGGCGCCGACGGCGGCGCCCGCCCGGTCGGCGGAGGCGGGTGCGGGCGGTGCCCGGGCCACGGCGAGACCCGCCGTGAACCGGATGCCGCCGTCGGAGACGCCGACACGTGGTGCGACCCCTGCACGCACGGCGGCGCCCGAGACGCGGCCCTCGGACAGGGCCCGTGCGGGGGACCGCGCGACCGGCGCGCCAAGGGGATCGGGATTGGCGGCGCCTGCGCGGACGCCCGGCAACGAGCGTGCAGCGCCGGCGGTTGGCCGCCAGCCCGCGGGCGACCGCGGAGTTGCGCGTACACCGCAGGAGGAACGCCCCTCCGAGCGGTTGGCGCCGCGCGAGTCTTCTACGCGACCCGCCTCGCCGCGCGACCGTGCTCCGGCAGCTTCGACCGCGCCATCAGGCGAGGGTCGGAGACCGGCCGCGACGCCCTCGGGTCGGCCCTCTTCGAGGGTCGAGCCGAACCGGACACCAAGCGCGAGGCCCGAGTCGGGTCGCGCCCCGGCGGCGCGCTCCGAGCCGAGCCGCACCCCATCGGCCCGACCCGAACCGAGTCGCGCTCCGGAGGCCCGTGCGGAACCGAGAGCTCCTTCTGCCCGCGCGGAGCCGAGTCGAGGTCCGGCCGCGAGGTCGGCGCCCTCGGCCGGTCCATCGCGGGCACCGGCCGCGGAGAGGGCCCCACGCTCGGCGCCGAGGTCCCAGCCTCAGGCCTCGCCCCGGTCGGCGCCCTCGGCGGCTCCCCGGAGCGCACCCTCGAGCCCGCCCAGGTCAGCTCCTGCCGGCGGCGAATCGTCTCGGCGCCCCCGGAACTGATCCGCTGAAGGTGGCGGGTAACGGGCCCTCGTCCTCTCGGGCGAGGGCCCGTTCTCGATCTACCGGAGTGACATGACCCTGGACTCCCCGCCGAGGCACGGTTCATCTTTTTTCCGAGCACCCGTGCGGACCTCCCCCCCTCGAGGCACCTGTATGTTGGAGCGAACCCAGCAGCGACGCGGCTCGGACGATCGACGGCAGCATGACGAGCGACGGGCAGCCGCTCGCCGGGCGAACCAGCGTCGACGGGGCACCCTGAGTGCGAAAGCGAGCGATCGTCGGGCGAGTGACCGTCGGCACGAGACCTCACGGACCGGGCTCGATCGCCGCCACGGTGATCGTCGGCGGATCGAGGAGCGCCGGCTCATCGCGCAGGCCTGATCGTCGCAGGACGACCGCCCCGAGCCATCGGCCCCCAGGTAGGTTGGCTCCATGCCCCCGAAGCTGAGCGGCTCGTTCTCGCTGTTGGCGGTCGCGAGTGTCCTGGCCGCGTTCGCGGGCCCGGTCGCCAGCCAGTCGAGCGGGCGCCCGGTGAGCCAGGCTCGCCGCGTATCCGTGACTTGGGAGCGCGCGCCTATTGGGGAGGTGCTTCAGGCGTTCGCGGCGTTCTCGGGCACCTCGATCGTGGCGGGCGCAGGCGTGAGCGGATCGGTCACGGCGGAGATCAACGATCAGCCGTGGGACGTGGCCCTCGCGTCCATCCTCGCGAGCCAGGGGCTCCACGCAACGGCGGACGGCTACGGGATCATCCGCGTCGAGAACATGGGTGCGATCGAGGCCCGCCAGACGATCGAGCCGCTCATCACGCGATCGTATCGCGTGTCGTACTCGCGTGCGTCGGAGCTGCAAGCCGCAATCGGTCCGTTGCTTTCGCCCCGGGGCGGCGTGTCCGTGCTCGAGCGTACGAATACGGTCATCGTCACGGACATCGAGGGTGTGCAGCGAGCCGTGGCGGCCTTGCTACGCTGAGGGTCCGAGCGAGCTGTCCCCGAGGGCTCCTCGGAGATTGTGCGGGGTAACGCTATGCCGTAGCCTGATGAACCGCAGCGGGTTCTTTGCCGCACGAGGGTCACCCCACGGAGGTTTCGAGATGAGAACGACGAGCATTCTTGCGCGGCGTCTGGCGCTTTGCGCAGCCCTGGTCGCCGCGGTGGCATCCCCTGCCTCCGCGCAGTCCCAGCTCGACTCGTCCCAGGCCCAGGCGTTCCTCGGCAACTGGATGGTTCCGTTGGTGACGGACATGGGTGCGATGACCATGGAGCTCAACATCGTCGACCAGGGCGGCAAGGTCGCCGCGACGTTCGGTGCCCCCGACATGGGCATGGTCTCGGACGTTACGGACATCACGCGTGCCGGCGAAGCGCTCCAGATGAACTTCTTCGTGGATGCGCAGGGTCAGTCGATCGATATCGCGCTCGTCCTGACCCGCGTGGGTGAGGAGCTGAACGTCGACCTGTCGGCGATGGGCGGCTCGTTCACGGCCAACGCGAAGGCGACGCGCGCAGCGAGCTGAGTCGCTTCGGTCCACGCCAAGACGGGGCGTCGACCGTTGTGCTTCCGCCTCGGCTCGAACCTGCGGTTCTCATCCGGGCGGCGAAGAAGCAGCGGACTTCGACGAGCTGAGAGGCGCCGCCCGGATTCACGGCGCTACGCGCCCGTGGCCTCGCGCGTGCACTGTGAGTCCAGCGAAGGCCCGATCGGCGCTCGGCTCGAACCTGCGGTTCGAACTCGGGCGGCGAAGAAGTAGCGGACTTCGACGAACTGAGAGGCGCCGCCCGGATTCGAACCGGGGATAAAGGATTTGCAGTCCTCTGCCTTACCACTTGGCCACGGCGCCGAGATTGCCCGTATAAAGGGCCAGAAAACGTAACTTCTCGGCGACCGTATACAACACTGGCGCTCGACCGTCGACACCCCCGGCCGGCCTATTAGATTGAAGCATCGTGGACCTGCGAAGCAGCAGGTTCGTAGGTCCATGTACCTGCCTGTAGTGCACGAAGGGGATTCTGGGGTCGTGTGGGGCGAGTTCTTCACTCAACAGGGGGGGTGCATGCGTTACCTCAAGGGGGTGCTCTTGGTCGCGGCC
>CAZBCN010000124.1:0-5333 GCA_964490285.1 uncultured Gemmatimonas sp. | reverse complement strand
CGCGGCGCTCGACTTCCCGGTCCCGCTCGTGCAGGTCGAGCCCGACCTCCACGTACTCGAGCTCTACCACGGCCCGACGCACGCCTTCAAGGACATCGGCGCGCGGTTCATGGCCCGACTCATGTCCGAGCTCGATCCGGGGGGCGGCACGCGCACCATCCTCGTGGCGACGTCGGGCGACACCGGGAGCGCGGTGGCCCACGCGTTCCACGGCGTCGAGGGATACCGCGTGGTCGTGATGTTCCCCGAGGACGGGGTCAGCGCCCGCCAGCGCCGTCAGATGACGACCCTCGGCGGCAACGTCCGCGCCCTCGCCGTCGCCGGCACTTTCGACGACTGCCAGCGAATGGCCAAGGCCGCCTTTCAAGACACGCGGCTACGCGCTCGCCATCGCATGACGTCGGCCAACTCGATCAACATCGGCCGGCTGGTGCCCCAAACTTTCTATTACATCCACGCTGCACGCCGGCTTGGATGGGCGAAGCATCCGGCCCGATTCGTGGTTCCTTCGGGCAACCTCGGCAACCTCTGTGGCGGCCTGATCGCGCACCGTTCCGGCATGCCGAACCGCGGCTTCGTGGCCGCGATGAACGCCAACAAGGTCTTCGTGGAATTCCTGAGCAGCGGCACATTCGCGCCCCGTCCGTCGGTCCCGACCTCCTCGAATGCGATGGATGTCGGGGATCCGAGCAACTTCGAGCGAATCCAGTGGCTCTATCGCGACGATCCGGAGCGGTTGCAGCGCGATGTCACGGGCGTGTCGGTAACCGACCAGGAGACGAGCGCCACCATCGCCGACATGTACGAGCGGACGGGTTACCTGCTCGACCCGCACAGCGCGGTGGGCGTTCGCGCGCACCAACGTTGCACCGATAGGAGCGGTGGTCCGACGGTGGTGCTCGCAACCGCACATCCCGCGAAGTTTCCGGACGTGGTGGAGGAGGCGATCGGGCGCCCCGTGCCTCTCCCCCTCGGCATCGCGGCCGTCATGGAGGCAGAAGAGCACATGGTGCATATCGCGCCGAACCTGGATGCCCTGATCACGGCGCTCGACGCCGCATGAAGCGCTCACTGGTGGGTGCCCGGGTACGCATTCCGTGCTCGACGTCCAATCTCGGATCGGGATACGACACGATCGGCCTCGCTCTCGAACGCTACCTGGAGGTCACGTTCGAGCCGACGTCGGGCAGTGGGCTCGAGATCGTGCGTGAAGGAACTCTGGCGGGCCTGACCGGTGAAGACCTCGTGGCCTCGACGTTCCTCGCCGAGGCCCGACGCGAGGGTGCCGAGCCGAGCGGCGTCCTGCATCTGACCTCATCGATTCCGGTCGCCAGGGGGCTCGGCTCGTCCGCGGCCGCCATGCTCGCAGGGTTCGACCTCGCGCGCGCAGCGCTCGGCCTCCCTCGCAACGACCCGGGCGCCTTCGAGCTGGCCCTCGAGCACGAGGGACACGGGGACAACGCGGCGCCGTGCCTCTACGGCGGACTGCGAGCCGTGGCGCGGACCGCAGACGGCTCTTTGGTGATCGGGCTCGCCCTCTCGGAGTCGGTGGGGTTCGCGTATGCGGCGCCGGCGGCGCGCCTCTCGACCGAATCTGCTCGCAGTGTGCTCCCGAAGACCGTCCCGCATCGCGTGGCCGCAGCATCGCTCGGTCGCCTCGCCGCCCTCATCCGAGGACTCGCGGAGGGCGATGCCGAGCTCATCCAGATCGGCGTCAGGGACGACCTGCACGTCCCCTACCGGTTACCGATGATTCCCAGTGCCGCCGGGGCGATGTCGGCAGCGACGGACGCAGGCGCCTGGGCAGTGACGGTCTCGGGAGCGGGATCGGGGCTGATCGCGATGTGCGACCCCTCGCGAGCCGCCGAGGTCGCCGACGCGATGCGTATCGTGTTCGATGCCGGCGTGGGGGATCCCGAGTGCGTGGGCTTCGCGGTGCGACCCGACTACCACGGGCTACAGCGCCTCGAGCCCTGAGGGTCGCGTCCGCGGGGCGGCGGCGCGGAGCGCGTCTCGACAGACCAGCGCCAGGTAGACGTTGCTCGCCAACCGCCCGAAAACGAACGACACGAAGGCTGCGGTCACTCCGACGAGCCGTACGCCCCAGCCGAGGGCGAGGAAGCAAGTGGCGATCGATACGACTTCGACCGCGCTTGCGATCGTAATGTGTCGGGTCTGTCGGGCCTCCACGAGGATCGCCCGCTGGAAAGAGAGCTGCACCGTGAGCGCCGGTAGGAGCACGGCGACGAGCGCCGGCGTGAAGGCGTACTCGGCGAGCTCGGCTGTCAACCCGGAGATCGAAACGAAGTAGACGGGAGAGAGCGGTGTGAGGGCGACGAGCGCGAGGCCGCCGGACGTGGCCATCCCGAGCGCTCTCGCGAAGCGACCGAGCTCGGGCAGGTGATCGAAGCGCGGGCCCATCAGCGCGATGGCCGCGTCCTGATAGGCCAATCCTGCCGAGCGGAAGACGAACGAGAGCGCGTGCACGACGGGAAACACCGCCAGGGACTCGATCGGCGCTACGCCTCGCCCCATGAAGAACGTCAGGAGCGGATGGATCGAGAGCCCGATGACGGACGTGAGCGCGAGCGGCGCATAGAAACTGGTGATCTCCCGGTAGCGGATGTTCTCTGGCGTCGTGCCGTCGAGCTCGCCCGCGAGTAGGACCCGAACCGAAGGACCCGCCATGATGCGTGCCACCAGGGCCTCCACGCACACACCGCTCGACAATGCCAGCGCTGCGAGCCATGCCCCGGGAATGTCGAGCACGAATGCCCCCAGAAGCGCGACACTCGCCATTGCCAGCAGCCGGACGACCGTGCCGTAAGCGACGAGGTGCGTCCTGCCCGAGCGGATCAACACGCCCTGCATGAAGCGGCGATAACCAATGGCCGCAGGCCACGGAATGAAGAAGCAAAGCGCTCCGTAGGTTACATCCGAGACCTCCCGAGGTAGCCCGATGAGGTCGTTTGCGACCCAGTGATATACCGGGGGGATCAGGAGGATGAGCAGGACTCCCGTCGTGACGGCCGCGAGGGCCAGGGAGAACGCACGCAACTTCAGGTAACTGGTGCGGCCACGGACGAGCGCGGTCGCCGCGCTCATCAGCATCATGACAGGCCCTTCGATGAGGATCGCGAGAGCCCAGGCGACTCCGTGCGCCGCCAAGTTGTAAGTCGGATCCGGAAGGCGCGCGATGACGGCGGCCAGGAGGGGACCCTCCATCGCCATCATGAGCCACGTCGCAGCCAGCGGGCCCCAGAAGAGGAGGATCGAGCGCTGTGTGTGTCGCGGCAAAGGCGATGTTGGGCGACGGGAGCGAGGCGCCGGAAGATGACGGCCGCCGTCGAGCCCGTCTACTTACATCAGGGCGAGGTCATCGCTGCACGGCGATCCCGATGACTTCGAAGCGCGCGTTGTTCAAGAGCGAGCCGGCGCCGAGGAAGGCGCGGGCGGGAAACTCGCGGGTGAAATAGGTGCGATAGACCGTGTTGAAGGCGCCGTAGTCGGCCAGATCGGCGGCGAAAATCTGCACCGACACCAAGTCGTCCATCGTCATGCCTGCGGCCTCCAGCGTGGCCTTCATGTTGTCGAGCGCGGCCCGGCTGGCTTCCTCCGCCGTCGATGTGGCCGAGCCACCGAGAACACCAGAGAGGTACAGCGTGTTGCCTACCAGGACCGCGCCGCTGAACGGCAACCCGCTTGCCTGGCTCGCCGACCTGGCGTTGATGTACTGAACCGTCTCCTGGGCGGAAGCGGGCGTGAGGGTGGAAGCCAGGGCCAGTAGTGCGGCGGCGAGCATGGTGGTGGGGCGCATGGGCTGCATCCTCGGGAAGTGCCGGACGGGGGGTGAGGGGTGAGATCGTAGAACCCGCGCCGCCTCCCGTGCAAGCCGACCGCCCCCCCTTCGAGGACCCACTGTGTGGAACGGCTCGTGAAGCGCTACAATGGAAGGGTCGTAAAGCCTCCAAAGTCCGGAGAAAGGGTGCCCCCAGCTCCTTTGCCCGAGAATGAAGTCCAACGGCTTCGCAGCCTCCATGCGTTGGACATTCTAGATACGCCCCCCGAAGAACGGTTCGATCGACTGACCCGGGTCGCGCGACGCTTGTTCGACGCGCCCATCGCGTTGATGAGCCTGGTCGATGCTGATCGTCAGTGGTTCAAGTCACGACCCGGTCTCGATTTCCCCGAGTCCCCGCGGGACTACTCGTTCTGCACCCACGCGATCCTGGGTGAGGGCGTGTTCGTGGTTCCTGACGCGCTCCAGGACGACCGATTCCGCGATAGTCCGTTGGTGACCAGCTTCCCGGAGATACGGTTCTACGCCGGTTGCCCAGTGAGGGCGCCTGACGGCAGCCCTTTGGGCACCCTCTGCGTGATCGATCACGAGCCACGCGACATCGACGACGACGATGTGGAAGCGTTGCGTGACCTTGCCGCCATGGCCGAGCAAGAGCTGAAGAGCATTACGCTCGCGACCATCGACGAGCTCACCGGACTTTCCAATCGCCGCGGGTTCGATGCGATTGCAGCCCACACCGTCGCCGTCTGCCAACGCGTCGATCGCCCCGCGACTCTGCTCATGTTCGACCTCAACGGCTTCAAGCAGGTGAACGACACGCTCGGGCATGCGGCAGGCGACCGCCTGCTCCAGAGGTTTGCGCGCGAACTCGTGGCCACCTTCCGAGACTCCGACGTCGTCGCGCGCCTCGGGGGCGACGAGTTCTGCGTGCTGCTCAGTGGCGCCACGGCCACGGACGTCCAGCGTCCGCTCTCCATTCTGCTGGACCGGCTCGAGAAGAGCGGCGAACGGCCGCCCGTGGTCTTCAGTGTGGGCGCCGCCACCTACGATCGCCAGAAGCACGAGACCGTGGCTCATCTCGTGCAAGAAGCCGACATCGCGATGTATCGGCAGAAGCGGGCCCGCGCGGCGCACTGACCGACCCATCCGTAATGCAAGATGCCCTCCAGGCCGTTGGCCTGGAGGGCATCGTACGGAGCGCGAGGGATTCGAACCCCCAAGCCCTTTCGGGCGCTCGCTTTCGAGGCGAGTGCATTACCGTTCTGCCAGCGCTCCACGACTGGGGTCTTGGCGTGTGGGGGCGGCTCGGTTTGGGTCGGTGAAAAGATTGAGCTCCGGTCGCTTCGCGATCCTCGCTCGTCTCGGCGGTTAGCAGCCAGGGCTCTCCGTCTGCACCCCTGCGCCTCGGCTCGAACCTGCGGTTCTCATCCGGGCGCCAATCACCTTCGGCCTTCGACTTCCTCATCGGGGCGCCCGGATTGAGCTCCGGTCGCTTCGCGATCCTCGCTCGTCTCGGCGGTTAGCAGCCAGG
>CAZBCN010000123.1:0-5438 GCA_964490285.1 uncultured Gemmatimonas sp. | reverse complement strand
CATATGTTTGACAGGCTTCCCCTCCGAATTCCCTCCAATCGGCTCGTCGTTGCGAATCGCTCCTCCATTCGTCGCCGCGCTCGTCGCGCTGGTCGTCTTCGCCCCGGCTCCCGCGTCGGCACAGGGCTTCACGACCGCGACCGTCGTCGGCACGGTCACGGCGACGACGGGTCGGCCGCTCTCGGGCGCGCTCGTCACCCTGTCGCCGATGGGCGCGGGCGGGAGCCACGAGACGACCACGAGCGGTTCGGGTGCCTACTCGTTCGGCCTGGTGGCGCCGGGCTCGTACGAGATCCGTGTGGAGGCCCTGGGCTATCGGCCCGTGGTGGCTCGTCCGCTCACGCTGGGGGGTGGTGAGCGAAGCGCCGTCCCGGTCGTCCTGGCCGCCGCGCCCCCGCCCGTGCTCACGGTGGACACACTCGTGCTCAGCGGGGCCACGAGCAGCCGGTGGAGAGCAGGAGGAACCCGCTTCGGATCGGTAGAAGTCGAAGACCTGCCGCACCGCTTCGACGACCTCACGTCGGTGGCGGCGCTCGCCACCTCCTCCGACGGCGCGCTCGGCTCGCAGGGCCTGCCGGGCTCGATGAGCCTGGTGGTCGCCGACGGCGTGCCGTTCTATCGGGCCGCGCACCCGCTGGCCCGGGGCGAGCAGCTCGCCGGTCCGCTCTTCGGCCGGTCGTCGCTCGCGACGGTCGCCGTGCTCGAGGACGCGGCGGACGTCGAGTCGACCGGGGCGGCGGGCGGCTACGTGTCCGTGACCACGCGCACGGGCACGAGCGGCGGCGGCGTGGAGCTCGACGGCGCCTGGAGCGGCGATCCGCTCTGGAGCTCGAACGAGCTCGACGTCTCGACCCCGTCGCTCACCTCCTTCCAGGCGGGTGGAAGCACGACGTTCGTCGTGACGCCCGGCTCGTCGCAGATGGTCGTGGCGGGCGATGTCCTCCGTCAGGACACGCCCCTCGGGCCGCGCATCGACGACGCGGTCGAGCCCAGCCTGACCGGACTCGATCCCGCGCTCGTGGCAGAGCTCACCGAGGCCTCGGTCGAGCGGCTGTCGCGGTACTCGACGCTCGCGCGCTTCGATGCGCAGCGCGGGACGACGGGCCACTTGTTCGTGCGCGGAGGGGTGGCCTACTCGAAGCGAGAGTTCGACGGCCCCGGTCCGCTCACACTCGCGCGCGACGCCGCGCTCGCCGAGGAGAGCACGGACTTCTCGGTGGCGGGAGGGTGGACGGAGGAGTATCGGCCCGGGCTGGTGCTCGAGCTGAGAGCTGGGGTGTCGGGGAGCGACCGGACGTTCGAGCCCTCGACGCCGGATCGGCCGTTCGCGCTCCTCGCGGGCTCGGGGAGCCGGTTGGGCACGGTCCCGTCCGGGGCCGCCGAGGCCTCCCGGACGGACGTGATCGTGCTTCCCGGCCTCCGCTGGAGCCTGGGTCGCGGCACGCTCAAGCTCGGCCTCTCCGCGAGGGTCACGAGTCACACCCTCGGCCGGGCGCCGAGTCGCGAGCTCTTCTACTCCGACGGCGCGGCGCTCGTCTCGGGCCAGGGCCTCGTGCACGCGCACGACGCGCCGGAGGCATCGTTCTCCACGCGTGAGGTCGGAGCGTACGCGCAGTACGACTTCGAGCTGAGCCCGGCGCTGTCGGGCTCGGTGGGCGGGCGCTTCGACTACGAGATGATCCCGGGCTCGGAGCCGACGCTCTCCACGACCTGGCTCCAGGCGTCGGGGCTCCGCAACGATGCGTACCCGTCGAGCTTCAATCAGCTGGGCGCCCGCGCGTCGCTCACGTGGGACCCGTCGCTGGACGGGACTACGAGGGTCTTCGCCACGGTGTCGGTGCACCACGGAGACCTCGATGCTGGGGCGCTGTCCCAGCTCTTCTCCGAGGACGGGAGTGCGACGTCGACGTACTTCGCCGGATCGGGCATCGGCTGGCCGATGGGGTCGCTCCCCGGCGGAGCCACCACGCGGCCGACGCTCACCCTGTTCGGGCCGGACGCCCGGGCACCGCGCTCGACGCGCGGGACCGTGGGCGTCGTCCGGCGGTTGATGGCCGGATGGAACCTGCACCTGGGCGCAGCCTACCGGCGCACGGACTTCCTCCTGCGGCGTCGCAATCTGAACCGACCGGCGGTTCCCCAGGCGGTCGACGCCTACGGACGGGACGTCTTCGGCACGCTCCAGCAGGACGGATCGCTCGTGAGCGCGACGGGCACCGACGTGCGACGGTTCGCAGGCTTCAACGACGTATGGGCGCTGGACCCCGACGGCTGGTCGGAGTACTGGGGCGTGACGGGCGGCTTGGAGTACACCACCGGTGCGACCACGCTGTACGTCGCGTATACCCGGTCGGAGACCACCGACAACTGGATCGGCGGCTCGGAGGGACTCGTGGACGCGCAGCTCTCTCCCGCCCTGCCGGGACCCGACGACTGGTCGGAAGGGACGTCGGACTTCGACGCACCGGACCGGGTCACGGCTGCCGCCACGACGAGCTTCAGCCTGATGACGATCTCCGCGGCGTACCATTTCCGCTCGGGGCTCCCGTTCACACCGCGCTACCGCGCGGGCGTGGACGCCAATGGCGACGGCTCGTTCCGTAACGACGTCGCGTACGTGGACGCCGCGCTGGTGAGCCCGCTCCTCGACGCCTCGCCGTGCCTGTCCGACCAGATCGACGCGTTCGCGGTGCGCAACTCGTGTCGCGCCCCCGCGGTGCACTCGCTCGACGTGCGGGTCCGCCTCCGCGTCGGCCGGCTGATGGGTCGCGAGGCGAGCCTCGTGCTCGACGGTCTCGGCTTGATCGAGTCCGGGGACGGCGTCGTGGACGACGCGCTCCTCCTCGTGGATCCCGCGGGCACGCTGACGAACGCCGGCGGCACGGTCACGGTTCCCGTGATCGCGAACCCCGGCTTCGGGACGATCCTCTATCCCTCGAGCCGGGGCCGCATGATCCGGATCGGGTTCCGCATCGGATGAGCCACACGAGACGAGCGCGGCGCTGGCCGCTGGTCGTGGCGCTCCTGGCGAGCGGCGCTTGGGCGTGCATGACCGTGACGGACGTGGAGCTGCTCGAGATCTCCGGCACGGGCGTGATCTTCGGGCAGGCCTTTCTCGACCAGAACGGGAGCGGCGTGGCCGATGTAGGAGACGTGCCCCTGCGCTCGGCGCTCGTGCAGCTCGTGACCCAGGGCACGTCGACGGTAGTCGACCAGGCGACGACGGACACGCTCGGGATCTTCGTGCTCACCGATGTACCGGTCGGCTCGTATCAGCTGCGCCTCGGCCCGGCCACGCTCGGCGACTCCCTCACCGCGCTCGGGACCGGGGGCAACGTCACCGTCGAGCAGGGCGACACGACCGCGTTCAGCCTGGGCGCGTCCTATCCGACGCTCACGCTCGCCGAGGCGCTCGCGGCTGCCCCCGGGCGGCGGATCTTCACGTCGGGCATCGTGCTCAACCCGCGCCAGCCCAACGGCGACGGGCTCGTGTTCTTCAAGGGGCCAGCGGGTTACCTGCGCGGCACGAACGTGGACCGCGCCACCCTGACCCCCGGCGACTCCGTCCGACTGCTCGGACGCACCGTGGTGAGCCAGGGCCGCCCGGCGCTCGATGCGGTCACCCCGTTCGTGCTGGTGAGCCAGGCGCAGTTCCCGATCCCGGTGGAGGTGACGGCGGCGGCAGCGAGAACGGCGAGCGGGGGCGCGCTGGACGCCGCGCTCGTGCGGATCCGCGACGCCGACATCAAGGACACGTCGACCGTCGCGAACGACTTCCGCTTCTGGGCGCACAGCGGGGGCGACTCGGTGGAGGTCGTGCTGCGGTCGTTCCTGACCATCAGCCCGACCCCGGCGATTCGCCCGGACACCATCGTCGGCATCGGTCAGGCGACCGGACTCCTGTCGCCGGTGTTCGACGTCGGGTCGGGGAGCGTACGCTGGCGGCTGCTCGTGCGGTCCGCGGGCGAGATCTCCACGTTCAACAAGTCGGCCGACGTGGCTTTGACGACGAGCTTCGATACGCTCGCGGCCAGCGCGGGCGACACCGTCGAGATCCGCGTCACCGTGCGCAACGTCGCCGGCCCGCAGACCGCGACCGGCGTGGAGGTCAGCGACACGATTCCCGCCGCCCTGACGTTCCTGTCGTCCACGGCGACGAAGGGGACCTACGACTCGGCGACGCGCCTCTGGTCGGTCGGGAGCCTCGCTCCGGGCGCCCCTGCGGATACGCTCCGCATCCGCGCGACCGTCACGGGCGCGCCCGGCAACGTCACCAACACGGCGCGGCTGCGGCCGCTCCGACGCGAGGTCGAGACGAACCCGGGCAACAACGTCGCCACGACGAACCCGGTCCTGGTGATCTCGTAGGGAGCGGCGCGGGGGGCGGGTCGGTGAGAACGCGTCAGTTCCCCCCCAGCACCCGCTCCACCATCGCCGCCACACCCCGTGCGACCTCTCGTGGGACCTCCAGAAGCGCCTGGTCCGGCGCATCGTACCCGACGCCGAAGCTCTCCCGTCCCGGCACGTCGAACGCGGGGGTCCGGTAGAGCAGCCCGACGACGCCGACCTGGCCGTTCGTGACGCGAACGCTCACCTCGAGGATCCAGTCGGGCGCGTCCTCGAGGGGCGTGCCGATGGTGGCGAGCTGGGTCCGGAAGTCCGAAACGGTGGAGGCCGAAGGCGCGGGTACGATGCTCACCCCGTCACGCTGGGGGAGATGGGCGACCACTTCGTCGAGGATCAGCCGAGGGTCCAGGTCGACGGCGCCCGGCGCGGTAGTGATGCGTGGGAGAAGGACCGCGAGTTCTTCAGTGGAAGCGCGGCCGCCGAGTCGGCCCTCGGCGAGCTGTACGGCGACGAGGGCCACGGTCACGAGCACGCCTCCGACGAGCGTGACGCGACCCAGACCCGCGAAGTAGGGCCGCGCGAAACGGGGGCGGCCCGTGCGGGCCCGCACGCGGTGGGCGCTCGGGGAATCGAGGCCCGCGACGCCCGGGCTCGAGGACGCTCGCTCGCGGATTCGGCGCCGCTGCTCGTCGAGCCAGTCCTGGAGCGGCGGTGCGTCCTCGGGGATCCATCCGTCGAGCAGGGCTCCTTCGTCGGCAGCGGCACGGGGGTCGCCGAGCAGCTCGCGGGCGTCACACCAGATCCGCTCGGGCGGCGCCCAAAGCCGGTCTCCCTCGACGCTTTCCACCGCGTCGTCACCGAGGGCGCGCCGCAGGTGGAAGAGGGCTTGGCTGAGGGCGTTACGCGCGCGCGCCTCGTCGCTCTCTGGCCAGAACGTCGCGATCACCTGCGCGCGCGACACCGGCTCGGGCGCGAGCGCCAGATAGGTGAGCAAGCCGAGGCGTTTGGGCTGCGCGAGAATCGAGCCGACCCGGCGACCGTCGGGGCCCCGGAGATCCGGCGTCCCCAGGACGCGCAGCCTGAACCGGTCG
>CAZBCN010000122.1:0-5499 GCA_964490285.1 uncultured Gemmatimonas sp. | reverse complement strand
CGTCGCCGGAAAGGTCATGATCGCGGCAGTGGCGCGGCGGGCGGGACCGGGGGTGCCCGCCGCACTCGCTCGCCTTCCGATTCCTGGAGGTTTTCGCGGCTGGGGCGGCAGCGTACCGCCTCACTCCTGTCACAGATCCGGCAGTCGGGCGACCCTGACCTGCACGGGTTCGACTATCATCTGGTCATGAACCAGCGCGTCACCAGACTGCCCGTCCAGGAAGGGATCGCCATGGCGTCCTGTTTCGGCGATGATCGGAAGCTGCTCAAGGCCCCCGGCGAGACCCGACGCGAGGCGCGTGTTGCCGCTGCCGCATGCACTTGCCTCGCCCTCATCCTTGCGCTCTCCGGGACCGGGGATGCCGCCAGCTTGGAGAACATCATCACCGAACCCGAGAGGTTGTCCGAGTTCGGTCTCTCGGTGGCGGGGAGCCGGGACGTCACGGGAGACGGTGTCTCGGACTTGCTGGTCGGCGCAGCCCTCACCGGCCCCGAGCGACGAGGGGCCGTCCACCTGTACGAGGGAGCGGATCATGCCATCGGGACGATTCCAGCATGGTCCGTGTTCGGTCAGCAGCCCAACTCTCGCTTCGGAGCATCGGTCGCCGCGGGTTCCGACATCAACGGTGACGGATACCCGGATGTCGCCATCGGCGCTCCAGACTTCGACGGACCCTCGGGGGTCGACGCCGGCCGGGTCTACATCTACATGGGCAGTGCGAGTGGTCTCCCCGTTTCACCCTCCCGGATCTTGGACGGAGTTCAGGCCGGTGGCGGATTCGGCGCGGCCCTCTCGTTCGCCGGCGACGTGAACGGCGACGGCAGGGCGGACGTGCTCATCGGAGCCCCGCGTCATTCCGCGGGGCAGACGAGCGAGGGCCGTGCGTACCTATTTCTTGGGACCGCCAGCGGACTGGCGACGAGTTCCGTCTGGGCGGTGGAGAGCAATCTCCAGGGAGCCAGGTTCGGCCATGCCGTTGCGGGTGCCGGGGATCTGAACAAGGATGGCTTCGGGGATGTCGTGATCGGAGCGCCAGGCGCGAACGGGATCGGATGTGTAGTTGCTTCGAGCTGTACCGCAGCGGGCCGAGTGTACGTGTACCTCGGAGGACCACCTGGGCCGGCTGTGAACCCGATCGCCGTTCTGACCAGCTCGGGACTCTTGGCAGCGGCCGGGTATCTGGGGACGGCGGTGGCGGGCGTGGGGGACTTCGATGGCGACGGCTTTGATGATCTGGCGGCAGGCGCCCCGGGCGTGGCGGCCGGCGCTGGAGCGATAAGGCTCTACCGCGGCTCGCCGACCGGCGTCAACACAAGTTCGATCCGGTACGTGGGCTCGCCCGGATCCGGGTTGGGTGCTTCCTTGACCTCCGCGGGGGATCTCGACTCCGATGGATACGCGGACATCGTTGCAGGGGCGCCGACGTACCTGGTCGTCGGCATGGCGATGGGGCGCCTCTATGTGTTCCACGGAGGTCCGATCTCCCCCTCTTCTCCCCAGTTCCCGAGCGAGCCGGAGGAGTTGAGCGGCCTCGCGGCGGGGATGGGGTTCGGGGCCGCGGTCGCCCCCGCGTTCGACGCGAACAAGAGTTGCACTCCAGACGTGATCGTCGGAACACAAGCCGGCCGCGTCGCGCTGGTCGATGGGGACAATCCATGTCCATCGGTGTGCGCGACCAGCCTTCCCGGGCCCCAGCTCCAGTATCCTGCGGACGGTGCGACCGGCCTCGGCACGGCCGTCACGCTCGATTGGACTCCCGTGACCGGGGCGGTGGGCTATCGCGTGTCGCTGAAGTGCCAGAACGGCGACGCGCCGCTGGGGCGCCGCTTCGAGAACACGACGGCCCCGTCGTTCTCATGCACGCTGGAGCCCGGGCAGTACGCCTGGTACGTCCAGGCGAGGAACACCTGCGGTCGCATCGGCTCGCGTTCGTCCACCTGGAACTTCACCGTAGGCACGGGATCGAACTGTCGCCCGGTCTCCCTGGCCGGGCCCGCGGACGGGGCGGTCTGTGTTCCGACCAGCGGTAGTCTCACCTGGGACCCCCTGCCGTCCGCAAGCGGATACATCGTGGAGTTCGGACCCAGGCCCGGCCATCCGGACGTGATCGAACGCGTCACCGCACCGGTCTACGCGTACTCGGGTCTCCGGGACCGCCGCCGGTATTACTGGAGAGTGAAGGAGGATTGCGTCTGTGCGGAGTTCTCGGACTATTCGACGTTCGAGACGGTCAGCGGCCGCTCTCCCGCCAGGCCCACACTGAACCCCACCGCATCCGTGGTGGCGAACTCCGGACTGCTGACCTGGAAAGCGGTCCGAGGGGCGGTCGGCTATCGGGTGCAACTCGGGACCGTATGCGGGAGCGGCACGGAGGTCGAAGTGCCGAGGACATCGTACTCCTACGGCCCACTTGCGTCCGGCACCACCTATGCGTGGAGGGTGTCCAGCCGCGACAGTTGTGGTGTGCAATCGGCGTACACGTCCTGTCGCGCGTTCACCACCGAAGGGCTGACCGGATCAGATCGCATCTACGTCGTGCAGGGAGAACCCCTGATCCGCGGAGCGTCGTCCGCCGTCATCGACATCGCCGCCGAGAATCGCGACGCAGCACGCAGCTTCGACTTCAGGATGCAATTGAACCCTGACCTGATCACGTTGGCGGGCTGGACGCTGGCCGGCACGCGATCATCGGGGCTATCCGGGGCGGACGTGGGGATGGATCCGAATGGTCGACTGCATGCGCGGCTCGACTTCGGGTGCGGGACTCCCTGTCCGCCGGGGCTCGGGACGATTCTCCGGCTGTTCGTGAACGTATCGCCCAGCACGCCGCTCGGCTCCCTGCCGGTGCCCTTCATGGACCACGTCAAGTTCGATGGCTGTGGCACGCCGGCCCTGAACTTCGGTGGTTCCTCGGCGTTCGTTCAAGTCGGCGATCCCCTGGTCTCCGAAACCGTCGACAACGTCTTCGACGATGAGCCGATGGGGTTTGTCAACGCGACGTCGAACAGCAACCTCGCTCTGGAGTTCTCATCCATCAGCGGGGAGGGCCAAGTCGCCGTCGAACGTCTCGAGGGGCCCCCTACTTCGGTGTCCTTCATCGGCGCTGCGCCATCCGACACGGGCAGCACGCGCTGGATCATCGAGGAACAGGACCTCGGGACTTTCCTGGCAACGGTGACCGTGAGTCTCTACAGCCTGCCCGAATCATTCGCGGACCCCTCGCACGTCACACTCTACCGGCGACCGACTCCCGGCGTCGGGCCGTTTGACGCGCTTGCCACGACCTACGACCCGGAGCTGAATGCCGTGTCGGCCACGGTTTCCACGTTCAGTGAGTTCATCCTCGGTTCGGTTCAGCCGGTCGGTGTGAGCGACATGCGTCCCGAGCACGGCCTTCGGTTGCGACCGCTGAGTCTGTTCGCGGGCGCGGGCCCGATGAGCTTCGAGATCGCGCTGCCGGCATCCGGCGAGGCGGTGCTCGAGTTGTTCGATGTCCAGGGTCGGCGTCGAGAGCGCCTCGCGCTTTCGGACCTCAGTCCGGGATCGCACGTCGTCGAGCTGGGGACATCTCACCTCCTGCCATCGGGCCTCTACTTCGCCCGGCTTGGCCAGGCTGGCCGGGAGGTGCTTGCGAAGACCCTGGTCGTGCGCTGACCCCTACATCGGACCGAGATCATCCAGCGGATGAGCGGGAGGCCCTCCGCGGCGAGTGGCACCGCATGCTCCCCCGCAGGATCCGTCTCATGGTACGACCGGTGCCCCGATACAGCCTCGGCGAAGCCACAGGGGGGGCCCGCCCGATCACCGCCGTTCGGACTCGGCCCTCGCCCGCTCGAGCAGCGCATCGAAGCGCGGATCGCCCCTCAGCGTCGAGGCGTGTAGGGCGCGTCGCCGTACTCCTCGCTCCCGAGCCGGATGACGTCAGGAGATCGGCTATCCCGGAAGGGTCGCCGGTCCGCTCGGCCCGCGCGGTGGGGCCGTCTGCCGCGGTCAGCGGATCGCGATCATCCGCCGGGTGAATACGATGTCGCCGGCTTCGAGCCGCACGAGAAAGATGTCGCTCGACACCGGGACGCCCGCGTCGTCGCGCAGGTCCCAGTGCAGCGGATGCCGGCCCGCCGGTCCCGCGCCGGCCAGGAGGGCGAGCACGACGCCCGCGAAGCGGTCGCCGCCGTGCCTCACGCCCGGGTCGCCGGCTGCCGCGCCCCCCAGATGGCGAGCCAGAAGATGATCGGGATCTCGGCCATCTCGAGGGTGAGGGCGACGCGGTCCACCGGACCGGAGAACTGCGGCGCCACGAACGCGGTGAACGAGCTGGCGAGGTAGGCGGCGCCGGCGACGAGCAGCAGCACGCCGAGGATGCGCGGGATGAACCCGGAGCGGATCACGAGCAGCCCGAACGGGAACAGCCACAGCCCCCAGAACACGGAGGCCAGCGTGATCCCCTGCCCGTGGAGCCGTACGAACAGGTAGGCGAGCGCGTCGCGCTGCGGGCCGTCGAGCGGGGCCAGGAACGGCGCTCCCTTCGCCAGGGTCAGGGCGGCGACGTGGTTCAGCACGTTGACGAACATGATCGGGACCGAGACCAGGGCCCCGAGGCAGACGAGCAGCCGTGCGAGGTGCTCGTCCACGGGCTTGAAGAGACGGTACAGCGCCAGCACCAGGAACACCGCGATCACCTGGTGGACCAGCTCGCTCCCGATGCCGAGGCGCACCAGGCCCTCGGCCGTCCGGAGGCGTTCGGCCGTGGCCGCCGCGTCGTCCTTCACAACGATCTGCCCGGGCACGTAGAGCAGCCCGAACGGGGCGGTCACTCCCATCGCCAGGTACCAGGCCCCGGCGATCCTCGCCCGGCGACGCGTCGCGCTCAGGTCGTCCATGGGTGGCGCCACGCCTGCCTCCCCCGCTGCCTGCCTACCGGTAGAGCCGCTTGATCCGCCCCCAGCTCGCGTTCCCGACCGGGGTCGGCTCGTAGGGCGAGACGACGACGTCGTCGAGGAAGACGTGAGTCAGGTCCCCGTAGGCGGTGAAGCGGAGCGTCACGTTACCCCCCGCGGCGTCGCTGGTGAAGGTGAGGATCTGGGGCGTCCACACGAGAGGGTTCGTGGTGCCGCTGGAGTTGAAGTGGGCGAGGTTGGTGTTGAAGTTCTGGTCCACGGCCACCGCGACCGCCCCCGTCACCTCGACCCGCCACCAGGAGCCGATGGTCGCGTTCTCGATCCACCCGCCACTGTAGTTGAGCCCGCCCGGGGCCATCTGGAAGGTGACGGCGTACGGCGTGGCGGGCGCCACGACGAACGTCTGGCTGATCCCCTCGTGGAGCGGGTCGAAGCTCCCCGAGGCGGCGAGGTAGTCGCCGTCCGCCGCGTCGTAGTAGGCGGACTGGGCGCCGCCCGCGTTGAGGTCCCGGTAGAGATCGGAGCTGAGGCCGATCGCGAAGTTCCAGCCGGGGACCGAGAGCGTCAGATCGTTGAAGATGCGGTCCGGCTGGTTGGACGG
>CAZBCN010000121.1:0-5549 GCA_964490285.1 uncultured Gemmatimonas sp. | reverse complement strand
TCGCGGACGACCGGATGCTCCGCCACGTCGGTGAGCGAGGTCATGGCCCCGATCTCGAGTCCGCCGTCCACCTCGCGTATGCCGCGCATCTCCTCGACCAAGCTGAGGTCGATGACCGCTTCGGGGCGACGGGTCCGGTCCTTCAGCCAGTCGAACGAGTCCATGCCGCCGGCCATGATCAGGGCGTCGTCGCCGTGCTCGCGGGCGAGGTCGGCAGCGTCGTCCAGCGTGGTGGGCTGGAAGAGCTGGAACGGCGGAATCACGTCGTTGATGGTCGCCATGTCAGTCTCTCCCTATATGTGTGCCGTGAGCGGCTCTTGCATCGGCCGCCCATGCTCGAGCGCCATGAGCACGGTATCGAGCGTCACGGGCGCCCTGCGGTAGATCTCGTCGCCGAGCGCGGCGGACAGCGCGTTGAGGATCGCCATCGCGCCCGCGGCCACGGGCGGCTCACCGATGCCGCGCGCGCCGACCGGCGTCTCGGGGTCGGGCAGGTTCACCGCCTCCCACTGCATGTTGCGCGGGACGTCGAGGATCGTCGGCGGACGGTTCTGATAGAAGCGCGTCGCGAGCGAGAGCCCGTAGTGCTGGTCGTACAACGTCTTCTGCGCGAGCGCGTGGCCCATGCCGAGCACCGAGCGCCCGAGGAGCTGCCCGCCGTACGAGCGCGGATGGAGGATCGTCCCCGAGTCGCCGATCGCCGTGTAGTCGAGGACGCGGTAGTGGCCGGTCTCGAGATCCACCTCGACCTCGGCGAACCCCGCCACGAACGAGAACGTCGTGCCGTCGCGCGGATACGTGTCGCGAGCCACCCCCATGAGCCCCGTTCCGGCGAGCGCGGTGGCCGAGGTGGTGGTGACCCGGTTGATGTTCTCGGGCAGCTGGTGCCCATCGAAGCGTCCGCCGAGCGCGATGGCCCTCTGGGCGACCTCGGCGAGCGTCATGCTGCGCGTGCCGTCCGAGACGCGCTCGTTGGCCACGCGATACGACGCGGCGTTTCCGCCGAGCGTGCGCGCGGCGATCTCCTTCGCCTTGGCGATGGCGTCGGAGGCCGCGGCGTGCGCGGCCCTCGTCATCGCATGCGTGGTCTGGCTCCCGCCCGAGACGCACGTCCAGGGGAGGTTGTTGGAGGTGTCTCCCCAGTGGATGTCCACCTTCTCCCACGGGACGCCCATCATCTCGGCGGCCACGCGGTGCACGTCGAAGACGTTCTCGGTGCCGAGGTTGCCGATCCCAGACTTGACGATCAACCGCCCTTCCGGCGTGACGATCAAGAGACCGTCGAACCCGACCGACCCGGCGACGAAGGTGCTCACCGCGACGCCGGCGCCCCTCACGGTCGATCCCTGGCGCTCACCCGAGCGCGCGCTCCGCGTCGCCCAGTCGAACAGCGCCGCGCCGCGATCGAGGCACTCGACCAGATAGGAGCTGGTGCAATAGGGCAACGTGCCGTTGCCGGCAGGAGGCCCGAACCGAGCCTTCCCGACCGGAGCGTTGATGCGGCGGATCTGCACTTGATCGACACCGAGCTCTCGCGCGGCCTTCGAGATCACCGGCTCCACGAGCATCACGCCCTGGAACCCGCCCGGCTGGCTCTGCGCCCGCCGAGGCGGCGTGTTCGTCATCACGGTGGTGGCGCGCATGCGCATGGCGACCGGCTGGTAGAGCAAGGACACCACGCGCCCCGCGCTCGCCGCGTCGTTCTGCGCCTCGTACGGGTGGCTCTCACCCACCGTCATGAGATCCATCGCGAGCAAGCGGCCTTCGCGCGAGAACCCCGCCTTCACGCGGCCGTGCACCGCCGGGCGGAGGCCGCCGATGTACTGCTCCTCCTCGCGTGTGACGCGCATCATGACGGCCTGATTCGTCTTGCGGGCGAGCATCGCGGGAATCATGCAGCTCACCGCGCCCGTCGCCTTGCTGCCGAAGCCGCCGCCCGTGTACTCGGTGATGAGCACGACGTCGGACACGTCGAGGTTCATCCACCGAGCGATGGACGCAACCGTCTGCACCGCGCTCTGCGTGCCCGTGTGCATGAACAGCTTGCCGTTCTGCCAGTACGCGAGCGCCGAGCGCGTCTCCAGACAGTGGTGCTGGTTGTTCGGCGTGGAGAACGTCTCGTCGAGCACGAGCGCGGCGTCCCTGAACCCCGCCTCGAGATCCCCATAGGACCACTCGGTCTGCGCTTCGCCTTCCGGCAGCCGCCCCGCGTCGTACTCGCCCCAGTCCGCGCTCGCCCACTTGAACGGTTGCACGACGAGCTCGCCCGGAGGCCCGCCGGCCACGGCGGGCGCGCGGCCCCAGCTGTTCCCCTGCTCCCGCGGGTTCGGCCCGTCGGGGCGGAGGCTCTCCATCGGATCGACCACGAACGGGAGCGGCTCCCATTCGATGCGGATCGCCTCGATCGCCGCGGCAGCGGTCTCTTCGTCGATGGCCGCGACCGCGAGCACCGGCTCTCCCGCATACACCGGCTCGTCGGTGAGCGCGCGCTCACCCATCGGGTTCGCGCGAATCGTCTCGCCGAGGTCCGTCACCGTGTCGGCCGGCGCGGGCAGCTCGCCCGCGCGGAGGATCCCGCGCACGCCGGGCATCGCCTCGGCCGCGCTCGTGTCCACGCTCAGGACCCGCGCGTGCGGGAACGGGCTCAGGAGGAGCTTGGCGAACAACATGCCGTCCACGCGGAAGTCCTCCGCGTATTTCGCCTGTCCCGTCACCTTCGCGAGGAGGTCCGGGGTGACGTAGTTCTCACCTACCAGTCGCGTGCTGCCCATGTCAGGCCTCCCTCGCCAGCTGCGCGCCGCGTTCGAGTGCCGTGAGGATCTTGTCGTAGTCCTGGCACCTGCAGAGGTTGCCCGACACCCCGTGTGCCAGCTCTTCGCGCGTCGGGTCAGGGTTCTTCTGCAGGAAGCCGACCGCGGCCATGATGAAGCCGCTCATGCAGTAGGCGCACTGGAAGCCCTGCTCCTCGACGACGCCCTGCTGCACCGGGTGGAGCGAGCCGTCGGCGGCGGCGAGCCCCTCGATCGTGCGGATCCTGCGTCCCCGGACCGAGTGCGTGAGCACCGAGCACGAGTAGCGCGGCACGTCGTCGACGAGCACCGTGCACGCACCGCATTCGGCGCGGTCGCAGCCGACCTTCGTCCCCGTGAGCCCGAGCTTGTAGCGCAACGTGTTCGCCAGGGTCTCGTTCGGCGCCACGTCGACCCGCCGGGACTGGCCGTTGACCTCGAGGGTCATCAGGCGCTCGACGGTGCCCGCGCGGGCGGCTTGAGCCGAGAGCGGGCCGTGGCGGAAGAGATAGGCGGTGGACGAAGCGACTACGCCACCGGCGATGACGCCCTTGATGAACGTGCGCCGAGTGACGTTCGTCGGCCCGCCGCGGGTGATTGGAGCGTCGTCGTGCATGGGCTCTCCTTCACCTCGCCGGCCCTCTCGGACTTCGAGAGGACGGCGAAGATCCGCTCAGGTCCTTTCGATGGCTTCAGAATAGCTCCCGAGCGCCCGGATCGATACCCGGGGGGGGCCGCCTATCGCAGCTGGGTGAGCAGTGTGCGCAGCGAATCCGTGGACACGGCAGCGGTTGCCGTGATCAGCATCTCGCCGCGCCTCGTCGACAGCACCGCACCCGCCGACGGCAGCGGCCATCGGGTGCGGCGCCCATCCGTACGCCCCTGGATGAGCGTCAGCGTGGTACCGTCTCCCAGATCCTGACGGACGCGGGCGACGTGCGTCTCGTTCGGGTTGTCGCCCCACGCGACCTCGAGGGTCACGAGATCGAGCCCGGGCAGCATCCAGAGGGCCGAGCCCACGTACCCCTCTGCCGCGATCGAGGACATGGGCCGCCACGTGAAGGGTATGGCTCGCGGGCTGGCCACGCTGATCCCGCCCGACCCCCGCTGCGCCCCTTCGGACTCCCCCGTCACAACGATCTCGTCCAGGGTGAGCGCCTCCTCCCTGAGCCGGAAGTCGGCGTCGACGTAGTCGCCCTCGCCCCCGCTGATGGCCCTCGCCTGCTGCCGAAAGCCGATGCGGTGCACCGTGATCTCGAACGAACCAGGTTCGGCGGGCAGCCTGAGGTCGTAACGTCCGTCGGGCTGGGTGAGCACACCCACCTCGAGCTCGGCCACGAAGACCTGGGCGGCGGGAACCGGCCTGCCGCTCTCGTCCTCGACGAGGCCCCGCACCAACAGTCCCGCGGCCTCACTCGCCGAGGCCGGAGGGTCCCCCTCCGCCGGCGACGCGATCGGCGTGGCGAGGGACGCGTCGGCAACCTCGGCGGACGGAGCCTGCGCCATCCCCACCCCGGCAGCGCCGTAGAGCTCGTTCGCGAGCCAGCCCACACCGATGGCGGCGACGAGGCTCGCCGCCCACGTCGCGGGAATCCTGCGTGCGCGCTCCGGCGCACGAGAGCCGTGGGCCCGCTTGGCCACGTCCTCGTAGGACACCCGGGGTGCATACTGGTCGCGGCCGACCGCGAGGAGCGCGTGAGCCCGAAAGCTCGAGGCCGTGAGCGCCTCGGCGAGCGAAGCGCACGCGGAACACGCGGCCACGTGACGATCGATCCTCGCGAGTTTGGAGGGGTCGAGCCCCGAACGCGCGCCGTCCAGCCACGCCTGCAGGGTTGCCTCATCCAAGTGCTGCATCATCCGCCTCCAGCGCACGGTGCGCTTCCACGAGTTTCTTCTTGGCCCGCAACACCGTCGTCGCGATCCCGCCGACGGCCAGGCCGGTTTGCTCCGCGATGTCCGCGTACGAGAGACCAGCATCCCACAGCAGCAG
Organism: uncultured Gemmatimonas sp.; assembly: GCA_964490285.1. Lineage (GTDB taxonomy): Bacteria > Gemmatimonadota > Gemmatimonadetes > Longimicrobiales > Gaopeijiaceae > UBA2982. The sequence continues at coordinate 770 of CAZBCN010000121.1, read as the reverse complement.
GACCTCGCGCTCCCGCTCCGCGAGCGTGTCGAGCGCGCGACGCAGTCGCTCCACGTCTTCCGAGCGCTGGGCCTGCTCCTCCGGGGACGGCTTCGCCTCACCGTGCACCTGGGCTTCGACGCGCAGGAGCGCGAGGTGGCGCTTGCGGCGCACCACCGTGCGCGCGTCGTCGCGAGCCAGGTTGATGGCCACCTTGAAGACCAGCGCGTGCGCGTTGTCCGCGTCCCGGTCGAGGACGCGGGCGAAGGCCTCCTGCGCGAGGTCGTGCGCGCGGTCCTCGTCCATCAGCATCCACGACAGGTAACGGACGAGATCGCCGTACGTGGCGCGGTAGACTCCCGCCCAATCGGTCTTCACAGGGCCCGTGGGTCGCTGGGTTGGTGCCTCTCGGATGATACGACGAATCATCCCGAGAAACATGCACAGGCGGCCGGGTGTGGCCGCGGTACTAGATTGATGCCCATGCGACGCCGCCACCGCCCCGCCCTCCTCGGCCTCATCGCCACCGCCGCCTGCAGCGGCGGCGACGGCACGCCCCTCACCCTACTCGACTACCAAGCGCTCGTCCCGACGAGCTTCGTGGCGCGCCCGCCCACGAGCTCCATGCGCCTCGCCGAGCTCGCCGTCCCGCGCACCGATGGCACATCGGCGGAGGTGATCGTCTTCTACTTCGGCCAGGGACAGGGCGGAAGCGTGGAGGCCAACATCGCGCGGTGGAGCAGCCAGTTCACCGGCGCGGACGGCGGACCCGTCACCCCCCGTGTGGGCAC
>CAZBCN010000120.1:0-5568 GCA_964490285.1 uncultured Gemmatimonas sp. | reverse complement strand
GCGGAACCGGATGCTCAGGGAGAACCGCGGCGGCGAGTAGGGCCGGCGCGAGGTAAGCGTTTTGGGGGCGGGTGGGCCGAGAGGCTTGCCCGCCCCTCTTCTCGTCGGGTCTGCGTGAGCGACCTGGGGCTGGCTCGTGGCGCGGCGCGCAGGATACAGGCCGCTCGGATCGATGCTAGGCTGAGGGCGTCGCGGCCTGGTCGATCGACTCGACGCCATACACCTCCACCTCGGCCGAGAATCCCTTCAGCGCGCGGCCACCGAGTACCGTCGCCCGCACACCGTCGCCCGCGAGGCGTCGCGTGGACTCGCTCACCAGGATCTCTCCGGCGCGCGCCTGTCCCGCCAGTCGCGAGGCGAGGTTCACGGCGTCGCCGACCACCGTGTAGTTGAGCCGGTTGGTCGAGCCCATGTTGCCCGCGACGGCCACGCCGCTGTTGATGCCGACGCCGATGCCGAGCGGCTTGTCCCCCCGCGCGGCGCGCGCCTGGTTCAACTCGGCCATCCCGGTGCGCATCCGGAGCGCCGCGGCGACGGCACGGTGCGCGTGGTCCTCTTGCGTCACCGGCGCGCCGAACACCGCCATCACCTCGTCGCCGATGAACTTGTCCACCACGCCTCCCTCGGCGTCGATCGCGCGCGAGAGACACTCCATGCACTCGTTGAGGAGGCCGATGACCTCCTGCGGCTCCATGCCCTCGGTGAGCGAGGTGAACCCGCGGATGTCCGCGAAGAGCACGCTCACCAGGCGATTCTCGCCGCCCAGCTCGACGTCGCCGCGCATCAGCTCCTCGGCGACGTCCGTCGACACGACCTTGTTCAGCACGGAGCGGTAGCGCTCGCGGAGCAGAAGGCCGCGGGTCATGTCGTTGAACGCGTCGGCGAGGGTGCGCATCTCGTCGCGCGTGGTGACGCTCACCTCGGCACCGTAGTCGCCCTGCGCCACGCGGCCGGTCGCGGCGACGAGCGCCCTCACCGGCCGGGTGAGGCTCCGGCTCAGCGCCGCGCCGAGGAGCGCGGAGAGCAGGAGCGCCCCGCCACCGCCGAGCAGGAGCGCGCGCTCGATGCGCTCGAACGGCGCGACCACCTCGTCGAGCGGCACCGCGACGATGCGCTCTCCCTGAGCCGGATCCTCCACGTTCAACGGCTCGGAGCGGATGGACCACTCGCGTCCGTTCGCCCGCACGCGAAGCGCGTCCGCTGTGCCGGCGGCCTCGTCCATCGCGGCCGAGAGCTCGGCCAGGACGCCCGACGTGCGCACCACGCAGCGGCCCTGCACGTGCAAGCACGCATCGAAGCCGCCGATCCGGCCGATGCGCTCGACGTCCGCCTCCTGGATCGGCAGGCCGAACGTGATGGTCCCCACGGGGCGCCCCGCGAGATCGACGTACAGGGAGGTGACCTCGTAGAGTCGATCGTCCACCAGGCGGTAGGCGGTGGCCTCGGTCTCGGTGCCGCCCAGGAGCTGATCGGCGAGGGGACCCACGACGGCGGGGTCCTCGCCCACCACGCGCATCCCGCTCACGAACGAGAGCACCGGGCGACCCTGGGGATCCGTGAACACGAGGAGGACGTCGGGCTGGCTGGCGAGCTGCACCTCGTACTCGACCTGGTCCGCGAGGTACTCGTAGTCGCCCGCCTCGAGCGTGGCATCGAGGAGGGCCACCGCGCGACGCGTCTCCGTGAAGGGCCGGGCGAGCCGCGCGGCCTGCTGGCGCTGCAGCTCGTTCAGCTGCTGGAAGAGCGCGCCGGCGTTCTGGATCGCGCGCTCGACCACGACCTCGACCTGTCGGGACGTCTCGCCGCGCACCACGGCGTACGTGACGACGAGGAGAAGGCCCACCGTGCCGAGGAGTGCTGCGAGCAGCTTGGCCCCGAAGCTCTCCCGGATCCAGTTCACCGCTCGAGCTCGACCTCGACCCGGGCGGTCGCGCCCGACGCGACGACCACGCGGCGCTCGACGGCCTCGTGGTCGGGGTGCCAGATCGCCAGCCGGTGCTCCCCTGCGGGCACCCCGGCGATGCGGAACGAGCCGTCGGTTCCCACGACGGCGTAGAACGGGTTCTCGGCGACGAGGACGGCGCCCCTCATGAACTCGTGCACCTCGCAGAACACTTCGACGATCCCAGCGTCGGGGAACGTCACGTCCTTCGACTCACCCTGCGGGTAGCGGCCGAGGTCGAAGCGCTGCGCGCTCGAGTACGAGAACACGTTGTGGAAGAACGGATCGCCGTTCGGGAACGCGACCGTGCCGCCCCTGCGTACCGCGACCACGGCCGGCGCGAAGGCGGTGTCGCGTTGGGCCATGGTGGGGCGGGCCGCCGCGGGGTCTCCCCCCGCAACGGGGCCGACGACGTAGACGACCGCGGGCACGGGCTGGATCCGGGTCGCGGCGGCTGCCCCGCCCGGGTAGCGGTTCGCGGTCCGCCGCGGCGGAGGGGCCTCCTGGAACGTCACTCGACCCTCGATCGCGCCCGTCTGGGCGAGGGTGCCCTCCGGGAGCAGGAGGGCGAGCAGCGCGAGGACCGGGAGCGCTGCGAGGGGTCGTCTGGGGCGATCGGTTCGGCGCATGGGGTCTCGGTGAAGCGGGAAAGATAGGGGGGGCACAGCCGATCTGCAGTGTCAATACATTGCGGAACTATGTAATTCATGTAATCTACGGACCATGGAGCACAGAATCTCGGCGACTGATCTGGCGCGACGGCTGGGCGACGTGCTGGGACGCGTTCGCTACCGCGGGGACTCGTTCTTGGTGGAGAAGAACGGCGAGGCCGTGGCGCGGCTCGAACCCCTCCCCGCCGCGTCCGCGTCGACCGTCGCCGAGGGCCTGCGGGCCTGGATCGAGGCGGGAGGGCCGGACGATGCGTTGGCGGAGGATCTCGAGCGGATCGGCACGTCCGACGCGGTGCGGGGCGACCCGTGGGGCTCGTAATCGACACCAGCGCCGTCGTCGAGCTGGAGCGGCGGCGCGGCGACGACTGGGCGCCGGACCTGTCGGGTCCGTGGGGAGAAGGTGCCGTGCTGCCCTCGATCGTGTGCGCCGAGCTCCTCGCCGCCGTGCACCTCGCCGACTCCCCGGCGCGAGCCAGCGAGCGGAGGGCGAAGATCTCGGCGCTGATCGCCAGGGTGCCGGTGACTCCGTTCGGTGCGGAGACGGCGCGGCACTGGGCCGAGCTCCTCACGGCGCTCACGCGGACGGGCTCGTCGATCCCCGCGAACGACATGATCGTGGCTGCGACCGCGCTTGAGCTGGGGTTCGGCGTCCTGGTGGGACCCGGGGGCGAGGCGCACTTCCGCCGCGTGCCCGGACTCCGGGTGGAGACGCTCGATGTCGCGAAGCGGGGTAGCTAGCGAGCGAGCAGCCTGGCGAGGAAGTCGAGGACGCGGCCCTCGAGCCAGCTCGCGCCGAGCTTGGCCGACGTGACCGTGACCTCGTCCGCGAGCTGATCGTGCGAAGCGCCGAGCCAGACGCGGGCGACCACCTCCCCCGCCGCGCCGGGGCTCACCGTCAGCTCCAGCATGCCGTCGACGGGGACGTCGTCATCGCTCCACGGACCGGACCAGGGGCGCACCACGAGCGAGACGGCGGGCGGCACCTGGTCGAGCGCGTCCTCGACGCGGGCGTCGTGGCGGGCCATCTGGAGCCGCAGAGCGATGTCGTGGAGGCGGGGCACCGCCATCGTGCGCAGGAAACCCGCTGTGCCGGGGAGCCGAGTCCGCGCCGCATCGCCCGCCGGGCCCGGCGCGCGCTCGATGCTTGGTCGGGGCACGCTCGGGGGTGGGCCCGCGGGAGCGCGCCAACGCCCGGGAGCCGAGGAGCTCCGGGAGGGCGACGGCGGCGCGGGCGAGTCGGGCTCGGGAGCCCAGGGGTCGAAGAGCGGATCGTCCATGACGCGGGTACGCTGGCGACTCGCTAGGACAGGTCGAGCGCGTCGCGCACGAACGCCATCAATTGCTCGCGCACCCAGAGCTCGTCGACGTCGATGGCCGGGACCGAGCCCAACTCGCTCATCTCGCCGAGGCCCTCCGAGGTCCAGCGGCGGGCGAAGAGCCGATCCGGCTCGGGCTCACCCCACACGAACTCGATCGTCAGCCGCCGGGGCGGCTGGAGGTCCAGCGGCCCGGCCTTCGGGTAGAGGTGCAGCCGCACGTTCGGCGGATAGGCGTCCAGGAACTCCTGGTAGACGACCTCGTGTCCCGCTTGCTGGAGCCGCTCCGCCACCTCGCGGGTGTGCGGGAGCGCGAACCGCCGCAGGTGCTCGGCACCCTTCTTTCGGGCGTTCTCCAGCTTGAAGGCGCGCTGGACGAGGCGCCGCGTCTCGTCCTGCTTGCGGAGCTCGTAGTCCGAGAGGAGGGTGTCGAGGGGGTCGGGCTGTTTGGTCACGGGAGTCTGCCGCCGGGGGGGATGTTCAACGCTACCGCCGGGGAATGGGGAGGGGCAACGGTTGTGGGGGGCGGGGTTCAGTCCGGTGGATGGACCCGAAGGAGCATGTCGTCATTCGGGCGCGGAAGACCACGCCCGTCCCGATTGCTGGTTCCGATCCAGAGCGTTCCGTCCGGGGCCATTCGATTGAGGCGGAGACGACCGTAGGTGTTCGCCAGCAGGACTTGCTCGCAGACGGCGCGGACCCCCGAGTCCGACTGCTCGAGTTGAATCCGCCGCAGGCTCGTACCTCGGAGGGCGGTGACGAAGACACTGCCGGTCCAGGCCGGATAGTCCCCTGAGTAGACGGAGAGTCCGGCGGGCGCGATCGCCGGGGACCACGCCACGATCGGCGAAGTGAACGGTCCACCTTCGGTCAGTCCGGTGACGATGGGCCATCCGAGGTTGGACCCCGCTGTGACGAGGTTGAGCTCGTCGCGATCCGTGCGCAGGTTCTCCGCGGTCATCGCGGTTGGTCCATGGTCGATGGCCAAGAGCTCACCGGTGAGAAGCCACGTCAGACCCTGGACGTGGCGAATACCGACCGCGTATACCGGTGAGCCCGCCCACGGGTTCGTCGAAGGAACCGAACCGTCCGGGGCGTAGCGTAGGAGCTTCCCGCGGGTCGACCCCGGCACTTGTGCACGCTCCGGATCGGTGGCGTCGCCGTTGCCCAGGTACAGAAGGCCGTCGGGACCGAACCGGAGCGCGCCTCCGCCGTGGAGAAGGAAAGAAGGAAGACCACTCACCACAATTGCGCGATCGACGCCTGCAGCTCCACGATCCGTGAGTCGCCAGACCTGGAAGGTCACGGCATGCCCCCGCTCCGGGTCGAGCACCCTCACGGCGCGCCTCGCGGCTCCCTGCAATCGTCGTACAATCCCGTTCCCACTCAGGCGCCGTACGGTGGCGCCGACGTAGACCTCAGTGGGATGTCCAGGCCGGACGTCGATTCCGAGGAGGCCGATCTCGGAGCCAGGGTCCGAGAACACGTCCAGGACCGCCCATGGCTCCGCCGCGAGCTCCCCGGACGGGCTGATCAACCGGACCCGGCCGGCGCGCGCGCGCACGAGCGCCCGGCCGTCTTCGAGGAACACCACGTCCCAGGGCGTCTCGAGTCCGATCGCGACCGTGGCAATGCGTAG
>CAZBCN010000119.1:0-5886 GCA_964490285.1 uncultured Gemmatimonas sp. | reverse complement strand
CGGATCCGGTACGTGATGGCCGGATCGAGATCGAACTGGTCCGTGTGCCAGTTCACGATGTAGTGCTCGGACGTCGCGTCGAGCCGCACATTCGTCGACCCCGTCCCCGGCACGAAGGTCGCGAGAAGGGTCCCGCAGCTCGAGCCCGAGAGCACGCAGATCTGCACGCTGGGGGCGAGCCCGGAATCGAACGGCCCACCGTAGACGGGAGCCGGCACCATGGGTGGCAAGAAGTAGAAGTGCGGCTTCCCTGCATGTGCCGCGTCACTGATCAGGTGTTGCGGCTGAATCGCTTCGCTCGCGAGGCCAGTCGGCTCGGAGTCGCCGGTGCAGCTCCCGACGAGTACGGTGGCCGCCAGAACGAAGGACGCCCGCGCGGCTCTGGTGGCCACTCGCGGGCGTAAGTGGGATGCACTCCAGTCGTGGAACATGGGTACTCCTGTGCGCTGGGGGGGCGGGACGCACGCCTACGCGGCGGCCCGGAGTTGGGGGCGCTCTGCGCGACCAGGAGGGACCTGCGGGGTCGCAGAGCGGGGACGCGTGGGAGGGCCAGAGGAGGCCCTCGGCGCCACGGTACTAGCCGCCTGTCATCCCCGGGGGGAGATGGGGATGGAGGACGGGAGCTTCGTGGGCTCCGTCGGCGGGGGCATCGTGCCGCATAGGCTGCATGCTACGGGGCAGACTCCTGGTGCGCCAGGTGGGAAGCTATCCCAAGAACATGAAGCCCCCCCGCCCGGGCGAACCGGACGGGAGGGCTCCGAAGTGAGTCCTGGGCCGAACGCCCCTAGTTCCTCACGTACCGCTGCAGCCTACCCGGAGCGGGGCCCACCTCGGCCCCGTAGATGTTGCCTGCCTTGTCCGCGACTACGCCCTCGGCGGTGCACGTGCCGGTGCAGGAGGCTTGGTTCGGATCCGGGATCAGATACATGACCTCACCGGTCCGCGCGCTCCCGACGCGGATGCCGCGGAACCACGTACCGTGTGCCGGATTGACCGAGCCGGACTCGGAGTCGGCGCCGTAGAGCACGTCGTCCCGGTCGATGTAGATCCCGGAGAGGCGGCTGAACTGATACCACTGGTCGATGAACCCGCCGTCCTGGTTGAAGATCTGGATGCGGTTGTTGCCGCGGTCGGCCACGAAGAGGCGGCCCTGTGAGTCCATGGCCAGCCCGTGCGGCTGGTTGAACTGACCGGGCTGATCGCCCCTGCCGCCCCACTCCATGATGTACTCGCCGGCCGCGTTGAACTTGATGATGCGGTCGCCACCGGAGCCGTGACCCTCGGCGACGAAGATGTCCCCGTTGCCCGCCACGTGGACGTCGTTGGGCTGCCAGAAGAACGCGCTCTGTGGGCCAGCGCCGGCCTTCTGGTCCATCGGCACGCCGCCCATCCGCCCGAGCCGCATGATCACGTGACCCGACGGGCTGAACTTGATGACCTGATGACCGTAGATGACGTCTGGCATCGGGCCTGTCGGAGGCGCGCCGCCGCGGCCGGCCTGCGGACGGTTGTCCTGACCGTCGACGATCCAGACGTTCCCCTCGAAATCGACGTGGATCCCGTGCGGCCACACGATCAGGCCCGCGCCGAAGCTGTCCACCATGTTCCCGTTCGCATCGAACTTCATCACGGGATCGACCGTGTTGTTGATGAGGCAGCCGCGCTGGTTCGTCCCGCAACGCTCCGCGGCCCAGATGTGGACGCCGTCGGGGTCCACATCCACGGTGCTCGTGGATGCCCAAGACCTGCCCGCGGGCATCTTCGCCCAGCCCTCGACGGTCCGGTACGGGTTGGGCAGGTTGTTCGTGGGCGCCATGTCCGCCTGCGCTGCGACCATCCCTGGAAGGACGATTAGGGCTGCGGCCGCCGCCGACACGCGGAGTTGGAAGTTCTTTCGTGCCATGGGTCGATCACGCTCGCTGGAAGGGTTGCGACTCGAACATCCTCGGCGCCCCGCTCGAGCGGGGCGAAGGGGCAGCCAACCTACGCGGGCGCCAGATGCCTGCCAAGGACGGAGCGGACCCTGGTACCGCGATCCGGGAGGCGCTTAGAATAGAGTGCCTCCCGGTCGTCCCCCCCACCTCGACCCTTTCTGCGACCTCGCGCGCACCCGTGATCCGACTGCCCCGACTCCGTGCGCTCGTTGGCCTCGTGGCGGCCGTGCTCCTCATCGGCTCGTGCGTCGGGGGGGACGGCCCGACCGACGTGGGCGAGTCGGCGCTCGTGAGCCTCCGGCTCCAGCCGGCGCTGATCCCCTCGCCGGCCAATGGGAGCGCGCTGCCCATCCATCGGATCCGTACAGTGGTGGCGAGCGAGCCCGGAGGCGTCGTCCTGCGAGAGGGGCGCTTCGACGTGTCGCCGACGGCGCCGAGCTGGACGATCGACGTTCTCGCGCCCGCCGGACGTGCGGCATCCGACGTTCGCATCTATCTCTATCTGAACAACGTGGCGACGGACGAGACCGAGTCGACGCAGTTCAGCGGGCGGACGCTTCCGCTCAGCGTCACCGCGGGAACCACGCTCACGAACGTCGACGTCGACATCGTGAGGGGCCCGCTCTCGAACCTCTCGGTCACGGGCGTCACCATCGGGTCGTTCCCCGACACACTGTTCGTGGGCACCAGTGGCCCGCTGTCCGCTTCGGCCACGACGTCATCCGCCACCCCGCCGTCCATCTTCTGGACGTCCCTCGCGCCTGGAGTGCTCGCGATGGCCGACTCCGTGGCGACGGGCGTGAGCCCGGGGACGGCGAGCGTGGTGGCGTCGGCCGGGGCATTCGCCGACACCGTCAGCATCGTCGTCATCGTGCCACCCGTGGACTCGGTGCGCGTCGTGCCCGACAGCGCGGACGTGGTGCTCGGCTCGACCCGGACGTATACGGTCGAGCTGCGCGACGCGAACAACGCCCTCCTGACCGGTCGCTCCGTGTTCTGGGAGACGACGAACACGGCGGTGGCGACGGTCACGCAGGCGGGCGTCGTCAACGCGGTGGCGCTCGGCACGACCAGGGTCCGGGCGACCAGCGAAGGCGTGGCCGACGAGGCCGTGGTGCGCGTGATCGCCGTGCCGGTGCGCTCGGTGCTGGTGTCGCCGGACAGCGCGGTGGTGCAGGCGGGCGCGACGACCACGTTCACGGCTCAGACGCGCGATTCGGTCGGGGGCGTGCTGACCGGCCGCGTGGTGACCTGGACCACGGGCAGCTCGGCGGTCGCCACGGTGAACTCGAGCGGCGTCGTCACGGGCGTCGCGGCGGGGACCACGACGGTGCGCGCGACCAGCGAGGGGGTGTTCGACGAGGCGACGGTGCGGGTGACGTCGGTCGCGCCGCCCGCAGGAGGAATCACGTGGAACGCCATCCGCAGTGGCAATTGGAGCGACCCGACGGGTTGGAGCCTGAACCGCCTCCCGACGCCGACCGACACCGTCTACCTGACCGCGAACGACGACCACACGATCACACTCGACGTCGACGCAACGGTCGCGCGCCTGGTGATCGGCGGCACCACGGACATCATCTATTTGAACGTGGGAAGCAACGATCTCACGGTCACGAACGACATCTCGCTCGGCCCGCTCGGCCAGCTGCAGGTCAACGGCGGCACGGTTTCCGCGGGCGTGATCCTGAACAGCGGGAACGTGCGCATCCTCGGCACCACGACGATCGACGCCGACATCGAGAACTACGACGACTGGCGGATCTCGGGGCTCAGCGCGTCCATGACCATGACCCGGGTCGGTGGCGCCTCCTTCTACAACGAAGGCGCGCTCTCCATCGACACGACCGCAGTGCTGAACATGGGACCCGAGGGCTACCTGGAGTTCGCGGGCGGGGCCGCGACGTTCTCGGACGCGGGGGTGGCGCTGATCGCGCTGGGAGGCAAGCTGATCCTCGACCAGGATCTCACGATCGACGGACCGCACATCCTCCTCGCCGACGGGGAGATCGACCAGTTCAGCAACCGCCGGCTCACCATCGGTCCGCAGTCCATCATCCAGATGGTGAGCACCACGCAGCAGGGAATCGTGGCACCCAAGCTGGAGGTTCAGGGCCTCTTCTTCGTGTCCGGGCCGCAGGTATTCATGGAGGACTCGCTCATCGTGGCGTCGGGCGGCGTGGTCAGTGTGGACGGAAGCGCCGGACCGACCGAATACACGACGATCGCGGTCCTGAACGATGGCATCATTCTGCTCTCGGGCGCCGACTCGGTGAGCTTCGGGCCCGGCGCCAACACGCAGTCCCTCCTCAACCGCAGCGGGGGAATCATCCAGCTCGCGCCGGGCGGGGAGCGCATCCTCAACGGCCAGCTCGACAACCAGGGAGAGATCCTCGTCGCGGCGCCCACGACGCTGCAACGAGGGCTCCTACCAGCGGGCTCGAATCACGTGACGGCCAATCACGTGAGCAGCGGCCTCATCGAGCTGGTCGGCGGCAGCTCGTTCGACATCGTGCTCGGCGGCTCCTCACCCGCGCCGAGTTTCACGAACTCGGGCACGATCACCGTGGGTGCCGGCACGACCCTGTCGGTATCGAACCTCGCGAGCCCTGCCGGCTCCATCATCAACGCCGCGACCGGCGTGCTGAACGGCGAGGGCACGGTCGACGTGCGCGCGGGCGTGCCGAGCGGCGTCAACCACGGCACCATCGCACCCGGACTCTCGCCCGGAGCGCTGACGTGGCTGGGCGCGATCCCCATGGGTCCGACCGGCCGGATCGCGATCGAGCTCGAGGGGATCTCGGCTGGCAGTGAATACGATCAGTTGAACGCGAGCTTCAACCTCGTGCTCGACGCGTTCGGGCCGACGAACGGCATCCTCGACGTCACGGCGCCGTTCTACACACCGGCTCCCGGCGAGCGATACGCCGTGCTCACGTTCGCGCAGCGACTGGGCAACTTCGCGCAGGTCAACCTGCCGACGTTCGCGGGCGTCGTGCTCGACACGGTGTGGGTGACCACGCCGTCGACGTCGGTGGCGGACACGCTGGTGATCGTGGCCAGCGGTGGGCCGAGTTGGGACTTCGAGGCCGACTACTCGTACACCAGTCCGAACTTCAATGGATGGACCGTGGGGGGCCGCGCGTCTACCGGCCCGTTCGTGCCCGCCCTTCCCGCAGACAGCGCGGTCAGCGGCGACCTCTTCAACTGGGTCGCCCTCCAGAGCAGTGTGGCGAAGAACCGGGGCTCCTCGAGCGTGGCCGCATTCGGCGCGCTATGGGCGCCGGGACAGACCTCATTCCACCCGGGACCCAACGGCAACGAAGGCGCAGCCATCCGCTGGACCTCGCCGATCACGGGTCGCGTGCTCGTCACCGCCACGTTCACGGGCATCTCGACGCAAGCGGGCCAGGGCGCGACCGTGAACATGCACGGGATGTTCAACGACGTCGAAATCTGGACCGACTCCATTCGGGGCTCCGTGGTGATCCCGCTCGGTCCGAAAGCGTCTGCTGTCTTCAGCGGCGTCGTCGATGTCACGGTGGGCGACGACCTCGACTTCTGGTCGGACCACGCAGGCGAGTACTTGTCCGACCAGGTCGGCATCGACATCACCATCACGCCGACGTCGGCCACCGCCGGAAGCGCGATGTACCTCGCTGCAGCATCGGGCGGCGGCCAGACCGGCACCGTGAGCACGGCGCTCCCCAGTCCGTTCGTGGTGCGCGCGACAGACGGGTTCGGAAACGGCGTGTCGGGAGTGCCTGTCACGTGGGCGGTCCCGGGCGGGGGCGGTTCGCTTGGCGGGGTCACGACCATTACGGACGCAGCCGGCTTCGCGCAGGCGACGCTCACGCTCGGCGCTACGCCCGGCGCCAACACCGTCACGGCGACGAGTGCAGGCCTGTCGGGCTCGCCGGTCACGTTCACTGCCACGGGGTCGGCGCCCGCG
>CAZBCN010000118.1:2934-6048 GCA_964490285.1 uncultured Gemmatimonas sp. | reverse complement strand
TGTGATTACCAGGCAGGTTGTTCACTGAGGGTCCGTCGGACAGGCTGGAGGTGCTTAGCTCACCAACCAGCCGACGGAGGTCCCCAGTGAACGTGCACAAGAATGCCCAACTCACCCCGCGGGGGCGAGAGCAGCTCGTGGCCCGGGTCAGTGCGGGGGTGCCTGCAGCGGAGGTTGCGGCGGGATCGGGAGTGAGCGTGCGAACGGTCTGGAAATGGGTCGCACGGGAGCGGGCGGGAGGTTCGGCGGCGCTGCTCGATCGGAGCTCCCGGCCCCGTCGTTCACCGCAGCAGGTCAGACGAGCGCGGGAGCGACAGGTCCTTCGGCTGCGGGAGAGGCGATGGACGCAGGCTGCGATCGCCGACGCGTTGCAGATGCCGCTGTCGACCGTGGGAGCGGTGTGTCGCCGCCGCGGCCTGGGCCGGCTCCCGAACCTGGAGAGCCGACCGCCGGTGGTACGCTACGAGCGCGAGCACGCAGGTGAGCTGGTTCACCTGGACACCAAGAAACTCGCCCGGATCGAGCGGGTGGGGCATCGCATCCACGGAAACCGCAGCCTCAGGGTCTACGGAGCCGGCTGGGAGTACCTACATGTTTGCATCGACGATGCGAGCCGAGTCTCCTACGGCGAGGTTCTGCCGGACGAGACGGGGGCGGCCTGCACGGCGTTCCTCGAGCGGGCCGTTGCGTGGTTCCGGGCGCGCGGCGTCGTGGTCGCTCGCGTGATGACCGACAACGGCTCGGGCTACATGTCGAAAGCGTTCCGCCGCGCCGTCCAGCTGCTCGGAGCCCGCCACATCCGCACCCGACCCTACACGCCACGGACCAACGGCAAAGCCGAGCGCTTCATCCAGACCTGCAAGCGCGAGTGGGCCTACGCCCGGCCCTACCCGAGCTCACGTGCCCGCCGACTGGCCCTCGACGTGTTCCTCTGCTTCTACAACTGCCACCGCCCCCACTGGGGGCTCGGCAGGATCACCCCCCAGCTCCGTCTGACTCAACTCGTGAACAACGTCCCTGGTTGCAACAACTAGCGCCGGAAGATCCCCTCGATACGAACCTCGAACGTGCGTCCGCCGACGCGCCACTCGAAGGCGCCGGCGGTCACCGTGCGCACGGGCTCGCCCTGACGCCACACGTCGACGGTGCCCGCGTCGGCGTCTACGATCCAGAGCTCGGCCACTCCGTTCTCGAGATATCGCTGACGCTTCAGGTCCTGATCGAAGCGACGATTCGAGGGCGAGAGCACCTCGACGACGAGGTCGGGTGGACCATGCACGCGACCGGCCTCGATGAGATCGAGGCTCTCGGACGCGAGGAACACGAGGTCGGGCTCCATGACCAGGTCGTCGCGGAGTCGCACGGTGGGCGCCGTCGCGACCTTGCCCAAGTCGTGCTCGACGATGAGATCCAGGAGGAGATGGCCGATGTTGATTACCACTTCCTGGTGGCGGAACCGCGGGGCCGCCGTCACGAACAGCTCTCCGTCCACGATCTCGTACCGGCGCGACGAATCCTCGGGCGTCGCGAGGTAGTCCGCGTACGTATAGCGAGTCTTCGCGGGAGCGGGCATCGGCTCCTCCTCCGGGTCCTGAGGACAAATCCATTGTAGTCCGGCAGCGCCATACCGAAAAGCTGCGTGTCTGGCCGAGGCGCTGGGATGTCTAGATGGGGCTCCCTAGATTCCTCGATCATGAGCGGACGTCATCAGGCCCTGCTGGCCCAACCACTCCCGGGCGCGGATCTCGTCGCCAAGGGGCTCGAGGACCTCGAGCGCGGCGTCGAGTCCGCCGAAGCCCTGCTCGTGTCGATCGGGCGCCCTCGGCTGGAGCGGATCGGGTTCGTGGTCCCGCGGCGCTACGAGCGTCCCGAGGTGAGGCTGTACGAGCACCTGGCGCGTGAGAGCGGCAACGCCGCGCACTCCAGGTACAATGCGCTCATCCGGCGGCTGGTGAGCTTCGAGCGCGCTGCAGAGTGCGTGCGTTAGCCGACGCGGCCCGAATTCGGGAGCTCATGCGCGCGCTGGGCAAGGCCGCCCGCGAGTCGACGTCCGTCTACCTGACCGGCGGCGCCACCGCCGTGCTTCACGGGTGGCGCGGCACCACCGTGGACGTCGACGTGCGCATCGAGCCCGATCACGAGTTGCTGCGCGCCATCGCGGATCTCAAGCAGCACCTCGACATCAATGTGGAGCTCGCCTCGCCGCTCGACTTCGTGCCGGTCGCGTCGGACTGGCGCGAACGCAGCCCCTTCATCGAGCGCATCGGCCGCGTGTCGTTCCATCACTTCGATCTCCATGCCCAGGCGCTCTCGAAGATCGAGCGTGGACACGCGCAGGACGTACGGGACGTGAAGGCAATGCTGGAGCGCGGCACCATAGACCGCGCCTCGATGTGGGCCTACTACGACCGGATCGCGGGCGAGCTGTATCGATATCCGGCGCTCGACCCCGCGTCGTTCGAGCGCTCGATGGAGCAGAGCCTCGGGCCGCGGCCCGAGCAGTAGCTCAGCCGCGGAAGATCTCCGCGAGCGCGACCTCGAACGACCGCTCACCCACGCGCCACTCGACCGACCCGCTCGAGATCGTCCGCGCCGGCTCCCCCGGCCGCCACACCTCGACCGTGCGCTCGTCGGCGTCCACGATCCAGAGCTCCCGGACGCCGCTCGCGAGGTAGTGTTTCCGTTTGAGCGTTCGGTCGTACTCGCGGTTCGAAGGCGACAGCACTTCGACGACGAGATCGGGCGGCCCGACGACAATGCCCTTCCCGTCGACGATGTGCAAACGGTCCGCAGCGATGAAGAGGACGTCGGGCTCGGTGACCGTGTCCGCCCCTAGGCGGACGCCGACGGGACCCTGCACCACCTCGCCGAGCCCGTGCTCGCGGGTAAGGTTGGACAGCATCCGGGAAAGGTTCATCGCCACTTGCTGATGCCGGAACCGCGGCGGCGGGCTCACGAAGAGCTCCCCGTCCACGATCTCGTACAGGCGCGAGCGGTCCTCGGGGATCGAGAGCCAGTCCTCGTAGGTGTATCGGATCTGTGAGGGAGCGGGCACGGGCTCCTCCTTCGGACGGCGGGTCCGACTCCATTGTAGACCGGCGGCGCCATGCCTGA
>CAZBCN010000118.1:0-2834 GCA_964490285.1 uncultured Gemmatimonas sp. | reverse complement strand
ACCGTGCTCTCGTCGGCATCCACGATCCAGAGCTCGGCGACGCCGCGCGCGAGGTAGCGCTTCCGCTTGAGGTTCCTGTCGTAGCTGCGGTTGGAGGGCGAGAGCACCTCGATCACCAGGTCGGGCGGGCCCAGAACGCCGCTGCGCGGGGCCAGGAGCCCGAGTCGAGGCGTGGAGACGAACAGCACGTCGGGCTCCATCACGTCGTCGTCGGCGAGGCGAACGGTGGTCGGAGCCGTGTAGACCTTCCCGAGACGATGCTCGATGGCGAGGGTCGACATGACTCGAGCCAGGTTCAATACGACCTCTTGGTGCCGCAGCAGCGGGGTCGGGCTCACGAACAACTCGCCCTCGACGATCTCGCAGCGATGCGCGGGATCGTCGGGGATCGCGAGGTAGTCCTCGTAGGTGTAGCGGATTTCGGGGTTGGCGGGCATGCGCGCCTCCTCGCGATCGGGAATCCAAGTCCATAGTACGCACCGGGCGCCAGGCGTCCAAGCTGCCCCGACCCCCGGGGCGCGCGAATGTCCGGATGGGCCCGAACAAACCCTCAATCTTGAACGGCCGGTCAGGCGACAACCGTGTTGTGGCCCCCCGGCCCGAGCGCCATGTTCATGCCCCATGACGCCCCCCGACACGCCGCGCGCACCCACGCCGACGCGCCCCGGAGACGCCGATCGGTACCGCGTCCTGCTCGACATCGCGCGCAAGCTCGCCGCGACGCTCAGCGAGGACGAGCTCTACGGGGCGATCTACCGCGAGAGCGCGCGGGCGGTCGACGCGACGGGCTTCTACATCGCGCTGCACGACCAGAGCCGGGACCTCGCGCGTGTCGTGTTCTTCGTCGACCGGGGGGTCGCGCACCGGGTCGACGTGACGTACCGCGGGTCGGACTCGAAGGTGATCCGGAGCCGCAAGGCCTCGCTCGAGAACGACGACCTGAGAGACGGCTCGCTCATGGTTCTCGGCAACGACTCGGACGCGGCCGTGGCCGCCATCACGGCACCCATGATCCACCACGGTCGCGTGTTGGGTGCGATCAGCGCCCAGAGCTACACGGCGGGCGTCTACACCGAGGACGACCTCCACCTTCTCGAGGGGATCGCGGACATCGCGGCCGTGGCCGTAGAGAACGCCCAGCAGTTCGCGGAGCTCGAGCGCCGGCGTCGCGAAGCCGAGAAGATGGAGGAGATCGGCCGGGCGCTCACGAGCGAGCTCGACCCCGAGATGGTGCTCGGCAAGGTCGTCGAAGCCGCCCTCGACCTGCTCGATGTGGACGGCGCCTCCGTCTGGCTCACCGATGGGAAGGGTGGGCTCGTCTGCCGGGTGGCCGAGTCGGGCGGCGAGATCAGCTTGCCCAAGGGCCTCGAGTGGGACATCAAGGGTGACCTCGCGCGGGTGCTCGTCGACGAGCGACAGCCGATCGTGCTCGACAACATCGCGGGTAGCGACCTCCTGCCCGGCCACGTCCGCGAGCACCTCGCGCAAGGCTCCGCCGTCGGGGTGCCCATCGAAGCGGACGGCCGCGTGACCGGCGTGCTCACCGCCGGCAGCCGCCAGCCGCGCAGGTTCGACGCGCTCGACACGGCCGTGCTCCAGCGCCTCGCCGCCCAGGGCTCCGTGGCGCTCCAGAACGCGCGGCTACACTCGAACCTGCACGCGCTCTCCATCACCGATCCGCTCACGCATTTGCCCAACCGCCGCCGCCTCCAGATCCACCTGGATCACGAGGTGGCAGCCGCGCGGCGCGGACGCGCGCTCGCGATCGCTGTGTTCGACATCGACAGCTTCAAGCACTACAACGACACGTTCGGGCACGTGGCGGGCGACGAGATCCTCAAGGCGTTCGCCGAGGTGCTCGCGCACGAGAACCGGGCCATGAACCTGGTCGCGAGGTTCGGCGGCGACGAGTTCGTCGCCGTGCTCACCGACACGAACCTCGAGGGCGTGAGCCACTACGTGGACCGGGTCAAGGCACGCGCCGCGGAGAACGAGGTTCTGGCGAGGTTCGGCATCCACGTGAGCGCCGGCATCGCCGAGTTCGACTCCAACGAGATGGCCACCGTGAACGACCTGCTCCGCCGTGCGGACGCCGACATGTACCGAGACAAGGCCGAACGCCCCGCCGTCGGCCGGAGAGCCCAGAGCCAAACGTGAAGAAGACGAAGGCCAAGCGCCCGACCAAGAAGGCCGGCAAGAAGCCCGCAGCGAGAAGGCCGAGGAAGAAGAGCGAGACCCAGGAGCTGCTCGACTTCGCCGTCGATCTCGCGTACGAGGCCGGGGCGCTGACGCTGCGCTACTACGGCGGCCTGGTCGACGCCGACGACAAGAGCGACGGCAGCCCCGTCACCATCGCCGACCGGAAGGCCGAAGAGCTCATCCGCAAGCGCGTCGCCAAGCGGTACAGGGACCACGGCGTGCTCGGCGAGGAGTACGGCGAGTCGAACCCCGGGGCGCGCGTGCGCTGGATCCTCGATCCCATCGACGGCACGCGCTCGTTCATGCACGGCGTGCCGCTCTACGGCGTGCTCATCGGCATCGAGGCCGACGGCGAGCCCGTGGTCGGCGTGACGTACTTCCCGCCCCTCGACGAGATGGTGTCGGCCGGAAAGAGGCTCGGCTGCCGTTGGAACGGGAAGCCGTGCCACGTGTCCAGCGTCGCGAACCTCTCCGACGCCGTGGTCTGCACGACCGACGTCGAGCGACTCCTGTCGAAGCCCATCGGCGCCGGATGGCGCCGCCTACAGCAGCGTGCGGCGTTCTCGCGGACCTGGGGCGACTGCTACGGCCACGCGCTCGTGGCGACCGGGCGCGTCGAGGTGCAGGTCGACCCC
>CAZBCN010000117.1:0-6091 GCA_964490285.1 uncultured Gemmatimonas sp. | reverse complement strand
AGTGATCTGAGCAGGACGCCGTGGCTTCGCGCGGCACCAGAAGTACCGAAGGGAAGTACGCGCAAAGCAGGAAACGCTGTACGGTCGGGAGGGCCTCGGGCCCGGTTCCCGTCCTGACGAGGCTCTGCTGCGCGTAGCAGCAGAGCGAGGCACGTGGAGTGAGTTGTTAGAAGTGGAGTGACCCGCGGCCGAGCGGCCGAGGAAGGGCGGGAGCCGGGCTCGAGGGCCCGACCCACAAGAGGAAGTCGGAGACCGCGAACATGCGCGATAAAGTGATTCTCGCCTGCCAGCAGTGCGAAGAGCGGAACTACAACAAGACGAAGAACAAGCGTCTCCACCCGGAGCGCGTCGAGTTCAAGAAGTACTGCCGGCGGTGCCGGACGCACACGCAGCACAAGGAAACGAAGTAGACCATGGCGGTCATACAGAAGGTCAAAGAGACGCAGACCTTCCTCGCGGAGTGCTGGGAAGAGCTCACCAAGGTCACGTGGCCGGACAGCGATCAGCTCCGGAACGCGACCCTGGTGGTCATTCTCTTCACCATCGCGATCTCGATCGTGATCTGGCTCATGGACTCGTTCGTGAGTTGGGTCATCCGCTCCATCATGGGGATGTTCGGCGCGTGACGGCGGAGACGATGGCCGGTATCCACTGGTACGCAGTGCAGACCTACTCGGGCCACGAGAACAAGGTCCAGAAGCTCATTCAGCGTCGGATCGAAGAAGAGGCCGGTGCCGAAGGACGGGAGATCTTCCAGGCTCTGGTCCCGACCCAGGAAGTCGTGGAGATCCGTAACGGAAAGCGCGTCACGGTGACCCGACGGCTCTACCCGGGATATGTGTTGGTGCAGATGGTTCTCAACGAGCGTTCGCAGCACACGATCAACAACATCCAGGGCGTGATCAAATTCGTGGGCTCCGGCAAGTCGCCGCAGCCGCTCCGCGAAGAAGAGATCAACAAGATCTTGGGTGTCGAGGTGGAAACCGAGGACGAGGCGAAGGAGGAGATTCCCTTCCACCTCGGCCAGGTGGTCGAGGTCACGAAGGGCCCCTTCACCGACTTCAGCGGCACGGTGCAGGAAGTCTACCCCGACAAAGGGAAGGTCAAGGTGGAGGTCTCGCTGTTCGGGAGGCCGACGTCGGTCGAGCTGGATTACACGGACCTGAAGGGATACTAGGGTATGGCGCGTAAGGTCACCGGATTCATCAAGCTCCATGTGCCGGGCGGTCAGGCCAATCCGGCTCCGCCGGTGGGTCCCGCGCTGGGACAGCACGGCGTCAACATCATGGAGTTCTGCAAGCAGTTCAACGCGAAGACGCAGGACAAGGTGGGGCTCACCATCCCCGTCGAGATCACCGTCTACGCGGATCGGTCCTTCACGTTCATCACCAAGACGCCGCCCGCGTCGGTGCTGATCAAGAAGGCGCTCAACCTGCCGAAGGGATCGGGGGCGCCGAATCGCGAGAAGGTTGGCCAGATCACCAGGAAGCAGCTCGAAGAAATCGCGAAGACGAAGATGCCTGACCTGAACACGACCGACCTCGAGGCCGCTGTCCGCATGATCGCGGGCACCGCGCGCTCGATGGGTGTCGTCGTGGCGGGGGAGTAGGACAGGAAGTCGCGGGGCTCCGCGCCCCGGCCCGTACCACCGACTGAGAGCCGTCAGCGGTGGGAGGGTACACGAATCGGCTCGGTATAGGATGACTAGGATAGGGAAACGATACGCGGCGGCCCGCGCCGGCCTGCCCGCGGGTGCGAAATTCGCACCGGACGAGGCTGTGAAGCTCGTGAAGTCCATGGCGTTCGCGAAGTTCGACGAGACCGTCGACGTGGCGGCCCGGCTCGGGGTGGATCCCCGACAGGCCGATCAGCTCGTGCGAGGTACCGTCGTCCTCCCGCACGGAACGGGGAAGACGGTGCGCGTGCTCGTCATTGCGCAGGGTGCCAAGGAGGCCGAGGCGAAGGAAGCCGGAGCCGACTTCGTGGGGGTCGAATACATCGAGAAAATCCAGGGTGGTTGGCTCGATTTCGATGTGTGCGTCGCGACCCCGGATCTCATGGGCAAGGTCGGTCCTCTCGGGCGCCTCCTCGGGCCTCGCGGCTTGATGCCCACGCCCAAGGCGGGCACGGTCACGTTCGACGTCGGCAAAGCGGTCAGGGAGGTCAAGGCGGGTAAGATCGAGTTCCGGGTCGACAAGCAGGGCAACGTGCACGGCCGGATCGGAAAGGTCTCGTTCTCCGAGACGCAGCTCGCCGAGAACCTCGGCGCGTTCATGGATCAGATCGTGCGCGCGCGCCCGTCCGGGGCGAAGGGCACGTACCTCAGGAGCCTTACAGTGTCGAGCACCATGGGCCCGGGCGTCGCCATCGATCCCAACCTCTATCGCAAGGCATAGGACGGGACCATGGAACGCGCAGAAAAAGAAACCGCGATCGCCGAGCTACAGGAGCGCATCGGTCGCGCCCCCGCCCTCTACTTGACGGATTTCCACGGCCTGAACGTCAAGGCCATGACGAAGCTGCGGCGGTCGCTTCGCAAGTCGGGCGCGGAATACGTGGTGGTGAAGAACCGACTGGCCCAGAAGGCATTCGAGGCGACGTCGGGCATGCCCGACGTGTCGAGCACGCTGGAGGGTCCGACGGGGCTGGTGTTCGGCTACGAGGACATCGTGGCGACGGCGAAGGCGCTCAGCGACTTCGCGAGGGAGCACGACCAACGGCCCGCGGTGAAGATCGGGATCGTGGACCGCAAGGTCATCGATGCCACGCAGGTCGCGCGCCTGGCCAGCCTGCCACCGCGCGAGCAGCTGCTCGCCGAGCTCGCGGGCGTCATGCAGGCGCCCATGGCCGCGCTGGCGGCGGTGTTGGAGGCGAAGGTGCAGGAGATGGCCGGGCTGCTGGAGGCTCTGAAGAACGAGCGCGAGCAGGTGGGTTGAGGGGCAGGGACGCAGCACAATCTCGAGTATCCGAGCGGGTGAACCGAATCGCCGGCAGGGCCGGTGAGCATCAGGAGGAATGAATCAGCATGGCGACGAAACACGAGGAGCTCCTCGAAACTATCGGCGGCATGACCGTGCTCGAGCTCTCCGAGTTCGTGGACGCCTTCAAGGTGAAGTTCAACGTCACGGCGGTCGCCGCACCGGTGGCCGTGGCTGCCGCCGCGGGTGGCGGAGCTGCCGAGGCGGTTGCCGAGAAGGAGGAATTCGACGTGGTCTTGCAGGCTGTCGGTGAGAAGAAGATCCAGGTGATCAAGGTCGTGCGCGAGCTGACCGGCCTCGGTCTCAAGGAAGCCAAGGACTTGGTCGACGGGGCTCCGAGCACCGTGAAGGAAGCCGCGTCGAAGTCCGAGGCCGCGGACATGAAGACCAAGCTCGAGGAAGTCGGCGCTACCATCGTCGTGAAATAAGGAGCCCGAGTCGATTCGCCTCCGTGACCGGACGGCGCACGCTTGGGCGCGCGGCTCTGCCGCGCGAAGGCTCCGGCCAGTACGGCTTCGCCGCACGGCCGCCGCGCAAACGACGCGCGGCGTCGGGCGGAGCCGTGCTCGTCGTATCTCGAACTCGTAACGCGCTCTCGCCCATTACCCGGGTGAGCTCGTAAGGGGGAAGTACGTTGGAACTTCGCAAGGATAACCGGCCGATCCTGAGCTTCGCCAAGCTCGCCTCGGTCATGCCGATGCCGAATCTGCTGGACGTTCAGCTCCAGTCGTTCGACAAGCTGATCGAGACGAACGCCGAGGAGCAGTGGGACTTCGGGCTCGATCGAGTTTTCGGGGAGATATTCCCGATCTCGGACGTGAACGAGCACTTCACGCTGGAGTACGTGTCGACCTCGCTCGGCGAGCCGAAGTACTCGGTCGAAGAGTGCATCGAGCGCGACATGACCTACGCGGCGCCGCTGAAGGCGACGCTGCGGCTCATCGTGTGGGAGAGGCCCGAGGAAGAAGAGGAGGGACTCGACCCGACGGCGCAGCCGAAGCCGAAGAAGAAGAAGAAGCCGATCATCCCGCTCGAGGACCGGCGTCCACAGGACATCATCGAGAAGGAAGTGTACCTCGGTGATCTCCCGCTCATCACCGATCTCGGAACGTTCATCGTGAACGGCGCCGAGCGTGTCGTGGTCAGCCAGCTCCACCGCTCTCCGGGCGTAGTGTTCGAGGAGAGCGTGCACCCGAACGGAACGAAGCTCTACAGCGCGCGCATCATCCCGTTCCGCGGCTCGTGGGTGGAGTTCACGCTCGACATCAACGACATCTGCTACGTCCACATCGACAAGAAGAAGAAGTTCCCCGCCACCGCCCTGCTGAGGGCGCTCGGCTACAGCACGGACGCAGAGATCTACCGGCTGTATTACGAGGTCGCCGAGATCAAGCTGGGGAAGCTCGATGCCGCCAAACGTGCGGAGATCGAGGGCAAGGTCATCGCCGAGGAGTTCGTCGATCCGGAGACCGGCGAGGTGCTCATCGACAACGGTGAGGAGATCGTCGACGAGGTGATGGACATCCTCGAGCGCCTCGGCGTCAAGAAGATCAAGGTCTACAGGAGCGACCGTCAGACGGCGCGTGGCGAGAGCCCGCTCATCAAGAACACCCTCAAGAAGGACCCCACGGAGGACGAGGGCGACGCGCTCAACGCGATCTACTCGCTACTCCGGCCCGGCGATGCGCCGAACGTGGAGACGGCGCGCGCGGCGCTCGAGCGGGTCTTCTTCAGCCCGAAGCGCTACGACCTCGGCCGCGTCGGCCGTTACAAGATCAACCAACGTCTCGGGCTCGACGTGCCGCGTAGCGAGACGGTGCTGACGCGCACCGATTTCGTCTCGATCATCGGGCACCTCATCGAGTTGAACGAGGGCCGCGGGTACACGGACGATATCGACCATCTCGGCAACCGCCGTGTGCGCACGGTGGGCGAGCTCATCGCCAATCAGTTCAGCGTGGGCCTCAGCCGCATGGCACGGCTCGTGAAGGAGCGGATGTCGATCAACACCGACCCGGAGAAGATCAACATCGACGACCTGGTCAATGCGCGGACGGTGTCCGCGGTGATCCAGGCGTTCTTCGGGTCGAGTCAGCTCAGCCAGTTCATGGATCAGACGAATCCGCTGGCCGAGCTCACGAACAAGCGTAGGCTCTCGGCCCTCGGACCGGGCGGCCTCACCCGCGAGCGCGCGGGCTTCGAGGTGCGCGACGTGCACTACTCGCACTACGGTCGCATGTGTCCGATCGAGACGCCCGAGGGTCCGAACATCGGACTCATCACGTCGTTGACCACCTATTCGCGGATCAACGACCTGGGCTTCGTCGAGACGCCCTACCGTAAGGTGAAGAACGGCAAGGTCACCGATCACATCGAGTGGCTGTCGGCGAACGAGGAAGAGGAGGCGCGCATCGCGCAGGCGAACGCCCCGCTCGACGACAAGGGCAACTTCGTCAACGAGTTCGTGCTCTGCCGCGAGAGGGGTGACTTCCCTCTGCTGAAGCCGGCTGACATCGACTACATGGACGTGGCGCCCGACCAGCTCGTCTCGGTTGCTGCCGCGCTCATTCCGTTCCTTGAGCACGACGACGCCAACCGCGCGCTCATGGGATCGAACATGCAGCGTCAGGCGGTGCCGCTTCTCTATACCGACGCGCCGCTGGTGGGCACGGGGCTCGAAGCGAAAGTCGCCTCGGACTCGGGTGCGGTCATCACTGCGCGGCGCGGCGGCTCCGTCGTGCGCGTCACGGCGGACGAGATCGTGGTCGACACGGGCTCGATCGCCGCGGGTAAGACGGATCAGCCGCTGGCCAAGCTCGCGCAGTTCGATCGCTATCGCCTGAAGAAGTTCTGGCGGACGAACCAGGACACCGCCATCAACCAGCGCCCGCTGGTCAAGGTCGGTGAAGTGGTGAAGCCGGGCGACATCATCGCCGATGGCCCGAGCACCGACGCCGGCGAACTCGCCCTGGGCCGAAACGTGGTCGTAGCGTTCATGCCCTGGTACGGCTCCAACTTCGAGGACGCGATCGTCCTCAGCGAGAAGCTGGTGAAGGACGATGTCTTCACGTCGATCCACATCCAGGAGCTCGAACTCCACGTCCGCGACACCA
>CAZBCN010000116.1:4276-6095 GCA_964490285.1 uncultured Gemmatimonas sp. | reverse complement strand
ACCCGGGAGTGGCTCGCCGCGAATCCGCTGCGACCCTAAGTGCCCGAGGGCACCGCGTGGCGGCACCCCGAGTGACCGCACCCGCTGCGCTCACCGCCCCGGAGGCGCGCCCGCGCCGCGCCCACGCCCGCCTGCCCCGCCGCCGCGCGCGGCAGCCGCGTTCTCCGTGGATGGCGGCACGATGCCCTTGGCGCGCAGATAGACGTACGCCGTGCCGGCCATCTCGTTGTCGTGCGTGATGTTGTTGGCGAGCGCCGCCGCGCGCGCGATCTGGCCGCGCCCCTGCGTGATGAACTCGCTCACGTTGGCGTCGGTGAGCGACGCATACGCCGCGTCGCAGAGGGCGAACGACTCGGCGAGCGCGGAGACGATCTGGGCCTTGGTCGTCAGCTCGGTCTCGAGCTGGCGGCCCATCATGGGATTCGGCACGCCCTGCACCGC
This sequence comes from uncultured Gemmatimonas sp., assembly GCA_964490285.1. Taxonomy (GTDB): domain Bacteria; phylum Gemmatimonadota; class Gemmatimonadetes; order Longimicrobiales; family Gaopeijiaceae; genus UBA2982. The sequence continues at coordinate 5,654 of CAZBCN010000116.1, read as the reverse complement.
GGAGCACGTGCCGAACTGCGACTGTGCAATGTGCGCGAAGAGCGCTCCGTAAACGCGCATTTCGGGCATCGTGCTCGGCTTGAAGCCATAGTCGGCTTCGGGCATCCTCTCGGCAGCCTGCGTCAAGTTGGTCTTGATCGTCGCATACGCGCGCTGAATGCTCATCGCGATCGTCGTGGGCGGCGGGGATGCGGGGGCCTGTGCCGAGACGGCGGTCGCGGTCAGCACGAGCGCGGCGCCGATGCAGGGGATGCGCAACATGATTCTCTCCGGGGTCGTGGGGCTGAGGGTATGACACCGCGGGTCCGTGGCGCGTTGGTCGGAAAGCCGATACCGGTCGCTGTTACCGGCCGCGCTCGAGCGCCGCCAGCCGACCCCGGAGCCGGCGCGGCACCCAGCAGTTCAGCCCGGCGGACACGAGCCCCGCCTCCGCGAAGATGCGGCGCCAGGTGCGCTCGCTTCTCGGTTGCCATCCCTCCCGGTCGCCGACGAAGTCGTCCTCGGCGGTGAAGGCGTCCAGCCAGAGAACCCCGCCTGCGAGCCGGCGCAGCGAGGCGAGGCCGCGTCGCACCTCGGCCGTGGGCAGGTAGTGCAGCACGTCCGAGCAAACGACGAGATCGAAGGACCACCTGAACCTCAGCCGTCCGACCGTACCGAGCGTCCCGAGCAGGATGTTGCGGCGCCGGCCGAAGCGGCGGACCACGTACTCGCTGCGGTCCACCCCCTGGTACGCGAGACCGGGCCGGGCGCGCTTGAGCGGGGCGCGCCAACGGCCCTCTCCGCATCCGACATCGAGTACCGAGCGGACGTTGCGCTCGAGCACGTACTCGGCCGCGGCGAGCGCGAGCCGCGCCCGTCGCGCGATCAGGTCGTCGTCGATGACTGAGCTGCGTCGGCCATACCAACGCGCGAAGTACGCTTCATCGTAGTGCTTCAGAAGATCTGCTTCGCGCTCCAGAGCTCAGGCGGGAGTCGGCGGCGGCGGCAGCGCAGGAGTCGCGAACACGATATCCGTGATCGCCTTCAGGCTGCGCCGGCCGTAACGGAACGGGATGATCAAGCGGAGCGGAGCACCGTGGTCGGCGGGAATCGGCTCGTCGTTCATCATCCAGGCGAGCATCACCTGGCGGTGGCGCAGGGTCTCGACGTCCTCGTCGACATAGGCCCCATCGCGGGCGATGAAGCGTGCATATTGCGCGCCCGGGATCAGGCCGAGCATGTCCGCGAAATCACTGAATCGCACACCGGTCCATTTCACGATACCGCGAGGGGTGGGAGCTCCGCACTGAAGGAGGTAGGTGCCCGACACCCGAGGAAGTCGCTCCAAATCGGCGAATCGGAGCGTGCCGCGCAGACGGGCGAGGCCTCTGGGGTCCAC
>CAZBCN010000116.1:3099-4176 GCA_964490285.1 uncultured Gemmatimonas sp. | reverse complement strand
GGCAGGTGAGGGGGCAGTCCCCGGATCGATGGGCATCATGAGGCTCTCGGGCAGGCAGCGTCAAGCGAACGCAGATGGGCCCGACCTCGCCTCGCGAACATCCGCTCGGGCATCCATTTTGTCCGCCGGACTGCTGCGAACATATCCGCTACGCCGAGCGATCAGGACCCACCGCCATGAACAACCGCCAGAGAATCGCCTCCGCCCTCGCCCTCACCGCCGTGATCGCCGTCCCTGCGATGGCCCAAACCATCGATGCGGGCCGCGGGCCGATCCCGCTGACCGTACCGGAGGGCTACGACGCCGACGTCCCGACTCCGCTGATCGTGTCGTTGCATGGCTACAGCGGCAGCGGTGAGAATCACGACCGCCGCTGGGGCATCAGCGCGCTGGCGGATCGATACAACTTCCTCACGATCGCGCCCGATGGCGAGCGAGAGACGGACGGCAACCGCAATCGCTATTGGAACGCGTCCAGCGCTTGCTGCAACTTCCGCGGAACGGACACCGACGACTCCGCCTACCTGCGCCGGATCATCGACCAGATCAAGGCCCGCTACAACGTGGACGCTGCCCGAGTCTACGTCATCGGCCACTCCAACGGCGGCTTCATGAGCTACCGCATGGCCTACGAGCACTCGGACGTGGTCGCGGCGATCGTCAGCCTCGCCGGCGCGAATCACCTCGAGCAACGGGAGGCACCACCTCATCCCGTGCACGTCCTGCAGATCCACGGTACCGATGACAGCACCATCGCCTACCGCGGCGGCGAGATCCAAGGCAATCGTTATCCCGGTGCCTTCGCCAGCGTGAGTCGCTGGGCCCAGTACAACGGTTGCGACGGGTCGGTGGCCAGCCGCGAGATGCGTGACCTGGATGCTTCGCTTCCCGGCCACGAGACGGGGGTGATGAAGATCAACGCCGGCTGCAAGGACGGCGGCTCCGCCGAGCTCTGGACGATCTCCGACGGTGCCCACGGTCCCGTGTACTCCGACACCTGGGGTGAGCAGATCGTGGAGTGGCTGCTCGCGCACCCGAAGCCGGCGCACCTGCTCGACTGAGCCCCCGGAACCGACC
>CAZBCN010000116.1:0-2999 GCA_964490285.1 uncultured Gemmatimonas sp. | reverse complement strand
CCGGCCACGAGACGTCGACCGGGGTGGAGTTCTTCTGGCCGCTCGTCTATCAGGGCACGGATCTTCCCACGACGTTGACGGGGTCGTTCCGGGACGGGACTTGGTCCGGCCTCGCAGATTTCGGAGGAATGGCGCAAGGCTCGTGGACGGCCCGAAGGGCCCCCGCGCCCACGGCGCCGCCTTCGAATTAGGCGTGCGGGGCGTGCACGACCCCGACCGAGCAGTCGGCGTGCAACGCTACGTGCAGAGACACGCTGCCCAGTAGGAACCGGTCCAACTGGCCCAGGCCGCGCGCCCCGACGTAGATCGCGTCGGCCTGCCATTCTCGGGCCGCCTCGATCAACTCTCGCTTCGGGTCGCCCTCCCGCGCCTCCGTCCGAAGAACGAGGCCGCGATAAGATGTCAGACGAGCCTTCGCGACCTCGAGGGACGCCGCGCTCTCGGAGTCGGACGACGAATCCGCGAAAAGCAGGAGCACCTCGGTGCCCGCGGGCCAATGCCGCTTCGCCACCAGGTCGACGGCGGCCAGCGCGACCGGCGAGCCGTCCACGCCCACGACGATCCGTATCGGACCCTTGCGTGTCGTCTTCCGAGCACGTGCGATGCGCACGTTGCAACGCCCCTCGGTGAGCACCTTGTACGCGACCGACCCGAGCAGGAAACGTCGGACCGCGCTCTTTCCCTCCGACCCGACGACCACGATATCAGGGCTCCACGCGTCGGCTTCCCTGACAATGCCCCAGGCTGGCGCGTCCGCCACGGCGACGGGAGTCACGTCCCAGCCGGGTAGCGTCTTCTTCAAGAGCTCCGCCCCCTCGCGAGCCGTGTTGATCGCGTCCCGGAGAGCCTCGACCGCCCGCGGCGCCTCCTTCATCACGTGCGGCGGGACGGATTCGTCCCCGACGAGTCGGCCCGGGACCGAGATCGGCAGCACCATATCGGCGACCGACAGCACCCGAGCCTCCCCCGTCGGAGGCATGCCGGCGCGGGCGAGATCGGTGAGGCCGGCGCTCGCGGCGCGCGAACCGTCGTACGCGATCAGGATCTTCATAGTCGATGTCTCTCCCTGTTCAACCGGGAAGAAGGGCAAGCGGGGCGTGATGAACAAGGCTGGCGGGCCCTTCCGCCCACCGAGCCATCGCGACGCCCTCGCCGAGCGAGCAGTCTCAGGGCACTGACCGGGGAGGCCAATGGCGGACCCGAATGACGACAGAGTAGTATTACCTACTGAAGTAATACCGGAGGACCCATGAAGATCACGACGAAGGGCCAGGTGACGATTCCGCAGGAGGTCAGGGAGCGGCTCGGATTGCTGCCTCACACGGAAGTAGACTTCGAGATCCGGAACGGCGAAGTGGTGCTCAAGAAGGCGACGCAGGGGCGGCGAGGGAGGAAGATCGTCGAGCACGTGAGGGGTCGCGGGCGAGTGCCCATGAGCACCGACGAGATTCTCGCGCTCACGCGAGCCGACGACTCGTGAGCGAAACGCTCGTCGATAGTACCGTACTCCTCGACCTTCTCACCGAGGACCCGGAGTGGTTCGAGTGGTCCTCGTCGGCGCTGGAAGCTGAGGCCGAGCGCTCCGTCCTCGTCATCGATCCTATCATCTACGCAGAGGTCTCGATCCGGTTCGCGCGCATCGAGGATCTGGATGATGCGCTCCCATCGAGCATGTTCCGCCGCGACGAGATGCCTTGGGAGGCAGCCTTCCTGGCTGGCAAGTGCTTCGTGCGCTATCGGCGGCGGGGAGGGGTCAGGCACTCGCCCCTGCCGGACTTCTACATCGGGGCGCACGCGGCAGTCGCCGGCATGACACTCCTGACCCGCGACCTGGGTAGGTATCGCGACTACTTCCCGGGCCTCCCGATCGTAGCGCCCCGATGAGGTCGTTGGTCAGGGTTTGACACGTCGCGCAAGGAGTCACCGAAAGGACCGCGATACTGTCAGAGATCACGCCGGTAGAAGGGCGCTGCGATGGAGTTTCCTCGTGCCCGGCGGGGCGTCCACGATGGAACCCGCACGCGAGGACCGCCGGCCGAGCCCCGGAGCGTAGCCGGAACGGTTCGAAGGGCGCAGATTGCCCGCACGCCCCGCCCGACACCCCAGTCGAGTCCCTCGATGATGACCTCCCGACTCTCGCTGCGCGCCGTCTCGATCCTGCCGTTCCTCGGAGCCCTCGGGGCGACGGCGCTCGCATCCGAAGCCGCCGCCCAACGCCTCCCCGGCACCGAGAACGGCGAATGGCGCTACCCGAACGGCGACGCCGGCGCGACCCGGTCGTCGCCGCTGACCCAGATCGACGCGAGCAACTTCGCCGACCTCGAGGTCGCCTGGACCTGGCGGAGTGACAACTTCAACAGCACGCCGTACTACTTCTTCCGCTCGACTCCCATCTACGTGGACGGGAAGCTGTACACGCTGGCGGGCGGGACGCGGCGGCAGGTCGTCTCCATCGACCCGGCGACCGGCGAGACGCTGTGGACGTTCCGCGAGCCCGAGACCATTCGCTTCCTCCGCTCGCCACGGCAGGCGTACGGCAAAGGGGTCGCGTACGGCGAGGTGAACGGCCGCGGGGTCATCTACTTCACCTCGCCCGGCTTCTTCCTCTGGGCACTCGACGCCGAGACGGGTCGCCCGCTCGCGGACTGGGGCCGGCCGGTCCCCCTCGAGGGCTTCAGCCAGACCGGCGTGGTCGACCTGCTCCCCGACCTGATGGCCGACTGGGGCCCCTGGCAGGAGTACGTCGCCGCGGGCGGCACGTACGATCCGGATTACGGCATCCCGCGGGAGCTGGGGATGATCACCAGCTCCGCTCCGCCGATCGTGGTGAATGGCGTGATCGTGGTGCTCAACTCGCACCAGCCCGGGTACGGCCAGACGCGGATCGAAAACGTGCCGGGCGACATCATGGGGTTCGACGCGGCGACGGGTGAGTTCCTATGGAAGTTCCACGTGATCCCGCGGCCGGGCGAGTTCGGCCACGAGACGTGGGAGAACGA
>CAZBCN010000115.1:4361-6397 GCA_964490285.1 uncultured Gemmatimonas sp. | reverse complement strand
CAAACCCGAGTCGTTAGGCGGCTTCCCAACACTCGATGCGCGCCGTCGCTCAGTGCACTTTTTGGGGACCGTGTGCCCGGAGCTGAACAGGCAATGACCGGATCCCAGCTGGAGCACGATCTACGCTGGCTCACGGCCAGAAGCCGCCTAGCACGGAGTCGGACCTGCCCGGGTAAGCTGCGTGGGTCCGGGGCGTTCGCCTTGCAGCTCACGCCTCTCGGTCATCATCTTGGCTCGCGCAGCTCAAACCGAAGTCGTTAGGCCGCAGTTCCTACTTGGTGCATCGTCTTGCGTGTGTACGGACGCATTTGGTCGCGTTCCGTCACGAGGTCGAGACCGGGTTATCGACGTTGAGTGAGCTGGAACTCGACCGGCGCGACTGAGTGCGAAAGTACGTTCTCGACACAAACTGCTACATCGACGCCAGCCGTGACGTTGGGGCATTGGCCGCGCTGAAGGGATTTGCGTTGTGGTCCACCCCGGGGCTGTACCTAAGCAGCGTTGTGGCCGCCGAGCTCCGGGCCGGAGCCCGGTCAACCCGCGACCGCAACCGGCTCGAGGAGGAAGTGCTTGGTCCGTTTGTCCGACGGGGCCGAGTCCTCACGCCATGTCGGGCCGGCTGGGACGCGCTGGGGCTTACTCTTGCCACCCTTCGCGAGAAGGAACGACTTCAGTTGGCCGACGTGCCGAGGGCCTTTGCGCTCGACGTCCTACTTGCGTACTCGTGCCGAGAGGCCGGTGCGACCCTTGTCACGCGTAACGACCGTGACATGGCTAGAATCCGGCAGGTCTTCGAATTCAAATACGTCCCACCGTATCCTGTTCGGTTGTAATTGCGAGCATACTGCGGCCTAACCCGGAATTGGACTTGCCGCTTCGGTGAGCTGGCAGGTCCGCACAGCTCGGCTGGCGCCTCGCTGTGCGGTGCGGCCATGTTGCTCGCGCAAGTCAAATTCAAAGTCGTTAGATGGCCCTCACCGAAGTGCCGTGATGGCACGTAGCCCTGGGTCGATGTGTTTGGTGTTGCCTTCGAGCGAACCTCGTCGAGTGGGTCCGCCATCTCGGATGCGTTGTCGTGGGGCTCGTCGGGTTTGCGTGGCGCTTATTGGTGTACTCCTCGGGGTGTCGTCGCCAGTCCAGGGACAAGGCGGCGCGTCCCAGGCCGGTCGATTCGTCTGCTTTCGGATCCACCCCCTACCCGAGTGCCGCAGCTACTGGATCGTTGAGGTCCAGGGTGTCTTCCCGGTCGCGTCGAGCGCACAAGGGTACCGATACGTAGTCGGCGACCCCGAGAATCAACGAGACGTATTCGAGGACAACAACCTCGAGATCAACCTGGGCTACATGCTAAACGCCACGCCCTCAGTGTCCCTTGGAGCTGCCTTAGCGGTAGGGAGTGGGTCCGGCGGCGTGCCCGATGGCGCTCGGGCGAGGTTGAGGTGGTGGGCGACACGAGTTGCTTCTGTGGAAATCGAGGCCGGCATGGTGCGAACAAATCTCGGCTCCTGGATTGGCTCGCCCGTGACAGGACCTAGCGCGGGGGCGCGGCTGAATTACAGAGATATCGGCTCGGTCCTGGTTCGGTTCGATCGCATACGGATTCCAGCGGACGAGTTATGGTCCGGCGGCGCCGCATCGGGGATCTCCGTAGGCGCGAGCGCTTCGAGCGGAGGTGCCTTGGTTACCGGCGCTCTGATTGGGCTCGGCTTGATCGTGCTGGTCTTGATCGCCCCGGCCTCGTAGCGGAAGTGAGGGGCCATCTAGGGCATCCTGGTCGCCACCCCGTCGCGACAGGAGGCGCCCTCGTCGGCGCGTGTCGCACCGTGTCACCCATCGCCCGGAGTTCGTGCCCCAATGATGAGCGTATCGCTCGGCTTGCACCTCCCAACCCGGCAGCCGCATGTTGTCTGCGCAGGTCAGAACCCAGTCGTAAGGTGCCGCCGCAGCGTACAGCGAAACCGACTGTCCTTCCAATCGCATGTCACCGACCGCCGCCGTCCCGGGATTCCGTCAACCTCCACGCCAGTCAATCACGT
>CAZBCN010000115.1:0-4261 GCA_964490285.1 uncultured Gemmatimonas sp. | reverse complement strand
TGAAGGCAGCCGAGCAGGTCGGGTCTCCCGCACTCCCGGCAGCATGCCGGAACACGCGCGATCGAGGGGTCGGTCGGCGCTGCTGTGCGCGGCGTCGTTGGCCCTTGGCGCCGCCTGCGGCGGCCCGCAAATAGACCAGTCGTCCGAGATGGGGGCCTCCCTCAGGCTCTACGTTCTCGACTGCGGTAGCATGAGGGGCGATCCGGCGCGTTTCCGTCTGCAACCGGAAGAGGTCTCGACGACCGAGATGTCCATTCCTTGCTTCCTGGTCTCGCATCCCGACGGCACTCTGCTCTGGGACACGGGAGCAGTGCCCGACCACGAATGGACCCCGACCGGAAATCCCGTCTCGCACCATCTCGTTCTGCCCGACGCGAGCGAGCGCGATCTCATTCTCAGAAAGCCGTTGCTCGGTCAGCTGGCCGAGCTGGGCTACGCGCCGGACGATATCACCTACCTCGCCCTGTCACACTACCATTGGGATCATGTCGCCAACGCGAATGTCTTCGCGGGTGCGACATGGCTGGTGCGTGAAGCCGAGCGCGACACCATGTTCGCCGAGGTCCCCCCTGTCACGGTGCCTCAGAACTACGCGCGCCTGGAGACCGCCAATACCATCATCATCCCGGACGTTGATCATGACGTATTCGGCGACGGGACCGTCGTCATCAAGAATGCTCCGGGCCACACGCCGGGTCATCAGGTCCTTTACCTGAGATTGGAACGGACCGGTGACGTGCTGCTGTCGGGCGACATCTACCATTTTCCCGAGTCCCGAACCCTTCGGCGAGTACCGACCTTCGACGTCGACCAGGAGCAGACGCCCGTGACGCGCGAGGCGATCGAAGCGTTCCTCGCCGACACCGGCGCGCAGCTATGGATCCAGCACGACGCCGTTGGCAATGCGATGCTGAAGAAGTCACCGCAGTACTACGACTGATTCCCAGGGCTACCTGGCTCGCGGTGGTCGCCAAGTGGTTCATGCGTTCGAGGAGGCTCCATGCGTCTGACGAGTGCTTTGGCGCTGCTCAGTGCGGTGACGGCGTTCACTTCGCCGCATCTGGCGGCGGCGCGTGTGCAGGGGGCGGGCGAGACCCTCGAACCCTTCCGCATAATCGGCAACATCTACTGGGTCGGGGGCCAATATGGCTCTTACCTCATCACCACCCCCGAGGGCCACATTCTCCACGACACCGGCACCGCGGATATGCACTCGGTCATCGTCTCGAACATCGAGAAGCTCGGATTCGCGGTGCGGGACGTCCGCGTCATGATCTCCAGCCATGCGCACTGGGACCACGTGGAGGGACACGCGGCTATGAAACGAGTCACTGGTGCGCAGGTCGTTGCTCTCGGTGGCGACGCCGCGGCGCTCCAATCAGGCCAAGACAACTCGGCCCTCGGCGCCCGAGGCTGGGAACCCGTCACGGTGGATCGCGTGGTCGATGACGGCGATACCGTGACGCTGGGCGGGGTCACGCTACGTGCAGTCTGGACGGGCGGCCACACTCGAGGGGCGACGATGTGGATGACGACCGTCCAAGAGGGAGGGAGAACCTACTCCGTCGCTTTTCGGGGTGGGGAGATTCCGAACGCGGGCGTTCAACTCTTCGACAATCCCAGGCATCCGACGGTTGTCGGCGACACGCAGAGGACGCTCCGAAGGATGAAGGAGCTCGATCCTCCCGACCTCTTCCTGCACAATCACCGCCAAGCCCCCCCGCCCCAATTGGATTCGACCCTCCCGGTCGATCCACGGTGTGTAACCTGTTTGGACGCAGCAGGTTGGAGCAGCTACGTGGCGCGCTCGGAGGCGACGTTCGAAGCGATGCTACGCGAGGCGGAGGAACGACGCGGCCGCTGAGCCATGTCCACCGTCCTCCATCACTGTGGTCTTTCATCCGAGGTCACCGCACGGCTGCGACCCCTGCCGATGACCTCGTCGATCCACTTTGGTCGGCCGGCGCGCTCACCGCGGCGGCCCCCATGGCGTCCAATACAAGGCGTACGACTTCCGTGTCCGCGCTGCCCCAGCGGTTCACGATCACCAGGTCGTTGACCGGGTCCACGTAGATTGTGTTCGGTCCCGCACCGGTATGGATCCACGTCGCCTCGGGCGCGCTCGGCTGCAACCGCTTGCCGGTGTTCAGATAGAAGTTCATGAAGCCATAACCCGGCTGCCCTTCCGTGGGCCTCGTCGCCATCGCGAGCCATTCCTCCGAGACGATCTGCTGGCCATCCCACTCGCCCTTGCGGAGCGTGAGAAGGCCGAAGCGCGCCATATCGAACGCATTGATGAGCATGCCGCCGCCCCAATGCGAGCCACCGCTCACCGATTGGACGGGACGTCCGTCGAGCGTGATCCATGAGTTGTCGTAGCCGACCCAGCGCCATGTCGGGGACGCGCCGATGGGATCCATGACGTAATCGCGGAGCACCTCGGGGAGCGGGCGACGCCACACGTTCGTCGCCGCCAGGGCCAAGAGGTTCACCCGAACGTCGTTGTACTCGAACACGGTGCCGGGTCCAACGCGCGGGCGGGTGCCCCATCGCGATGGGTCGCGGTCCGGGCGGTCGGCCCACTCGGGCTTGCCCCAGAGTGTCCCCTCCCAGTCGCTCGTTTGCCGGAGCAAGTGGTCCCACGTGATCCGGCGGTTGTGCTCGGACTCGAAGAGAAGCTTGGGCCGTTGCCCGTTCTCGTCGCCCGGCTCGCCGTCGCCGTCGGCGAGGATGATAGGCGCCACGTAGGGCCGGACCAGGTCGTTCACGTCGTTGATCAGACCGCGGTCGTACGCCAGCCCCACCGTCGTGGAGAGGAAGCTCTTCGCGACACTGAACGTGTTGTCGACCTTGGAGGGATCACCCCACTCCGCAACGATGTAGCCCCGGTGCACGATGACCCCGGTCTGGGACCCCCGGACCGTGAACGGCCCGATCGGCTCACCGTGGGGCTCGCGCCCGAATGTCCTCTGGTGGTTGAGCGTCAGGTCCCGCGGAGAATCCACCTCGTTCGCGATCGCAAGATCCACGGCCTGTTGGATCTTGGCTGGATCGAGCCCGAGCTCCTCGGGACGTCTCCGCTCCCAATCCAGATTGCGGCCAGGCCAGTACGTCTGGCCGCTCGCAAGAGCGGGAGTGGCGGCGACGAGGGCCAGAAACAGCGCGGCGGGAAAGGCAGCACCAGAGAGAAGCCGAGGCATGGAAACCTCCTGTCCGAGAGCCTAGGCTCCAAGAGTAGATGTCCGCGGCCACTCGCGCCACAGGGCAGGCTCAAGTCATTAGATCTCACCCAATTGACCGATTGGTGGCATTCGGGACGGCAGAAGGTTGCGGCTGGAACAGCGATGGGAGTGGTACGACGACTCGCGTCACCGCACAATATTGCGGATCGAGGAGCACGACGGCACATGGTGCAACCCTTCCTCCCGTTCCGGACTGCCGCACGTCCCCGCCGACTGCCAGCACTCGCCGCCAGCCTTTCTCTCACCCTGCTCGGCTGCGGCGCGCAACAGACGAGCGACGGGGCGCTCGCAGGCGACTCCCTCCACGTGCGCGTCCTCGCCACCCACGACTTTCACGGCGCACTCAGCCCCATTGTCTACCCGTGGTCGAACGAGCGCCCGGTCGGCGGAGCGGCCACGCTCAAGGCCGTCATGGACACCCTCGCGGCTGCGTGCGACTGCCCCACCGTCCGTCTCGATGGCGGCGACCAGATGCAGGGGACTCTGGAGTCGAACCTGGCCCACGGCGCATCGGTGGTCGCGGTGCTCAATCAGATAGGACTCGATGCGGCCGCGATCGGGAATCACGAGCTGGACTGGGGTGTCGACACCCTGGCGGCACGTCTTCGCGAGGCTCGCTATGCGTGGCTCGCGGCCAACGTGTTTCACCGGTCCGACGGGGCACGGCCCGAATGGGCGCGGCCGTTCGCGGTGATCGAGAGAGGCGGCGTGCAGGTGGGCGTGGTCGGGTATGCCACGGCGAGCACCCCGCGGACGCTCCGTCCCGTCGTCACGGCGCCGTACGAGTTCCGCGCCGGATACGCTGGCATTCGCGACGCGCTCGCAGCGGTGTGGCGGGAGGGCCCCGACTTCGTGATCGTCGTCGCCCATGCAGCCGGCGACTGCGAGGAGCAGTCGTGCGCAGGCGAGATGGTCGACCTGGCCAACGAGCTGCCTCCGGGTTCGGTGCAGCTCATCGTGGGCGGGCATGACCACGACCCCGGGGAGGGAATCGTCAACGGCATCCCGATCGTTCGTGC
>CAZBCN010000114.1:0-6473 GCA_964490285.1 uncultured Gemmatimonas sp. | reverse complement strand
CAGGTATACCTCGGACAGGGGGGTGTCATGGGCTTCATCGCGCACATCCTCGTCACCGCTGCGCTGCTCTTCCTCCTCGGTCGGACGATCGAAGGAATCGTGGTCAAGGACGGCAAGGCGGCGCTCATCGGCGCGATGGCGCTCGGGCTGGCGAACGCACTCGTGAGACCGGTGCTGATCGTGTTGACCCTCCCGGTCACGATCCTCACGCTCGGGCTCTTCCTCTTGGTCGTGAACGCCATGATGCTGATGCTCGCCGCGGCCATCGTCGATGACTTCGAGGTGAAGGGTTTCAAGGCCGCGCTGGTCGGCAGCATTCTGCTGGCCGTGATGAACTTCATGGTCGAGCGATGGTTCGCCTGAGTCGACCACCGATGCCTTCCCACCGGTCCGTGCACCCCTCGTCGCCCGCGTCGCGACCCCAGGTGCTCCGCACGCTCGAAGTGTTCGGTGGTGAGGCCACGCTCGGCGACCTCGTGGCGGTCACGGGTCTGCCACGCGCTGTGATCGTCGAAGCCCTCGATGCCATGATCGCGGACGGAAGTGGGCACGTAAGGGTCTCCGAGTCCGGTGACGTGGTCTACCATCTGGCGGACGAGCGCGCGTCGCGCTCGATGCGGAGTTCGGCGACGACCGAGTCGGCTTCGTCCCCCGTGGGATTCGACCGCAAGACCGTGCAGCTGATCCGCGCCCGTGAGGGCGTGATCAGTCTGGCCGAGCTGGTCGAGCACACGGGCCTGTCGCTCGCCGGAGCGCGCATGGAAATGCGCCGGCTCGCCGAGTTCTTCGGTGGCGTCCCCCACACCTCGCTCGACGGGCATGTCGTGTACGCGTTTCCCGACCTGATGACGAGCGCGCACGGTTGCTTCGGGTCGCGCGAGCCTCGACCCGCGTGGGTGCGGGGCCGGGACCCGCTCGACCCCGAGCGAAAGGGGATGCTCGCGAAGCTGAGACATTACCTCCGCTTCCACCATCGTCCGACGGTGCGGCGTTACTTGCTGGGCATCGTCATCGAGACGGCGCTCGCAGGGAAAGGCGTCGTCTCCCTGACACGGGCCGAGCAGTATCTCCAGGCGCGGGCAGGGGCGCGGAGCGTGAGTCGCAGGGTGGTGGAGCGCGCCCTGCGCGGCCTCGCAGCCGAATTCGACGCGCCGATCACCGAGCTGGACGGTGAGCTGTTCTTCGGCTTCCGGAGCGTCAAGCGCCAGTTCCTGGCGAGTCACCTCGTCCGCCGACAGTCCCGACTGCGCCGGACCGCCTCGGGGGGGACGGTCTACGACACGGCGGACTCCCCGCTCGAGGCCGCGGCGCGGGAGCTCGTCGAGTTCGATCGAGCACTGGCGGCAGGGCGGCTGGCGGCCGGGATCGACTGAGAAAACCCCTGACGGAGCCGGGGTCCGGGAGTAGCTTAGGGCCGATGCGTCCGATCCGTCTCGGGAGAACGACCATGGCCGTCCGCCGTCCCCGTGTCGCTGTGCTTCCCCTGCTCGCGCTCGCCACCTCGTGCGCCTCGGCCGGAGATCGGCTCAACGAGGGGATCGCACTGCAGTCGCAGGGGAACTACATGGCCGCCGTCTACCGCTACGCGGAGGCCGTCGAGCGGGACGCCGAGCTGGTCGAGGCACGCGACCGGCTCCTGGCGGCGGGCGACACGGCGATGGCGGTCGCGATGGACCAGGCGGACGAGTTCGAGCGCCGCGGCGACCCGGTGGCGTCGGCGCAGCGGTATCGCGACATCGACCAGATGCTGGCGCGCATTCGGCAGGTCGGAATGCGCCTCGATCCGCCGGCGGATTACGACCGGATCCGAAGAGCCGTCTTCGACAACGCGGTCGGTTGGCGCATGGTTCAGGGATCCCAAGCTGCCGAGTCGGGCCGCTGGGAGGAGGCGAGGGCGCACTTCGTCGGGGCTCGGGCCGACTTTCTGCTGCCGTCGCGGATCCAGGTCGACGAGGCGTACGAGGCCGAGATCACGACGCTGCTCAGCTGGGCGGAGACCGAGCTGGAGGATGGTCGGCCGCGCATGGCGCACGGGCTCGCCCAGGAGGCCGTGGAGGTACGGAGCTCGCCGGCGCGTGACGTCGTGCTCCGCGTCCGGGACCTGCAGGCTCGCGCGCTGGAAGCGGGAACCGTCGTCGTCGCGATGATGCCGGTGACGGGTGCTCCCGGCGTCCGCGAGTACCTCGGGGCCGAATTCGAGATCGGGCTCGACGAGGATCTGACGCTCGACCACTGGAATGAGCCTCCGCTCTTCGTTCGCGTCGCCGATCCGGTGATTTTGCGCCGAGAGCTGCGAGGGCTGCTCCGCGGTCAAATCGCGCAGACACCGCTGGTCGTCGGCCGGGCGCTCGACATGATCGGCGCCGACCTCGGCATCCTGATCGAGCTCTCGCGCATCGAGGTGACCGAGGAGGACGTCCAAGAGGCTCGCCGGCAGGCGATCATTCCGCTCCGGGGCGCCGCCGGCAGAGGAGTGAGCCGCGCCGCCGACCAGCAGATGGACACGGTGACGTACACCACGGTCCAGGGGACGCTCTCGTACTACCTCGAAGCGAACGTCGTCTTGGTCGACCCGGGCGGCAGGGAAGTCGAGCGCTTCACGTCGAGCTCGCGAAGCAGTGGCCCGTTCCGCCGCGGAGTGTTCGACGGGGATCCGGCCGTGCTCGTTCTGCCGGAGCGGGATCGTCCCTTCTTCGACGCGAATGCGATCGCAGCCCAGGTGGACCGCCTGGAGGAAGAGCTCATGGAAGACCTCGCCGTCGCGATCGCCGCCGGCACGTACGACACCGTGCTCTCGGGCGTGCGCTGACGCCGTTGCCCACCATGGGGGCTGGCGGGTGACCGGGCTCCTCCGGGCCTGGGCCGCCCGCGGGGCGCCCGGGATCGCCGCTGCGCTCGCGATCGTCGGCGTGGCCTGGGTCGCGCGGTTCGTCGACGTGTCGCCGAGGGTCGAGGGCGACTTCTTCTTCGCGCAAGACGACCCGCAGATGCAGGCCTCGCAGGCCGTCGCGTCGCGCTTTCCCTCGAGCCCCCAGGTGATCCTGAGGGTCGAGGATCTCGCAGGGGACGGCGCGGCCTACCGGACGCGGGTCGCGGCCCTCACCGGAGAGCTCCTGGATATCGAGGGGATCGTCGGCGGATACAGCATCACGACGGACAACCCGGCCAGCCCGTTGTTCGGTCGCATCCTGCTCACCCCCGACTCCAGTGCGACGAACGTCATTCTCTCCACAGACGACACCGATCCCGAGGTCCTCGTGCCGCGCATCGAGGCGGTCGTCGCCCGGCACGCGGACGCGAATCTCGGGGTGATCACCTCCGGGGTTCCGGTGATCGTCGAGCTCATACGCCGCAGTCTCTACCGGGACCTGGTCGTCTTCAGCCTCGCCGCCGTGCTCGTGTTCGGGCTCCTCATCGGGTTCGTCTACCGTGACGTGGCGATCGTCGTGGGCATGTTGTCGACCACGTTCGCGTCGGTGAGCCTGACGCTGATCCTGGTGCAAGCCATCGGCGTTCCGATCGGGCTGTTGACCGCCAACCTCGTGACGATCGTCTTCGTGCTCACGCTCTCGCACGTGGTCTTCCTCACTGCCAACTGGAAGCGCCGGGCTGCCGCAGCGCCAGACCGGAGCGAAGCGCTTCGACTCGGCATCCGCGACACGATGGAAGGGTCGTTCTGGAGCATGGCGACGACCCTCCTGGGGTTCTCGAGCCTCCTCATGGCGAGCGCCGAGCCGCTGCGGGACCTGGGCCTCGCCGGGTCGGTGGGCGCGGTGACAGGATTCCTAACAGCCTACACGCTCTATCCGGCGTTCATCGCCAGGTGGACCAAAGTGCGTCCGGTCGGCGAGAGCGTGCTCGCGCGGGGCTCGGCCGGAGGCCGACGCGCAGTGGTAGTCGGCATCGTGGCCGTCATCGTCGTGGCCGCGCTCGGCGCGCTCCGCGTGAACACGGACCCCGGTCTGCTCACCTACTTCGGCGAGGGCAGCGAGCTCCGCGAGGGCCTGGAGCAGATCGACCGGGACGGCGGGAGCAGCACGCTCGACATCGTCGTGCGGAGCCCCGACGGGGGTCGGCTCGACGCGCCCCAGGCGTTCGCCAAGTTGGAGGTCCTGCAGGCGGCGATCGAGGCAGACCCGGCCGTCGGCGTGGCGCTGTCTCCGACGGTGTTGGTGGGTCACGCGCGCACGCTTCCGCTGGCCCGCCTGCTTCCGACTCCCATGCTCCTCGATCTCGCGTCGAGCCCGCAACTGGGCGGAGTGGGGCTCGGGTACATCACGCCGGAGCGGGACGAGGCGCACTACTTCCTCAGGATGCACGAGTCCGGTCCCGAAGAAGGCCGTGCGGTCGTCATGGATCGACTTCGCGGCTATACGACCGACGCGGGGCTCGAGCCCGTCGCCGTCGCGGGTCTCTACGATCTGCAGCTGCAGCTCTCCCGCCTCATCTCGTCCAGTCTCGTGACGGGGATCGGGGGCCTGCTCGTGCTCTTTCTGGGCGTCGCGATCGTCGTGTCGCGGTCGGCCGGGACCGCGCTCAAGATGTGGGTGTGCCTCGCGGGGATCCCGGCGTTGGTGCTCGGCACGTTCGGGCACCTCGGCATCGCCGTCGACATCATCACGTCGCCGGCGGCGAACGTGGCGCTCGGCATGGGGGCCGACTCGATGATCCACCTCGTCGTGCGCGTCCGCAGGCTGACCGCCGCGGGCGATCCATTCCCCTGGACGCATGCCGTGGGGCAGATCGGGCGCCCGGTGCTCGGGGCCACGGGCATCATCTCGGCTGGCTTCGGCATCTTCGTGCTGTCCACGTTCCCGCCGACCCAGCGCTTCGGGCTGGCGGTGATCCTAGGGACGGCCGCGGCGGCCACGTTGGCGCTCGTCGTGCTTCCGGGGCTCGCACGGCGCGAGGGCGCAGAGCCGCGAACGGCGGCCGCCTAGGGCCCCGCGTGGGGTTGGTACGTGCCTTGCAACTCCTGGGGGCGGGAGTGTGCGCGTGCCGGCCCGGGCGACGTCCCATAGGGCGACGGGTCGGCACCGAGGTATGACCGGAGGCACAAAGTGCGTCACAGAGCGGAAGTGTTGCTGATCTTGGTCGTGGCGGCGTTCGCGTTGGTGGGCAGCATCGCATTCTCCCTGGATCGTCGGGACCAGCAGCCCGTGACCGTGTTCGGAGTCGAGCCGTTGCCGGTCGTCGAGCCGCAGCCGGTTCCGGACGATGCCGCGGGTTGGTTCGCCCACGTCCGTCAGCACTGCAACCCCGTCGAGGTCGACACGCGCATGCGAATCGATCCGCCCCCCGCGACGGCGGCGGGAGCGATGCACGAGGCGGCGTGCTACGCGCTGGCCGGCCGCATCGATCGGGCTCGTGAGATCATCGAGGGCCTCGAGCCCGACTTACGGTACCAGGCCGCTGGCGTGGTCTTCGAGGCGGGCCACCCGGCCGCAGACGCAGGGGACGATATCGCGGCGGGGCCCCTCATGGAGCTCGTCGTCGACTTCTGGCCCAACCACTACATGGCGCTGTACCACGGCGGTGCGGCCCGGTACGAGCTGGGCGATCATCAGGTCGCGAAGAAGTACCTGGAGCGCTTCCTCGTCGAGTACGGGACGGACGACGGCTGGCGCACGAGCGCGCTCGGGATGCTCGAGCAGATCGCCGCGCAGGCCGGCGCGCGCTAGGCGTTACGCGCGCAGGCGCAGCCCTGTCCGCACCCCTGGAACGAGCCCTCGGAGCGCGCCGCGGACGCCGTCAGCGGGACCGGGGCGCTCAGGAGCCTCTCCACCGGGGCCGTGGCCGGCGTCGACCCCATCTCGACCCCGGCCCGGGTCACGACGTCGGCCCAGGTCGCGAGGCGTTCATCCATCGCGTGACGGACTTCGATCGTTCGCCCGTTGGACGCGCATCGGTACTCGTAGTACGGCATGGACGGCCTCCGTTGGATGTCCGCGACTTGATAGGCTGCACGAAAAGCTTGTGTTCCCGTCGGGGGGGCTCTTGTGGTGCGTGCCCGCCGGATCCGTGTGGCGCGTGCGCCACATCCCCGCGTGGCGCCAGGGGACATGCCGGCGCCGCGGGGGGCGGGCGATACACCATAAGTCATTGCAGACGTGAGTCTTACATGGCTCCATCCGGCGCGGGTACGAGCCCCGCCGGCACGGCACGTCGGTTGCAGTGACCATCCGCGTGGTCGTGTACCCGTGTTGGTCGACCCCTACCAAGGGAAGCCGAATGAAGCGGTTCCTCCTGATCGCCCTGAGCGCCGGTCTCCTCGCGCAGCCGGTCCAGCTCACCGCGCAGCAACCGTACTTCTACAACGGCATTCCGGACGCGACCGAGTACCTGAACTTCCTCGGTGGCTCGGGCGTGAACGGCGGGTACGGCGTCCAGGTCGGGCCGTACCGGGCGGCGTTCGGGTACAACGTCACCGATCCGATGTTCAGCATCTACTGCGTGGACTACACGCACTACGC
>CAZBCN010000113.1:0-6539 GCA_964490285.1 uncultured Gemmatimonas sp. | reverse complement strand
TGAACTGGCACACGGACCAGTTCGATCTCGATCCGGCCATCACGTACCGGATCCGGGTGCTGGTGGGTGGCGTGGAGCTCGGGTTCGCCGATGTCGACGTCGTCAATTCGGGCCGCGAGCTCAAGAACGTGATCACAAACGAGTTCATTCCGCTCGTCGACGGTCGGACGTTGCCGATCAAGTTCAGACCCGAGCAAGGGTTCTTAGCTACGATCGCGGTGACACCGAATCCGGCCTCAGTCGTCGAGACGATGACGCAGCAGTTCGCGGCGGTGGCGTACGATCTGCACGGGGCGACGCTGCCTGCGACCTTCACGTGGGCGAGCGGGAACGAGACGGCAGCGACTGTGGACCAAACGGGTCTGGCTACGGGCCTGTCCGACGGGTCGGCCACGATTTCGGCGAGCGCGGCTGGTGTCACCGGAAACGCGACCCTCGAGGTGATCGGCGTCGCGCGGATCGAAGTCGCGCCCATCGAAGCGACCGCGGAACCGGGCGCCACCCAGCAGTTCATGGCGATCTTATATGACGACGGGAACAACGTGCTCAGCGGCCCGACGGTGACTTGGGCGAGCTCGGACACGGACGTCGCAACAATCGACCAGGACGGGCTGGCGACGGCGGTGGCGGATGGGATGGCGACGATCAGCGCAAGCGCGGCGGGGGAAGTCGGCCTTGCGACGCTCAGCGTTGCGGGCGGGGTGGTCAGCACGCTCGATGCGGGCGCATATAACTCTTGCGGCATCGTTCAGGGGGGCGCTGCGTACTGCTGGGGGTACAACTGGTACGGCGCCGTGGGCAATGGCGCGGTGAACCAGAGTTATCCGTATGGAATTCTGAGCCCGACGCCGGTCGTCGGAGGACACCTCTTCGAGTCGATCGCGACGGGGCTTGTCGCGACCTGCGCCCTCAAGGCGGACGGGAGCGCATGGTGCTGGGGGTACAACGGCTACGGGACCGTGGGCAAGGGCTCGTTCTCGGCCTACGAGCTGACGCCTCAACCCGTCACGGGGGGGCACGTTTTCGAGTCGATCTCGGTGGGCCAGCTTCACGCCTGTGGCCTCACCGCCTCCGGCGACGCATGGTGTTGGGGGTACGGCGGGTACGGCGCGCTCGGCCAGGGGAACACGGCGAGCAGCGCGACTCCCGTGTCGATCTCCGGGTACACCTTCGTGTCGCTCGGCGCTGGCGAGCTGAGCACGTGCGGCGTCACCACCTCCGGAGACGCGTACTGCTGGGGGTACAACTACTACGGTGCCGTGGGCAATGGCGCGGTGAACCAGGGTCCTCCCTATGGAGTTCTGAGCCCGACGGCGGTCGTCGGAGGGTTGGACTTCGTCTCGGTCCATCCGGGGCTCTACCACACCTGCGCGTTGGACGCGTCCGGCGCTGCGTACTGCTGGGGGTACAACTACTACGGGACCGTGGGCAATGGCACGGTGAACCCCAATGGGCCGTCGTATGCAGTTCTGAGCCCGGCGCCTGTCTCCGGAGGCCACTCGTTCGTTTCCTTGACGGCCGGCTACCTGCAGACGTGCGGCGTCCGGACCGACGGTGCGGGCTACTGCTGGGGCTACGGCGGATATGGTGCGCTAGGGACGGGCACGACGTCGCAACAGCTGGTGCCAGGACCGATCAGCGGTGGCGACGTATGGGCTGCTCTGACCGCGGGGTACTACCACACGTGCGGCGTCACGACGTCCGGTGCGGGGAAGTGTTGGGGCACCAACTATTACGGTGGCTTGGGGACGGGCAGCGGCGCAAACGCGTTCTCGCCCGTCCCGATCGTGGGGCTGACGTTCGAAGTGCCCTGACGGCGCGCCGTAGCTGATGTTGGAAGGGCCCTGACGCTCCGCGTCAGGGCCCTTCGTCGTCGCTGCCGGCGCGGGCCTATCGCCCATGTCTTGCGGCGCGTCGCGGAGGGCGTCACGTTACCGAATAAATACCGAAACCCCTTCCGACCCCGAGACCATTCCATGCCCGCAGATTCCACCTCCGCCCCCATGTTCATCTCCACCTCCGACATGCTCGCCCACTGGCAGGGTCATCGCCGCCTCACACGCCGGGTGATCGAGGCGTTCCCGGACGACGAGCTCTTCTCGTTCTCCGTCGGCGGGATGCGTCCCTTCGGCGAGCTAGCGAGCGAGCTGCTCTTCATGGGTGGACCCATGGCGCACGGAATGGCCACGGGTGAGTGGACGTTCGCCCCGCGCCAGATCACATCGAAGGCGGACCTGCTCGCGAGCTGGGACGAGAGCACACGCATGATCGACGAGTCTTGGGCGCGGATCCCCGCCGAGCGTTTCCAGGAGACGATCACGTCGTTCGGACAGTACACCGGCACCGGCCACTGGCAGATCCTCTACGTGGTGGACAACGAGATCCACCACCGCGGCCAGGGCTACGTGTATTTGCGCGCGCTCGGAATCGCGCCGCCGGCGTTCTGGGAGCGGTGAGCGGGCCCACATCACCAAGCCATTCTCGGTGTCCCGTCTCCCCGTGAACCGCTACGAGGTGCTCGATCGAGGTCGGCCCGTCCGGCCATGGTACCGTCCCACGGACCCGGTGTAGATTGCGGAACAGGCGTCAGAAACGGTCCGACCTCGTCCTGGCCAGCGTGGAGGTGACAATGAGCGTGGAGCTGCAGCGAAGGCGCTTCACCGTCGACGATTACTACGCGATGGCCGATGCGGGCATCCTCCATGAGGACGACCGCGTGGAGCTCATCGAGGGCGAGATCATCGAGATGACAGCCATCGGCAGCCACCATGCCGCGTGCGTGGACCGCTTGAATCGTCTGCTGACTCGGCAGGTGGGAGACGAGGCGGTCGTGCGTGTCCAGAACCCAGTGCGCCTATCGGACCTGAGCGAGCCGCAGCCCGACCTCGCTCTCCTGCGCCCCCGGGCCGACTTCTACGCCGCGAGGCACCCGCTCCCCGCCGATACAATGCTGGTCATCGAGGTCGCGCACGCTACGCTGGGTTACGACCGGGGCGTCAAGCTTCCACTCTACGCCCGGACGGGCATCCCCGAGCTTTGGATCGTCAACCTCGACGCGCGGGTCGTGGAGGTCTACGCCGACCCCGCCGCCGGCCGCTTCCGCGTGCAGGTCGAGGCGCGGTCAGACGCCGTGCTTCGGCCCCGGCTGCTTCCCTCCGTCGCCTTGCCGGTGGCCGAGGTCGTAGGCTAGAGCGGCGCCACCTCGTCGAACGCCTCCCGGATCAACCCGAGCGCCACGAGCAGCTCCTCCGCCGGGTTACCGAACCCGATGCGGATGAACCGGTCGAGCCCGAAGTGGTCGCCGGGCACGACGAGTACGCTCTTCTCCACGCGCAGCTTCTCCGCGAATGCGGTCGAGCCGATGGCGGCGTCGTAGTGCGTGAAGCAGATCGCTCCGGCGTCCGGCGGCCGATACCGAAAGCGACCCTCCTGCGCGCGCATCCACTGTTCGAGTAGCGCGAGGTTCTCCCGTACGATCCGGCGCGTGCGCTCGCGAATGCGCGCACGCGTTTTGGGCTCTAGTGCGACGCACGCGAGCGCGTCGGAGAGTGCCGCAGGGCAGATGGTCGTGTAGTCGGTGCGCCCCCAGAGGTCGGCGATGGTGCTCGGCGGGCCCACGATCCAGCCGATGCGGAGTCCCGGCAGCCCATACGCCTTGGACAGCGAGTTGGTGATGAGCACACGCTCGTGCCCCCCCCAGAACGAGGGCGTGCGTTCGTCGCCGATCTCGGCGCCCTGGTAGACCTCGTCGGCGAGGATCCACGCGCCGTGTCGGTCGGTGAGCTCCACGATCCGGTCCATCGACGCGGCCGAGAGCGCCGCGCCCGTCGGGTTGTTGGGATTCGTGACGAGCACGAACCGGGCGCCAGCGGCGAGTGCATGCTCGAGCGCCGCGAGGTCGGGCTGCCACGCATCCGCCTCGGCGAGCCGTACGGGGAGGAGCCACCCCCCGAACGACTCGAGCAGGCCCTGTCCCTGACCGTAGGCGGGAAGCACGATCGCAGCCTTTCCGCCTGTGTCCATGAGGTTCCAGAAGCTGGCGAAGTTGGCTTCCGCGCCACCGACGGTGACGAGGATCGACGCGTCGGTGGCCCCTGGATACATGCCGGCGATGAGCGCGCGGAGCTCGTCGGAGCCGTTGGACTGTCCGTATCCGAGGCGCACTTCGTCCGGGTCGAGGCGGCTTCCCGCGAGTGCGAGTAGCTCGCCGACCGTGAGCGGGTGGACGCCGCTCTCGGACAGGTTGTAGCGGACGCGGTGCTCGTACGTCGACTGCCACCGCTCCATCCGGAAGGGTGCGTAGCGCAGGGTAGACTCCTCGGTGGCTGCGGTGGCTTCGTCGAACGGCGGGCGAGTATCTTGGTGACGCGAGGCCCATCCAGCCATCGGGGCGCCCCGCGGAGCGCGTCATCGTCCAACGTGAACCAGAGCCACTCCATGAGCATCCCGATTCGTCGGTACGACTGGGACTACTCGGACTATGCGCGTCTCCCGGACGACGGGAACCACTACGAGGTGCTCGACGGGGAGTTGCTCGTGACCCCGTCGCCGTCGCCGGACCACCAGAACATCATGGGGGGGCTGTATGTGCAACTTCGCGCCTACGTCGCCCGTCATCGGCTCGGCGTCGTGATCCTGGACGTCGACCTGCTCTTCCAGACCGGGCAGTTCCTGCGGCCGGACCTCCTCGTGGTGCCCGAGGCGTCACGGGCGGGGATCACGAGGCGCGGCATCGAGATGGCGCCCTCGCTCGTCGTGGAGATCCTGTCGCCGACCTCGAGCGGCATCGACCTGGTGAAGAAGCCTGCACGCTACGGCGACCTGGGCATTCCGGAGTACTGGGTGCTCGACCCGGAGGACAAGTCGGCCTGGGTGTGGCGCTTCGCCGCGGGGGCGCGTAACGCCGAACAGGTGCGGGGCCGGCTCGAGTGGCGGGCTCCGGGCGCGCCCGAGTCGCTCGCCATCGACCTCGAGGCGTTGCTGCAGCCGATCTAGCCCGGGGGACACGATCGTCATCGCCGGGCGGGTTGCGCCTGTCGCGGTAGAAAGGTACCATTTCATCTACCCTTCTACCATCGCGCCATGGCCCTCAACATAAAGAGCGATCTCGCTCACGGGCTCGCCAAGGAGCTGGCGGAGGCCACGGGCCAGAGCCTCACGGATGCCGTGACCTCCGCGCTGAAGCAGTCCCTCGAGAGCGCGACGAAGGCTGCCGAGCCGGACCTGCTGAGGGCGGAGGTCGCCGCGATTCAGCAGTTCGTGGCGGACCTTCCCGATCGCGATGTCCGCAGCGCCGATGAGATCCTGGGCTACGACACGTTCGGGATCCCGAGTTGATGGTACTGGATACATCTGCCCTGCTCGCGCTGCTGCTCGCCGAGCCGGAGGCGCCGGCGATGATCTCTGCGATCGCGAAGGATCCGTCTAGGCTGCTGGGTGCGCCGAGCCTGGTGGAGGCCGCAATCGTCATGAACGCTCGCAAGGGCCCCGGCGGCGAAGTGGCTCTGGATGCTCTAGTGGAGCGTCTGGACATCCGGATCGTGGACATGACCGCGACGGCGGCGAAGCTCGGCCGGCTGGGGTACGCGCGCTTCGGAAAGGGAGTGGGCGAACCGGCCGTCCTGAACTACGGGGACTGCCTCGCGTACGGCGTCGCGATGGCCCACCGCGAGCCGCTCCTCTACAAGGGCGACGATTTCTCGCAGACAGACGTCTCGAGAGTCACATACTGACCGCGCCCTCGCACCTGAGTCAGGGTGCGGAGTCCGATTAGATTCCCGCATGCGAAAAGCACTTCTCGTCATCCTCGACGGCTGGGGCCACTCGGACTTCGGTGTGCCGCCCAACAAGGGCAACGCGGTCGAGCTCGCGCGCGTGCCGACCTTCCGGAAGCTATACGACGAGCGTCCCCGGACGCGCCTCGCGTGCTCGGGCGCCGACGTCGGCCTGCCCGACGGCCAGATGGGGAACTCCGAGGTCGGTCATCTGAACCTCGGCGCCGGCCGCATCGTGCATCAGGACATCGCGCGTATCGACAAGGCCGTCGCGGACGGCTCGTTCGCCGGGCGTCTCGGCCTCGACGGGGTGCTCGCCCGGCTGAAGAAGCGGGGTGGCACGCTCCACGTCATCGGGCTCGTGTCCGACGGCGGCGTGCACAGCCACGAGCGCCACCTCGCCGCGCTGCTGGATGTGCTCCCGCGGGACGTGCCGCTCCACATCCACGCAATCACCGATGGCCGCGACACGTCGCCCAACGGGGGCGTGGGGTATCTCGCGGAGCTCGCCGGGCTCGTCGTCCGAAGCGCCAAGTGGAAGATCGCCACGGTGACGGGTCGCTACTTCGCGATGGACCGTGACAAGCGCTGGGAGCGCACGAAGCGCGCCTACGATGCGATCGTCCGCGGTCAGCCCGAGGCCTGGGAGGCCGACACCGGCTTTCTGCCGCGGAGCTACGCGGCAGGCGTGACCGACGAGTTCGTGCCGCCGACCGGCATCCGGGGGGCGGGGGAGCGGGGAGTGCACGCCGAGGACGCGGTGAT
>CAZBCN010000112.1:1481-6818 GCA_964490285.1 uncultured Gemmatimonas sp. | reverse complement strand
CTCCAGCCTGTCCGACGGACCCTCAGTGAACAACCTGCCTGGTAATCACAGCTAGTCGCAGCCTACCCCCCCAGCCGCTCCACCCGGTTCCGCATCTCGTGGCCGATCGCGCCCACGAGCTTGGTCTCGCGCAGGTCGGGCTCGGCGCGCGAGAGGATGGTGCGTAGGGTGCGCATGACGGTCTCGGGCTTGCGCGACTTGAAGAAGTCGATCGCCGCGAGCCCGCGCTCGAGCGCCGCGAACGCCTCCTCGAGCTCCTCCTGGTTCGGGGGCCGCGTCGCGCGCCGTCCCTTGGGCAGAGGCCGGTTCCCCCCGCCGACGGCCAGGAAGACCTCGTACGCCATCACGAGACACGCCTGGGAGAGGTTGATGCTCTTGTAGGCCGACGTCGGGATGATGGTCACCGCGTGGCACCGGTCGAGCGCCTCGTTGGTGAGCCCGCGGTCCTCGCGGCCGAAGAGGATGGCGACGGTGCCTTCTTCGGCGCGGCGCACGATGGGCTCGGCGACCTCGCGCGGCCGCGTGTACGACCGGCCCGCGGTGCGGGCCCTCGCGGTGGTCCCGACGATGAACGTCGCGTCCGCCACGGCTTCGTCGAGCGTGTCGTGCAACGTGGCCTTCTCGGTGACCTGCTGGCTCTGGTGCGCGATCCCGCCGATGCGCCACACGTCGTACTCGTCGGGCCTCACGAGGCGGAGGCGCGAGAGGCCGAAGTTCATCATCACGCGCGTCACGCCCGCGATGTTGACGAGGTCCTTCGGATGATCGAGGACGACGACGATGCGTGCGAGCGTCTCGGCGGCCTCCGGCGTCACGCCGGGGGCGCTCTCGTCCGGGGGCGACTCCTCGGCCCCTGGGTCCGTCACTTCTTCTCGTCGGTCCCGGAGTCGCGCGGCGCGTTCAGCTCGCCCTTGAAGTTCCGGATGCCGGATCCGAGGCCGCGCGCGAGCTCGGGGAGCTTCTTGGCGCCGAACAGCAGCATGAGCACGCCGAACAGGAGAAGCGCCTCCCAGATGCCGAACGCGATCAGCGCGAGCGAAGCAGTCGTGTGGATCATCTCATCAGCACCTTGGCGATGGTTTGTTTCTGCATGTTGGACGTGCCTTCGTAGATCGTCCCGATCTTGGCGTCCCGGTACAGCTTCTCGACGGGGTATTCCGTCGTGAAGCCGTATCCACCATGCAGATCAATACACGCGGACGCCACCCTTTGCGCCACCTCCGACGCGAAGAGCTTGGCCATGGCGGCCTTCACGACGAACTGCTCGCCGCTCTGCTTGAGCCGCGCGGCGTTGTAGACGAGCAGCCGGGCGGCCTCGATTTCGGTCGCCAACTCGGCGATCTGGAACTGGACGCCCTGGAACGACGAGACGGAGCGGCCGAACTGCTCGCGCTGCTGGACGTAGCGAACGGTGTGGTCGAGCGCACCTTGGGCGAGGCCGAGCATCTGGGCGCCGATGCCGATGCGCCCCTCGTTGAGCGTCTCGATGGCCACCTTGTAGCCCTGGCCGACCTCGCCGAGCACGCGGTCCGCGCCGACCTTCACGCCGTCGAAGAGCAGCTCGCACGTCGAGGAGGCGCGGATGCCGAGCTTCTCCTCCTTCTTGCCGACGGTGAACCCGGCCGCGTCGCGGTCGACGAGGAACGCCGTGATCCCCTTGTAGCCGGCATCGGGATCGACCGTCGCGAACACGATGAAGAGGCCGGCCTCGGCCCCGTTGGTGATCCACATCTTGCGGCCGTCGAGGATCCAGCCGTCGCCCTCCCTGCGCGCGCGGCACTGGAGCGCGAACGCGTCGGAGCCGCTCCCCACCTCGGAGAGCGCATAAGCTCCGACGGTGTCGCTCGCGAGCCGGGACAGGTGCTCGGCGCGCTGCGCCTCGGTGCCCCAGCGCACGAGCGCGTTGATGACGAGCGTGTTCTGTACGTCGACGAGCACGCCCACCGACGGATCGATCCGGGAGAGCTCCTCCACGACGAGCACGGAGGTGAAGAAGTCGGCGCCGGTACCGCCGAGCGCATCGGGCACCTCGATGCCCATGAGGCCGAGCTCGAAGAGACGGCGCACGATGCCCGGGTCCATCGCCTGGGCGCGGTCCATCTCCATGACCTTGGGGGCGAGCTCGGTGGTCGCGAACTCGCGCACCGCCTCCTGGAAGAGGCGCTCCTGGTCGGTCAGGGTGGTGAGGGCGGCGGGAGAGGTCGTGAGTGTTTGCATGGGGGAGAAGTATCGCGAGTGGCGGCCGATCGGGACATGGAAGCGCCCCGGGAAACGCGGAGCTTTCGAGGTCACCTCGGTTGCTTGCCCCGGCGTGACTGGTCACGTAGACTGGTCACATGAAGACGATGAACGCATCCGAGTTCAAGGCGAAGTGTCTGGCGATCCTCGACGAGGTGTCGAAGACCGGCGAGGCGCTGACGATCCTGAAGCACGGGAAGCCGGTCGCGCAGCTGGTGCCAATGACGACCCGCTACCCCCAGGACAGTCTACGGGGGACGATGAAGATCCTCGGCGACATCATTTCCCCCACGACGGATCCAGATGATTGGGAGGCGAACCGGGTCGAGGGCGACATCGACGTCGAGGAGTCGGCTTGAGGGTCCTTCTCGACACGCACGTCCTCGTCCGCTGGATCGAGGGCGCACCGGAGCTCACCCCCGCCCATAGGGCTGCCATCGGGGCCGCGTCCGAAGCGGAGCCCCTGCTCGTCTCGGAGATCAGCCTGTGGGAGGTCGCCTGCCTGGTTCGACTCGGACGACTACATCCCACCATTCCACTCCGCGACTGGCTCGACGCGGCGGTCGCACCGCCGCTCGTGCGACGGATGTCGATCACGCCCGCTGTGGCTGCGGAGGTGGCGGCCCTGCCCGCGACCTTGCACCGCGACCCCGCGGACCACCTGCTCATTGCGTCGGCTCGGGTAGCCGGTGCCACGCTCCTGACCCAGGACCGGCGCATCATCGCGTCGGGGCTGGTGGCGACGCTGTAGGTCGGATCACGCGTTGCCCGCCGCTGCAGACGAACCCGTCTAGCCGCGTATAGGTTGCGTGCGCCCACGTGCGACCCCGGCCCGGGCGGCGCACTCCGCCGGCGCCCACCGTCCCGCTCGGCGCCCGATCCCGCCCTCAACCGGAGGGATTGACCCGGACCCGGCTCCCCATCATGCTGAGTGCCCGCGCCCGCCCGAGGACGCCGATCAGCCCGTTGGAGTCGTGCGATGTCCCAGATTCCGAAAGAGCTCTACTACACCGAAGAGCACGAGTACCTGAGGCCCACCGACGAGGACGGGGTGTACGTGGTCGGCATCACCGATTACGCACAGGGCGAGCTGGGCGACGTCGTCTTCGTCGAGCTTCCCGACACGGGTGTCTCGCTCGACAAGATGGAGGTCTTCGGCACGATCGAGGCCGTGAAGGCGGTGAGCGACCTCTACTGCCCGGTGAAGGGTCAGGTCGTCGAGGTGAACTCCGATCTGGACGATGACCCGTCGCTCGTGAACTCCGACCCGTACGGCGCGGGATGGATGATCCGACTCAAGGTGGTCGACCCTTCGGAGCTCGCGAGCCTGCTCGGCTCGGAGGGCTACGCGGAGCACATCGGCTGACCGAGTCCTCCTGTACGACGCGTCGATGACGCGGATCGACGCCCCCCCCGACTTCGCCGCCCGCCACATCGGTCCGGACGCGGCCGACGTGGAAGCGATGCTCGCCACGGTCGGATGCGAGTCGCTCGACGCCCTGATCGACGCGGTCGTACCGAAGGCGATCCGCATGAAGGGCGATCTGCGTCTGCCGGATGCCCTCCCGGAGGCGGCCCTCCTGGCGCGGCTGCGCTCGCTCGCCGACAAGAACCGCGTGCTCCGCTCCTACCTCGGCATGGGCTACGCGGACACGCACGTTCCCGGCGTGATCCTGCGGAACGTGATGGAGAACCCGGGCTGGTACACGCAGTACACGCCCTACCAGGCCGAGATCGCGCAGGGGCGCCTGGAGGCGCTCCTCAACTTCCAGACGATGGTGATCGACCTGACGGGCCTGGCGATCGCCAACGCCTCGCTGCTGGACGAGGCCACGGCGGCGGCCGAGGCGATGCACCTCGCGCTCGGCGAAGCCCGCGAGGGAGCGAGCACGTTCTTCGTCTCCGAGCTCTGCCACCCGCAGACGATCGAGGTGGTCCGCACGCGCGCCTGGCCGCTCGGGCTCGACGTGGTCGTGGGCGACCACGAGTCGTTCGAGATGCACGACGGCGTCTTCGGCGTGCTGCTCCAGTATCCGGCGACCGACGGACGCGTGCTCGACTACGCCAACTTCGCGGCTGCGGCCACCGCGTTCGGCGCGACGGTCATCGCCGCCACCGATCTGCTCGCGCTCACGCTCCTGACCCCGCCGGGCGCCTGGGGGGCCGACGTGGCGATCGGCAACTCGCAGCGCTTCGGCGTGCCGATGGGGTTCGGCGGGCCGCACGCCGCGTTCATGGCGACGTCCGACGCGTTCAAGCGGAAGCTCCCGGGCCGGATCATCGGCGTCTCGGTGGACGCCGACGGCAAGCCGGCACTCCGCATGGCGCTCCAGACGCGCGAGCAGCACATCCGTCGCGAGAAGGCGACCTCGAACATCTGCACCGCGCAGGTGCTGCTCGCGATCATGGCCGGCGCGTACGCGGTCTACCACGGGCCGGCAGGGCTCCGCGCCATCGCCGAGCGGGTGCGGGAGATCACGGCCACGCTCGCCGCAGGCCTGGGGCTGCTCGGCCACGAGCTGCTGACCGACGTCTTCTTCGACACGGTGCGCGTGCGCCCGGACGACGACGCCGGCGAGGTGCTCGCTCGCGCTCTGACCCTGGGGATCAACCTGCGCGACTTCGGCGACGGCACGCTGGGCATCGCGCTCGACGAGGTGACGAGGCCGGACGACATCGACGACCTGTTCGCGGTGTTCAACGACGGCGTGGCGCCGGACTTCAGCGCTCGCTCGCTGGCCGAGCGCGGGGTTGCGCCGCCGCTCCCTTCCTGGGCGAACCGGCGCACGCCGTACCTCGAGCATCCGGTGTTCAACCGGCACCACTCCGAGACGGAGATGCTTCGGTACCTGCACCGTCTGGAGACGCGCGACCTGTCGCTCAACACGAGCATGATCGCGCTCGGCTCCTGCACCATGAAGCTGAACGCGACCTCCGAGATGGCGGCGGTGACGTGGCCCGAGATGGGCCGCCTGCATCCGTTCGCGCCGATCGACCAGGCTGGGGGTTACCGGACCATCGTCGAAGACCTGGAGGAATGGCTCTCCGAGATCACGGGGTTCGCCGCGACCTCGCTCCAGCCGAACTCGGGCGCGCAGG
>CAZBCN010000112.1:0-1471 GCA_964490285.1 uncultured Gemmatimonas sp. | reverse complement strand
TGGCGGGGCTGATGGTGATCCGGGCCTACCACCGTGATCGAGGCGAAGCCCGTCGCACCGTCGTGCTGATTCCGGCGTCGGCCCACGGCACCAATCCGGCGAGCGCGGTGATGGCCGGCATGCGGGTCGTGGTGGTGAGGACCGCCGACGACGGCACGATCGACCTGGGCGACCTCGCCTCGAAGGCGGAGGAGCACTCCCACGCGCTCGCGGCGTTCATGGTGACGTATCCCTCCACCCACGGCGTCTTCGAGGAAGGGATCACCGCTGCGTGCCGGCTCGTGCACGCGCGGGGTGGGCTCGTCTATCTCGACGGCGCCAACCTGAATGCGCAGGTCGGACTCGCCCGGCCCGGCGACTACGGTGCGGACGTGTGCCACATCAACCTGCACAAGACGTTCGCGATCCCGCACGGCGGCGGTGGGCCCGGCATGGGCCCGATCTGCGCGAGCGCGAAGCTCGCGCCGTTCCTGCCGCGCCATCCGCTCCAGAGGGTGGGGGGCGAGAAGGGGATCGGGCCGGTGTCCTCGGCCGCGTGGGGGAGCGCGAGCATTCTCACGATCTCGTGGGCGTACATCGCCTTGCTCGGACGGCATGGCGTGCGGCGAGCCTCGGAGGTCGCGATCCTGAACGCGAACTACATGGTGAAGCGGCTGGAGAGGTCGTACGACATTCTGTATCGCGGCTCTAGCGGGTTGGTCGCGCACGAGTTCATCGTCGACCTACGCGGGCTCAAGAAGACGACGGGCATCACCGAGGAGGACGTGGCCAAGCGGCTGATCGACTACGGCTTCCACGCGCCCACGGTGTCGTTTCCCGTGCCGGGCACGCTGATGATCGAGCCGACGGAGTCGGAAACGAAGGAGGAGCTCGACCGCTTCTGTGACGCGCTCATCTCGATCCGAGCCGAGATCGACGAGGTCGCCGTGGGCATCGCCCCCCGCGAGGACAACGTCCTCGAGAACGCGCCGCACACCGCCGCGATGGTGACGGCGGACGAGTGGACGCATTCCTACTCGCGCAGCAAGGCGGCTTTTCCGGCGCCCTGGACGCGCGAGTCCAAGTTCTGGCCGGCGGTGCGGCGCATCGACAACGCGTACGGCGACCGGAACCTGGTGTGCGCCTGTCCACCGGTGGAGGCGTACCAGACGTAGGACGTCGAGCTACCACCTCGGTGCGGGCGAGGCATATGTTTGACGGGCTTCCCCTCCGCATTCCCTCCAATCGGCTCGTCGTTGCGAATCGCTCCTCCACTCGTCGCCGCGCTCGTCGCGCTGGTCGTCTTCACCCCGGCTCCCGCGGCGGCGCAGGGCTTCACGACCGCGACCGTCGTCGGCACGGTCACGGCGACGACGGGTCAGCCGCTCTCGGGCGCGCTCGTCACACTGACGCCGATGGGCGCGGGCGGGAGTCACGAGACGACCACGAGCGGTTCGGGTGCCTACGCGTTCGGCCTGGTGGCGCCGGGCTC
>CAZBCN010000111.1:0-7101 GCA_964490285.1 uncultured Gemmatimonas sp. | reverse complement strand
ACATGCTCACGCGCGAGGCGTGGAACGCCCTCCTGAAGATCCTCGAGGAGCCACCTCCCCGTGTGATCTTCGTCTTCGCGACGACGGAGCCGCAGAAGATCCAGCAGTCTGCAGCGCCCATCCTGTCGCGCTGCCAGCGCTTCGATTTCCGCCGGATCGGCGTCTCCGACATCGTGGAGCGCCTCACCGGGGTGCTCCGGCGCGAGGGCGTGAGCGCGCCCGAGGACGCGCTGCGGCTCGTGGCTCGGAGGGCCGATGGGGGCATGCGGGACGCCCTGTCGCTTCTCGACCAGGTGATGTCGCTCACCGGCGGAGAAGTCGATGCCGACTCGGTTCGGCGGATCCTCGGACTGGTGGAGGAAGAGCGATACGTCGAGCTCCTCGACGTGCTCAGGGACGGTCGTCACGGGGACATCTTCCCGCTGGTGGATCGTCTGGTGGAGGAGGGTTACGACCTCGTCGAGTTCTACCACGGCCTCCTCGACGTGCTGCGGATCCTGCTCCGCATCCGCCTCTCGCCCGACGCGACCGTGGACCTCAAGGAGGATCTCCGAGCGGACCTCCGTGAGCGGGCCGCCGCGTTCGCTCCCACGGACCTGGTGCGCATGCTCGCCTCCGCCGCCGAGCTCGAGAGTCAGGGGAGCCTGCGGCGCAGCCCGAATCCGCGCCTGCCGATCGAGATGCTCCTGCTTCGGCTGAGCTTCCTCGATCGCACCGTGTCGTTCGAGGAATTGATCGCGGCGCTCGGGGGCGGCGCCGCGCCTGGGACGCCGGCCGCCTCCGGCGGGGGCGGCTCCACGACGCGTGTCGCCACCCCGCCGCCGAGTCGCCCGCCCGCCTCGAGCCGGCCGCCTGCCGCGGGCCGTCCGTCGACTGCGGCCGGAACGCCTGCACCCAGCGCGCCGCCGTTGCCGGGGCCGCCCCAAGGATCGGGGCAGGTGAAGGGCGCGCACGTGGACGAGGCCTGGCGGGCTTGGCTCGACTCGGGGGCCGGGGTGCCGCGCGGCCTGGGATCCTTTCTGCGATCCGCCCGCGTGAGCGCGGGCCCCGATGGGAGCGTCCGGATCTCCGGCGTCGCGGTGCCCGCGCTGGACAGGCTTCGCGAGCCGGGCGTCCAACAAGCGATCCGGGAGGGTCTCGCTCCGCATCTCGGTCGGGTGCCCGAACTGGTGCTGGATGATCTCGACGGCGCGCCGACGAAGGGCGCGCGCGTGACCGAGGCCGAGGTCCGCGACCACGCGCTCAAGGCGCTCTATCGTCAGGAACCCCGCCTCCAGCGGGCTGTAGAAGAACTCGACCTCGAGCTGATGGAGTAGCGCCCCGATGACCGATCTCCAGCAGCTGATGAAGCTGAGTCAGCAGCTCCAGACGAAGATGACCGAGCTCCAGCAGTCGCTCGAGGCGAAACAACTCACGGCGTCTTCGGGGGGTGGCATGGTCACCGTCACCGTAGACGGAAAGGGACACGTCAAGCGCGTGCAGATCGACCCGACTTGCGTGGATGCGCGAGACGTCGAGATGCTCGAGGACCTCGTGCTCGCTGCCATGACCGAGGCCCAGGCCAAGGCTCAGGGCGCCTACGAGCAGGAGATGCGGAAGGCTACAGGCGGCCTGCCCCTGAACCTTCCCGGCTTGCCGAAGCTGTTCTGACCCGACCGCCTGCGCTGGCGTCGACGTGTCGGTAATCGAGCGGCTCACGAGCGAGCTGTCCCGCCTCCCTGGGGTCGGACAGAAGACGGCCCTCCGGCTGGTGCATCACCTCTTGAAGGCGCCCCGCGAAGACACCTATCGCCTCTCGCGGTCCCTCGTGGATCTTGCCGACAAGATCCGGCCGTGCCGAGAGTGTGGGAACTTCTCCGAAGGCGAGCTCTGTGAGGTGTGCGCGAACCCCAAACGCGACCGCTCCGTGCTTTGCGTGGTGGAGGAAGCCTACGAGGTCGGGGCCATCGAACGGACTGGACAGTACCGCGGGATCTTCCACGTCTTGGGGGGTAGGCTTTCCCCGCTCGATGGCATCGGGCCGGACGAGTTGAGTGTCGGTGCACTCCTGCAGCGCATCTCCGACTCGCAGGGTGAAGTCCAGGAGGTGATTGTGGCGACCAACGCGAGCGTCGAGGGCGAGGCGACCGCCGTCTACCTCGAGGGCCAGATCCGCGCGCTCGGCCCCCTTGTGACGCGCCTTGCGCGCGGGATCCCGGTCGGGAGCGACCTCGAGTACGTCGACGGCTCGACGATCGCCCAGGCGCTCGCCGGCCGTCGGGAGATGTGACATGAAGAAATCCGTCAAAATCCTGGCTGTCACGGTATTGGCGGCGGCTGCGGCAGGTGCCGCGGCCGTCTACATCATGCGGAGGCAGATCCGGCTCCATCGCCGTGACCTCTTCAGCCCTCGCCCCTTCCGCCGATTGGCCGCTCTCGGTCACATGGGCCGGGAGCCGGCCTCCGTCGACGCGATTCGACTGCTACGCGACTTCATCGCGTGGGAGCCCCGCCGCCACCTGAGGGCCCGGGCACAGGCGATCATGGACCGGATGATGACCGAGGCCGGCGCCCTCGCGGCGGAAGCGAGCGGCGAGACTCGGTGACGCGTGAACCTTGCCCCTAGGGGCGGCCGGGCCGAGTTTAGGGGCCGCTGGCCGGGCGCCGCAGCCCCGGAAATCGGCCCAGCGTCCCCAATCCAGGCCCGAACCGGAGATCACTTGACTCCACGAAACATGTGGCGCGGGAGGTAGCATCGACCCATGTCGATGATCAATTACGCCTCTCGCGAGATCAACTGTAAGATCGTGTATTACGGGACCGGCCTCGGCGGCAAGACCACCAACCTTGAGTACATCTACTCCAGGGTGAACCCGGATACGAAGGGGAAGATGATCTCGTTGGCCACCGAGTCGGAGCGCACGCTGTTCTTCGACTTCCTCCCCATCGACCTCGGGGAGGTGCGCGGCTTCAAGACGCGGTTCCACCTCTACACGGTGCCGGGCCAGGTGTATTACAACGCCAGCCGCCGTCTCATCCTGAAGGGCGTGGACGGCCTGGTGTTCGTGGCGGATTCGCAGGCCTCCCGTGCGGAGGCCAACATCGAGGCGATGCACAACCTCTACGAGAACCTCGAGACGTACGGCTACGAGCTCGACAAGATCCCGTTCGCGATCCAGTACAACAAGCGAGACATGCCGAGCATTCTGCCCGTGACCGAACTCAGGGCGCAGATCAACCCGATGGGCGTGCCGGATTTCGAGGGCGTCGCCATCCAGGGCAAGGGCGTCTTCGAGACGCTCTCGTGCGTGAGTAAGCTGGTCGTCCAGTCCCTTTCCTGAGGCAGCCGGTGTCGGGGAGCCGCGTCACCCTCCCGAACATCATCACCGTGGCGCGTATCGCCGCGTGCCCCGTCATTTTCTTTCTGGCCATCGCACCAGGGATCGGTGCGCGTCTGTGGGCTTTCGCCCTCTTCGTGGCGGCGGGTCTCTCCGATATTTGGGACGGTTGGCTCGCGCGACGATACGATCTGATCACGGATACGGGGAAGCTGCTCGACCCGATCGCCGACAAGCTCCTGCTGGTCGCGACGCTCGTGCCCTTCTACCTCATCTCCCATCGAGGAGCGGAATCGGACCTGATTCCCTGGTGGGGCACGATGCCGATCTGGGTGCTCGTGGTGATCTTCGGCCGCGAGCTCTTCATCACGCTCTTCCGGAGCTACGCGGTGCGTCGCGGCGTGGTGATTCCGGCGGGCAAGTCGGGTAAGCGCAAGGCGCTATTCCAGGCGTTGTTCATCGGGTCGCTCTTGCTTTGGTATCCGCTGCGCGCGATCGCGGAGTCGCGCGGCTGGGGGGGTGCGATGTGGGCGTTTTGGGCGCAGTTCCACGGGGCGTGGGTGGCGATCACCCTGGGGATCGCGATCGTACTGACCGTCTACTCCCTGTTGGACTACCTGTGGTCGTACCGCGCGGTCGTCGGGATCCGGAACTGACCGAGGCGGCTCAGCCCCCCGTCACGGCCATCGTCGCCGTAGGCAACGAGCTGTTGTTCGGCGAGACGGTCGACGCGAATGCCACGTGGCTCGCTCGGTCCTTGGCCACCCTCGGCGCGCCGGTAGCGCGCAAGTTCACGGTGGGTGACGTCGCCGGAGAGATTCAGGGCGCGGTGCGGTCAGCGCTCGAGGTCGCCGACCTCGTGATCGTATCCGGCGGGCTCGGGCCGACCGCCGACGACGTGACGAGGCCGGCCGTGGCGGAGCTGCTCGGCCGGAGGCTCGAACGGGATCCTGAGCTCGTTGGCAGACTCGATGAGTTCTTTCGCGCGAGAGGCTACCGCGAGGCGCCCGCGCCGAACCTCACCCAGGCAGAAGTTCCCGAAGGTGGGACCGTGCTGCGGAACCCCAACGGGACCGCACCGGGACTCGCCATCGACGTTGGACCGAAGCTCGTGGTCCTGTTGCCGGGGGTTCCACGTGAGCTTCGGGGCATCGTCGACGGTGATCTGCGGCGACTTCTCGTCGAGCGGTTCGGGCCGCGGCTCCTCCCTGTCCATCACCATGTGATCCATACGACGGGGATCCCCGAGTCCAGGCTCGCGGAGCTCGTGGAGCCGCGGTTACCGAAAGAGCGGGGGCCGGTGACCCTTGCGTATCTGCCAGATCTGCGCGGGGTCGATCTACGCCTGAGCGCGCGAGGCGTATCCGCTGCCGAAGCCGATTCGTGGTTCGACCGCTGGGAGCAGGCCCTCCGGCCCGTGATCGATTCATGGCGCTTCGAGGCGGAGAGCGGCGACATCGTGGAGGCGCTGCACCAGGTGCTTTCGAAGGCCGGTAAGCGTGTCGCGGTTGCGGAGAGCTGCACCGGCGGTCTGATCGCGAAGAGGATCACGGACCGGCCCGGCTCCTCGGAGGTCTTCGTTGGTGGCGTGGTAGCCTACGACAACGCAGTGAAAGTCGCCGAACTCGGTGTGTCCGCCGAGGATCTTCGCCTGCATGGAGCTGTATCGGAGGTCGTCGCCCGCCAGATGGCGCGAGGGGCTGCGGAACGTTTCGGCGCGGAGGCCGGCATCGGCATCACTGGAATCGCCGGCCCGGGCGGTGGCACGCCCGAGAAGCCGGTGGGGACGGTTTGGCTCGCGATCGCGGTGGACGGGCAGGTCGAGGCCCACCGTCTGAGCCTCGTCGCCGGCCGTGAGGCGATCCGGGAGCGGGCCGCCCAGGAAGCATTATGGCGGCTCTATCGTAGGGTGATGCAGGCCGGGTCGGGGGACTGAACCCCGAACCCGTCGATGGTATAATGTACGGTCGGGCTTCCCGGACAGCGGACGAATCAATCGATGGCGGAATCATTGGAGAACGACGAGGCGGTTGCGGCCGAAGTGGCCACGGAGGCCGAAGCCGTCGGCGACGACCCCTCGACTGAGTCCGATGCCACTGACGGTGGCGGGATCGGGTCCGCGCGCCGTGACTTCGAAGAGCTCAATGACCGGCACCTCAGGCTGGTGGCCGAGTTCACCAACTACCGCCGGCGGAACGAGCAGGAGCGTATGAGCGCCTGGGGCAGGGCGCAGGCCGACGTGATCGGGAAGTTCCTCGACGTGCTGGACGACCTTCACCGCGTGGCGGAGCTGGACCTGACCAACGCTTCGGTCGATGCGATCATGGAAGGCGTCGACCTGGTCGAGAAGAAGTTCAGCCGCATGCTCGAAGACGTGGGCGTCGAGGTCATCGATCCTGCGGGAGAGCGCTTCGATCCCCAGCGGATGGAGGCGATCCTGCGCATGCCCGCCGAGCGCGCCGATCAGGACGAGACCGTGGCGCAGGTCATGCAGAAGGGCTACGCGCTCAAGGGCGCGCTCATGCGCCCGGCCCGCGTCGCCGTCTTCAAGCACGGCTGAGGGACAGGGCTTCCATGGCTGGAGGAGGCAAGGACTTCTACCAGATCCTGGGCGTGCCCGACAAGGCGAGCGCCGAGGAGATCAAGAAGGCCTATCGCAAGCTGGCGAAGACCCATCACCCGGACGCCAACAAGGGCGATGCGAAGGCGACGGAGCGCTTCAAGGAGATCGGTGAGGCCTACTCGGTCCTGAGCGACACCGACAAGCGGAAGCAGTACGACCAGATGCGGAAGCTCGGCGGCCTCGGGTTCGGGGGAGGCCGGCCGGGCGCTCCCTCTCCGGGCGGGGGCGCGGGTCCCGAGGCAGGGTTCTCGTTCGACGACCTCCAGGGCGGCTTCGGCAACATCTCGGACCTCTTCAGCTCGCTGTTCGACCTCGGCAAGAAACAGGCTCCTGGGGGCCCCAAGGCGGGCAAGCAGCGAGGCGGGCACGTCGAGTACCTGGTCGAGATCCCGTTCCTCACCGCGATCCTGGGCGGCAAGGTCGCGGTGGACGTCGCGGTCACGGAGGAGTGCGCGGTCTGTCACGGCGAGGGCGCGAAGCCGGGGACCGAAGTCCGCCGCTGCGAAGAGTGCAAGGGAACGGGGACGGTGTCGTTCGGTCAGGGCGGATTCGCCGTGAAGCGTCCCTGTCCGGCGTGCTTCGGGCGGGGCAGGATCCCCCAGGCGCTCTGCGACTCCTGTCAGGGCAAGGGCGCCGTGCGCCAGCAGAGACGCATCGAGATCAACGTGCCCCCGGGGGTCGACACCGGATCGAAGGTTCGCCTCTCGGGTCAGGGAGAGCGCGGGCGCGAGGGCGGGCCCCCGGGCGACCTCATCATCACGTTCAAGGTCGCGCCCCACCGGTTCTTCAAGCGTGAGGGAATCGACGTCCACGTCACGGTTCCGATCAACATCGTGCAGGCTACGCTCGGCTCGAAGATCCGGGTCCGCACCGTGGCGGGTAAGAAGGTCGTGCTGCGCATCCCAAAGGGGACGCAGTCGGGCACGAAGTTCCGCATCCGGGGGCAGGGGGTGCAGAGAGAGGGCCGCATCGGCGACCAGTACGTGGAGGTCGTGGTGCAGGTGCCGGAGGAGCTGTCGGAGGCGGAGCTGAAGGCGATGGAGGAGTTCGCGGAGGCGAGCGGGCTCAAGCATTAGCGGGTTTGCGACACCGCCGATCCGCGGGCTGGTTCTGGCAACCTGCTCGCGGCGGCGTCGCAAACCCGGCCGGCGGATTTCCGAC
>CAZBCN010000110.1:0-7278 GCA_964490285.1 uncultured Gemmatimonas sp. | reverse complement strand
GGCGGCGGCGGCGCGGCGCGCGGCGGGGGAGGCGGCGCAGGCGGCGGCACGACCTGGATGTCGTCGAGAGCCGGAGGAGGCGGAGGAGGTGGCGGTGGGGGAGCCGCTGCCGCAACAGAAGGCGCACGCGCGGACTCCACCGGCTTCTCGATCCGGAAGATGCTACCGCAGGAGCTGCATCGCGCTTTCACCCCGCCAGACGGCACCTTGGCCGAATCGACCGGGAACGACTGCGAGCACGAGGGACACGTGACGGTAATGACCATGGATCGCTTCGGTTCAGGTTTTTAGAGCGGTCGGGCGGCTTCTCTGCTCCGACACCAGGATGTCCGCCTCGGTGGCCGAAGCCGTGGGAAGCGCCGGAGACTGGTGGCGGCGGTCGACAACATACTTCGAGCCAGGAAGTGACTTGGCGTAGGTCTTCATTTCTGCTGCGAGCTCGCTGATCTGACCGGTATGCTCGAACACCTGGAACTGGTTCGTGACAACGCCGATCGAAAGAGCCATCAGCGGAATGCGATGGATATTGCCTCGTCGATCCTTTCCGAGAAAGTACCCCGCGCGTCGATCCTCTTCAGTGTACTGATAGGGGATCAACTCGTCGAATAGGCGGATGATCTCGTCGCACGTGCGCTCCAGATGCTCCAGCGGGAGATTCATGATGAAGTCGTCCCCGCCGATATGGCCGACGAAGCCGCCCGGCGCCAGGCCCCGCACCATGTCGCGTAGGATTTTCGACAGCAGCCGAATCACGCCGTCGCCGTAGGCATAGCCGTAACGGTCGTTGAATTCCTT
This sequence comes from uncultured Gemmatimonas sp., assembly GCA_964490285.1. Taxonomy (GTDB): domain Bacteria; phylum Gemmatimonadota; class Gemmatimonadetes; order Longimicrobiales; family Gaopeijiaceae; genus UBA2982. Next base: position 6,483 of record CAZBCN010000110.1, on the reverse strand, counting down.
GAAGTGATCGAGATCGGCATAGCAGACCGCGAAGTGCTGACCCGCCTCGAGTCGGGACTGCATGTCGCGCGCGATGTGGTTCGTTCCTGGGAGTCTGGTCGTCGGATGAACGGATACGTCCCGATCGGCTCGACGTACGACCTGATCGAGCCGGAGCAGGTACTCGCGCTCCGACAGGCCGTCGCTCACGACTTCGTCTGCGCCCGCGGCGAGCATGTCGGCCACCGCGCCTGCCTCTGCCTTGGGCAGCATGACGATCAGCGGGACGATCCCGGTGAACGCATCCTGCTTCAGGCCACGGGCAAGCTCGAGGATCCCCGTCGGGTCGCCCTCCACCTCGAGGATCACGCACCCCGGATACGACCGATTGAGAAGCGCCCTCACCTCGTCCGTCCCCTCGACCGTCACGACCTCGAGTCCATTCTCGCTGGCGAATCGGGTGACCAGCGCGGACGGAGGCTTCCGACGAGGGCCTAGATAGAGAATGGTCTTGTCGGAGGCCATGGATCCTCGAGCGGGGGGCGCACCCGAGGTGAGGTTACCGTCGCGCCGCGGGCGGTGTCAATCTAACGAGCTACCGCCCGCCGACCACCACGAAGTCTATGTGGCGGGCTTCCTTGTCTACGCGCGAGACCTGTACGCGGACGCGGTCTCCGAGCGTGTATCTGCGACCCTTCCGCTCTCCGATCAGAGCGTAGTCCTTTGCGCTGAAGCGGTAGTAGTCGTCATCGAGCGACCGCACGTGGAGCAGGCCGTCCACGAAGTACTCCTCCAGCGTGACGAACACCCCGAACGGAGCGACTCCAGAAACACGCCCGTCGAACTCGTCACCGAGGTGGCGCTCCATGAACTCGACCTTCTTGAGGGCCACCGTGGCACGCTCTGCCTCGTCCGCGGCCTGCTCGCGCTGGCTGGACAGCTGCGCGATTCCCGCCAGGGCTTCGGCATCCAAGTCGCGCGGCGGCACCCCACCGACGAATGCCGCGGCGAGCACGCGGTGCACCACGAGATCGGGATATCTCCGAATGGGAGAGGTGAAGTGCGTGTATCCGGCCGACGCGAGCCCGAAATGGCCCAGGTTCTCGACGTCGTAGCGCGCCTTGGCGAGCGTTCGCAGCACGAGTGCCGAGACGAGCACGTGCGCCTCCGGGCCCCGCGGCGCCTCCAACACGCGCTGGACGTCCCCCGGCTTCAGGGACCGACGCCTCGGAACGTCGAGGCCGAGCGGCGCGAGCGCATCCCGAAGCTCGTCCGCCTTCGCCGTGGAGGGCGGTTCATGCACGCGATAGAGCCCCCCGAGGTCCCGGCCTTCCAGGTCGGAGGCGACGACCTCGTTGGCGAGTATCATGTAGTCCTCGATGAGCCTGTGGCTTTCGAGTCGCTCCCGACGCTGGATGTCCACGGGGTCGCCCTCGGCATCGAGGATCACCTTCGCCTCGGGCAAGTCGAGATCGAGCGCTCCGCGCTCGTGACGAGCCGCACGAATACGCTGCGCGTGGTCATCGAGCTGCCGCAACGCCTCGTCGACGTCGGGCGCGATCGAGCGGCGCTTCTCGAGCACATCCTGCGCGTCCTCGTAGGACAGCGCATGCCGACATTGGATTCGCGTCCGCTCATAGCGACGAGCGAGGATCCGAGCGTCGGAGTCGAGCTCCACGAAGAGCGACAGGGCCAGACGCGGCACGCCTGCCATGAGCGAACAGACGTCGGACGAGAGGACCGGGGGCAGCATCGGAATGGTGCGGTCGACGAGATAGACGCTCGTCCCGCGCGCGCGCGCCTCCAGGTCCACCGTCCCCCCGTGGGACACGAAGTGCGACACGTCGGCGATGTGCACGCCGACCTCGACGCGACCGCCTCCCAGGACCTCGATCGAGAGCGCGTCGTCGTGGTCCTTCGCATCTGAGGGATCGATGGTGAACGTGAGCAGCGCGGTGCGGTCGACTCGGTGGGGACCGGCGTCGCTCGAGCCCGTGGCGGCCGCCTCGGCCGCTGCTTCCAGGACATCGGTCGGAAAGTCCAGCGACAGGTCGAAGCCGTGCGCCACGGCGAGCACGTCGATGCCCGGGTCGTCGAGGGGCCCTAGCACGCTCTCGATAGAACCCGTCGGCCGCGAGCGCCCGGTTCCGAATCCGGTCAGGCGCACGACCACGACGTCGCCCTCGCTCGCGTCGACGTCGCGTCCCCCGGGAATGAGTACCTCGCGGCGGAGCTTACGGTCGAGGGGTACGACGAACGACATGCGCTTGCGTCGATGGAACGTGCCCACGACCGACGTGCGCGCGCGCTCGAGCACCTCTACGACGGTGCCCTCGGGGTTTCGTCCCGTGGGGCGACGGTCGACGCGCACCTCGACGCGATCCCCGTCCATCGCCGTCGCCAATCGGCCGGCAGCGACGAACACGTCCGTTCCACCCCCGTCGGGGCGCACGAATGCATCCCCTCGGCGGGTCATGGTGAGAACGCCGCTCGCCACTCGGCCCGCCCGGTCGCGTCGCGCCGTCATCGAGGCGTAGGAATCGTGAGGACGAGATCCCAGGTCGGCCCAGGTGTCCGGCCAGGGAGGACTCGGAGGGACGTACCCGCCGGCGCACCCCCGCGGGACGAGACGTACGCGTCCACGCCGGAGAGGAGATGGTTCGCGATCACGACCCCGAGCAATGTAGTCGCGTGACGGAAGCGCTGATCGCTGGCGTCGACCAAGCCCGAGAACTCCTGTTGCGCGCCCGGCGCACCCGACCAGTCCCAAAGCATCTCCGGGCCGTACGCGCGCGATGCATAGTAGGCCAAGGCACTCGGATACGCGGGGTCTGTCTCGGGTGCACCCGTGTCACCCGACAAGTAGATGGCCGCTGCCAGAGACCATATCGAGCCGTTGAACGTTGCGGAGTCGAGCTCGGGTTGAACTCCCGCCACGCTCGGGTCGCGGTCGTATGCGCCAGACCGGGTCCAATGCGACAGCGTCTCGTAGTACTCGAAGTCGCCGTCGAGCCTCGGAGCGGTCTGGAGGCGCGCCTGCATCCAGGCGAAGTCGCGGTAGCGATCTCGGTAATGCCCTCCGGCCCTCCGGCGCTCGACGTAGAACGCCCACGCTCCGATCTCGAGCGCCCCGTAGACCCACTTTCGCGCCTGCCCGAGCACGTGCTGCCCTGCACCCGGAAAGATGACCGAGAGCGCAGGCGGGACGAGGCTGCCCCCGCGATCCGTGGCCTGCTCCGAGACCCGGAGCGCTGGGTGCCACGAGGGCAGCGTCGCCGAGCGCCGCTGCCCCTCCGTGGCCGCGGGGCATAGCATGCCCGCCGCGATCGCCACCGCCAGGCCCGCGCGCCTCACAGACCGATCGATAGCGTGACGTGGACGGGCTCGGTCTCGCCGGTCAGCGTCGAGACCGCGAGCGACTTGGCGATCGACATGCCGATGCGGTCGTACTGGATTCCGAGGCCAACCCGCGCTCCCTCCTCCGGATCCGACCCCTGGAGCCGGTCGAGCAAGTCCGCGAGTACGTATCCTGCGCGTATCGACAGGGCATCGGTCGTCCCCGCAGTTAACTCGGTGCCGAAGTAGAGAGACGGCACACCGGGATCCCGGAGGCGGTCCTGGAACTCGACCCCGAGCCACCCGCCGAACTCAGGTCGGTCCGTGAAGAGATGCACCACGTCGTAGGAGGCGGCGAGCCGGACACGGGCGGGCAAAGGGTCCGCCTGCTCGGCATTGCGCACCTGGAGACTGGGCCCGAGGTGCGCGACCATGGCCCCGAGCCTCAGGCGATCGAGCGGAGCTCCCTGGAGCCCCACGTCGAACGCATACGACGTCGCCGTCGTCCCCCGGTCCGGACACGAGGAGCCGCGACACGAGAGGCGGAACTGCACGACCTTGAAGCTCACGCCGACCGTGAGTCGCTCGGCGAGTCGCGTGGCTCCCGAGACCACGCCGAGGTGATTCCGAACGGAGACCGTCCCGAGAACATTTCCTGCCGCATCGGTGAGATCCTGATCTCCCACATCGAGCAGCAGATACGACGCGCCGGCCGTTCCGACATTGGGCCGCACGAACAATCCCGATACGGCGGTGGCCTCTCCCGCAACTTGCTCGCCGCGGAACACGACGAACTGGCTTCTCGCGAGCGCGGCGAGCCCGGCGGGATTCCAAAACGCGCCCTCTGAGCCCTGCACGGTTGTCATGGCACGGCCGAGGGACACCGCCTGTGCTCCGACCGGGAGAAGCAGGAACAGTGCGCCCTCTCCCGAGGACCCAGGTGGGTCGCCCTGCCCCGCCGCGGGTGCCGCGGATGCGAGCGCCCAGAGGGTGAGTAGCGAGTATTTAGCGGCTGCTTTCATTCTCCGCAGGGAGGCGAAAGCCGAGCCGACCCAGCTGGGTCCTGCTCTTCCGCCACGATTCGAGGGGCTTCACCCACAGGTCGAGATACACGCTGCGCCCGAGAAGGTGCTCTATCTTCGCCCGGGCTGCCGATCCGAGCTCGCGAATCGCCGCCCCGCGCTTCCCGATCACGATCCCTTTCTGAGACGACTTCTCCACATGGATGTCGATCCCGATGTAGACGGGATCCTGCTCCTCGCGAAACTCGGTGACCTCGCAGAAGACCGAGTACGGAATCTCCTGGTGGTACTGCTCGAAGATCGTCTCGCGGACCAATTCAGCCACGAAGAACCGAACCGGGTCCGATGCGATCTCGTCGGCCGGATAGAGGAAGGGCCCCTCAGGTAGATCGGCTCGGAGTGACTCGAGCAGTTCGTCCGTCGCTACCCCGTCCTGAGCAGAGATGTGGTGCACCCGAGCGTTCGGCACGCCGGCCGCCCACTCCTGCCACTCTTTCGAGGAGTCCGGCAGCGCGCGATCGATCTTGTTGAGGGCGACGTGCAAAGGAACCCTGACGCTGCCCAAGGCGGAAGCCAACCGCTCGCGCTCTCCTCGCTCCGGCTGTCGGCCGACGTCCAGCACCACCAACACCACGTCGGCCTCGGCGAGCGCCTCGAGCGCCGCGGCGCGCATCGTGTGCTGGAACAGGTCCCTCGCCTCCAAGAGCCCCGGGGTGTCGAGAAAGATGAGCTGGGTCGACCCCTCCGTGACGATGCCCGTCACCCGCTGCCAAGTCGTTTGCGCCTTGGGTGTCGCGATCGAGAGGTGCTCGCCGACGAAGCGGTTGAGAAGCGTCGACTTCCCGACGTTGGGCAACCCGACGATGGCGACGTACCCGGCGCGCGTGGCGGGGACGGCAGGGACGGCTGCGCTCATCGCGAAAAGCTGAGCCTGGGGGCTCGGCGACTCAAGTATATTGGCCCATGCAGCTCCCTTACCGCGTGCGTCTTTGGGGTCAACGGACGTTCGGAGAGGTCCCCGTACCGATCCGATCGGGGCGCAACCGCGGCTTGCGGTGGAGCCTCGCCGCGCTGGGAAGGGGATACGGATCTGGACACTTCGGGCGCGACCGCATCGAGGCGCTGGCGACCGTCGTTCATGAGGGCGACGCCTTCTGGGACATCGGGGCGCACAAGGGGTTCATCACGCTGGCGGCATCTCGGATGGTGGGCCCTTCGGGCCTCGTGGTCGCGATCGAGCCCGCGGCCGCGAACCTCCGCTTCCTCGAGCGGCACCTGGTCTGGAACGATCTCCGCAACGTCCGCGTGGTCCCCGTTGCGGCGAGCGACCGGAACGGCACGGGTTTCGTCGGAGGCCCCGGGAGTTCCGTTGCGTTCCGGTTGGGCGCGGGCGTCGATGAAGTGCCCGTGCGAACGATCGAGCTCATGGCCGTGGAGCTGGACCTCGGCCGACCGACGGTCCTGAAGATCGATGTCGAAGGCGAAGAGGTTGCGGTGCTGCGCGGTGCGAAACGCCTGCTGGGAAGTGACCAGGCCATCCTCGTGTCCACGCACAGCCGCGACCTCTACGACGAATGCCGGGCCATGCTGGTTCCCCTCGGATTCCGCATCTACGATTCCTGGGAGATCACGCGGCACAAGAATCGTGGCACGCCGTGGACGAGCGACCACGACATGCTCGCAGTCGGGCGGGACCGCCCTGTAGACGAGGCCCGAATCCGCGCGCTCGCGCTCCTCTCGGGCCCATCCTGAAAATGAAGCGGCCCGTCTGGCATTCCCAGACGGGCCGCTCCGGCAAAGAGCCGGCGACGACGTACTCTCCCACCGGGCTTCCCCGGCAGTACCATCCGCGCGGTAGAGCTTAACGGCCGTGTTCGGGATGGGAACGGGTGTAGCCTCTACGCAATTGTCGCCGACAAGGTGGACCGTTGAAACGGGCGCCCCGCGTCGTTGGACTGCGGTCTCGGGTCCTGCGAAATGGGATTTACCCATTCCTCGGACCCTCGCCTCGTCCGCCTAGCGGTGCATCCCGTTTGAACGGTCCAGTCGACTGCGCTGGACCGTCCACAACGGAAAGACCCACCGAGGTCGAGAGAGTGCCGACAGCCTCAAGCTGTTACGGCCGCAAACACCTCCTGTTACGGAG
>CAZBCN010000109.1:0-7516 GCA_964490285.1 uncultured Gemmatimonas sp. | reverse complement strand
CTGGACCGCTTGGTCGAGCGCGCGCTCTCGCGTCCCGCGCGCCGCGGGCGCAGCGTGAGCGGCGTGCGCATGGGCGCGCACCTCGAGGGTGGCGGATCCTGGTTCGTGGAGACGGTGCTCCGCGAGCCTACGTCTTCTCGCGAGCGCATCGCGGCACCCCTCCGTGCCAAGATGGCGATCTCGCCCCCCCCGAAGGCCGTGGTGACGCTCCTGCTCGAGCTCACCCACTTCGGCGCCCCGAGCGCACAGACCGGGCTCTTCGACCGCAAGGAGGGAAGCGGCCGCGAAGCGGGCGGGCACGAGCTCGCCCAAGGCGAGGTTCCACCTTCACTGCGCGACGCCGTGAAGGAGCTCAAGCTCCGCCTGGGAGACTCGCCGCTCTACCGGGTAATCGAGGTCGACCCGTGGTCGCGGATCCCCGAACGTCGCCACGCGCTCCTCAGCTTCGATCCCTAGGTCGACCCGTGAGCCCCGATCGCCAAGAGCGTCCCAAGCTGAAGCCACTCGCGAAACCGACGGCCGTGACGGTGCGCACCGACGAGCACGGCGAGCCCGTCCACGTGCGACTCCCCGGCAAGACCGCTCGCCGTGTCGAAGCCGTGCGCGAGCGTTGGCGCATCGACGACGAGTGGTGGCGCGAGCCCATCTCCAGGGAGTACCTGTCCGTCGTCCTCGACGACGGGCGCGTGCTCACGCTCTATCGCGACCTGTCGGACGGACTCTGGTATGCGCAAAAAGAGTGAATGATGCCGCGCGCCGTCCCCATCGCCCATGCCGCCGCCCCATGCTCCCGCGCCATCTCATCCAACGGCTCACGCGGGCGCCGTTCCCGGTCGTGTAGATATACCCTTCACATATCTGTGATGAATATCTGATCCCCCGCATGCGCGCGATCTCATTGAATCTTCCCGACGATCTACTCGAGCGCAGCACGCGTTGCGCAGACGCTCTCGGAGTCACCCGCGCCGAGTATATCCGGCGCGCCATCGTCGACCTGATCCACCGGAGCGAGGCCGAGCTGCGGGCTCAACGCCTCGCCGAGTCTTCCCGTCGAGTGCGTGCCGAGAGCCTGGCCGTGCTCGAGGAATTCGGCGAAGCCGACCGCTCGGTCGACAACCGTCGTCTCCCGCGCGGTCCTGTCGCCACCATCTCCCCGAAGACGATGGATCGGGTCGAGCGAGCGATTTGCGAAGTGTTGGACATCACGATCGACCGACCCTGAAGCGCCTCGACGTGCACGCCCAGATCACGCGCATCGAGCCGCTCCCGCCCAAGGGGCTCACCGTCCGCGTGCATCTGGACGAAGGCGATCCGCTCGAGGTGATGCTCGAGGCCATCGAGCGCAGCCGCCTCGGTGTCGGCGACGAGCTCCCCACCGCCGCGCGCAGCCGGCTTCTCGATGACGACGCCGACATACGGGTCCGCGAGGCGGCGCTCGAGCTGCTCTCGTACCGTGCTCGGACGCGGCAAGAGCTCGTGCGGAAGCTCCGCGGAAAGCGGTTCGATCCCGAGCGCATCGACACCTGTCTCGCTCAGCTCGAAGAGAGGGGGCTGCTGAGCGACGCCGCCGTCGCGGCGGCGTTCGTGAGGGACCGGCTCCGGCTCCGTCCACGTGGGCGCGCGCGACTCGCATCCGAGCTGCGCGCCAAAGGCGTCGCCGCAGACGTCGCCCAAGAGAGCATCGCCCTCGTCTTCGAGGACGAGGAGGTGAGCGACGTGGACCTGGCCCGCGGGGCGGCAGAGGCCTGGCTGGCCAGGCAACCCGCCGCCGTGTCGAGCGCGCTCGCGAGCCGTGCGCATACGCCCGAGAGCGGGAAGGCGAAGCGACGCCTCTACGGATACCTCACGCGCCGAGGGTTCCGGGGCGACGCGCTGCAGGCGGCGATGGCCCACGCCGAGGCACGTGCGTCCGGCCGGTCGTAAGTCTACAGAAGCTTCAGATACTCGAGCAGTGCACGCTTCTCGCTGTTCGACAACGTGCGGAACTCGTGCCCCTGGTTGGACCGTCCGGGCTCGCGCGTGTCGTACAGAAACGGCTGCGACCACGGCTCGTAGCCTGCCGGGTACCGGTAGGTGCCGTGCTCGTCGAGCTCACCGGCGATGCCCATGAGCTCGTAGTCGAGCGCGTGGCCGCCGACCTGGAAGCGCACGGGCCGCTCCTCGGCGTGCAGAAGGTGCCAGAGGGTCGGCACGGACCCGTTGTGCAGATACGGTGCCGTGGCCCAGAGGCCGGAGAGATCCTGGGCGACGTATCCCCCGGAGGCGACCGCCTCGATGAGCCCGTCGTACCCCAGGTCGCCCATCAACCGCAGAGACGTACTGTCCACCGTGCTCCAGCGCACGGGATCGGTCATCATGCGGTCGTGCGCGACGAGTCGATTCGGATGCGCGACCAGACGCGTGGCTACGCGGCCCCGCGTGTATGTGCCATGACAGTCGGCGCAGGCCCCCTCGTACACGGCACGGCCCTGCTCCGCGAGTACCGAATCGACCGACCCGGGAAATCGAGGCGGCTCCAGTGCGTGCACGAACTCCATGATGTCCCGCACCTGCGGTATGGCCTTCCGCGCCGAGGCGGGCGCGATGCCTTGGGTGCTCGCCACGAACAACGAGGCCACGCCGGCGAGCTCGTCGAGATGCTCGCTCGTGACGTCGGCATCCGTCAGCGCGCCGAAGCGAGCCGAGCCCGGCGGCGCGTAGACGCCGTCGACGAGCAACGCCCTGCGCAGCGTGGTGCCACCGAGATCGGGCGGCGAGGACCACGCGATCTCGGTAGGACGAACGTCTTGGTGCAACGCGCCAACGATGAAGCGCAGCGATCCGACGCCATTCAACAGACCAGGCCCGCCGTTCTCGAACGGGAGCAGACCGCCGTAGAGCTCGGCGCGAGCGATGAGCTGCTCGCCAGCGTTCGGGATCACATGGCGCCTGAGCGTGCGCAACTCACGCTCCGACACCTCGGGATAGAGCGCGGCGAGCGTCGCGACCAGGGTGTCCGGCCGCTCGAGCTCTTTCACGAGCGCCGCGAACACCGCGTCCACATAGGCGCTGAGGTCGAGCGAGCTGTTCGGAAGACCGAGCCATGCCTCTCCGGTCGGGAGGCCGTCGGCGCCGTATAGCATACCCGCGTGGCAGGTCGCGCACCCGACGTTGGCGATCTCGATGTCCACCCCGGGAAAGCCACGGTGCGCGACGCCGGACACGATCCCCAGGGGTCGGGCGAGGTGTGGCTGCGGGCCCTCCCAGTTCGCGATCCGCCGCGGCGAGAGGAACCCGTACTCCGTCATGACCGCGCGCAGCGTCGACTCGCTGACGGACGCGCCGATGCTGTCGTGCCGCACACGCACGAGGGCGGCGGTCGCGAGCTTCCACGGGATCGCGTAGGTCTCGAGTTCGTCGGTGTTCAAGCTTCCGAAGTCGTCGAAGACGAACCGCACCTGCCCCTGCAACCGGCGGGGTGCATTGGCGAACGCGCCACCTTCGTCGAGCGACGCGAGTCCATCGGCCTCCGCCTGGGCGTAGCCCCGGAGCGCGCGGCCGGGCCAACTGCATCCGGAAGCCGTCACGGCGACCCCCACGAGCACCGCACCCCACCTCGAACGACGGAGCCGGATTCCCATGGTCAGAGCCTCCTGCGATAGAGCGAGAGACGGTGGTGTCGCTCCGCGCCGAGCTTCTCCATCTGGCGGAGGCTCGGCGCGTTCGAGTCGGAGATCCATGTGATCCCCAAGTCGCGGTAGCCGGCGCGCTTCATGCCGGTGAGCGCCGCATGCAGGAGGACCGCGGCCGCGCCGTGGTTCTGCATGTCGGGAGCGACCCCACCGAAGATCAGGGACGCGCGCGTCCGACTCCGCCGGAAGCGGGCGAAGTGCGCCGGCGTTCCCCACGAGAGCCGCGAGGCGGTCGCCCGCAGCAACGGGTTCACATCCGGTAGACAGGCGATCACGCCGACGGGCTCGTCCCGGAGCGTGAGGAGGTGTGCGATCCTCGAATCCAGCCACCAGAGCATCTGTCCCGCCTGGAACGAGAACTCCTCGCGGGTCAGTGGAACGAAGAGGGGGTTCCGGTCGAACGACGCGTTGAGCAGCTGCCACGTGGCTTCCATGGCGGCCCGAAACCCACGACGGCGGATCGGATGCAGGGCGAAGTCAGGGTCCGCGAGGATGGCGCGCTGCTTGGCCCCGAGCAGGGTGTCAGGGTCGAGACGCGTGAGGTCGAGCCGCCACGTCGACATCGGGAAGTACGGCTCGAAGCCGTTCGACTCGAGGAGCTCGGGAACCCAACTCGGGTTGTGCTGCTGCGCGAGAAACGGATCTCTATCGTGCCCGTCGACCACGACGCCGATCTCCTGCATCGCCGTCAGGTTGAAGTTCCCCGCCATCTCGTCGCAGCCGCGGCGTACCAGCCACGAAGCCGCTGCATCGAGCAGCAGCTCGGCAGCGCGCGGGCAGGGGGCACAGTCGAAGAAGCCGAACGAACCCGTTCGCCTTCCGTAGCGCTCGTTCGAGGCCCGATGGATCTGGGCCGAGATGCGGCCGAGCGGCGTGCGGCCGTCGATCACCGTGAAGTACGTCAGGAGATTCGGCTCCGGGAAACCGGGATTCCGCGAAGCGTCGAGCAGCGCCCGCAGATCCGGTCGGAACGGAGAGACGTAGGCGACTTCGGGACCGTACTGCTCGAACGGGACACGGAAGAACGACTCGAAGTCCCGCTCCACGACGCGATAGGCGCTCATGCGGCGGGCCTCTCTACGCGCCCTCCCCAGGGATCGAGGAAGTAACCCTCGCATCCCGCACCCGACTCGCGGCCCAGCACGCACAGGATCGCTTCGAAGGCCATCAGGTTGCCGGTCAGCATCACCGTGGGCGCGAACGAGCTCCGGGGCCGCCGACCCGCGAGGATCTCCTCGATCACGCCGGGCTCGAGTCTCCCGAGCCCGGTCGAGACGCGCGACACATACTCTATCTCCATGAGGAACGACGCCCGGATCTGCTCGTCGCTCAGTCGATCGACCGGGATGCCCACCGTCGGGAACCCCAGGCGCTCTTCGGGGCGCGGGTCGTCGGGTCCGACGACGGTCACGGACGGACAAGGCGAGGTGTACGCGTCGATGACAGTCGCCTGGTGCTCGCGTGCCTTGCGATAGAGCGCGATGCCGGACCGCACGTCGTCCATCGCGTTCACCACGACGCGGTGTCGGGCGAGGACGACATCGAGCCGGCTGGTCCAATCGTCTGCGACGAGCTCGACGTGGAGCCACGGGTTGATGCGTCGCAGCGCCGCCCGGGTCACGTCGACCTTCGGGGCGCCGAGCGCGTCGAGGTCGGCGAAGGTCTGTCGGTTCAGGTTCGACGCCTCGAAGCAATCCGGATCGGCGATCGCCATGGTGCCGAGCCCGGCCCGTGCCAGTGCGTGGGCGGCGGCTCCGCCCATCCCGCCCACCCCACAGACGAACACCGACGACGCACGCAACAGGTTCTGCTCCGTCGCGGTGACGAACCCCGCGTTCCGTCCGGTGAGCTCCTCGTAGGTCACGTTCACAGGCGTGCCCCTCCCTGCGGCGCGAGCGCGGCGGGGCGGCCCCGCATCGGGCTCCGCGGCGCGGGCGACGACCTCCTTCGGGTCGGGACCAATCGCAGGAACAGCCTGCCCCAGTGAGAGAGCGCCATGCGTCCGACCTGGATGACGTCATCCCCGCGCTCGTAGTCGAGCGCCTCGCGGAGCCAGGAGTTGAAGCGAACGTCGCGGTGCGCGGCGCATTCGGCGTACGTCTTCTTCAGGCAGTCCGAGCCACCCGTATACGCGTTGCGAATGACGAACGTAGAAGCGTCGAAGTCGGCGTCCTCGCCCACGCCGAACGCGGCTCGATGGTGCTTCATCACCTCCGCGACGATTGCCGCGTGCGCGGCGGGAGGGCCGCTGCGGCGCTCGGGCGTCGGGTAGACGTCGGCGAGCGCGTTGCCGAAGACGCCGACGACTGCCGGCACCTGGGTGACGTTGGTGAACCACAGGGGCGCGAGGCGATTGCGGACGAAGGCCAGCAGCGCGGGCGCCGCGGTGAGCGCCAGGCAGAGCCCGCGACTCCGGTGACCGGGATCGACCATCGCGAGGCCGGCATGGACGACGCGCGCGGGTCGACCCTCGAGAGTCACGTCGAGCACGACCATCGCGCTGAACGCGATCATTTCGCCGCGCGCTCCCCCGTAGGCGACGGCGAGCAGCGCGTTCGCGAGCCGCGCCGGATCTCCGGAAAGCACCCCGTAGCGGAGCTGCCCCGCCGGGGAGCATCGGTCGGCGACCCCGCGCAGGTCGTCGACGAGCCGAGCGAGATCCTCCGGACCCAACGAGAGGCCGGGGCGCTCGATCAGGCGAATCGAGCATCCACCACCGACCCGGACTCGCCAGTCCACGAATCCCCCGCCCCGAAGCGTTCTGCCCATCGACCCTCCTCGCGCACGTGTACATCAACAGTGCGCGAGGGGCGGAACCGAGCCTCTACGGCACCCGACGTAGCGGAGGGCGGCCGAATACGCAGACGAGCGGCTGAACTGAATCCCGCCCGGGCCCAGGCCCGTAGGGGGGACAGCGGAGGTCGACCGATGGCCAAGAAGTCGAAGAAGGCGAAGATCCGGGTCCCGAAGGGTCCCTGCGACCCCGAGCCACCCAAGCGCCCCCCCGACCCCTCCCCCACGCCCCCGTGGGACAAACTCGGGGGACCGGACCCCCTGAAGTGGCTGAAGCTCGGGAGGAAGGGCTAGCCGGGAACCGGGGCGCCGCCCTGTGGAACACCGGAACCACCACTGCTCATCAGTGTTTCTCCTGACAAGGCAGAGTGGTTTTCCCGATCGACCGCACGACGAGCGGGTTGCAGTCTTCGAGCATCGTTCGGGCGGGTCGCTCAGGAGGTCGGTGAAGATGAGCAACAACCAGAATCTCGCGGCGCCCCCGATGGGTCGGCCGATCCGTTTCCAGCCGCTCCTACCGGGTCCGGCGCACCCCAGGCGCGCCTTCCTTTTCTGGAGCATCCCCGCCGCGTTGCTCAACGGCGTGTTCGTGGGGACCATGATCTGGACGTCGCTGCAGGCCGCCCCGGCCGAGGTGCCGACGGAGACGACATACTTCGTCGAGCTCCCGCCGGAGGTCTCGGTGCCGACACCGCCGCCGCCTCCGCCGCCGCCCAGGATGGCCGCAGCAGCGGCCGCCGCCGATGCCGTGGTCGAGGAGGGCTTCCTGACGCTGGACCTGCCGGACGTCATCTTGGCGGAGATCCCGCCTCCGGTGCTCGGCGCCATGCCCATCCGCGCGGCCGACTTCACCGGACAGGGCATCGAGGGCGGACGTGCCCTCGACCAGGGTGACGCGCCGCCGGCACCGATCGATGCCGGGCCGTCGTTCACGCCCTACACGGTGGCGCCCTTCCTCAAGAACACCGCCGAAGTGGGGCGTGCGCTGCGGCGCGAGTACCCGTCGTCCCTCCGGGATGCGGGGATCGGCGCCCAGGTGCTCATCTGGCTCT
>CAZBCN010000108.1:0-7547 GCA_964490285.1 uncultured Gemmatimonas sp. | reverse complement strand
GGGCGGCGGTGTTGCTGCTGGTGCGGGTTCGGACCTAGGCCCGGGGGGGCGGGGCGAGCCTGTGCCTCCCCCTTCAGGGGTCGCTCGTCTCATGGGCGAGAGTAGACCAGGACTCGCTTACGGCGCGGGTGCGTAGGCTAGCTGCCCGGTACCCCGATTCTGGAGGTGCACCCGCGCCGATCCCCTTCCGGGGGAGGCACAGGCTCGCCCCTTTCGGGGGACGCACAGGCGCCCGAGGACCCCTTGACCGACTAGGTGTCGCCCCCCATCCTGTCTGATACCTCAGTGGACCAGGTACCGGACGGAGCGTGCAATGGGTGGAAGCGATCTGTTCACGGGCACCTTGGACATCCTCATCCTGCAGGCGGTGGCGGCGGGGCCTCTGCACGGCTACGCGATCGGCCGGCGGCTGCGCGACCGGTCGGACGGCGTGCTCAACGTCGAGGAGGGCGCGCTCTACCCCGCGCTCCATCGCCTGGAGGGCCAGGGCTACCTCGCTTCGTCATGGGGACCCAGCGAAACCGGACGGCGGGCGAAGTTCTATCGACTCACCGCGTCGGGGTCGCGCTATCTCGAAGACCGGGTCAGGCGCTGGCGTGAACTGTCGGGCGCGGTGGATGCCGTGCTCGGCGAGACGGCCTCATGACGTTCGGGTTCGACAAAGCGCGCGAGCGTACGCAGGTCCGCGAAGAGATCGACTTCCATCTCGACATGCGCATCCGGGAGCTGATAGCCCAGGGCATGGATCCCGACGACGCGCGGCAGGCGGCGTTGGCCGCCTTCGGTGACACGGGTCGCATCGAGTCCGACGTGGTGCGTGTCGACGAAGGCGTGCGGCGTCGCCGCTCACGCTCGGAGATGTTGGCCTCGGTGGCGCACGATATACGCTATGCCGCGCGCTTCCTGGTCGCCAATCCAGCGTTCACTCTGGTAGTGGTAGGCACGCTCGCGCTCGGGATCGGCGCCACAACGGCGATCTTTTCGTTGACGGAGGCCACGCTGCTCCGTCGCCCTGCCGTCGTCGATCCCGAGTCTCTCGTGGCCGTGTACACGACGTGCAGCAATGGCGCCCCACGTTGCCAATCCTCGTATCAGGACTATCTCGACTACCGCGATCGGTCCGAGACGCTCGCGGACCTCGCGGCGACGACGACGACGAACCAGCGCTTGGGCGATGAAGAGCACGGCGCGCGTTACGTCAGAACACAGTTCGTGACGGGCAACTACTTCAGCGTGCTCGGCCTGCAGGTCGCGATGGGCCGTGCGATCCAGCCGGCGGACGCGATCCCGGGCGAGAGCTCGGCGGTTGCCGTCCTCTCGGCGGATCTCTGGCGCGACCACTTCGGCGGCGATCCGGAGGTCGTCGGCTCGACAGTACGCATCAACGGCGGGCCGGTCGAGGTCATCGGAGTGGCGTCGGAGGAATTCAACGGAGTCACGCTTGCTGACCAGACCGACATGTGGACTCCTTTGCCGCCCTCAACGGCGCTCAACCGACGGTGGCTCGCTCGCTTGGTCGGGCGGCTGGAGCCGGGAAGCACGTTGGAACAGGCACGCGCGGAGCTGCTCGCGATCTCCGATCGTCTCCAGGAGGAGGATCCGGCAGTGCGCGGCGGCCTGACGGTCACCATCGATTCGATGGCGCGCTACCTGCTTCCGAGCGGGGCCGAGGAGGCGCTACCGCAGTTCGTGTGGCTGCTCCTGGGGGTCGTGGGCGGTACCCTGCTGCTGGCGTGTGCGAACCTTGCGAATCTCCTGCTCGCCCGCTCCTCGACGCGTACCGCCGAGATGGGAGTGCGCATCGCGATCGGCGCGGGGCGCGGCCGGCTGGTGGGTCAGCTTCTCGCGGAGAGCCTATTGCTCTCGGCGGTGGGTGCCACGGCCGGCCTGCTACTCGCATCTTTGCTCACGCGCGCGCTCGGATCGTTCCAGCTTCCCGGTGGCGTGTCGATCGTCGACCTGGACGCCGGGCTGAACCTGCGGGTCCTCGGGGTCACGGCTGCACTGTCGCTCCTGACTGCCGTGCTGTTCGGGCTCGCACCCGCGCTCCAGGCCACGCGCAAGGACGTCATCAGCGCGTTGCGGAGCGGACGGAGCGGCGAGGGGCGGCGCGGAAGTGGCGCGCTCCGCCTCGGACTGGTCTCCACACAGGTCGCGCTCTGCGTCGTGCTCCTGGTCGGCTCAGGGCTGTTCCTCCGCTCCCTGCGGAGCGCGCTCGGCGCCGATCTCGGATTCCGAGCCGAAGGCCTCGGGCTCGTCGCGAACTTCAACCTCGGCTTCCTGGGGTACGGTCCTGTGGAGACGCTCGAGTTCGCCCAGGAGCTGCGGGCTCGAGCGCTCCAGGATTCGCGCGTGAGCTCGGCGGCCGTCGCAACGCGAGTCCCGCTCCGGGCGGGGCCGTACGTTCGGACGTCCGCCGAAGTCGATGGATATCAGCCCGGCCCCGACGAGGAGATCCGCATCGACCTCGTGTTCACGTCGCCGGCATTTCTGGAGACGCTCGGTGCACCGCTGATCGCCGGCCGCGACTTCGGCGAAACCGACAGAGTGGGCTCGGCTCCCGTGGCGATCGTGAGCCGCTCGATGGCCAACCTTTATTGGCCCGGAGGAGAGGCGGTGGGGGGCACGTTTCGCGTACGTCCCGACGGCCTCATTCCGCGCCCCAGTGGCCCCGTCACCGTCGAAGTCGTGGGGATCGCGGGCGACCTGCAGTGGTACGCGATCGACGACGAGCCGACGAGCTATGTCTTCATCCCTCATGCGCAGTTCCCCGAGCTCTGGAACGGGTTCTACACGCTCGCCATTCGTACGAATGGGGATCCAGCCCGCCTCCTGCCGGACTTGTTGGCCGAGGCGCAGTCCTTGGAGTCCGATTTCTTGCCGCAGGGTCTCACCACGATGGACGACCTCTTGGGTGGCGTGCTGATGCCGCAGCGGTTGGGCACCGCGCTGCTCGCCGGGTTCGGCGTGCTCGCGCTCCTGCTCGCGGCGATCGGCATCGCCGGAGTGGTATCCTATACGGTGCGCGAGCAGCGCCGATCGATCGGCGTGCGCCTGGCACTGGGAGCGCGCGCGAATCAGGTAGTCGGGATGGTCGTGCGCCGGATGACCGGTCCCGTGGCGCTCGGGCTCGCCGTCGGCATCGTGGTCGCGCGGCTCCTGGACAGCAGCGTCGAGCGCTTCCTCTACGGCGTGACGCCAGGCGATCCGCTCACCTACGCTTCGATCGCTGCCGGCCTCGCTGCGGTGGCGTTGATCGCGATGCTCGTCCCCGCGCGCGAGGCGACGAAAGTGGACCCGCTCCGCGTGCTCAGGTCGGAGTAGCGGCCACGAGAGCCGGCAATATCCGAACGTCAGGCTGCGTCCAGGACCAGCCTAAGTGGGGCCCCGTCGCTCGTGCGGTACGTGGAGAAGCCGCGACGGTCGAGCGTGAGGATATCGTGCACTCCTAGGGCCTCGGCCGTCAGGACGAGCGTCGCGTCGGCGAAGTCCATGGGCGTGTCGTGATATCGGCTCATCAGCCGGGCGGCCGCTCGGAGATCGGACGGCTGGAAGGCATCGACGATGACGATGCCCCCGCTGCGAGAAACCATCTCGGCCAACGTCCGGGCCCCGTCCGGGTCATCCGAGGCGAAATGCATGGCCTCTGTGATCACGGCCCCGGTGGTGATCATCCGGCCCACGAATCCATCGAGGACTTCGCTCACCAGCTCATGCGCGGGGTCGTCGGGATCGAGATAGGCCACCAGCGGACTCGTGTCCACCAACCAGGTCCTCATTCGCGCCAGTTACGTTCCGCGATCTGGCGACGCCAAGGATCGTTATCCCGTCTGATCGTCAGCGTGCCCTTGAGGTGGCCGATGCGCTCGCCAAACGGGCGCTCTGCCAGCGCTTCCCTCAACGTCTCGCGAACGACCTCGGAGATCGTGGTGCCGGTAAGCGCTGCTCGGCTTTCCAAGGCTTCCCGCAGAGGCTCGTCCAAGCGGACGGTGACTGTCGTACTCATGTCTTACATCGTACACGGGCGTCGTACGTCCTGCAAGGCTACGGGCCCAGTCGGGCCAAGAACGGCCGCGTCAGCGCTCCGGTGCATACCTCCTCGACGGGCCCGCGCAGGGTGACGTCGCCGTGCTCGTCGACAGTCACCTTCATGGTGCCGCCGGGCATGCGGACTTCGACGGCGCCTGCGGCGAGGCGACCCTGGCTCACCAGCGCGACCGCGACGGCGCAGGCGCTCGTGCCGGACGCCGAGGTGGGCCCGACGCCGCGCTCCCAAATGAGCGCCTCGCACGCGCGGTCGCTCGCCGTGCCCGCGACGCGCGCGAGCTGCACGTTGGCGCCGCGCGCGAGCGCGGGGTGCGCGACCAGGAACGGACCGATCTCGGCGAGCCGCTCGGGGGTCGGCGTGTCGACGAGCACGACCATGTGCGGATTGCCTACGGACACGGGGACGACGTGGAGCGGTTCCCCCTTCGGACCGGGCAGCCTTCCGCTCGCGTCGAGGACGCTCGGATCGAGCTGGACGGCGTCGGGGCCGACGCGCGCGCGCCCCATCTGGACCGAGATGTCGTGGGCGCCGTCGACGGATCCGTGCACCACCATATGGACGCGGCTCCCCCCTACCTCGACGACGAAGCCCTCGGGGTCCTTGGGCCTCACCAGCCCCGACCGCTCGAGGTACGACGCGAGCACGCGGAGGCCGTTGCCACTCCGCTCGAACTCGCTCCCGTCGGGGTTGAACATGCGCAGCCGGAATACGCCCTCGCTTCGGTCGGCGAGGAGCGCGACGATGCCGTCGGAGCCGACCCCCCGGTGGGGATCGCACACCGTCCGGATCGCGCGCGGGGTGGCGAGCCACGCGTCCCCCTCCTCGAACACGAGGTAGTCGTTGCCCAGACCGTGCGCCTTGTAGAACACGGCGTCGAGGCGGGGGGGCGCGGGCCAGAGGCTCATGCGCCCACGCTAACCTGCCCCGCGGACGCCCACCAAGTCCCGCACCCGCGCCCCGACCTCGCAGGGTTGGCCGACCCCAGGGCGCATGCTACCTTCGAATCACAACAAAACGGGGCGATTTGAGGCGTATTGCGGCCCGCTCGGTGCGGTAGGACACGCAGCGGCGAACGAGCTAAAAAGCCACAGAGCCCCATCGCGCATAGCCGCGAGGGGCGTTTTGCGTTTGGAGGAGCCATGACGACAGTCGCAACCGTGCGGAGGACGCAGGCCGAGCGCTTGCGCGCCCTGGACGAGCAGCTGGCACGCCGCATCCTGGTCATCGACGGCGCCATGGGCACGATGATCCAGCGCCACGAGCTGGTCGAGAAGGACTTCCGGGGCGATCGCTTCGCGAACAGCGCGGTGCCGCTCCAGGGCTCGAACGATCTCCTCTGCCTTACCCGCCCCGAGATCATCCGCGGGATCCACGCGGCGTACGCGGCCGCGGGCGCGGATCTGATCGAGACGAACACGTTCAACGCGAACCGTGTCTCGCTCGCCGACTACGGGCTCGAGGACATCGCCGAGGAGCTCAACCGCGCGGCGGCCCGCCTGGCCCGCGAAGCGGCTGACGAGGCCGAGGCGCGCGACCCGGAGCGCACGGTGTGGGTGGTCGGCGCGCTCGGGCCCACCACGCGCACGGCGTCGATTTCGCCGGACGTGAACGACCCGGGCGCGCGCGGCGTCACCTTCGACCAGCTCGTGCGCGCGTACACCGAGCAGGCGCACGGGCTGCTCGCGGGGGGCGTCGACGTGCTCATGGTCGAGACCGCGTTCGACACGCTGAACGCCAAGGCGGCGCTCTTCGCGCTCTCGGGCGTCCTCGCGGAGCTCGAGCTCGACGTGCCCGTCATGATGTCCGGCACGATCACCGACCAGAGCGGGCGGACGCTCTCCGGCCAGACGCCGGAGGCGTTCTACAACTCGGTGGCGCACGGCGTCCAACCGGGGCCGGGACGGCGGAAGGGCCTCCTCTCGGTCGGGCTCAACTGCGCGCTCGGCATCGACCAGCTCCGCCCGTTCCTGGAGGAGCTCTCCGACGCCGCGGCGGTGCCGATCAGCTGCTACCCGAACGCGGGCCTGCCGAACGAGTTCGGCGGTTACGACGACACCCCGGAGCACATGGCGAACGTCACCGCCGAGTTCGTGCGCGCGGGCTTCGTGAACATCGTCGGGGGATGCTGCGGCACGACGCCCGACCACATACGCGCGATCGCGGACATCGTGGCCGGCCTCACGCCGCGCCCGATCCCGCACCGGCCTCCGCGCACGCGTCTCGCCGGACTCGAGCCGCTCACGATCGGGCCGGGGTCTCTATTCGTGAACGTCGGCGAACGCACCAACGTGACGGGCTCCAAGAAGTTCGCGCGGCTGATCAAGGACGACGACTACGCAACCGCGGTCGGCGTCGCGCGCGAGCAGGTGCTCGGCGGCGCGCAGATCATCGACGTGAACATGGACGAGGGGATGCTCGACGCGCACGCCGCGATGACGCGCTTCCTCAACCTGGTGGCGGCCGAGCCCGACGTCGCGCGCGTACCCGTGATGGTCGACTCGTCCGACTGGTCGGTCATCGAGTGCGGGCTGAAGACGCTCCAGGGCAAGGGCGTCGTCAACTCGATCTCGATGAAGGACGGAGAGCAGGCGTTCCGTGAGCGCGCGCGCCTGGTGCGCCGCTACGGAGCCGCTGCGGTCGTCATGGCGTTCGACGAGCAGGGGCAGGCCGATACGCTCGAGCGGCGCGTGGCGATCTGCCGGCGCGCGTATCACATCCTCGTCCACGAGGAGGGCTTCCCACCCGAGGACGTGATCTTCGACGCCAACGTGTTCGCGGTCGCGACCGGCATCGAGGAGCACGAACGCTACGCGATCCAGTTCATCGAGGCGGTCCGGCGCATCAAGGCCGAGTGCCCGCACGCGCTCACGAGCGGCGGCATCAGCAACGTGTCGTTCTCGTTCCGCGGCAGCCCCGAGGTGCGCGAGGCGATGCACGCGGCGTTCCTGTACCATGCGATCTCGGCGGGGCTCGACATGGGCATCGTCAACGCGGGGGCGCTCCCCGTCTACGACGAGATCCCGAAGGATCTGCTCGGGCCGATCGAGGACGTGCTCTTCGCGCGCAACCCGGAGGCGACCGAGACGCTCACGCGGCTCGCCGGCGACCGTACCGGGGCGACGGCGAAGAGACAGCACGAGGACCTCGCGTGGCGCGAGCTGCCGCCGCGCGAGCGGCTCGTGCACGCGCTCGTGCAGGGCAACGACCAGTTCGTCGTGGAGGACACCGAGGCGGCCCGGCTCGAGCTGCCGCGCGCGCTCGACGTCATCGAAGGCCCGCTCATGGACGGCATGAACGTCGTGGGCGACCTGTTCGGCAGCGGTCGCATGTTCCTGCCGCAGGTGGTGAAGAGCGCGCGGGTCATGAAGAAAGCCGTCGCGCACCTCCTCTCCTACCTCGAGGCCGAGAAGACCGACAACAAGGGAAAAGGCCGCGTCCTGCTCGCCACCGTGAAGGGCGACGTGCACGACATCGGCAAGAACATCGTCGGCGTGGTGCT
>CAZBCN010000107.1:0-7821 GCA_964490285.1 uncultured Gemmatimonas sp. | reverse complement strand
CGGATCTCGACCCGCACCTCTACTTCGGGGGCGAGCAGGCGGCGTGGTGCGGCCCGATGGCGGTGGCGATCATGTCGGGCATCATTCTGGCGACGTTCCTGACGCTCGTTCTGGCTCCCGTCATGTACTCGCTGGTCGACGACGCCGAGGTGTGGGTGCGGCGTCACTTCGGGCGCGTCCAGAAGCCCATCCCCGCGATCGTGGCCGGTCCGGGGCATGATCTCGTGGGCGCACCGGCGACGTCGTCTGCGGGGCAGCTCGCGGGCGGTCGTCCGCAACTCGGGCCGGGTTGACCTAGGCGAACGTGAAGAAGGGGGCGCCCGAGCGGGGGGTGAGCATGTAGCTTTCGGGATGCTCCGACGCCGAATCCCGTCCTCGCTGGCGGTCGCGCTGCTCGCCCTGTCGCTCGGAGCGGGTGGCGCGTCGGCCCAGCGGGCGCGCCAGGGTCTCTTGAGCCTGGAGAGCGCCCGCATCTTCTACGAGGTGGTGGGCGACGGCGAGCCGATCATCGTGGTGCACGGTGGGCCGGGGCTCGACCACTCCTATCTGCAGCCGGGCCTCGATGCCCTCGCCACGCGGAACTCGCTGATCTACTACGACCAGCGGGGGACGGGGCGCTCCGTCGCCAACCTCGACTCGGCCGGCATCAACCTCGATGCCTTCGTCGAGGATATCGATGCACTCCGACAGGCGCTGGGATACGAGCGGGTGAGTCTGCTCACGCACTCCTGGGGTGCTCTCCTCGGCCTCGAGTATGCGGCACGGCATCCGGAGGCGGTGCGCGCGCTGATCTTGATGAACCCGACGGAGCCGGGTGCGCGGTTCCGCGACCAGCAGGAAGCGCGCCAGAGCGCGGCTCGGACACCCGCAGACTCCACCGAGCTCGCCACGCTGACGGCGACCGAGGGCTTCGCCGCCCGCGACCCGGCGACGGTGAGCCAGGTCTACCGGATCATGTTCCGCCAGACGCTGCGCGATCGCGCGCGCATCGACGAGCTCGAGCTCGATCTCGCCGAGACGACGGCCAAGAACGGAGATGACGTGGCGCGTCTCCTCGGCGAGAGCATGGGCGACGTCGATTGGTGGGACCGCCTGCCCACGATCCGGGTGCCGACCCTCGTGCTCCACGGTAGATACGACCTCGTACCGTTCGCGATGTCGCAGGCGTTGGCACAAGCCATGGGACAGGGGCGCGTGGTGGTCCTCGAGAGCGGGCACTTCCCGTATCTGGAGGCCCGCGACGGCCTGCTCTCGGCGGTCTCCAGCTTCTTCGTGGACCTCAGTCGCTGACCCACGGGCCGGCTGCGAGTGGACTTCCTGCGTTGGACAGTGGCCGCGATCGTCTGGTCCATCGCCAACGTCGTCTACCTCGACATGACGCGGAAGGGCGTGCGCGGATTCGGCCGGTTCGCTGCGTTCTGGGCCGGTAACCCGCTCACCTGGCTCACGCTGTTTCTGATGAAGGAGCCGGCGGTCGCACGGATCGAGACCCCGCCGGACGACGAGGACCGGCTGCTCCGGGAGGTGCGCGTGGACCGCGAGCTGCGTGGGTTGGGGAGACCTGGCGAGCTCGGGGATGGGGCGCGCGGTGGCGAATAGGGTTCTCGGGGGAGGGGGTGTGGAGGCAAGAGCCGCGGAGGCGGAGCGAACCGTGCGAGCGGTGGACTACCGTCCGGAGCGGGCCGACCTCGAGAAGCTGCTGCGCCTCGCGCTTCCCGTCGCGGCGGTGCAGGTCGGCATCATGGCCATGGGCGTCGTCGACACGATCATGGTCGGACGGGTCTCCGCCACGGATCTCGCGGCGGTGGCGATGGGCCACCTCTACTTCTTCGGCGTCGCGGTGTTCGGGATGGGCGTGCTCTTCGCGCTGGACCCGGTGATCTCGCAAGCCGTCGGCGCCGACGATGCCACGGGGATCGCGCGGGGGCTGCAGCGGGGTGGCGTCCTCGCCCTCGCGCTCGCCGCCATCGCCATGCTGCTGCTCGTCCCGGCGGGTCCAGTGCTCACCGCTCTGGGACAGCCGGCCGACGTGGTGCCGACTGCGTCCCGGTACGCGCACGGGCTCGTCGCCGGGGTGCTCCCCTTCTACGGGTTCATCGTGCTCCGCCAGAGCCTGCAGGCCATGGCTCGCGTCCGCGTGATCCTGCTCGTGGCCCTCGCCGCGAACCTGGTGAACGTGTTCTTGAACTGGGTGCTGATCTACGGCAACCTCGGAGCTCCTCCGCTCGGGGCGGTCGGCTCGGCCTGGGCCACGACCGCGAGCCGGTGGTTCATGCTCCTGGCGCTCCTGATCGCTGGATGGCCCATCTTGGCGCCCTACCTCCGGCCGCTGCGGAGGGACGCGCTCGCGAGCGGGCCGCTGTTACGGCTCCTGCGTGTCGGGGGTCCGGTCGGAGGCCAGCAGTGGCTCGAGTTCGGCGTCTTCGGTGCGGCCGGCCTCCTCATGGGCCTCCTCGGCGCCGTCGCGCTCGCGAGCCACCAGGTGGCGCTCCAGCTCGCCGCGCTCACCTTCATGGTCCCCGTGGGCGTGGCGCAGGCCACGAGCGTTCTGGTGGGGCAGGCCGTCGGCCGCGGCGACCCCGAAGGCGCTCGTCGCGCCACCGGATCGGGGCTCGTGGTCGGGGTCGGTTTCATGGCGCTCACCGCGCTGCTGTTCCTGACCGTGCCCGAGACGTTGGCGCGGCTCTTCAGCGACGACGACGCGGTCGTCGAGACGGCCGTGCTGCTCCTGCCGATCGCGGGCGTCTTTCAGGTCTTCGACGGTCTGCAGGTCGTGGCGGCCGGCGCGCTGCGCGGGGTCGGGGACACCCGGGTGCCGATGCTGGTGAACCTGGTCGGCTTCTGGGGGATCGGCTTGCCCGTGTGCGCGGGACTCGGGTTCTGGCTGCGCGGCGGGCCGCAGGGGATCTGGTGGGGGCTCGCGATCGGCATCGGGGTGGTGGGCACGCTTCTGGCCTTCCGCATCAAGATGCGGTTCGGGCGCGCGCTGCGCCGGCTCGTCATCGACGAGGAACCGCACTCCGCCTAGCTTCGCGCCATGCCCTTCCGATTCGAGCCCCTCGAGATTCCCGACGTCGTGCTGGTACGCCCGCAGCGCCACGGGGATGCGCGCGGCTTCTTCCAGGAGACGTACCGCCGCAGCGAGTTCGCCGCGGCCGGCATCGCGGACACCTTCGTGCAGGACAACCGCGCGCGCTCGAGCCGAGGGGTGCTTCGCGGCCTCCACTACCAGCTTCCCCCGGCCGCCCAGGGCAAGCTCGTCGGAGTCGTCACCGGATGCATCTTCGACGTGGCCGTGGACCTGAGGGCGGCCAGCCCGACGTACGCACGTTGGGTCGGCCGCACCCTGGACGCGGAGGCGGATGAGCTTCTCTGGATTCCGCCCGGGTTCGCGCACGGCTACGTCGCGCTGAGCGACGTGGCCGACGTCACCTACAAGGTGACCACGGAGTACTCGGCCGCGCTCGACCGCGGCATTCGCTGGGACGATCCGGCGATCGGTGTGGAGTGGCCGGTCACGGATCCCATCGTTTCCCCCAGGGATCGCGTGCAGCCGACGCTCGCCGAGGCCGAGAACCCGTTCCGCTGAGCGTCAGGACTCAGAACTCTCCCACGAGCTCGATCTCGGGCACCAGCTCGTAGCCCAATTCGCGGGCGACCGTCGAACGTGCCAGCTCCATGAGCGCGCGCACGTCGGCCGCCGTGGCGCCGCCGAGGTTCACGATGATGTTGGCGTGCTTGTGGAAGATACCCGCGCCGCCGTGGGTCCTCCCCTTGAGCCCGCACTGGTCGATCAGCCTGCCCGCGCCGATCCCCTCGATCTTCTTGAAGACCGATCCCGCGCACGGATAGAGCCAGAGATCGGGGTGGCGCTCGTCGCGCCACTCGAGGTTCTCGCGCATGACGCGGCGGAGGTCCTCGATCGGGGTCGGCGTGAGACGGAACGTCGCCGTGAGCACGACGTCGTCGCGGTGGTGCAGGATGCTCTCGTCGTAGCCGAACTCGAAGTAGGCGGTCGGGACGGTGCGCCGCTCGCCCTCCTGGGTGAAAATGTCGGCCGACTCGAGGATCTCCTCGATGAAGAGCGTGCGCTCACGCCCGGGGGCGGGGGAGAGGAAGTGGAGGTTCTGCCAGAGCGCTCCGCCGACCGTGCTCGGGATGCCCACGAAGTGATGTAGCCCTCCGAGGCCCCGTGCGACCGTGGCGTCGATGAGGTGCGGGAACGTCTCGACCCCGGCTCCGGCGCGCACGCGCCCGCCGTCCAGGAAGTCCAAGCCGCCCACCGCCGAGCGGATGACGAGACCCCGGAAGCCGAGGTCCCCCACCAGGATGTTCGCCCCTCGCCCGAGGAGGAACGTGGGGACGCCGAGCTCCTTGGCCACGCTCATCGCCCGCACGAGATCCTCGGGCGAGCGCGCCTCGAAGAGCAGGTCGGCCGGTCCCCCGATGTGGAACGTCGTGAGGGGCGCCAGGGGCGCGTCCCGGAGCAGCCGGTCCGGCCCGAGCTCGGCCTCGAGCCGGGCGAGGACGTGGGGCTCCCGCGTGTTGGGTCTCAAGCCTCTGCTCGGCGCTCTTCGGGAACGGACCGGAAAACATAGTTGCGGCCTCGCGGCCTCGGTACCGACCGTCGCGACTGCACGGGACGTGCCGGGCGCTGTCCGCTCTTGGGACGGGGTTTTCCCGCAATCGGCCGGATCGAGGTTGAGGTCACGCCGTATGTGAACAGCACAAGGAATTGGCGCAGAATGAGTTGGCCCATCCATGAAACCGTGGCACGACCCTTCCGTAGGGTGGACCGAGTCGCGGAGCGAGGTGCTCGGCCGGAAAGGGGACGTGGGGGTGGGGAGTGGGGCCGGTGATCTGCCCGCCGGGTCCGGTCGAGCACGCCCGCTCCGCACGTAACGCGGCACGCACCGACGCGACCCTGCGATATCGAGGCCGTCTTGAATCGAATGACGAAGGCAGTGTGCACGTGGGCCGTCACGTGGTGTGCGGCCGTGACCGGGATCGCGCCCCTCGCCGCCCAGGAGGCGACGACGCCGCTCACCCTCCAGGACGCCGTCAGCTTGGCCAAGGGATCGAGCCCGGCGTTCCTGAGCACACAGAACGACCAGGCCTCGGCGAACTGGCAGGTCCGGGAGGCCTACGCGCAGTTCCTGCCGAGCGTCGACGCCGGGATCGGCGGCACGTGGCAGGAGGCCGGCGCCCAGCGGTTCGGCACGATCGTCTTCGACGACCAGGTCACGGACTGGTACTTCTCGGGCTACTCGATCGGACTGGGCCTGACCATCGACGGGAGCACCATCTTCGGAATCCCCAACGCGCGCGCCAACAAGCGAGCGACCGAGGCGAGCATCGCCGCGGCCGAGTTCACGCTCGAGTCGACCGTGGCCTTCCAGTACATGGCCGTCCTGCGCGCTCAGGACGGCGTCGAGGTGGCCGAGCGGCAGCTCGAGCGCGCGCGGCAGAACCTCCAAATCGTACAGACACGCGTCTCGACCGGTGCCGCGGCGGGCACGGAGGGACGCCAGGCCGAGGTCGACGTCGGCCGCGCCGACGTGGCGCTCATCCGTGCCCAGCGCGACCTCCGACAGGCGCGCCTGCTCCTCGGAGAACAGATCGGGATATCCCTCGACGAGGGCATCGTCCTGTCGAGCGAGTTCGACGTGTTCGAGCCGGAGTTCGACGCCGGCGCGCTGATGGCGAGCGCGCTGTCCGAGCATCCCTCGCTCGGAGCATTCCGAGCCCGTGAAAGCGCGAGCCGCGCCGCTGCTCGGCAGGCCTCGACGAGCCAGTACCTCCCCTCGCTTCGGCTGTCGGCGTCGTTCCGTGGGCAGGCGCAGGAAGCGCTGAACCGCAACTTCGTGCTCTCGCAGGCGGAGGATCGCGCGCAGTCCCGCATCAACAGCTGCGAGTTCAACAACACGCTCGAGAACGGACTGAACGGTGGGCTGCCCAACTACACGATCCAGGACTGCACCGCGTTCCAGCTGACCGATGCCGACCGCGCCGCCGCGCTCGCCGCGAACGACGCCTTCCCCTTCGACTTCACCTCGATCCCCGCGCAGATCAGCGCTCAGATCTCGATCCCGATCTTCACGGGGTTCAGCCGCGAGCGGCAGGTCTCCGAGGCGAACAACCGCGCCGAAGACGCGGAACACAACCGCCGGGCCGAGGAGCTGCGGCTCCGCACCGCCGTGACCGGCGCGTACGACAACCTGGTGTCGGCCTACCTCGTCGTGCAGGCGGAGGAGCGCAACCGCGCGCTCTCCGAGGAGCAGCTCCAGCTGCAGCAGCGCCGCTACGCGCTCGGAGCGGCCGGATTGCTCGAGCTGCTGGACGCGCAGACCGGCCTGTCGACTGCCGAGCAAGCGTATCTGAACGCCGTGTACGACTTTCACTACAACTTGATCGCGCTCGAGGCGGCGGTGGGTCAGCCGCTCCGGCCTCGCTGAGAGAGACTCCTCGTGGACATCATTCGCGACACCAAGCCCCAGAAGAAGCGGAAGAAGCTCATTTGGGGTGCCGCGGGCGTGGGTCTCCTGGCCCTCATGATCCTCGTGCCGCGCATGCTGCCCACCGCGGTTCCCTCGGTGGACGCGGCGACGGTGTGGCGTGACACCGTGGTGCACGGGACCATGATCCGGCAGGTGCGCGGGCCCGGCACGCTGGTGCCCGAGCAGATGCGCTGGATCACCGCGGTGACTGCGGGGCGCATCGAGCAGATCCTCTCGCTGCCGGGCACGGAGGTGGACCGGGGCGAGGTGATCATGCGCATGAGCAACCCCGACGTCGACATGCAGCTCCTGCAGGCGCAGCAGCAGCTCTCACAGGCACGGGCGGCGCTATCGCAGCTGCGCACGAGCCTCCAGACGCAGGAGCTCACGCAGCGCGGCACGGTCGCCACGGTGCGCGCGCAGTTCCTCGACGCCGAGCGGAACTACCTCACCAACCAACGACTGTTCGACGAGAACCCGGATCTCGTCGCGCGGGCCGACCTCGACCGGAGCAAGGAGCAGACGGACGAGCTCCGGCTGCGCCTCCAGATCGAGGAGGAACGCCTCCAGGTGATGGCGGGGACCGCGCAGGAACAGCTCGACGCGCAGGCCGAGCAGATCGCCCGGCTGGAGGACCTCGTGCGCTTCAACGACGACCGTCTTCGCTCCATGCAGGTGACCGTGCCTGTCGGCGGAGTGCTCGCCGCGCTCGAGATCCCGCTCCAGGAAGGGCAGTGGGTCCAGTCGGGACAGAACCTGTCTCGCGTGGTCGTGCCCGGGCGGCTCAAGGCCGAGATCCGCATCACGCAGACGCAGGCTCAGGACATCGTCATCGGGCAGGTCGCGCTCATCGACACGCGCACGGACACCATCCAGGGAACCGTCACGCGCATCGATCCGGCCGTGCGCAGCGGGACGGTCACGATCGACGTGGCGCTCCCTCCCGACCTGCCGCCGTCGGCTCGGCCCGATCTGAGCGTGGACGGCAACGTCATCATCGAGCGGCTCGACGACGTGACCTACATGGGCCGACCCACGTTCGGGCAGGCGAACCAACGGGTGAGCATCTTCAAGGTGACCGGGGACGGTAACTTCGCCGATCGCGTCACGGTCCAGCTCGGCGCCAATTCGGTCAACGACATCGAGGTGCGGGAAGGGCTGGTGGCCGGCGACGTAGTGATTCTTTCGGATATGTCGCGCTGGGATGGTTTCGACCGGGTACGACTACGCGGTAGCTGAGCCCACACGAACTCACGGACCGGAGGCGGTGATGGCGGACGACAAGGTGTTGATCTCGCTCGAGGGGCTCTCGAAGGTGTTCTTC
>CAZBCN010000106.1:0-7866 GCA_964490285.1 uncultured Gemmatimonas sp. | reverse complement strand
CCGAGATGCTGTCGGCGGTGACCACGACGCCCTGCGCGGAACCGTCGAGCGGGGCAAGGGCGAAGCATGTCAGCGTGATGGCGATACCACGCAGGGCTGGTCTCATGTTCTCGACTCCGGAGGGGTCACTCCATCAGGTGGGCTGAGCAATCTGAGGGCCAGGCCGGCGGGGTGCAATTTTCCCCCGTTCGCAGGCCCGTATCCCAGGCGGTACATTCCTGCCTGTTACGAGACCGTCACCAACCCGACGACGCGAGGAACCCCCCGTGATGTCCTATCGCTCGATGGCCCCGATGGTTCTGCTCGTGGCAGCGTGTGGAGGAGGAGACCGCAGCCTCGTCCAGAATACCGGCTCCGACACGATGCTCGACGTGGCGCAGGCCTGGGCCGAACGCTACCAGACTGTGAACCCCGCGTCGGCTGTAGCGGTGAGCGGGGGCGGTTCCGGCACGGGCATCGCCTCGATGATCAACGGCACAGTCGACATCGCGAACTCGAGCCGGGAAATGACCGCCGAGGAGATCGAGGCGGCCCGGGCCAACGGAAACGACCCGATCGAGCACATCGTCGGCTACGACGCTCTCGCGGTCTTCCTGCACCACGACAACCCCATCTCGTCCTTCACGCTGGCCCAGCTTGCCGAGATCTATGCCGAAGGAGGGACGGCGACCTCCTGGAGCGATTTTGGCGTCACCGTGCCGGGTTGCGGGAGCGGAGAGATCATCCGCGTGAGCCGCCAGAACAGCTCGGGCACCTACGCGTACTTCCAGGAAGCGGCGCTCGGGGAGCGCGAGTTCAAGCTCGGCGCGCGCAGCATGAACGGATCCTCCGAAGTCGTGGATCTCGTGGAGAACACGCCATGCGCTATTGGCTACAGCGGACTTGCTTACGCCACGGAAGGCGTGAAGATGCCCTGCATCGCCGCGGCCGAGGGGGCGAACTGCGTGACTCCGTCGGTCGCGACGGCGTCGGACCGCTCGTATCCGATTGCCCGTCCGTTGTTCATGTACACAGCGGGTCAGCCCGAGGGCGCCGTGGCCGACTACTTGGCTTGGATCGTCAGCGACGAGGGTCAGTGCCTGCTGCTCGATATCGGGTACGCGCCGTTCCGGCCGGTGACCTGCGGCTGAGGGGCCTGACATGAGCACGCATTACGAAGAACGGATGGAAGCGGACCTCTCGGAGATCAAGCGCAAAGTCCGCAAGGTATCTGACTTGGTCGAGCTACAGGTTCAGAGGGCGATAGAGGCCTTTCTGACGGACACGGTCGATCTCGCGAACCAAGCTATCCTGGGCGACCGACAGGTGAACCGGCGTATCAAGGAGCTGGACTACCTGTGCCACTCGTTCATCGTGCGGCACGCCCCGAGCGCGGGGCACCTGCGCTTCGTATCCGCGGTGATGCGCCTCTCCGTCGCCCTCGAGCGCGTGGGCGACTACGCGGGGATGATGGGACGCGAGGTGGTGCGGCTGTCGGCACCGCCGCCGGGCACGATCCGACGCGACATCGAAATGATGGGCCATCAGGCGCGGCACACGCTCTCCCAGGCGCTGCGCGCGTTCCACCACGGAGACGTCGCTCTGGCGAAGTCCTCACTCGGGCTCGCGGACCAGACCGACTTCACGCTGGACACCGTGATCAAGGAGTTGATCGCTTTCGGAGAGAAGGGCGAGCGCTCCCTGAGGGACCTGTTCGCGCTCCAGCGCATCGTCAACCTCATCAAGCGGGTGGCGGAGCAAGCCGAGAACGTCTGCGAGCAAACGATCTTCGCGACCACCGGCGAGACGCGTGACCGACGCGTGTTCCGGATCCTGTTCGTGGACGAGCACAACGACCGCTCGAGTCAGATCGCCGAGGCGTACGCCAGGAAGGCGTTTCCCGAGAGCGCAACCTATCGGAGCGCCGGCTGGAATCCTGGCGGCGCGATCGACCCCGGGCTCATCGAGTTCATGGACCAGCGAGGTGTGGATATCAGGGATGCGGTCCCCCGCAAGCTCCAGCCGGTCTCCAGCCTGCCGGAGCACTACCACGTGATCGTCTCCTTCTCGCCGGGCGCGCGCGATCACCTCGGCGAGATACCGTACCGAACGACCCTCCTGGAGTGGAAGCTCGGTGTCGGAGCGGGCACCGACGCGGAGACGCTCGAGCGGCTCTATCAGGACCTTGCCGTCCGCGTGCGAGACCTGATCACGACGCTCGCCGGACCGGAGGCCCGCTGAAGTGACCGTTCCAGGCGGAACGGCCCAGGACCTCGATTACCGGGGCCGAGCTTGGTATGTGGACAGGGTAGTCCAGGTGCTCGTATTCGCGGGCGGCATCTCGGCGATCGTGTTCATCATAGGGATCTTCCTCTTCATCTTCCGCGAAGGGGCGGGTTTCCTCCTCGGACCCTTCGAGTTCCGCGAGTTCTTCGGATCCACTGCATGGCGACCCACCTCGCGGGAGCCCACCTACGGGGTTCTGGCGTTGATCGCGGGCACTGCCAGCATAACGGGCCTGGCCATGCTCGTTTCGGTCCCCTTCTCGCTCGGCGCCGCGATATTCATCGGCGAGTTCGCGACCGGTCGCACGCGCGAGTCTCTGAAGATCCTGGTCGAGCTGCTCGCGGCGATCCCCTCGGTGGTGTGGGGGTTCATCGGGTTGTCGATCATGAACCCGCTCATCATCGACCTCTTCGATGTACCGGTGGGCCTCGGTGTGTTGAACTCGGGCATCATCCTCGGCCTGATGGCGGCACCGATCATGACGACCATCGCCGAGGACGCGCTGAAGGCTGTGCCTGACAACTACCGTGAGGCCGCCGAGGCGATGGGCGCGACGAAGTGGCAGGTGATCTGGAAGGTCGTGCTGCCCGCGTCCAAGAACGGATTGATGGCGGCTGTTCTGCTCGGGGTCGGTCGTGGATTCGGGGAAACGATGGCTGTGCTGATGGCGAGTGGGCACGCGATCAATATTCCCACGAGCGTGTTCGACTCGGTGAGCGCACTCACCGCGACGATCGCTGCGGAACTCGGCGAGACCGCCGTGGGCTCGGACCATTATCAGGCGCTGTTCACGCTCGGCATCCTGCTCTTCCTGGTCACGTTCGTCATCAACCTCACGGCTGATTTGGTCGTGAGGGGCGTGAAGAGGGGCTGATGTTCCAGGCGACCGCGTTGGACGAGCGAAACCGAAGAGCCCAGCGACTGGTCGGTATGCTGTTCGGGCTCATGACGCTGGTCCTCGTCGTCCCCGTGGTGGTGATTCTCGTCGTGCTCGTCTACAACGGCGCCCCGGCCATCTCTTTCGAGTTCCTCTTCACGCCGCCGTCGGACCAGGGGCGCGCAGGTGGGATCATGCCGGCCATGGTCGGCACCGTCTGGCTGGTCTCGGTAGCGCTGGTCGTGTCGGTGCCGGTGGGCGTGG
This sequence comes from uncultured Gemmatimonas sp., assembly GCA_964490285.1. Classification (GTDB taxonomy): domain Bacteria; phylum Gemmatimonadota; class Gemmatimonadetes; order Longimicrobiales; family Gaopeijiaceae; genus UBA2982. The sequence goes on along the minus strand of CAZBCN010000106.1, from coordinate 4,460 downwards.
CTGCGGCGATCTACCTTTCCGAGTACGCGCCGGACAATTGGCTCACCCGCATCATCAACCTGGCGATCATCAATCTTGCGGGTGTGCCGTCGATCGTGCACGCCCTCTTCGGGGTCGGCGCTTTCGTGACGTTCGCGGGGTTCGGCAAGAGCATTCTCGCCGCGAGTTGCACCCTCGCCATCATGACGCTTCCGGTCGTGATCGTCGCGACGAAGGAGTCTCTCCAGTCCGTGCCGCAGGCTTTCCGGGTCGCTTGCTGGAACATGGGTGCGACGCGCTGGCAGACGATTCGAAAGGTAGTACTGCCCAATTCGATCAGCGGTATCCTCACCGGCGTCATACTCGAGGTGTCCCGCACGGCCGGCGAGACCGCGCCGATCATGTTCACGGGAGCGGTCGCCTTCCTTCCCTTCCTGCCGCAGGGTGTATTCGACCCGACGATGGCGATGTCGTACCATCTCTTCTACATCTCCACGGCCGCGACGGGCGTGCCCGAGGAGGTGCGCTACGGCACCGCGCTCGTGCTCATATCGATGGTGCTCATCATGAACGCGGCGTCGATCGCGTTCCGTGCGCGCTTGCGGAGCCGGAAGAAGTGGTAAGCGCTCCGGCCGCCGTGAAGCTCGCCGTGGAGAACCTCAAGGTCTTTTACGGCGCCGAGACGGCTCTACACGGGGTCGATCTCGAGGTGCGCGAGCACGAGATCTTCGGGATCATCGGCCCCGCGGGGAGTGGCAAGACGAGCTTCCTGCGCGCACTGAACCGCATGGACGAGATGGACCCGCACATGCGCGTCGAGGGGAACGTGCGCTTCAACGGGCGCGACGTGATGGGCATCAAGAACGTGTACGCGTTCCGCCGTCGCATCGGCGTGGTATTTCCACTCCCAGTGGGGCTCCCGCTGACGGTCTACGAGAACGTGGCGTTCGCGCCCCGCCTCGCGGGGATCAAGCAGAAGGCGCAGCTCGACGAGATCGTGGAGCGGTGCCTGCGCCGCGCAGCGCTCTGGGACGAGGTGAAGGACCGCCTCCAGGCTCTCGGGAGTCTTCTCTCAGGCGGACAACAGCAGCGACTAACGATCGCTCGAGCGTTGTCGCAGCAGCCGGAGTTGCTCCTCCTCGACGAGTTTTCGATTGCGGTCGATCCGGTCACGACGATGCGTATCGAAGACGTACTTCGCGAGCTGAAGAGCGAGGTCACGATCATCCTCGTGACGAACCTCGTGCAACAGGCCCGTCGACTGGCCGATCGCACCGCGTTCTTCCTCGCCGGGCGGGTCGTCGAGGTGGGCATCACGGAGGACTTGTTCACGGGTCCCGTGCAGGACCAGCGGACCCGCGATTACGTGGAGGGGCGCTTTGGCTGAGGAGGCGCAGAGGGATCCGGCTATCGACGTCCGGGCGGTGAGCCTGTGGTATGGCACGTTCCAGGCCCTCTACGAGGTTGACCTGCAGGTAGCGCACGGCACCATCACGGCGCTCATCGGTCCGTCGGGGTGCGGCAAGTCCACGTTGCTTCGTTCGGTCAACCGGATCAATGAGCGACTCGGCCCGTACGTGCGCACGAGCGGGAGCATCCACGTGCTCGGGACGAACGTGCTGGCCGCCGACGTCGAGCCCGCACAGCTGAGAAAGCAGGTCGGCATGGTCTTCCAGAGGCCGAACCCGCTGCCCCTGTCGGTGCGCGACAACGTCCTCTTCGCGCACAGGATCCACCGGGCGGACGAGAAAGTGTCGCGTGCCCGCGAGGACGAGATCATGGAAGCTGCTCTCCGGCAGGTGCTCCTCTGGGACGAAGTGAAGGACGACCTCGACCGGAAGGCGACGCGCCTGTCACTCGAGGCGCAGCAGAAGCTCTGCATCGCGCGGCTGCTCCCCGTGAAGCCGACCGTGATCCTCATGGACGAGCCGACCTCCGCACTCGACCCCAAGGCCACCGAAGCGCTCGAGGCGCTCATCTGGGGGCTACGCGGCGACTACACGATTCTGATCGTGACGCACAACATGGCGCAGGCCCGGCGCGCGAGTGAGCACACCGCGTTCATGCTCATGGGGCGGATGGTCGAGCACGGGCCGACGCCCGAGCTCTTCCTGCGGCCCGCCGAGCGTGAAACCGCCGACTACATCGAGGGTCGGTACGGTTGAGCCGTGGCGACGACTCCCTGCCGTTCGTGAGGTCTACTGGCGCCCTCCCAGCGGAACGAAGGCGAGCGCGTTGTTCGCGTTCAGGGGAATGACGAGCTGGTTTGCGCCCGAGTCGTAGCACATGGACGCCGCGTTCGGGATGTTCTCGGCGATCAGCTCGGCGCGCTGTCCCGGCCGGATCCTCGAGACGCCGCCGTTCTGGACGCTGCTCACGTACTTCGTGCCGTCGGCCATGATGACGATGCCGTCGCTGCCGGGCTGCGCCGCCTGCTCGTTCGCGATGAGCCGGCCCGTGCGATCGTACGTGAGGACGCCCGCGTCGCCGCTGTTCACGATGACGACGTTGCCCGCCGGATCGATCGCGACGCCGTTCGGCGAGTTGAGAGGCGCGCCTATCGGAATGAAGACCGACGCCTCGCCTGCCGGGGTGATGCGATACACGTGCCCCTGAGGGCCTGAGACCGTCCCGTAGATCGTTCCGTCCACCGCGACCTCGATGTCGTTGAAGCCTGTCGAGGACTCGACGCGGATCTCGCCGAGGGGGCGGCCGGTCGCCATATCGAACTTACGGACCACCGAGACCTGAGGTGTTGGCGGCCCCGGCTGCACACCCACCGACCCACCCGCGATCACGATGGTGCTGAGGCCGCCGTCGCGGTCGGCGAGGTACAGGACGCCGCCCTCGATGTCGCTTCCGAGCGGCTCGTTGAGAACGAGCTCATTTCGGTTCACGCCGATCCAGCGTGCCGTGTGGACGGAGCCATCGTGGTTGATGAACGAGATCCAGGCGTTGTTGTCCTGAACTGCCTGACCGACGTTGCGGTTCGGCACGACGATCAGGTTGCGGACCGGATCGTACGAGCAGCTCTCGGCCGAGTAGATCGCGCCGTACACCTTCACGTTGGACGACATGGGCGCGAACGTCTGCCCGGGCGTCGGCACGATCGGGAGTCCGAGCGGATTGCCTACCGTGAACGGACCGGCCTGGCTCTGCGCGCCGAGGGCGCCGGCGCCGAGACCGAGAAGCAGGGCTGCCGCGGTGCCCGCGCGTGTAACGACCATCATCGGTGGATCTCCATCGTTCGCTGGTGGGAGGTGGCCAAGTTCTACTTCTGCCCGGCGCCTGGGGGTTCCCGCCGGCCCTGCGTCTACCGCGTCGCCGAGTAGATCACGTAGGCGACGATCGAGGCCAGAATCGCCGCGAGCGCGATCTTGATGGGGCTCCAGGGGCGCTGGCCCTGGACCTCGCCTGTGCGCGCATTCACGAGGAAGCGGTAGACCTTGTCGCGGAAGCGGTAGGAGCAGATCCACATCGGCAGCAGCACGTGCTTGTACGTCACGTCGCTGTGCCGGGTCGAGAGTGAGTTGATCCGCTGGTGGTCTCCGCCGATGTCGCGCTTCACGTCCTGGCGGATGACTTCGTCCATCCGCTCGACGGCGCGCCCCCAGCCCTGCGGAAGGCCGACCTGGTACCTCTCTGCGAGAAAGCCGGAGAGGTACTCGTCGGCGTACGGCACGAGTGCGCCGACATCCCACGGCTCCAGCTTCTCCGCGAGCTCGCGCGGCAGCGACGTGGAGCCGACGACCAGCATTTCGTCGAACTTGCGCGAGACGGTTCCTGCTGCCGGTCTCCAGCGGATACGCGTCTGCGTTCTCTTGCCGACGCGGACCACGTAGTTGTCACCGCGTTGGCCCGTATAGCGGCTGACTGTGTTCGCGTCGAACGTCCAGTACGGTGTGTAGAGACCCTGGAGGCGTTCATCGAGCCGCGCGAACTTCTTCAGCGCGTTGGGTGCGAACCAGCGAGTTCGGAGCCACTTTCGGAACATCTGCGTCGCCTGCCCGCGCGGGACGCGAAAGGGCAGAAGGGCTTGGGGCTTGATGAGCTTCTCCGAGCCCTCCTTCACGACGATGCTGGACCCGCAGTAGGGGCAGGGGAAGGCCTCGGTCGCGCGCGGCGGCTCGATGTGTGCCGCGCACGACGTGCACGTGACCGAGGGAACGCTCTCCATGACGGCGCCCCGCTCGAGGTCCGCGAGGGTCGCGGCGAAGTCGTTCTCCTCGATGACGTCGGTCGACGCCGGAATCGAGGTTTCGTGGCCGCAGTACGGACACAGGAGCGTGTCCTTCCCCGGCGCGAATTCGACCTTCGCGCCGCACTGCGAGCAGGGGAACTGGCGAGTCCCCTCGGTCATCACTTCGGCGGGAGGGGCGGCGGCACCGCGCCGAAGAGCTTGGAGACGGCCTCGACCTTGTCGGCCGCGGTCCATTCGGCCATGCCCTCGGACCACACCAGCGTGTCCTTCTTCACCCTAC
>CAZBCN010000105.1:0-8056 GCA_964490285.1 uncultured Gemmatimonas sp. | reverse complement strand
CCCTCGATCTCGAGGTCGGCGAGCACGATGTCCATGTTCGAGTTGTAGTCCCACGTCTCGCCCGGCACGGTCTGGTAGTGCCAGAGGTACTCACCCGTGTCGGGGTCGAGCGCCACGACCGAGCAGAGGAAGAGGTTGTCGCCGCCGTCGGGGCTCCGGACCTTCTGGTTCCAGGGCGATCCGTTTCCTGTGCCGATGTAGAGCTGGTCCAGCTCCGCGTCGTACGTGAACCCGTGCCAAGCGTTGCCGCCGCCGCCGTGGATCCACCACTCGCCGGTCCACGTTTCCGCGGCCATGCGCATGGCGTCGCTCTCGAACCCGTCGGCCGGGTTACCCGGCACGATCCAGAAGCGCCACGCCTGCTCGCCCGTGTCTGCGTCGTAGGCGGTGACGTATCCGCGGCTCGGGCCGTTCTCGGTGCCGCCGTTGCCCACGAGCACCTTGCCCTTGAAGACCTTGGGCGCGCCGGTGATGTACATCGCCAGCCCGGGGTCGATGGTCTGCACGCTCCAGAGCTCGGCGCCCGTAGCGGCGTCCACCGCGTTCAGCCGTCCGTCCCAGGTCGCCACGTAGATCTTGTCGTTCCAGTACGCGATGCCGCGCGACAGGTCCCAACCCGCCCGAAGCCTGCCCCCGTATTCGCGCGTACGTGGGTCGTAGATCCAGAGCACCGTGCCCGAGGTGGCGTCGACGGCGCGCACGATGTTCATGGAGCCGATGAAGTACATCACGCCGTCGACCACGAGCGGCGTCGAGCCCAGGCCCTTGTCCCCGGGCAGGTCGAGGTACCAGTCGACCGCGAGGTTGGCGACGTTCGCATCCGTGATCTGCGTCAGCGGGCTGAAGCGCTGCTCGCTCGACGTGCGGCCGAATGCGAGCCAGTTGTCACCCTGAACGGTGTCGGCGAGCGCCGCGTCGTCGACGAGCGTGCGAACAGGCCTGTCGGGCCGCGCGCAGGCTACGAGGCCAGCCGCGACGAGCACTCCGACGCCGGCGCGCTGCACGCGCAGGGCTACAGCACTCCCGCTTCGCGCATGACCCGCTCGCACTTCGTGCGGATCTCGGTGCCGACGGCAAACGCGTCGCCGTTGACGAACTCGGGACGGAAGAGCTCGACCGAGAGCGCGCCCGCGTAACCCTTTTCGGCGAGCTTCCGGATGATCGGCACGACCGGCGCGATCCCGTCCCCCGGAATGAGTCGGTAGTTGTTGTCGGTGCGCTCCCGGGGCGCGTCCAGCAGATCCTGGAAGTGCGCGTGCGCGAGCTCGCCGGGCAGGAGCAGATCGAGGTCCTCGAACTTCGAGAGCCCCGACCAGAAGTGGAAGAAGTCGAGCATGGGCCGCACGTTCGGGTGCTCAGCCGTGCGGATCACCTGGAGTGACGAGCCGAGCGTCGACAGGTGCGTCGAGGTGCGCGTGAACTCGATCATGCCGACGAGGTCGAACTGTCGGGTGATCTCGCCGACCTCACGGATGCAGTCGGGAGTCGCGGCCCACTCTTCGTCGGTCACGGCCCGGTTCGTCAGGGAGGGCGCATAGATGCGCTCGAGGCCGAGCGTCTTGTACTGCTCGCAGCGTCGCCGCCAGGTTTCGAGCGACTGCGCGCGTGCCGGCCCCGGGAGCCATATGTCCTGGAGCGACGCCACTGCCGACACGGGCGTCAGGCCCAGGTCGGTCATGACGCGGCCGGCCCCTGCCAGCGTATCCGCCTCGAGGAAGCGGTCGAGCATGCCGTCGTTCAACTCGACATAGCGGATGCCGGCTCTCGCCCACCCCTCCAGCGAGCCGCGGTAGCCCGCCGCGCGCGACGTGTTCTGGTGCATCGCGAGCTGCATGCGGACCGCCTGAGCGCGGGCCGAGTTCGCCCGAGCCCGGAGGGGTGCGTCTGCACCGATCGCGCCCGCCAGCGGGGCCGCGACGGACGCCGCGAGGAAGTCTCGGCGAGTCACTGCGCGCGGCATGTGGGTCATGGGCGATACGGTATCGCCGATTGCGACCCGCCGCCACGCCCCGCGATCTTCGCCGCATGCAGCAACCCCGCGGGAAGAAGAGGGCGATGTCCATGGTGCTCTCGATCGTGCGTGGAGCCGGCCTCGCGCTGCTCGTCTACGCCGGGCTCATGTTCGTCATGCAGCGTCGCCTGGCTTTTCCCGGCACGTCGCGCGAGTCGCCGCGCCCGAGCGCGACGGCGCCCGCGGGCGTGCGCCAGGCATGGCTCGACACCTCGTACGGGCGGGTCGAGGCGTGGTTCATCGCGGCCGCCAAGCCGCCCGAGTCGCCGACGGTCGTCTTCGCACACGGGAACGGCGAACTCATCGAGGATTGGCAGGCGGCCATGGAGGACGTGGCCAAGTCCGGAGTCAACGTGCTTCTGGTCGAGTTTCCCGGGTACGGCCACTCGGACGGCTCGCCCTCGCGAGCCTCGATCCGGGAGGCGTTCGGACGGGCGTTCGACTGGCTCGTCGCCGAGGGCGGCGTGCCGCAGGACCGCATCGTCGCCTACGGGCGCTCGATCGGGGGCGGAGCCGCGACCGATTTGGCGCTTGACCGCCCCGTCAGGGCGCTCGCGCTGCAGTCGACGTTCAGCTCGGCGATGCGCATGGCGCGTGAGATGTTCGTTCCGGGTTTCCTCGTGCTCGACCGGTTCGACAACGCGCGCGTCGTCGCCGAGTTCCGGGGCCCTGTCCTCTTGATGCATGGTCCGGAGGACGAGGTGATCTCGTATGCGCATGCGGAAACGCTCGCGCGCATGCGGCCCGGTCTCGAGGTGAAGCCGATCGCGTGTGGACACAACGACTGTGCGGACGTGTGGCCGTCGATCGTGGATTCGCTCACGGTGTTCCTGCGCACGAACGGCCTGTTGGTCGACGATCCTGCTGGCTCGGCGCGGAGCTGACCCTGATTAGGGCTCGGCGCAGCGAGTGCATCCTTGGGGCGGTCGTCGCGCTCCTCGTGAGCGCCTGCGCGGACGCCACGTCGCCACCGGTTCCGACCAGCCTCGTCGTGTCCCAGGCGAACGTCGCGTTTGCCGCGCTCGGCCTCTCCGAGCAGCTCACCGTCACGGTGCGAGATCAGAACGGTCAGCCCATGAGTGGCGTCGCGACCATCTGGACCTCGTCGGCCTCCGCCGTGGCGACGGTGACTTCGTCGGGGCTCGTGACGGCCGTGGGAAACGGCACCGCCACGATCACTGTTTCCGTGGGGCAGGCGACCCAATCCCTGCCCGTCTCGGTGACCCAAGCGGCCGCGTCCGTCGTGCTGCTGCAGGATTCAGTCGTGTTGCAGGCTCCGGGGGACACCACGTCGCTCGCCGCCGAGGTCTTCGACGCGGAGGGCTTCGCGCTCTCGGTACCGACGGTCACGTGGTCTTCTTCCGACACCACGATCGTCAGGGTGAGCGCGGCCGGGAAGCTGACTGCGGTCGCGACGGGAGCGGTCACCATCACCGCTGCCTCTGGTGGGGCGTCGGCGCAGGCGAGCGCGCGCGTCGTGCCCCGGCTCACGCTCCTGGCGGTCAGCCCCACGAGCGTATCGGGTCCGGTGAACACGCAGGTGACGCTGTCGGTGCAAGTCACGGATCTGCTCGGCGCCTCGTACGCGGGCGCGACGGTCACCTGGAGCGTGGGAGCAGGGTCGGGGTCGATCCCCTCGGGGGCCGAGACCAGGAGCGGCGCGGGGGGCTACACCGCCGCGGTGTGGCGGCTCGGCACTACCGCCGGCCTCCAGCGCGCCACCGCACGTCTCGTCTCGCGAGGGGACACGATCGATGTCGCTTTCACGGCCGCCGCTCAGCCGGGAGCTGCCGTGTCCGCGTCGCTCACCGCCGACTCGGTGCTCCTCAGCGCGCGGGGGGAGACCGCTTACCTGTCGCCCACGTACCGGGACTCGTTCCAGAACATCACGGTGGCGTCGGGGATCACGTGGACGTCGCGCGCGCCGGCCGTCGCGACCGTCTCCGCCGACGGGCTCGTCACGGGGCAGGCCGCCGGGACGACGTATGTAGTGGCGTCCATGCCGAGCTCGACCGACTCGATTCTCGTGACTGTGGCGATGCGCGGCGCGATCACGATCACCTTCGACGACGGGTTCGTCACGGCGTACACCAACGCTTGGCCCGTCTTCCAGGAGTTCGGACTGCCGGGCAACGTGGCCGTCAATCCGGCCCAGGTGGGGTTTTCGGCGTACATGACGAAGGCGAACCTGGACGAATTGCACGCGGCTGGATGGTCCATGGTGAGCCACACGATGACGCACGACAGCCTCGTCAGCCTGACGCCGGGGGAGCTCGACTGGGAGCTGCGTGCGAGCAAGGCGTGGATCGACGCGCAGGGTTACAACGGCAGCAACGTGTTCGTCGTGCCGTACCACGTCTGGGGGGCGAGGGAGCGGGACGCGACCGGCATGTACTACGAGGCGGCACGGGGGACGAGCGCGGCGGCGGTCATGCCGGAGAGCCTCGTGCCCTGGAGGCCGTCCAACCCCTATGACCTCACAGGCATCGACGCGGACGCGCTCCCCTATACGACGCCCCAGGGACGCGACCGGCTGAGGGCGCTGCTGCAGCGCACGGCCACCGAGGGAGCGTTCCTGGACGTCTACCTGCACCACTTGCCGGCCGGGAACGTGCAGGCCTTCCGCGACATGCTGGCGGTGATCGACGAGTTCAGGGATCGCGTGCTCCCCTACCACGCACTCTATCCGCGATTCGCGCGGGCCGTGCAGTAGAACCAGGCATGGAGGCCATCGAATGATCGAGTCCATCGACCACGGCAAGGTCCGCGAACTCCGCCTCAACCGTCCGCCCGCGAACGCTTTCAACCCGGCGCTCGTCGCCGAGCTCTCCCGACACGTCACGAGCGCGCCGCGGGAGGGCGCCGAGGCGATCGTCGTTTCCGGCGCGCCCGGCCTCTTCACGGGAGGGCTCGACGTGCCCGAGCTGCTCACGCTCGGTCGGGACGAGATGAGCGCGTTCTTCCGAGTGTTCTACGGTCTGCTCCGCGACGTGGCGGTGTCCGAGATCCCGATCGCGGCTGCGATCACGGGTCACTCTCCCGCGGCGGGTGCCGTGCTCGCGGTGGTCTGCGACCACCGCGTGATGGCCGAGGGCCGCTACAAGATCGGAATGAACGAAGTGCAGGTCGGACTCGCGGTACCGCCCATGCTCCAGTATGCCATGAAGCGACTGGTCGGCCCACGCCAGGGTGACGCTCTCTTGATTGCCGGCTCGCTCGTCGCGCCGGAGGAGGCGCTACGAATCGGCCTGGTCGACGCGGTTGTGCCGGGCGATCAGGTGGTGCCCAGCGCGATCCGTTGGGCCGAGGGCCTCTTGGCGCTTCCTCGACAGGCGATGCGCGACACGCGGCGGAGCGCGCGAGCCGATCTCGCCGCGCAGTTCCTCGACGCAGCTGAGGCCAGCCACGACGAGGCGGCCGCCCGCTGGTTCGCGGAGGAGACGCGCGCGACGATGCGGGCTCTGGTCGAGCGACTGGGTAAGAAGGGTTGAGCCAACGGGCGGCCCCACAGGGGCCGCCCACTCGACTCCGCGTTTACGACGCGACCCCCGCCTTTTCCTTCTTGGCCTTGGCACCCTTTCCGGCGCGGGTCGTCGGCCGCTTCATGTCGCGCGGCGCCGCGGGCATGGGCTTCCATCCCGACTCGCGCACGGCGGCCTGCGCGGCTGCAAAGCGCGCCACGGGCACGCGGAACGGGGAGCAACTCACGTAGTTCAGCCCGATGCGGTGGCAGAACTCCACCGAGCGCGGGTCACCGCCGTGCTCGCCGCAGATCCCGATCTCGAGGTCCGGCCGGGTCTTCCGTCCCGCCTCGACGGCCTGGCGCATGATGCGCCCGACACCCTCCTGATCGAGCGTCTGGAACGGGTTGTCGGCCAGGACCCCGTCTTCGAGGTACTTGAGCAAGAAGCCCTGCTCCGCGTCGTCGCGGGACATGCCGAACACGGTCTGGGTGAGGTCGTTGGTACCGAACGAAAAGAACTCGGCATCCTTCGCGATCTCGTCCGCCACGAGCGCTGCGCGCGGGATCTCGATCATGGTGCCGAGCTTGTACGGGATCTCGCGCTCCTCCTCGTCCATCACCTGTCGAGCTTCGGCCGCCACGATGTCGCGCTGGGTTCTCAGCTCGTTCACGTGCGACACGAGCGGGATCATCACTTCGACCTTCACCTCGATGCCCTCGCGCACGCAGTTGGCCGCGGCCTGGAAGATCGCGCGCGCCTGCATGCGGGTGAGCTCCGGCAGGAGCATCGCGAGGCGGACGCCGCGCGTGCCGAGCATCGGGTTCGTCTCCATGAGCTCCTCGGTCCGCGCGAGGAAGTTCTGCTTCGCGCGGATCTCTTCGAGCGTCGCGTCGATCTCGCGCAGCGTGCCGAGGTGTTGGAGCTTGAGCTTGGCCTCCGCCAGGTCCCGCATGAGCTCGATGTGGTCTGGCAGGAACTCGTGGAGCGGCGGGTCGAGGAGGCGTACGACGACGGGCAGACCGTCCATGGCGCGATAGAGACCCTCGAAGTCGTCGCGCTGGAGCGGTAGCAAGCGATCGAGCGCGCTCTCACGCTCTGCGTTCGTGCGGGCCATGATCATCTCCCGCATGATGGGGAGACGATCCTCCTCGAAGAACATGTGCTCGGTGCGGCAGAGGCCGATGCCTTGCGCGCCCAGTCTGCGCGCCCGCTGCGCATCTTCGGGGTAGTCCGCGTTGGCCCACACCTCGATGGTGCGGAACTCGTCCGCCCAGTCCATCAAGCGGCTCAGCCACGCGTCCTGGATGTCCGGCACCACTTTGGGGAGCGCGCCGAGGTACACCTCCCCGCGCGCTCCATCGATGGAGATCTCGGTGCCCTCGCGGATGGTCAGGTCGCCGATGCGCGCCTCGCGATCCTCCAGATCGATCTCGAGCGCCTCGACACCCACGACGGCCGGCTTGCCGAACTGGCGTGCGACCAGCGCGGCGTGGCTGGTACGGCCGCCGCGGCTCGTCACGATGCCTTCGGCCGCGAGCATGCCATGCACGTCGTCCGGCTTGGTCTCGGGCCGCACCATGATGACGGGCTTCCCGTCGACCTTGGCCCACCGCTCGGCGGTGTCCGCATCGAACGCGATGATGCCCACCGCGGCGCCGGGCGAGACATTCAGGCCCTCGGCGATCAGCTGCGCCTTCTTGCGCGCATTCTCGTCGAACTGTGGGTGCAGGTAGAAGTCCACCTGCTCGGGGCTCACGCGCAGCACCGCCTCCTCGCGCTCGAGCAGACCCTCGTCCACCATGTCGACCGCGATGCGCACCTCGGCCTGCGCGGTACGCTTGCCGTTCCGGGTCTGGAGCAGCCAGAGCTTGCCGGACTCGATGGTGAACTCGATGTCCTGCATGTTGCGGTAGTGCCGCTCGAGCTTGTCGGCGATGTCGCAGAGCTCCTTGTAAGCTGCGGGAAAGCGCTTCGCCATCGCGGAGATCTCGAACGTCTGCCGTGTGCCGGCGACCACATCCTCGCCTTGAGCGTTCACGAGGAAGTCGCCGTGCAGCCCGGGCTCACCCGTGGACGGGTTCCGGCTCATGACGACGCCGGTGCCCGACGTCTCGCCCATGTTGCCGAAGACCATCGTCACGATGTTCACGCCCGTGCCGAGGTCGTGCGGGATCCCGGAGGCGTTCCGGTAGTCCGTCGCACGCTTCGTATTCCACGAGTCGAACACGGCCTCGGTGGCCGCGCGGAGCTGCTCGATGGGATCCTGCGGGAAGGGCGCGTGGCTGTGGATCTTCACCAGCTCCTTGAAGCGCTTCGTGACGGCCTTCCAGTCGTCGGCGCTGAGCTCGGGGTCGGTGGCGACGCCCGCCTCCTCACGCCGCTGCTCGATGACCTCGTCGAAGACCTCGTCCTCGATCTCGCGCACCACGGTGCCGAACATCTGGATGAGGCGGCGATAGGAGTCGTATACGAAGCGCGCGTCGCCAGTGAGCTCGACCATGCCCTCGGCGACTTCGTCGTTGAGCCCGAGGTTCAGGATCGTGTCCATCATGCCGGGCATCGAGAACTTGGCGCCCGAGCG
>CAZBCN010000104.1:0-8102 GCA_964490285.1 uncultured Gemmatimonas sp. | reverse complement strand
TGAGAGAAGGCCCATGCGTTCGACGCGACTCGCCTTCGTAAGGCTCGCGTCTTTGGTGCTGCTGGGCTGCACCCCGGCCGAAGAGCCCTCCACCGAGGCACCTGCGACGACGGGATCGCTGGCGGAGGGGCTCACGGCGGCGCGCGCGGCCGATGGAGCCTACATCTCCTGGCGCGAGCACCTGATCGACGACGAATCCACGGCAGGTCCGGAGCTCACGGGCGGGGACGGCTCGGTCGTGGCCGACTTCAACCTGGACGGTTACATGGACATCGTGTCGGTGCACGAGTCCGACACGGAATACGACGGTCGACCCGACGGGCTGATTCGCATCGCGTTCGGGAGCGCCGACCCGGATCGATGGGTCTCGATCACGCTCGGATCGGGCGCGGAGGTCGGCGCGGCAGAGGACGTGGCGGTGGGCGACCTGAACGGCGACGGCTACGTCGATGTCGTCGCGGCCTGCGAGCTTGCGCACCTGATCTACTTCGAGAATCCGGGCGGGGACGCGGCGACCGCGCCTTGGGCGCGGCACATCCCCGAAGTGGCATCCAACCGTGGCTCGTTCATCCGGGTGTACCTCGCCGACCTGACCGGAGACGGACGGCTCGAGGTCGTCACGCCGAACAAGGGGGCCCAGAACCCCACGCTGGCGATGGGGCCACGGACGATCTCCTGGTTCTCGCTGGAGGGACCTCCGCTCCGCTCCGCCAGTTGGGTCGAGCACGAGCTGACCCGGGTGCGCTGGCCGATCAACGCGCAGCCGGTGGATCTCGACGGGGACGGGGACCTCGACGTCGTGGGCGGATCCGTGGCGGAGAGGCGCATCATGTGGTTCGAGAACCTCGGTGGCGGTGAGTTCACGGAGCACCGCATCGAGGTCTCGGGCACGGCCGTCCCCCCGGAGCGACGGACTCCCGCCGAGCGCGCGGTGGAAGGGTCGGTGGTCACGGGGTTCAACATGGACTACGCCGACCTCAACCGTGACGGCCGCCTCGACATCGTGCTCGCCGAGGCGTTCCACACGCTGGTGTGGTTGGAGCAGCCCGCGGACCGAGAGGCCGTGTGGGAGCTGCACGCGATCGGCACGCACTGGCCCGATCAGCTCGTGGGGATCCGTGTGGCCGATATCGACTCCGACGGCCGGGCGGACGTCCTGACCGGAGGATACAGCCGCGGACCCCGCGACCAGGATGCGGCCGTCGAGCTGGACACTCCGATGGGTCGGCTCGCCTGGTTCGAGCAACCGCCCGACCCGGAACAGCCATGGATCCGCCACGACATCTCCCGGAGACAGCGGGGGATGTTCGACCAGTTCGTGCCCCGGGACATGGACGGAGACGGGGACGTCGACTTCGTCACCACGCGGGGCAACAGCGCGCCGTACGACGGCGTGCTCTGGCTCGAGCAGGTGCGCTCGGCCGGTCCCGTTCGCTCCTTCCAGCCTGCGCGCGCGCGAGAGAGCCCGGAGCGACCGTTGCCTCCCGGGGGATAGGGCGCCGATTCCGTAGACGTTTGACGGTACCCGCTCGGGCGCGTTACATCCTCGGCGGTCTCACGATCCAGGAGGAGTCATGCGTCGTTCGCGCGCCGCGGTTCAAGTTCTCACGATCTCGCTCGCCTTCGCCTCCGGCGCTGCGGCGCAGAACGCCGCGCCGGCGGGCGGCGCGATGGCCGGGAGTCCCTACCTCGGCCAGATCCTCAGAGAAGACCTCTACGGCGACATCTGGTTGCGTCCGGCGCTGTCGCCGCGTGACCGGAGCCTGGTCACGATCGCGGTCAATCAGTCGCTCTACGCCACGGAAGAGATCCGCGCGCACGTGCGACGTGGCCTCGACAACGGGCTGACGCAGGCCGAGATCTCGGAGTTGATCGCGCACGTGCTGGTCTACTCGGGCTTTCCCACGGGGGTGAACGCGGCGCGCGTGGCGACAGAAGTCTTCCAGGAGCGCAACCTGCCGGCGGTACCCCCCTCGACGCCGAGGAATCGCGATCCGGTCGTGCCTCCGGCTTATCCGAACTCGTTCCCGGCGACGCCGTACCTCGCGGCGCTGTTGAACGAGTGGGTGTACGGCGAGGTCTGGGAGCGACCGGACCTGTCGAAGCGCGACCGGAGCCTGGCCACGATCGCGGTGGCGCAGGCGATGGGCGCAGCCTCGGAGCTGCGCTCGCACCTCGGTCGCGGGCTCGACAACGGCGTCACGCAGGCGGAGATCGCCGAAGTGATCACGCACGTGGCGTTCTACACGGGGATCCCGGGCGCGGTCAACGCCGCGCGCGTGGCCGCGGCGGTGTTCGAGGCCCGTAACCTGCCGATGCCTCAGGCGGAGTATCCCGCATCACCCTACCTGTCGACGCTCATCGACGGGCTGCTCGCCTCCACCTGGGAGCGGTCACCCCTCAACGAGAGGGAGCGGACGCTGATCACGATGGCGGTCATGCAGACGCTCTACTCCACGGACGAGCTCCGCAGACAGATGGAGCACGCGCTCGAAGAGGGCATCACGCCGCAGGAGATCTCCGAGCTCATCGCGCACGTGACGCTCTACTCGGGGTTCCCCATGGGCGTGAACGGCTCGCGCACGGCGGGGGCGCTGTTCCAGGAGCGTGGGCTGCCGATGCCGAGGTAGGTGGTCGGAGGCTCCCATGGCCAAGCTTCGCATCCTGGGGGTGCCGATGGACTTCGGCACGTCGCGACGGGGTGTCGACATGGGTCCGTTCGCCACGCGCTACACCGACCTGCGCCGCCGTCTGGAGCGGCTGGGCCACGAGGTGGTCGACGGGGGGAACGTGGCCGTGCCGCTCCGGGAGGATGCCGTCGGCGGCACCGTCGAGAATGCGCGCTATATCCGCGCGATCACCGACGTGTGCGGGGCGGTCGCGCTCGAGACGCGCGCGGCCGTCGCGGGAGGCTCCATTCCCATCGTTCTGGGCGGAGACCACTCGCTCGCGGCCGGCTCGGTCGCAGGCGCGGCCGCTCACTTCGAGGCACGCGGCGAGCGCATCGGCTTGATCTGGGTGGATGCCCACGGGGATCTCAACACCCCGGAGACGTCGCCGTCCGGGAGCGTGCACGGCATGCCGCTCGCCCACCTTCTCGGCCATGGGGACGCGGCGTTGGCGGGCGTCGCCGGCCTGCGTCCGGCCGTGCGGGCCCGTGACGTCGCGCTGGTCGCCGTGCGCGATCTCGACCCGGGGGAGCGCGTCCACATCGCGACCTGGGGTGTCCGCGCGTTCACCATGCGGTCGGTCGACGAGCGCGGGATCAAGGACGTGGTGAGCGATGCCATCCGGGTCGCCGGTGCGGAGACCGCCGGCATCTGGGTGTCGTTCGACATGGACGCGGTGGATCCCGAGGACGCACCGGGCGTCGGCACTCCGGTGGCGGGAGGGCTGAGCTACCGCGAGGCGCACACCGCCATGGAGCTGATCGCGGACAGCGGCAAGCTGATCGGGATCGACCTGGTCGAGGTCAACCCCGTGCTCGACGAGCGCAACCGCACGGCCGCGCTGGGCGCGGAGCTCGTGCTCAGCGCCCTCGGCAAGAAGGTGCTCTAGACGCGGCGATGCGCGGCAAGGACGGGTTTGACGACGGACGCGTCGCCGGCTACATCCTGGTCGGTGAGCCGCCGTTCCTCCTGAACTCGATCCGAGGTCTCGCATGACGTACAGCCGTCGCAGCTTCTTCAAGGCATCCGCGCTCGGGCTCGGCGCCGCCGCGCTCGCGCGCCCCGAAGGGGTATCCGCCGCGCGCCGCGCGGTCTTCACGCCCCTCCGGCGCAACGTCGGCATCTTCCAGGAACGGGGCGGCACCATCGGGTGGCTGATCAACAGTGACGGCGTCGTGGTGGTCGACAGCCAGTTCGCCGATACGGCCCCCATGCTCGTGACGGGGATCCGGGAGCGCACGCGCCTGCCGATCGACGTGCTGATCAACACCCATCAGCACCCGGATCATACCGGCGGCAATGGCGTGATGCGGGACGTGGTGGGCAGGATCGTCGCGCACGAGCGCGCTGCCGCGAACCTGCGGAACGCGGCGGCCGCGAGAGGTGGGGGTGCGGCGCCGGACCCGCGCCCGCTCCCCGACACGACGTTCTCGGGCACGTGGAGCGTCTCGGTGGGCGACGAGACGGTGCGACTCCGTCACTACGGGGCCGCGCACACGGGCGGAGACGCCGCGATCTTCTTCGAGCGCGCCAACATCGTCCACCTCGGCGACCTGCTCAACAACCGCGGGTGGCCGAACATCGATGCGCCGGCCGGGGGCTCGGTGCACGGCTGGGTCCAGGTGCTCGAGGCGATCATGCCGGACTATCCCGCCGACGCGCTCTACATCTTCGGACACAACGAGGCCGGGTACCCGCCGACCGGAACGCGTACGGACCTCGCTTTCCAGCGCGACTACTTCCTGGCCGTGATCGAAGTCGCCGCGACGGCGCTCCGCGAGGGGCGCCCCCGCGAGCAGGCGATCACGCTCCAGACCCTCCCCGGGTTCGAGCACTTCGGCGGCCAGGTGCCGCGACTCGGGCTCGCGGTCGGGGTGGCGTACGATGAGCTCCAGGCGATGCGGCGCTAGGGCAACGCTGGGGGAGGGGGGCGAACGGGGAAGCCCTCATCTTCAGGATTGAAGCCCGCAGTCGCGGGTATTACCGTATTACCATGCCGACCCTCACGTTCAAGGTTTCGGAGCGGGACGCCGCGCGCATCCGCGAGCTGGCGCGCCGCGAGCGGGTGACGGTGTCCGAGTTCCTGCGCCGCCGAGCGGTTGCGGGCGCCGGGGTCGCCGACGTCGGGGACTATCGGGTCGTCGAGGACCCTTTGACCGGTCTCCCTGTCATGGAGGCGCCGGCTGGGATGAAGCCGGTCTCGTCGGAGCAGATCCGAGCGCTGCTGGCGGACTTTCCTTGACCTATCTGCTCGACGTGAATGCGCTACTGGCCCTCGGCCACGGCGCGCACGTGCACCATGTGCGGGTCGCGACGTGGGTGGCGACCCTGAGCCCGAACCACGTTTTGGCCACGTCGTCGATCACGGAGCTCGGCTTCGTGCGCATCGCGCCGCAGGCGCGCCTGTCGCCGCATGTGGCGGCGGCCCGGGCCCTCCTCGCTCAGATCCGCGGGAGCACGCGGCCACCGTTCGTGCGGCTCACCGACGACGTGGGCGCCGACTCGCTTCCGGCGTGGGTCGATACACCCGGAGCGACGACCGACGGACACCTGTCGGCGTTGGCTGCGCGGCGGGATGCCCGGTTGGCCACGCTGGACGAGGGGATCCCGGACTCGTTCCTGATTCCGGGGTAGGAATCAGGTCCTTTCGCGTTTCTGCCTACCCGCCTCAGATTGCACCCCGTATCGGGCCAGCTCCTAGGAAGGAGGACATCGTGATCCAGCGTCTCTACGGGTTCGCGGCGGGTGCAGTGATCATCACGGCAGCCATCCCCACGCCTGCCTCTGCCCAGGTCGCGTTCGCGGCGAACGCCCCGGCCGAGGTGACGTACGCGAAGGACGTGGCGGCGATCATCCAGAACAACTGCACCGTGTGCCACCGGCCCGGCGGGATCGGACCGATGGACCTCGTGAGCTACGAGGACGCCCGCCGCTACGCGCGCCGGATCCGGGAGCAGGTGACCGCGGGGCTGATGCCGCCGTACTACTACGACCGGGATATCGGCATCCAGGAGCTCCAGCACGACTGGCGCCTCTCGGAAGAGGAGATCGCCACGATCGCGGCCTGGGTGGACCAGGGCGCCCCGCTCGGCAACCCGGCGGATATGCCACCGCCGCCCGATCTGATCCCCACGGACGAGTGGGCGTTCGTGCGCGAGTATGGTGAGCCGGACCTGATCATCCCCTCGACGCCGATCGACGTGCCGGTGGGCGGCATGGACATGATGCATTGGCCGATCGTGCCGAGCGGCATGACGGAGGATCGCTGCATCAAGGCGATCCAGGTGAAGCCGGCGGGCGACGCGAAGTCGGTAGTGCACCACGCGAACTCGACGTTCCGCTTGCTCAACGACGACGGGCAGCTCGAGCGCGTCGGCGAGCAGGGCGAGCACGCGACCGAGTACGCGATGGGTAAGCTGGGTGAGCTCGTTCCCGACGGCGTGTGCCGACTTCTGCCGGCGAATGCCTATGTGGCGTGGGACATCCACCTCTACCCCGGCGGCATCGGCACGAACCTCCAGACCGAGGTGCTCGAGGACAACGTCGTCGAGCTCGGCCTCTGGCTCCATCCTCGCGACTACCAGTACGAGTACCGGCAGGACCTGCGCCTCTATGGCATCCGCCAGGGCGAGCTCCTGCTGAAGCCGCACGGCACGTCGATGACGCAGGGCTTCCTGACGTTCGATCATCCGGTGCGGCTCGATAGCTTCCAGCCGCACGGTCACCTGCGCCTGCGCTCGGCGTCGCTCGAGGTCCTCTATCCCGAGACCGGCCGGGTCGAGGTGATCAGCATGATCTCGAACTGGAGCGCGCTCTGGCACCAGAGCCACATCTACGAGGAGCACGTGGCCCCGCTCGTCCCGAAGGGCGGCGTGATCATCATGAAGCAGTGGTACGACAACACGACGAACAACCCGAACGTCGTGGATCCGGACCTCTGGGCCGACTACGGCAACCGCACCTCGGACGAGATGTCGCACGCGTGGATCGCGGTCACGCACCTGGACGAGGAAGGGTACCAGGAGCTGCTCGAGGAGCGCCGTGCGGCCGCCGAGCGGAGAATCACGGATCAGGACTGACGCTTCGGGGGCCTGACGAGGTGGAATCAGGGGAACGGAGGGCCCGGTCACCGACGAGTGGCCGGGCCCTTCGGCTTCCGGGCACCGCGCGCCTCAGGAGAACCGGAACAGGAACGGCAGCACGAACGCGACGAAGGCGGCCCAACCGGCGTACACCGGCAGGTAGGCGACCACCGCGCGCCGCATGACGGCCACTCCGCTCTTCGCCCGAATGAGGCCCAGGTATGCGCGGCACGTCCAGGCGAGGTGGATCATGATGACGACGTTCACGCCGAGGACGACGACCCGGTTGGGGGTCGGGCCGTAGGAGCCGAGGCGGAAGAGGATCGCCGAGAGCGCGATCAGGTCGATGAGCAGCGTGACGATCAGCAACGCCGCGTTGACGTAGTCGAGCCACTCCACGTCGGTCTCCTCTCCGCGTTCGACAATCGAGAAGACGGTCATGCCCAGGACGACGAGCAGCAGCCCGTTGAACGTGATCAGCGCGTCACGATCCACGAACGGGTTCTGCCCACCGAGGAACGCGACCGCGAGATACGTCGCGGTCATGAGCAGGAAGAGCGGTGCGAACACGCGCGCGAGGACCGACGCGATTCCGGTGCGTCTCTTGAAGACGGTGTCGTACAGGTACGTCCCGGCCAGGGGGACGGAGGCGGCACCCACGATGCCGATGTTCTCGGCGTACCACTCGCCCCAGTTGTCGAACGCGAGCTCGAAGAGCGCCACCGTGAGTCCACTGAAGACGATCCCGCCCAGCGCGACCAAGCTGGCGAGGATCAGGAGCTCGCCGTTGTAGCGCACGAAGCGGATGCGGACTTCCGGGTCACGCCAGCTCGCGCCCGCGAACGCGAACCCGAGGAGCGCCCAGAACAGGACCGGCAGGTGGATGAGCGCCATGACCACGGAGTCCGTGAGGTCCGGCATGAAGGCCACGAACGTCGCCGCGACCGCGGCCAGCACCGAACCGGCCACGAGACCGCGGCGGTTGCCGTCGCGGAGCCAGAAATAGGCGGCCGGAGCGAGCAGGACCACGGACGGTCCGTAGCGCGGGAAGTACCAGTCCTCGTCCAGCCAGAAGAGCGGAATCCGGATCAGGGCGCCCACGCAGAGCCCGATCGCGACCGCGTAGGCGAGCCGGACCTTGTCGAAGCCCCCGGGAGCCTCCCGGTAGGCGAGTCGGGCCTGCCACACGCCCAGGGCGGGGGAGTCCGGCACCTCGCGAGACGATTCGTCGAGGGCGGCGCGAAAGGCCTCCGGATCCGAGCGGTACAGCGCTTCCAGCTGGTCCGGATGGTCGAGGAGCTCGAGGATCCGTCGAGAGGTCGGCTGCATGCGCACGCGGAGGCGTTGGGGA
>CAZBCN010000103.1:0-9026 GCA_964490285.1 uncultured Gemmatimonas sp. | reverse complement strand
GGTGGGAAGGCATCGGTGGTCGACTCAGGCGAACCATCGCTCGACGAGGATGTGCGCGATGAAGCCCATGACACCCCCCTGTCCGAGGTATACCTGACAGAGTAGTGGAGCCATGTCCTCTTCGCAGGCCCACCCCGTGCGCAACCCTTCGGCAGCCCTGGAACGTCCCACCCTCGTTTCGCGTACGGACGCCTACCGCCACCGACCAAGGGGGACCGTGATGAAGAAGATCGCCGGGGCACTCGCGCTCGTCGCGCTCGCCGCGTGCGCCACGGCGTACGCGGCCACGCCCGACGAAGATGAGGTCCGCAATGTGCGCTACGACGTCACGTTCAACGCCCAGACTGCCCAGGATCGCGCGATCCACGTCGAGATGTCCTTCGACGTCACCAACACCGACCCCGTAGCGCTCTCTCTCCCCTCTTGGACGCCGGGTTCGTACAGCCTCGAGAACTTCGCCAAGAACGTGGGTGACTTCCGAGCACGCCAGGGAGAGAACGAGATCCGCTGGGACAAGGCCGACTTCGACACGTGGCGCGTCTATCCCACGGGCCGGGGTCGCGTGAGCGTCGGCTTCGACTACACGGCCGATCAGCTCGACAACGGGAACGCATGGGCCCGACCGGACTTCGCGTTCTTCAACGGCACCAACGTGTTCTTCTACCCTGAAGACGCCGGGCTCGACTTCTCGTCGGAGATCGTGTTCCACACGGAGAACGACTGGGGCGTAGCCACCGGACTCACGGCCGGACGTTCCACGAGGACGTACTCGGCCGTCGACTACCACGAGCTCGTCGACATGCCGACGTTCGTCGGACGGTTCGACGTCGACAGCGTGCGCATCGGCGGCAAGATCTACCGCTTGGCCACCTACCCGGAAGGGATGTTGGCCGGGCAGAACCGCACGCTCCTTTGGGAGCAGATCGCGCGTATGATGCCTCCGATGGAGGCGGTTCACGACGTCGTTCCGTGGGATCACTACACGACGCTGCTCGTCTTCGATCCGTCGTTCGGGGGTGGCTCGGCCCTCGAGCACTCGAACTCGCACCTGGGCATCTACCACCCGAACTTTCTCGGCTCGACCACGCTCGCGTCGATCACCGCGCACGAGATCTTTCACGGCTGGAACGTCAAGCGAATGCGGCCCGCGGATCTGTGGCCCTACGATTACGGCCGCCCGATGCCCACGGAGCTCCTCTGGGTCAGCGAGGGCATCACGGACTACTACGCGGACCTCGCGCTCGTGCGCGGAGGCATCGTGCCGGCCGCGACGTTCTACGAGGACACCCAGATCAAGATCGGTCAGGTCGACGGCGTGCCGCCCGTGGCGCTCGAAGACGCGTCTCTGTCCACCTGGATCGGGCCTCGCGATGGCACCGCCACGATCTACTATCCGAAGGGATCGTTGGCGGGGCTCATGCTCGACATCCTGATCCGTGATGCCTCGGACAACGCGCGCTCGCTCGACGACGTCATGAAGGTGGTCTACGAGGGCTCGTACGGTCGCGGCCGGGGCTTCACGGAAGAGGAGTGGTGGGCCGCCGTGCGGGCCGCGGCAGGGGGCCGCCCGTTCCAGGACTTCCACGACGCGTACATCGATGGACGGGAGCCGTATCCCTGGGAGGAGGTCCTTCCGCTCGCCGGCCTACGCATGCGCGTCGACGTGACGAGGGTCCCCCGGATCGGCATTACCACGACGGGGAGTGCCGAGGGCACGCGGGTCGCGGGCATCACACCGGGAGGCGCCGCCGCCGCGGCCGGCATCCAGATGGGAGACCTTCTCGTGTCCGTCGCCGGAGTGGACGTCGGCAACACGGACTTCGGCGCGGTGTTCCGGGCCAACTTCGCGGGCCGTGCCCCCGGCACGCGCTTCGACATCGTGGTCGAACGGGGCGGTCAGCGACTCACCCTGTCCGCCGAGCTGCGTTTCGAGGACGTGAGAGCCACGTCGATCGAGGAGGATCCCGGTGCGTCCGAGAAGGCCCTGCGCATTCGCAACGGGCTGTTGACAGGCAGTCCCGGGCGATAGCGCGGGAAGGGTCGGAGCGCGCCTCAGCTCTTCGGGAGACGCTCGTCAGGATCCTTGCCGCCCTGCGGCTTCGCGCGCTCGTTCGAGCGCGCGGCGGCCCGGATACAGGCCAGCGCGAGCGCGTCGGAATCCTTCACCACGTCGGGTGAGCCACCCTGCGCCTCCCACTCCCGGACCTCGTTGGCCCTCTGTGCGAAGTCGAGCCCGTCGAGTGCATCGGCGACCGCACTGAGAACCTCCGGATCCGGAACGATGCGCGCCATCTCGTGGATCTGGCTCGCGGCGAGAGAAAACTGCTTGGCCTCCTTGGCCGCCTCCACGTAGTCCCGCAGGTGGAGAAGCGCCGTCGCGTTGTGCTTCGCCGCGAGGTCCAGCCAAGTCAGCGTACACAGCGCCCTCACCGCGTGCGGGCGTACGCGAATGATCTTGTTGGCGACGCCTCGGGCTGCCTCGGGCTGCTCGTCGGCGAGGAAGGCGTCGATGGCGCGTCCGTAGTAGCCCATCGCGCGCTCCGGATCGCCCTCCTTCAGCGCCAGATCACCAGCTCGATTGTAGGTACTTCCCACGTAGCCGGGAGCCGCGTTCTGCGCCTCCTCCTCCAGACGCTCCAGGCGCCGAGACAGCTCGCCCGTCGCCTTGGCAGGCTCGTCCTTGGACCCGAAAAGGCGTGACAGGAGCGACATGATGAGATCGAATGCTCGCCTTGAGGGGGGAGGCCCCGACGCTAAAGTCCGGCGCTACTCGGCGTCAACGATCTCCAGCAGCTCGATCTCGAAGATGAGCGTCGAGCTCGGACCGATCGGACCGCTACCCTGAGGCCCGTACGCGATGTCCGAAGGGATGACGATCCGGTAGTGGCTCCCGACCTGCATGAGCAGGAGCGCCTCGGTGAACCCCGGAATCACTCCGCTGACCATGAAGACTGCCGGGTCACCCCCGTAGGAGGAGTCGAACTCGGTCCCGTCGACCAGGGTCCCGCGGTAGTGGATGCGAACCGTGCTCTCTCGCGTCGGGCGATCCCCCTCGCCCACGCGCAGGACCTCGTACTGCAGGCCGCTCGTCGTGGTGGTTACCCCTTGCTTGGCGCCATTCTCGGCCAGGTACGCGGTCCCGGCGGCCTGATTCGCCACACCCTCGGCCGCCCTCTCCGCGTTCGCCGCTTCCTCGATCTCGGTCCCGAACTGCATCAGAACCGTCTGGAGCTCGCCGTCCGAGATCTGCGGGTCGTTGCCCTGGAGGCCGTCCTCGATTCCCCGCATGAGCGCGAGACGGTCGAGGCGGTCCTTCGCCGCCGCCAGCTGACCGCCCATGTTGAGGCCGATGCCGTAGCTCGCCTTCTGGTCGTTGGAATCCAGGGGGGCCGACTCGAACGACGGCGCGCCTCCCGAGCAACCCACGAGAAACGCCGCCACGAGGAGGAGCGGGGCTCCGAGCCTGAGCTTCATCTTCTTTTTCCTATTCCAGGGGTGCCCGAAAGTAACGAGGGGGTGGGGCGACACGAATCCCTGGGCGGCCACATGTGTATTGAGGTGGCTGGAGTGGGGTCACAGGCGGATCAGGAGCAAATGTGAGCGTCTCGTCGACGGCCGTAGGTCCTGCGGAGCGCCTGAAGGGCGTCCTGCCCGACGTGGAGGTCGCCGCGCTGGCGCCCCTCATCGAAGAGATCGATGAGCTCAAGCAGCGACGGAACGCAGTCATTCTGGCCCACAACTACATGACGCCCGACATCTACCACGGCGTCGCGGATCTCAAGGGCGACTCGCTCGCCCTCGCACGCATGGCCGAGAAGACGGACGCCGACGTGATCGTCATGGCGGGCGTCCACTTCATGGCGGAGACCGCCAAGATCGTCAACGAGGCCAAGACCGTCCTGATTCCCGACACCAAGGCGGGGTGCTCGCTCGCGGAGTCGATCACGGCGGCGGACATCCAGCTTCTGCGCCAACGCTACCCGGGCGTGCCCGTCGTCACGTATGTGAACACCTCGGCCGAGGTGAAGGCCGAGTCCGATATCTGCTGCACGTCCGGCAACGCGGTAGCGGTCGTGGAGTCGCTCGGCGTCGATCGGGTGATCTTCCTGCCCGACCAGTATCTCGGAAAGTGGGTCGCCACGCAGACGAAGGTCGACATCATCCTGTGGGCGGGCTCGTGCATCGTGCACGAGCGCTTCACCGGGCAAGAGCTCCGCGACTACCGTGCCTCGTATCCCGGCATCCAGATCATCGCCCATCCGGAATGCCCTCCGGACGTGCTCGAGGAAGCGGACTTCGTCGGCTCCACCTCCGGCATGATCAAGTGGGTGAAGCGCGAGCGACCCGAGCGCGTCGTGATGGTGACCGAGTGCTCCATGAGCGACAACGTGGCGTCCGAGGTGCCCGAGACCGACTTCGTGCGGCCGTGCAATCTCTGTCCGTACATGAAGATGATCACCCTCGAAGGCATCCGTGACAGCCTGCGCGACATGAAGCACGAGGTGCTCGTCGATCCGGCGATCGCCGAGCGGGCGCGCGTCGCCGTCGCGCGCATGTTGGAGGTCAAGGTCTGACCAGCCGCAAGCCTGCGAAGGAGTCCGCCCTCGGGCTCTTCGCGGGAGTGGAGCTCGACGAGTTTCTCTCCGCGGCGCTGGCGGAAGATCTCGGCGAGCACGGCGACGTCACCTCCGATGCCACGATCCCTGCGGATGCTCAGGCCACGGCGAACGTGGTGGCGCGAGCTCCCGGTTGCGTCGCGGGCCTGGGGCCGGCACTCCGCGTCTTCGAGCTGCTCGACCCCTCCGTCGCGACCGCGGCGCTGGTGCGCGATGGCGCCGTCGTCGACGCCGGGAGCGTCGTCGCGTCCGTGCGGGGTCCGGCGCGATCGCTCCTCGCCGGGGAGCGCGTGGCGCTCAACCTGCTCGGGCACCTCTCGGGCGTCGCCACCGCCACGCGGAAGCTCGTGGACCGCGTCGAGGGCACCGGCGCCACGATCCTGGACACCCGGAAGACGACACCGCTCTGGCGTGCGCTGGAGAAGATGGCCGTGCGCGCGGGGGGAGGAAGGAACCACCGGATGGGACTCTACGATGCCGTGCTCATCAAGGACAATCACGTGCAGGCCGTAGGCTCGGTGGCGGAGGCCGTTCGACGCGCGCGCAGGGAGGTCGGCCCGAAGATGCATGTGGAGGTCGAGATCGATCGGGTAGCGGACTTGGAGCCCGCGATCGAGGCCGGCGCCGACATCGTGATGCTCGACAACATGCGCCTCACGCAGATGCGGAAGGCCGTGGCGCTGGCGCGGGGCCGATGCTTACTCGAGGCCTCCGGCGGGGTCACGCTCGCGAACGTGCGGAAAGTCGCCGAGACGGGGGTCGACTTCATCTCCGTGGGATGGATCACGCATTCGGCGCCCGCGCTCGACGTGGCGCTGGACTTCGAGGGAACTGTCTAGGACCGTCCTTCACCTCCGTGTCCAGATCATGATGACGCCGCACCCGCGGCTGTAGGAGACGAGCTCGATCGGCGTATCCGCGCCGCCCGCGTAGACTTCCACGGCCTCGACCTGACTCAAGTCGATCAAGTCGATGTCGGCGCCGAGGGTCGGAAAACCGTCCAGGATGACGGTGCGCGCGCAGCCGCTGCCGCGCCCCGGGCTGGGATCGGGCCTGCGCATCGGAACGCGAGCGATGAGATCGGACAGGCGCCCGGGATCTGCAGCCTCGATGGCCGCTCGGTCGAAGTGGAGTCCCAGGCCGAACTCTTGGCGTTCGTAGAATCCATTGCCCTCGAGATAGATCGAGCGCACCGCGACCTGGACGGGCTCGAGCTCGAGCGGTCGCGGGGACATGATCGCGGTCACATCGGTGGTCCTCCCCGGTTGGACGATCATGGTGACCGTGCGCGGCGCATAGCCCAGGAGCGCGAAGCGTATCTGGTGCAACCCCGGCTCGAGGTCTCGTAGGGTGAAGCGCCCCATGGCGTTGGTGAGCGTCGGAGTCCGGTCTTGGCCCACCACGCTGACCTCCACGTTGGTCAGGCCATCGCCCAGCTCCTCGAGCACCCTTCCCTCGACCCTGCCTGGGGCGCGCAGGTCGTCTATGGCCGCACGCGTCATGAGCACGAGCACTTCCGAGTTCCCGGGAACTTCGAACTCACCCTCCAGGTCCTCGTACCCTAATCGCTGGGCGCGCAGCCGGTATCGACCGGACGGAAGAGGAGGTAGGGGGAGCCGACCGGAATCGTCCGAGCTCACTCTGATGCCCAGGTCGAGTATTTCGACGATGGCCTCTCCAAGCGGTTGGCTCGTGACCGCGTCGCCGACACGGGCGCTCTTGAAGTAGAGCTCGCGCGGAGTCGCCCTGCCCGCACCCTCGAGCCGGCGCAGGCGGCCGCACGCCAGCGTCTCCCCGCCCTCGCAGGCCACGCGATACAGACCGAGCGCGCGAGGCACGTCTCGGGCAACACCCGTCCCGTTCTCGTACAACAGCGCCAGGTTGGTGCAGCCTAGGATCTCTCCTCCCTCGCAGGCGCGTAGATACAGGCTCGCCGCTCTCACCACGTCGCGGGGCACACGATTGCCCGTCTCGTACATGAGCCCGAAGACGTTGCACGCAGTCAGGTCGCCACCGTCGCAGGCCTCTTGGTATGTGCGCAGCGTGACCTGCGCCGAGACTCGATCGGGTGCCAGGCAAAGCAGCGCTGGCAACAGCCAGACGAGGCCTCGCATCATGACTGCTCCGCCCCTGCCCCGGCACGGGAGATGACGTGGGACACGACCTCATGATGTTGGCGGCGAGGAACCGGGGCCAGGAGGGCCGAAGCTGCACGGCCCCGCTTACCCCCGAGCGATCAACCCACCGGTATCGTGACCGCCAGACCGACGCCCGAGGGCGCGGGCACGAATCGGAGCACGGCTCGCGCGGCCCTCGCCCGCGCGTTGCGGTTGCGAGCGACGTTGGCCGCGTCCACGATCCCGAAGACGTAGCCGCCGAGCGTCATCCCGAACCCGACCCAGAGGAGGGTCTCCGAAACGCCCCCATCGGTCCAGTCGAAGATCTCGACACTCTCGACCAGGAAGATCGACGTGCCCACCACCATGACGCCCATCGGGATCAGACCTCGCGCAACGCTGCCCGCGTACAGATAGCCCACCGGAAGCGGCGGAAGCACGGCTTGCAGCAGCCCTGCCACCAAAGGACTCCGCTCGTCGAGCGCCGCCTGGGCCTGGGGCGCCGCAGGAGGCGGGGCGGTTTGCTGAGCGGCCGCCGCCGTGGTGAGCAGCGCGCCAACCAACACGAGCGCCCCGGTGGCCGCACCGACTCGCCAAAGCGGAGACGCAGCAGGATTCGCCATGAGAGCAAGCTAGCGACCAGAGCACCTCCCGAGGGCACCCCGACGCCGCCCGGATTCGGCCGGCCGGCGACCCCCGGTCGCCGCCCGCCTCCTAGTTACATTCCCCCCCCATGATCTCCGCCTCCAACGTCTCCATGGACTTCGGCGGGCGCGTCCTCTTCGAGAACGCGTCCTTCCAGCTGAACGCGGGCCAGCGCTATGGCCTCGTGGGCGCGAACGGCTCAGGGAAGACCACGCTGCTCAACATCCTTTCGGGGCAGATCGAGCCGAGCGAGGGCTCGGTGTCCATTCCGAAGCGGCTCCGCCTCGGAGTCCTGCGCCAGGACCAGTTTCTCTACGAGGACCGCGAGATCCTCTCCGTGGCGATCATGGGGAACATCGAGCTCTACGAAGCGATGGCCGAGAAGGAGGCGATGCTCGCCAAGGGAGAAGCGGGCTTCGACGCGGATCGCTTCGGCGTGCTCGAGGAGATCGTGCAGATGCACGACGGATACTCGGCCGAGTCACGGGCCGGCACGATCCTCGAGGGGCTGGGCCTCCCCACCTCGGTGCACCATCAACCGCTCTCGACGCTGTCCGGCGGCTTCAAGCTGCGCGTGCTGCTCGCGCAGGTGCTCTCGGGCAACCCGGACATCCTTCTGCTCGACGAGCCCACGAACCACCTGGACATCCTCTCCATTCGGTGGCTGGAGAAGTTCATGCGCGATTTCGCCGGGCCGGTGGTGGTGATCTCTCACGACCACCGCTTCCTCGACAACATCGCCACGGACATCCTGGACGTGGACTACCGCACCGTCACGCACTATCCGGGCAACTACACGCGCTTCTTGCAGGCGAAGGTCGAGGACCGCGAGCGACGCGAGAAGGAGATCGAGAAGCGGGAAAAGGAGATCGCGCATCACCAGCTCTTCGTCGATCGCTTCAAGGCGAAGGCGAGCAAGGCACGGCAGGCCCAGAGCAAGGTCAAGCTGATCGAGAAGGTGACCGAGTCGCTCGTGGCGCTTCCGGGGTCGAGCCGACGCTACCCGACGTTCCGCTTCCAGGAGCGGCGGCCTTCAGGCCGCGAGGTCCTCAAGGTGAAGGGCGTGAAGAAGCGCTTCGGCGACAAGGAAGTGCTGCACGGCGTGAACCTGGAGGTTCGGCGCGGCGACCGGCTCGCGATCATGGGTCCGAACGGGATCGGCAAGTCGACGCTCCTCAAGATCCTGATGGGGGAGCTCCAGCCCGACGCCGGCGAGGTCGTGTGGGGCCACGAGACGCATCGCGGCTACTTCGCGCAGGACCACCGCGAGGGGTTGGCGGGATCGGACAAGACCGCCGAGACATGGCTCTGGGACTTCTGCCCGGGCAAGGACCGCGGTTATGTGCGGGGCCAGATGGGGCTGATGCTCTTCTCCGGCGACGACGGGGCGAAGAAGCTCTCGTCGCTCTCCGGAGGAGAGGCCGCGCGTCTGGTCTTCTCCCGGCTCTCGCTCGAGCACGCCAACGTGCTCCTGCTCGACGAGCCCACGAACCACCTCGACCTCGAGTCCATCGAGGCGCTCGTCGAGGGCCTCGCTGCGTTCGACGGCACACTCATCCTGGTGTCGCACGACCGCTGGCTCGTGAGCCAGGTCGCCACGCGCATCGTCGAGATCACGCCCGGACGAATCCGCGACTACCTGGGCACG
>CAZBCN010000102.1:0-9282 GCA_964490285.1 uncultured Gemmatimonas sp. | reverse complement strand
ACCCGATCCCGGCGGTCAACCACAAGCTGATCGGCGAGAAGGAAATCGCCGACCTGAAGAAGAAGATCCTCGCCTCGAAGCTGTCGGTCGCGCAGCTTGTGTCGACGGCCTGGGCATCGGCCTCGACCTTCCGCGGCTCCGACAAGCGCGGCGGCGCGAACGGCGCGCGCATCCGGCTCGCCCCGCAGAAGGACTGGCAGGTCAACCAGCCTGCTCAGCTCGCGAAGGTGCTGAAGAAGCTCGAGGGCATCCAGGCCGAGTTCAACAAGAAGGCCACGGGCGGCAAGAAGGTGTCGCTCGCCGACCTGATCGTGCTGGCGGGGTGCGCGGGCGTCGAGCAGAGCGCGATGAAGGCCGGCGTCTCCGTGAAGGTGCCGTTCGAGCCCGGACGCATGGACGCGAGGCAGGACCAGACCGACGTCGACTCCTTCGCGGTGCTCGAGCCGATCGCCGACGGGTTCCGCAACTATCAGAGAGGCACGTTCCCCGTCACCGCCGAGCAGCTGCTGGTCGACAGGGCGCAGTTGCTGACGCTCACGGCGCCCGAGCTGACGGTCCTCGTCGGCGGCCTGCGCGTGCTGGGGGCCAACGTCGGTGACGCCCAGCACGGAGTGGACGCCGGTCTCGAACGCCCAGGAGGTGTTCGAGGGGCGCGACCGCAAGACGGGCAAGGTCAAGTGGACCGCCACGCGCGTCGACCTCGTCTTCGGTTCGAACTCGCAGCTGCGGGCCATTTCCGAGGTCTACGCCAGCAGCGACGCGAAGGAGAAGTTCGTCGAAGACTTCGTCGCGGCCTGGACCAAGGTGATGAGCCTGGACCGCTTCGACCTGGCCTGATCGAGGCATCGATCTCGCGGTGGACGCGGGCCCCTCGAGAAACGGCTATCCGAAACGCATAGCCCACGGTCCCGTGGGGAAACACCCGACGGGACAGAGGGCGGGTCGCCCCACATCAAGTTCCAAGGTCCACCCGCTGATTTCGCGCACCCTTCGGCCCTAGCGTCCCTGAGAACTCAGCGGCACCTATCTTTCTTAGGGCACCCACATGGGGCGTGGACGGTCGGTGTTCATCGCGGCACTGCTGGGCGTCCCCACCGGCCCAGCCCTGGCTGCGGCTCCGGAGCAAGGCGCTCCGGTCCCCGAGCTGGGCCAGGAAGCTCCGAGTAGAGGGCAGGGCTCGACCCTGACGCTCGATGAGGTCTACTCGCTCGCCCGCACCCGGAGCCCGCGTCTACAGGCCGCGCGATTGATGGCCGACGCGCTCTCCACGCGAGAGCCCTCGGCCGGGCTCCTACCGGATCCGGTGGTCGAGCTGGGCCTGATGAACCTGTCGTTGCCACGGCTCGGCAGGGACATGCCCACTTCGATGGCGCCGTCCATCCAGGCCATGCAGATGATCCCGTTCCCTGGGAAACGCTCGCTGATGAGACGTATGGCAGAGCGGGAGACGGCGATTGCCAGGACGGCGGCCGACGAGGTCTCGTGGGAGGTGCGCACCGACGTCGCACGAACGTTCTACGAGCTGTACGCGGCTGACCGGCAGCTCGAGGTGATGCGTACCACTCTGGCGCTGCTGCAGCAGTTCGAAACCGTCGCAAAAGCGATGTACGGGGCGGGGACGGGCCGCCAAGGCGACGTGCTGCGCGCGAGCGTGGAGGTCGCTCGCATGGACGGGGAGATCACGCGCATGACGGCCATGCGCGCCTCGGCTGCGGTGATGTTGAACGCCTTGCTCGACCGGCCGACGGACACACCCGTGCCGACTCCGACGCTTCCGCAGCTCCCCGCGGAAATACCGTACCGCCTCACCCTGCTCGCGTGGGCGGAGGAGACGCGCCCCGCACTCGCGGCCGAGGAGCTGGGGGTCGAGCTCGCCGCGACGGAGCTCGCGCTCGCCCGCAAGGAGATATGGCCCGATGTCACGCTCGGCGTTCAGTACGGTCAACGCCCGGCCGACATGGGCACGGAGCGGATGGGGAGCGTGATGCTCGGATTCAGCGTTCCCGTCTTCGCGGGCGGGAGGCAGCTCAAGCAGCGCGAGCAGGCGGCCCTGATGGAGCGAGCGGCCCAAGCCGATGCCGGCCAGATGCGCGCCATGGTCGATGCAGAGATCGGCGAGTTGTTGGCGGAGCAAGCTCGTGCATCCTCTCTGATTCGCCTCCACAGGGACGAGGTGCTGCCGCAAGCGAGGGCGAACGTCGCGTCGTCCCTCGCCTCGTATCGGGTCGGCAGCGTCGACTTCATGACGCTCGTGGATGCCCAGATGACCGTCAACGAGCACGAAAGCGAGCTGTTCGCCCTGATCGGCGAATATGGTACGGTGATCGCCCGTCTAGAGCACGCGGTCGGGCGGACACTACCGGCGACGGACGCGCTGATCCGGGAGGATGTGAGATGACGACGCCCAGGCAGCTCGTGCTCTCGGGAGCGCTGATCACGGGGGCCGTCGGCGTCGTCGTCTATGCGGCACTACGTGATCGCGACCGGGAAACGACAGCAGCCGTGGGCCACGAACACGGCGCGATCGCGTCGAGCGCCACTGCGTCACTCGAGCCGGTTCACCTCGACGCCGAGGCACAGCGCCGCATCGGCGTCACGTTCGCTATCGCGGAGCGGAGGAGTCTCACCGTGGCCGTACGCGCGGTCGGCACCGTCACATACGATGAGACACGTCTCACGACCGTCAGCCCGAAGGTCGAAGGATGGGCGGAGAAGCTGTACGTGGACTTCACGGGCAAGGCCGTGCTGCAGGGCGAGCCACTCCTCGAGCTCTACAGCCCGGCCTTGGTCTCCGCGCAGGAGGAGTTGATCCTGGCACGGCGCCTGGTCGAAGGCACCGCCGATCCGGGCTCGCGCGCGGCCCTGAACGCACAGGACCTCCTCGCCTCGGCTCGCCGCCGCCTCGCCTATTGGGACGTCCCCGCGGACCAGGTCGCGCTCATCGAGGACACCGGCGCAGCGACCAAGACGATCATGCTCCGAGCGCCCGCGTCGGGGATCATTGTCGAGAAGAACGTGGTCGAGGGGACCCGAATCGGTCCCGGAATGGAGGTCTACCGGATCGCGGACCTCGCGCGCGTCTGGGTCGAGGCGGAGCTCTTCGAGAAAGACCTCGGCCTGATCGAGGTGGGTGCCCATGCGGTGATCACCTTCGAGGCGTACCCGGGTGAGACCTTCGAGGGGCTCGTGACCTACGTCTATCCG
This sequence comes from uncultured Gemmatimonas sp., assembly GCA_964490285.1. Taxonomy (GTDB): domain Bacteria; phylum Gemmatimonadota; class Gemmatimonadetes; order Longimicrobiales; family Gaopeijiaceae; genus UBA2982. Next base: position 6,078 of record CAZBCN010000102.1, on the reverse strand, counting down.
GAGGTCACGGCCGACGCCCGCACCGGGCGTATGCGCCTCGAGCTGGCCAACCCGGACCTTCGCTTCCGGCCGGGCATGTACGCGACCGTGGAGTTGCATCCGCCGACCCCCGCGCCCGTGCTGGTCGTGCCGCGTTCGGCGGTGCTCGGAACCGGTACGCGGGACGTCGTCTTCGTGAGCGCCGGCGGAGGCGCCTTCCAGCCGCGCCTCGTCACGCTGGGGCGCTCCACGGGGGACGTCATCGAGATTCTGGCGGGGCTCGCGGAGGGCGAGACCGTGGTCGCGTCCGCCAGCTTCCTGATCGACGCCGAGTCGAACCTCGGCGCGGCGATGCGCGCGGCGGGTGCCCGCGAGGACCCGGCCGCGCCCGAGGCGGCAGGCGGGGCGCACGTGGAGCACGCGCCAGCCTCGCCGCCGGGAAACTGAGGGAGGGCCGCAGATGTTGAGGCGCATCATCGACGCTTCGATCGCGAACCGATTCCTCATCATCATGCTATCCGTATTCGCGGCGATCGCGGGCGTGGTTGCGATGCGCCGCACCCCGCTCGAGGCCCTCCCCGACTTGTCGGACGTCCAGGTCATCATTCAGACGGACTACGAGGGGCAGGCGCCGCAGATCGTCGAGGACCAGGTCACGTATCCGATCGCGTCCGAGATGCTCCGGGTTCCCGGAGCCCAGACCGTGCGCGGGTACTCGTTCTTCGAGGTGTCCTTCGTCTACGTGATCTTCGAGGACGGCACCGATCCGTACTGGGCGAGGAGCCGTGTGCTCGAGGTTCTCTCGGGCATCGGCGGTCGCCTTCCGGCCGCCGCCCAATCCACGTTGGGTCCCGACGCGACGGGTCTGGGCTGGGTCTACCAGTACGTCCTCGAAGACACCAGCGGGACCCACTCGCTCGCGGATCTGACGTCGCTCCAGGACTGGTACCTCCGGTACCAGCTCACGTCCGTAGAAGGGGTGAGCGAGGTGGCTTCGGTGGGCGGCTTCGAGCGCACCTATGAAGTGCGTCTAGACCCCGCGAAGCTGCGCGGCTACGCGGTGCCGGTGACTCGCGTGATGGAGGCGATTCGGGCGTCCAACGCAGACGCCGGCGCCATGGTGCTGGAGCTCGCCGACCGCGAATACATGATCCGCAGCCTCGGCTACCTCCGCAGCATGGCGGACATCGAGAGCGTGGTCGTCGAGGCCACCCCGGAGGGTACGCCGATCCGCGTGGGCGACGTCGCCAGGGTGGTCGAGGCTCCGGGCGTTCGGCGCGGGATCGCGGACCTCGACGGGCGCGGCGACGTGGTCGGCGGCATCGTCATCATGCGGTTCGGCGAAAACGCGCTCGCCACGATCGAGCGCGTGAAGGATAAAATCGCCGACATTCAGGCGGGTCTTCCGCCCGGAGTGGTTCTCCGGCCCGTGTACGACCGCTCCGACTTGATCCACCGCTCGGTCGCCACGCTGCGCGAGAAGCTCTTCGAGGAGTCCGTCGTCGTGATGCTGGTGGCGCTCGTCTTCCTGTTCCACGTGCGCAGCGCGCTCGTCGTGATCCTCACGTTGCCGCTGGGCATTCTCATCGCCTTCGTGGCGATGAGGGCGCTCGGCATCGGCGCGGACATCATGAGCCTGGGTGGCATCGCGATTGCGATCGGCGCGATGGTGGACGCCGCGATCGTGATGATCGAGAACCTGCACAAGCACCTGGAACGGGCGCTCGAGCGGAAGCAGCGCGCGCTCTCCACCTCGGAATCTCCGACGAGCGAGGACGCCAGGCTCGACACGGCCCTGCTCACGCCTCGAGAGCACTGGGAAGTCGTCGCCACGGCGGCCAAGGAAGTGGGCCCGGCGCTGTTCGTGTCGCTCCTGATCATCACGGTGTCGTTCCTCCCTGTCTTCGCGCTCGAGGCTCAGGAGGGTCGCCTGTTCCATCCGCTCGCGTGGACGAAGACGCTTTCGATGGCCGCGGCCGCGCTCCTCTCGATCACGCTCGTGCCAGTCGCGATGGGTCTTTTCGTGCGCGGCAAGATCCACAGGGAGCAGAGGAACCCGCTCAACAGATTTCTGGTGCGCGCCTATCGCCCCGTCATCGAATTCGTCCTGCGCTTCCGCTGGCCCGTGGTCGCGGCCGCCGCGAGCGCCGTGATCGTGACCTGGCTGCCGCTGACGCGCCTGGGTGGCGAGTTCATGCCGCCGCTCGACGAGGGCACGATCCTCTATATGCCTACCACCCTACCGGGCATCGGTGTGGCGAAGGCGAGTGAGCTGCTCCAACGACAGGACAGTATACTCGCCTCTTTCCCCGAGGTCGCCAGCGTGTTCGGTAAGGCGGGACGGGCCCGCACCGCCACCGATCCGGCGGGCCTCGACATGGCCGAGACCACGATCGTGCTGAAGCCCGAATCGGCATGGCGCCCGGGCATGACCGCGGAGAGGCTCACCGAAGAGATGGACCAGGCGCTCCGCTTCCCGGGGGTCACGAACGCCTGGACGATGCCGATCAAGGGCCGGATCGACATGCTCGCGACAGGAATCCGGACGCCCGTCGGAATCAAGATCTTCGGCAGCGACCTCGCCGAGCTCGAGCGCATCGGCGTCGAGGTCGAGCGGGCGGTCCGGAGCGTTCCGGGCACACGCTCCGTCTTCGCCGAGCGAGCGGTCTCGGGGGCGTACCTGGACATCGAGATCGACCGCGAGGCCGCGGCCCGCTACGGCCTCAACGTGCAGGACGTCCAAGCGGTCATCACATCCGCCATCGGCGGCATGACGATCACGCAGATGGTGTCGGGTCGCGAGCGGTATGGAGTGCGCGTGCGCTACCCGCAGGAGCTACGCGACCAACCCGAAAAGCTCGCCGAAGTGCTCCTGCCCGTGGGACGTCCGGCGGGCGGAGGAGGCGGCATGACAGGCATGGGAGACACGGCGGGGCCGGGGTCCCGCGGATCGATGGCGGCTGGCATGGAGGGTGGGGCCACGTCGACCCCGGCCGCACCGGTGCGGCGCGCGCGCGCGGGCCCGGCGGGTCCGGCGCAGATTCCCCTCGGCCAGGTGGCCACGGTCCGGCCCGTGGCGGGACCCATGGTGGTCAAGACTGAAGGCGCCATACCGACGGCCTGGGTCTATGTCGACGTGGCTGGGCGCGACATCGCCAGCTACGTGGCCGACGCAGAGCGAGCGGTTGCGTCGATGGTCGAGCTGCCCACGGGCTACACGCTCCAGTGGTCTGGACAGTACGAGTACATGCAGCGCGCGAAGGAGACGATGAAGCTCGTAGTGCCGGCCACGCTGCTCATCATCTTCCTCCTCTTGTACCTGAACTTCGGGTCCGTGGGCGAAACGCTGATCGTGATGCTGTCGCTCCCGTTCGCTCTCGTGGGCGGCGTCTGGTTGATGTGGCTGCTCGGTTATCACACGAGCGTAGCCACAGCCGTCGGGTTCATCGCCCTTGCCGGCGTGGCGGCAGAGACCGGCGTCGTCATGTTGATCTACCTCGACCAAGCCTGGCGGGCGCGCACGGAGGCTGGCGACGCGTCTCCTGTGGGTCTCTACAGCGCGATCCTCGAGGGTGCCGTCGAGCGGGTCCGCCCCAAGCTCATGACCGTGACCGCGATCATCGCCGGCCTCCTGCCGATCCTGTGGGGCCACGGCGCGGGCGCCAGCGTGATGAAGAGGATCGCGGCGCCGATGGTCGGCGGCATGGTCTCGTCGACCGTGCTCACCCTGATCGTCATTCCGGCGATCTATTCTCTTTGGCAGGAGGCGCGTCTGCGGCGCGCCGCTCACGCCGGGGTTGCCCGGCGTGCCTCGCCCTCCCGGGTGGGTCCGCCCGCCGTCGCAACGCGTTGATCAGGACCACCGTTTCGAGCTGCAGAGATGAAGAGATACACGACCTCGCAAGTGACTTGCCGAGGGGCGGCGGCAAAGCTACCTGATTCGTCGTGTGAGTAACCCTCACCACGGAGGCTGTCGTCATGCCTGCAACCGCGACGCACCTCGCGCCGGTTCGCGCCGCGATCGACGATTCGATCGCCAGGAGTCGTGTTTTCGGCGACGTGTCCGTTCCGGACTGCCTCCGCTTTCAGGAGCTGCACACCCGACACCATCGCCTTCAGCTCCCGACCGCCTGACCCGGCCGGGCCGTCCCATGAAGCCATCATCCGGGTGTGGCGAGAGGCGCCGACGTCTGCGACGCAGCACATGAGACTCGTCAACAGGATCGTAGGCGCCTTGCTCGTCCTGGTCGGCGGAGTCTGGTTCCTCCAGGGTGTGGGGATCTTGCCGGGCAGCTTCATGACCGGTCAGCTGGAATGGGCCGTGTACGGGGGGTTCGCCGCGGCGATCGGTCTGCTGTTGCTCATCAAGGCGAACCGCAGGAGCCCCAACGGAAGGTCCTGATTTGTCGTAGCGCGCGACGGTCCTGGCTTCGCGTCCGGACGCGTGGCGCGGCGTGCTCATGGGTCGCCCGGTCGACGCCACCACGATTGTCGCGGCGACCCTGGGTGTCCGGCAGCCCCGACGGCAGCGTGACGTCGACCCATTAGCTTCAGCGTTGGCCTTCCGCCTCGTCTCGCCACTGGGTCCAGCCCATGCCGTCGCAACGCCTTCTCCGTTCCTCGAGGGTGCCGGCAGTCGCGGCCGCCCTGCTCGCGTTCGCCGGGTGTGACGACGGGACCACCGTCATAGGGCCTCCCGGCCCCACGGCGCTCGTCGCGACACTATCCGGGACCGAGCGCGACACGCCTCTCATAGGCTTCAATACGAACGCACACCACTCGGTGGCCAACTGGACGCTGGGGTGGTTTCGCGACTCGACCTCCGTGCTCCTTCCCGCGGTCCTGCGCTATCCGGGCGGCACCACCGCCAACCATTGGGATTGGCAGACCGGCTGGTTCACCGCCGACTCCACGACTCCGCCGACCTTTGCCAACATCCAGCCGCAGGGCACGATCAGAGCGGAGGAGCTCGAGCCGGGGCTGGGTGCCGCGGGCGCGGAGGCCCTGCTCGTGCTCAACATCCAGCACTCGACGCTCGCGTATCAGCTCGAGGGGCTCGCGCACGCAGACGCCGTCGGCGTTCCGGTCACTCTCGTGGAGTTGGGCAACGAGCATAATTTGAGCATCTCGAGTCAGTTCATGCCGCCGGGCGTGTACGCGGCCCGCGTGCGGACCTGGGCCGACTCCATTCGTGCTCGCTACCCAGCCGCAAAGATCGGAGCGGTCGGTGGGGAGCCTCCGGCGCAGCAGGGCTGGCACGACTCGATCTTCGCGCGGTCACCGGCCCTCGATGCGCTCGCGTTCCATGTCTACCTCGGCGCTGGGAACGCCGACGGAGTCTTCAACGCCGAGCGTGCGCTCAGCTATCCGTTCGCCACGAACGGCGGCCTGCTGGACCGTTACTCCGACTCGGGTTTCGATGCCGCTCCGGTTCCGCCAGATCTGGAGGTCTGGGCAACCGAATACAACCTCGGGGAGGTCCTCGCCGGCGCCTCCAAGCAACACGCCGACACGTGGACGCACGCGCTCTACGTATCCGCCATGAGCCATCTCCTCATGACCTTGCCGCGGGTGACCATGCTGGTGAACCACAACCTCACCAATACGCTGGACTTCGCGGCCATCGACCCGCAGACCCGACGGATCACCGCAAACGGGGCCGCGATGATTCTGCTCGGCCGGGCCTCGCGAGGCCGCGATCGCGCCACCGAGGTCACGTTCCCTGGCCAGCCCATGGTGAGCGTTGGCGGGACGACCTACCCGTCGCTATTCGCGTGGAAGTTCGGGACGGGCGCGCAAGCTGCGGCATGGGTCGTGAACCTCTCGAGCGACACCCTCGTGGCAGAGTTCGCGCAGGCCCTGGGGGGCGCGTTCTCCTACGACGTCTACTCCGCGAGTCCCGCTCTCCAGGTGGCCGGCCTGGGGAGCCTGGGCCACGTGGCCGGATCGAGCTCGGGAAACGTCACGTTGCCTGGGTTCTCGATCGGCGTCTTGGAGCGCTAGGCCGGCGAGCCCTGATCGCTCTCGGCCGTCGACGGTCCGAGGCCGCTGCGGAGCTCACTGCAACCCGAGCAGGCGCGCCGGATTCTCCCTCGCCAT
>CAZBCN010000101.1:0-9368 GCA_964490285.1 uncultured Gemmatimonas sp. | reverse complement strand
GCGTTGAAGCGCCGGATGGCTTCGGTGTCCTCGTCCGTCGCCGCAGGGTCGACCACCTTTCCGCTCCAGAGCGTGTTGTCGATCGCGATCAGGCCGCCCGGCCGCACGAGCTCCAACGCCAGCTCGAAATACGCGTCGTAGTTGACTTTGTCGGCGTCGATGAACGCGAAGTCGAAGTCCTCGCGGCGCCCCTCGCCGAGCAGCTCCTCGAGCGTCTCGAGCGCGGGGCCGAGACGAAGATCGATCCGGTGCGCGACGCCGGCCTCGTTCCAGTAGCGCCTCGCGATCGCCGTCCACTCCTCGCTGATGTCGCACGCGATCACGCGTCCGTCGGCCGGGAGCGCCAGCGCGACCACCAGCGCGCTGTACCCGGTGAACGTGCCGATCTCGAGCGTCCGGCGCGCATCCATGAGCTCGACGAGCAGCGCCATGAACTGCCCCTGCTCGGGGGCGATCTGCATGCGCGCGTTCTCGAGCGTACCCGTCTCTTCTCGCAGTCGCCGCAGGATCTCCGGCTCGCGCAGGGAGACGCGCAGGAGGTAGTCGTAGAGCTCGTCGCTCAACGACTCGGTGCGGCGGCTCACTTCTTCCGCTCCGCTTCGAGGGCCCGCCAGCAGTACCACGCGGCGACGCTCCGCCACGGCCGATAGGCATCGCCGAGCGGCTCGAGCTCCTTCTGGGTCGGAGGATCCGCCAGGCGGTGGACCTTGGCGAAGCCCGAGCGCACTCCCAGATCGCCCACGGGCCACACGTCGGGCCGGTGCAACCGGAACATCAGATACATGTGCGCGCTCCACGGACCGATGCCACGGACCACCGTCAACCGGCGAATCACTTCGTCGTCGCTCTGCGCCTCGAGGTCGTGTACCTCGACCTCGCCGGACTGCACCTTGCTCGCCAAGTCCCGGATGGCAGCGAGCTTCGCGGCCGAGAGTCCGGCTTTCCGGAGCGTCGATTCGCGCACCCGGAGCACCTTCGCTGGCGAAACGTCTCCGCCCAGCGCCGCGACGAATCGCCCGTGGATCGTCCGCGCCGCCGCTCCCGCCAGCTGCTGGAAGACGATCGCGCGGGCCAGATAGAAGAACGGGGGCTCGGCGTGGGCAGGCACGCGAATGGAGCCGGCCTGTTTCACCCACGGGCCGAATACGGGATCCTTGCCCAGCCTACGACGGCCCCCGGTCCAGATCGTCTCGAGTCGTTCGCTCAACGCAGCGCTCCTTGCCTGGTTGGAACTGGCCGCGGCGGAACGGCCCCGTCAAGAACACGCCGGCCGGCGCGGCGCTTACCCCCCGTCGGGCGATCGGGTAACCTTCGGCTCCAACCGACCGCATCCCCATGCGCATCCCGTCTCTCAGAGAAGCTCCGGAGCTGTACGTGGCCGCGCTGGCGACGGTCGCCATCGCGCTCCATCTCGTGCTCCGCTACGGGATGCAGGCGGGGGAGATCGCCTACCAGTTCCCGCTCTGGGTGGCGCTCGCCGCCGGCGGCGGCCCCCTCGTGGTCCAGCTCGCGGGCAAGGCCCTGCGCAAGGAGTTCGGCTCCGACCTCCTCGCGGGCATCTCGATCGTGACCGCCCTCCTCCTAGGCGAGTACCTGGCGGGCACGCTCGTCGTCCTGATGCTCTCGGGCGGCGAGGCGATCGAGGCGTTCGCGCTGGACCGGGCCTCGTCCGTGCTGCACGCCCTCGCGGCGCGCCTCCCCTCGGTCGCACACCGCAAGAACGGTGACGAGATCGAAGACGTAGCCGTCGGCGAGGTGCGCGTGGGCGACGAGCTCGTGGTATTCCCCCACGAGGTCGCGCCGGTCGACGGCGAGGTCGTCGCGGGCTCCGGCGTCATGGACGAGGCCTACCTGACCGGGGAGCCGTACATGATGTCGAAGGCGCCCGGCTCGTCGGTCATCTCCGGAGCGATCAACGGCGAGACCGCTCTCACCATGCGCGCGACCAGCGTGGCGGCGGAGTCGCGCTACGCGCGCATCATGCAGGTCGTCCACGAAGCGGAGGTGAACCGCCCGCCCATTCGTCGTCTGGGTGATCAGCTGGGCGCGATCTACACGCCGGTCGCCGTCTCGATCGCGGCCGTCGCCTGGCTCGCGTCCGGCGACCCGATCCGCTTCCTCGCCGTTCTCGTGATCGCGACCCCGTGCCCGCTCCTCATCGCGATCCCCGTGGCGATCATCGGCGCCATCTCGCGTGCGGCCAAGCGAGGTATCATCGTCCGCAACCCTTCGGTCCTCGAGCAGATTCCTCGGGTCCGCACGGTCATCCTCGACAAGACCGGAACGCTCACGTACGGAAGACCGTCGATCACCGACGAGTTGTACGCGCCCGGCTTCACACGCGAGGACGTGCTCCCGCTCGTCGCCGCGCTAGAGCGGTACTCCAAGCATCCGCTGGCCGAGGCCGTCGTCAGGGCGGCGCGGGGCGCTGGACTGGTGCTTCCCGCCGTTGCCGAGATCCGCGAGCGGCCGGGGAAGGGCCTCACGGGCCGCCTCGACGGGCGGACCGTGGAGGTGACGGGCCGCGACAAGGTCATCGCCAGCGGTCGCGTCGACGCGCAGACGCTCCCGCCACACGCGTCCGGCCTGGAGTGCGTGATTCTGGTCGACGACCGCTACGCCGCGACCTATCGATTCCACGACGCTCCCCGGGACGAGAGCGGGCCGTTCGTGGCGCACCTCGGGCCCAAGCACGGCGTGGACCGTGTGCTGTTGGTCTCGGGAGATCGCGAGTCCGAGGTGCGGTACTTGGCCGAACAGGTCGCGATCACCGAGATCCACGCGGGCGTGTCGCCGGAAGGAAAGGTCGACATCGTTCGGGCCGAGACCCAGAAGGCGCCCACGCTCTTCATGGGCGACGGCATCAACGACGCGCCCGCGATGCTCACGGCGACGGTCGGGGTCGCGTTCGGCGGCGGGGCGGTGACGAGCGAGGCCGCGGGCGTCGTCATCGTGGACACCTCGCTCGCCCGCGTGGACGAGCTCCTGCACCTGAGCGTGCGGATGCGGCGGATCGCACTGCAGAGCGCCGTCGGCGGCATGGCGCTCAGCGTCGCGGGCATGTTCGTGGCGGCCTTCGGTTACCTGCCTCCGGTTGCGGGCGCGCTCACACAAGAGGTCATCGACCTGATCGTCGTCTTCAACGCGCTGCGCGTGTCCGCAAGGCCTCGGACCGTGACCGACTTCGAGGCCCCGTCCTGAGTTCTGCGCGCTCTAGCGAGGCACGGTGAGCCAGGTCAGCGCGCCGACGACGGCGAGCTGGATCGCGATGAAGGGGAGAACGCCGCGGTAGATCACCGTGGTGCGGATGTCCTTCGGCGTCACACCACGAAGGTAGAACAGGCTGAACCCGAATGGCGGCGTCAGGAACGACGTCTGGAGGTTCACGGCCAGCACGATTCCGAGCGACAGCAAGTCGATGCCCAGGGCGGTGGCCGCCGGCACGACCAGCGGCACCACGATGAACGCGATTTCGAAGAAGTCGATGAAGAACCCGAGCCCGAACACGACCAGATTCACGACGATCAGGAAGCCGAGCGCGCCGCCCGGGATCTCGGTGAGCACGTCCTGCACCCACAAGTCGCCGTCGAACCCCCGGAAGACGAGGGCGAACGCGGTCGACCCGATCAGGAGGAATACGACCATGATGGTGAGGCGGCTGGTGCCCTCCATCGCGAGCTCGAGCGACTCGCGCGTGAGCGAGCGATGGAGCGCGGCGAGGGCCAGCGCGCCCGTCGCGCCCAGCGCTCCCGCCTCCGTGGGGGTCGCGATTCCCAGGAATATGCTGCCGAGCACGACCACGATCAGGACGAGCGGAGGGACGAGGGACGACACGACCCGACTCGCGAGCGCCCACCCGGATAGGCGGAGCTCCTCGCGCATGGCGGGCGCCTCCTGCGGGCGCGCGACCGCGATGAGGACGACATAGACGACGTAGGCCGACGTGAGCGCGAGCCCGGGGAGCAGGGCTGCTCGATAGAGCCCGCCGACGCTCACGCCCATCTGGTCGCCGAGCACGATGAGCACGACCGACGGGGGAATGATCTGGCCCAGGGTGGCCGCGGCGGCGATCACGCCGAGGCCGAGCTCCTTCCGATAGCCGCTCCGCAGCATGACAGGCAGCGAGATGAGTCCCATGGCGGTAACGCTGGCGCCGACGACTCCGGTGGTCGCGGCAAGCAGCGCCCCCACCAGAACCACGCCGATCGCGAGCCCTCCGCGCATGCTCCCGAACAACATCCCGATGGTCTCGAGGAGCCGTTCGGCGAGCTTCGACTTCTCGAGCACCGCGCCCATGAAGATGAAGAACGGAACCGCGAGCAGGGTCGTATTCGACATCGTGCCGAAGGTGCGCTCCGGCAGTGCGTTGAGGAGGACCAGGTCGAACGCTCCCGTCGCCGAGCCGGCGAGCGCGAACAGCAGGGCCGTGCCGCCCAGCGCGAACGCCACCGGGAATCCGGTGAAGATCATCATGAGCACACCGAAGAACATCCCGGGCGCCCACAGCGTCACACGTGCACCTCGGGCTCCGTGGCTGCATCGCTCGTCGGAGCGCGGCCGCGAATCGCATCCACGTGCCGGATCATCTGGCTCATCGCCTGCAGGAGCAGCAGCGTGAAGGAGACGAGGACGAGCGCCTTGATCGGCCAGCGTGCGAGTCCGCCGGGGTCAGGTGATCCCTCCCGGATCTGCCAGGAGGAGCGCACGGATGGGAACGCCACCCAGAGCATCATGACCGCGAACGGCACGAGGAAGAGCATCGTGCCCACGAGATCGATCCACCCACGAGCACGCTGCGACAGCCGCTCGAACACCACGTCGACACGCACGTGGACGTCGTGTCTAAGCGCGTACGCCGCACCGAGCAGGAAGATCACGCTGAAGAGATACCATTGCGCCTCGACCAGCGGCGTGAGGTTGAGCGACAAGCCCCATTGACGAGACGCGTAGCGCGTGAGCGCGTTCGTCGTGCCCAACAGAACCATGAGCAGGACGAGCCACCGCAGGGCCGCGCCGATCCGATCGTTGAGCACGTCGACCCGGCCAGCCAACGTGCGCAGCAACGCCACTAGAGGAGGTAGCCGCCGTCCACGGGGATCACGGCACCGGTGATATGGCGTGCGGTCTCCGAGCAGAGGAAGAGCACCACGCCCGATACGTCCTGCGGGTCCCCGAGCCGGCCGAGCGCCGACTGCTCGCGCGCGCGGTCGAGCGCGTCGGCGGGCACGCTCTCCGTGAGTCGCGTCGTGCGGATATAGCCGGGCGCGACCGCATTCACGTTGATGTTCATCGGACCGAGCTCGAGAGCAGTACTCTGCGTGAGCCCGATCAGACCGGCCTTGGACGATGTGTAGTTCGCGATGCCGAAGACGGATCGCACCCCGTGCACCGACGCGACGTTCACGATTTTCCCGTATTCCTGCGCACGCATGGTGGGCGCTACCGTCCTCGTGAAGTAGAACGCGCCATCGAGATTGGTGCGGACCACGGAGTCCCACTCATGGTCCTCCATGCGCCAGAGTGGGCGGTCACGGCTGATGCCCGCGTTGTTGATCAGGATGTGCACGCCGCCGAGCTCTTCGAGCACCTCCGCCACGAAGAGCCTCACGTCGTGTGAATCACGCACATCGCAGGCACGGAAGTATACCCGCACCTCCGTCTCCCGGAGCTTTCGAGCCGTCTCGTGCGCGTCGAGGCGCGACTTCGACCCGGAGTCGAGGAAGCAGAAAGCCACATTGCACCCGCACCTGGCGAGGTCGAGCGCTACCGCACGGCCGATGCCACTCGAGCCACCCGTGACGATGGCGGAGCGTCCACGCAGGCCCGCCGTGTCGACCAACGGTTGAGGCTGCGTGGCAGTGACCACCTGGTCGAGGAGCGCCTCCACGGCGGAAGTGTCTGGGGAAGTCATCGCTCCACGGCGGGCCTACGCGCCTTCGACGACGGAGTGGTCGGTCACCAGCAACATACCCGACGTATCGGTCACGCGCGCGTGTCCGCCGATGATCGAGTCACGGAGGTTCGAGCCTTCCAGCACGGCGTTCGGTCCGACGACGGTGTGCTGGAGCGTGCACCCGTCCGCCACGGTTCCCTCCTCGAGCGTGACGTTGGGCCCGATACGGCCCCCGCGCACCTTCACGTTGGCCTCCAGCCGGACGGGCTCGATGATCTCGGCATCCTCGACGGTCGCGAGCGGGTCGACGCCGCCCCGCCCCGCCAGGAGCAGATGATGGTTCGTCTCCAGGAGCGTCTCGGGTTTCCCGGCGTCCCACCACCCTTCCACGGGCGCGGTCATGATGCGGCTCCCATGGTCCACCATGTACTGGAACGCATCCGTCAGGTAGAACTCGCCTCCCGGACCCGCCCCCGCCGCGAGGGTGTGGCGCACGCCCTCGAAGAGCAACTCGTGATCGCTGATGTAGTAGAGGCCGATGTTGGCGAGCTTGGAGACGGGCTCCTTCGGCTTCTCGACGATCTTGGCCATGGTCCCGTCCGCGTTCGTGACGATCACGCCGTAGCGTTGATAGTCCTCGACCTCCTTGGCCCAGATGACGCCCCCGTACGAGCTCGAAAGGGACTGGACGAGACCGTAGTCGACCTCGAGGACCGCGTCCGGGAAGGCGATCAGGACCTCCTCGTCGACCCATGGCTCCGCGAGCGCGATGGCGCCAGCGGTGCCGTCCTGCACCTCCTGGAGCACGTAGTGGCCCTCGATGTCCGGATACTCGGACCGGATCCACGCCTCCATGGTCTCGCGCAGATGTCCGACGATGAACACCATCTCCTGAACCCCCAACTCGAGGAGATCGTCCAGGATATAGGCGAGCACGGGCTTGCCCGCGACCTTGAGCAGAGGCTTGGGGGTATGGTGGGTGTGGGGACGCAAGCGCGTCCCCTTACCGGCTAGCGGCAGCACTGCTTTCATGCGATTGCCTGGTTCGGGACGAGGGCGCCACACTATAAGGGCGCGCGCCACCGGCCGACCAGCACAGAAAAGCGAGACCCATGACGCGAGTCCGACCGACCTTGATGGTGGCGTGGGCCCTGGCGGCGTGCGCGAGCCCCCCGGCTCAAGGCCGTGCGGAAGCGGCCCCGACCCTCGGTTCCGTGAATCCGAACATCTACGAGATCGCGCGCGAGCAGGTCCTCCAGGAGCCGCAGGCCGCGCCCCCGTTCATCGAGGTCAGCGGGGCTGCGACCGTGCAGGTGCCGGCAGATCAGGCGCAGGTGTCGTTCGCGGTAGAGACCCGGGCTCAGGTGGCAGCCGATGCCTCCGCCGCCAACGCGACCGCGATGTCCCGAGTGCTCGCTGCGCTTCGGGGCGCCGGGCTGCGTGGCCTCGATGTGGAGACGTTCGGCTACTCGCTCCAGCCTCAGTACGCCGTCGATGACGTGCGCGTGCGCTCGATCGTCGGATACGTGGCCTACAACAACGTGCGCGCCACGATCGATGCGGTCGATCAGGTCGGTCGGTTGATCGACGTCGCCATCGGCGCGGGCGCCAACCAGGTGGCGAGCATCTCGTTCGTCGCATCCGACACGGAGCCCGCTCGCTCTGCCGCGCTTGCCGAGGCCGTGCGCAACGCACGGACCCAGGCGGAGGTCATCGCGCGGGAGCTCGGATACGAGCTGGGGCCGCCGCTCGAGATCCGCGGAGGAGCCGAGCGCCCGATGCCCGTGATGTTCGAGGCGATGCGCGTGCAGGTGGCCGACGTGACACCCATCGAAGCGGGTGATCAGTCGGTCAGCGCCAACGTGACCGTCCGCTTCGCGCTCGGGAGAGCGCTGGCCGGGCGTTGAAGGGGATCCTGAGGGGTCTGACGGAGCACGGCGCCGCGACCGACCCCGCGTCGCCCGATACGCGTCTCCTCGGCCGTACGTATACCATCCCCTTCGACACCGTATGGAGCGCGGCCATGAGGCTCGCCGGAAAGGAGCTACCGCGCTGGACGCTGGAGAGCTCGGATGACATCGAGGGCCTCATCGAGGCTCGCTCCAAGACGCTGCTTTTCGGCCACGAGGACGTCGTGCGAATCGAGATCGGCCTCGACCAGAACGCGCAGACACGCGTGGACATGAGTTCGGTGTCGCGCTCGCAGCGGCCCGACCTCGGCCGCAATCGGCGCGCGATCGGTCGCTTTCTCGCGAGACTCGACCAGGGCCTCGGTGCCCGACCGGAGCAGATCCTCGACCCGACACGGACGGCAGCGTGGACCGAGCCGCGCTGACACCCTCGAGTATCCTCGCGCTGCTGGCCTCGGCGCTCTTGGCGGCCTGCGGGGAGGCGGCGCCGGACCCGCCCGCCGAGCCTGCCGGAAGGGGACCCGACGCCTCGGCGTCGGACGTGACGCCCACCTACGAGCGGAGCTGGGTGTTCGCCGGGTTCACCGGGGATAGCACCTTTCTCGTACCCTGGATCATGCGCACGACCGCAGGCGCGGACTCCGTGGTGCGAGAGGCGCGCGGGTGGCTCGGGAGGCGCGGCACGTGGGACGCGTTCTACGCCGAACGCTGGACGACACCGCCGACGCGGGCTCCGGCAAGGATGCTCCCACATGGCAGCATGCGCATCCTCGTCCAGGACGGAGACGTGGTCGATGGGATCATCTTCGGAGACGGAGCGCGCCGACTCGAGCTCGCTTTCGGCGACGTCGAAGCCACGTGGGGCGGACCCCGAGGCGAGGTCATCGAGCTGGTGCGCGGAGTCGCCTATCTCGCGGACCAGCGCGTCGAGGGCGTGATCGCGCACATGGCCAGGGCGTCTGCCGGCTCCGGCGTTCCGGGCGGCGACTGGGCGCTGCTGGTCTCGGGCGACTCGCTGCGACTCGTCCTGGCGGCCGACGTGGAGCACGGCGGCGACACCGAGCCCGTGTACCGCGGGTACGCGGAGACAGCTACCGAGGAGCGCCTCTCGACCGAGGTGCGCGTCGTGTGGACCGGGATGGAGGCGTTTCCACCCGCGCGGCGCGACGTCCCGGTCGCTTGGAGACTCTCGACGGCGGACAACTCGCTGAGAGGAGAGCTCACCGTCCTCTCCTCCTACATCCAGGCCGGGACGGGTCCCGGGCCGCTGCTTCCCGTGCGCGCCCTCTACGAGGTCACAGGAGCGGTGTCCACCCCCGATGGCTCGTTCCCGGTTCGGGGCGTCCTGGTGCACGAGAGGCGGTAAGGCGTGTCCGAAGCACTCCTCCAGGTCGTCATCACCGTCGCGCTCGGCGCGCTCGCGGGAGGCGTGACGAATCAGCTCGCGATCTGGATGCTCTTCCATCCGTACGAGCCGCCGCGGTTGCTCGGACGATGGCGGATCGGCCTCCTCCAGGGAGCGATTCCGAAGAGCCAGCCGCGCCTCGCGGCCGCCATCGGCAAGA
>CAZBCN010000100.1:0-9375 GCA_964490285.1 uncultured Gemmatimonas sp. | reverse complement strand
ATCTGGCTCTTCATCGACGAGACCGGACGGGTGCAGCGAACGGTCTTGAAGACGTCGAGCGGCTTCGACACCCTCGACGCCGCAGCCATGCGCGTGGCGATGCTCATGGAGTTCTCGCCCGCCCTGAACCGCGACCGCAACGTTCCCGTCTGGGTCGCCGTCCCGGTCGACTTCAAGGTCTCCTAGCGCGCCGGAGGCCGGCACGCCTCACGCGGGAGCCGGGCTCCCCCGTGCACCGGGCATCACGTTGTAGCGGTAGCCGATCCAGATCAGGATGATCCCGAGGAGCTCCATCACGTAGAGCACCTCGGTGTGTCCGAGGCGCGTCGCCATGCCGCCGATGCCCGGCAGGAGCGCGCCGAACGCGATGAAGCAGTTGCCGATGAAGCGATGGCGGGCTTCGGCGTCGCGGCGGAAGCGCCACGCGGACACGATCGCACCCCCGATCAGGAAGATCGCGGCGTAGGTGTTGATGAATGGGCTGAAGAGACGGGCCTCGCGCCACACCATGACGCGGCCCGTCAGGCGATGCGGCTCCACGAGCGCCATGTCGATCGGCGAGAGCAACACCACCGTCGCGCCCGCCACCACCGCGGCGCCGACCGCGGCCCCCATCCAGTTCGCGGTCCGGCGCGAGAACATCAGGTAGACCGTGCCCTGGGCCAGGGGCGCGCCACCCAGGAGGGCACCCGATATGTACCAGCTCCTGAAGACCCACTCGTTCCAGCCGAACAGCGTCGTGGTCGCCTCGGTCAGGGTGCCGAGTCCGTAGACCGCGATGCCGAGCGCCCACCAGAAGAGGTGCGGCGCCGGTCTTCGACTCCGCCACCGCCGGAAGACGACGGGGGCGAAGAGGATCGTGAGCAGCGTGGTCGCGATCGGGATGTAATGGACGAACGTCGGCATGAGAGTCCCGCTACGGGGCGGTGCGAGTCCGCCCCCGTAGGCCGGTCAGAACGTCACGTCCCAGCTGAGCGTGAGGGCGCGCTTCGGTTCGGGGCGGAAGAACGACGCGTTCGCGGTCTCGGCGTAGAGCTCGTTGGTGAGGTTGGTTACGGCGACGGTGAGCCCATGTGTGAGCCGGCCGGTCTCGATGAGTCGCACGCCGCCGCGGAGGCCGTGGACCAGGAAGGAGGGCAGGACCACCCCGAGCGGGCTACCTCCGAGCGCGACGTCCTTCTGCTCGCCGCTGTGACGCGTCTCCCATTCGCCCCAGAATCGACCGTCCGGATCTCGGTACCCTGCGCGGCCGGTGATCTTGGTGGAGTAGCTCTCACCTACGGGGTTCTGCGGATCGACCGCATCCTCGGCGTCGAGCGTGGCGAACGACCCACCCAGCTCGATCCCGCTCGCGAGCCGCACATCGGCGTTCAGCTCGAAGCCCTCCACGCGGATCTTGTCGATGTTCACGTTCTGGTAGGTGTTCAGCCCACCGGTGCGGATCGTATCGCCTGTGGAGTCCAACACCGGCTCGCTGCGGATGCCGTCCGAGATGTCGTTGCGGAAGTAGAAACCCTCCACGTAGAGCACCCCGCTCTGGTAGCGCGCGCCGAGGTCGTAGTTGACGCTGGTCTCGGCATCCAGACTCAGGCTCGAACGCTGATACGCGCTGGCCTCCGGCACCGCGCCGTCGAAGAAGAGCTCGACCAGGTTCGGCGACCGGAAGCCGCGCCCGACCGACCCGATCAGGTGAACCCCTTCGACGACCTCGAACATGGTGTTGAGCGCGCCGACCACGGTGCTGTTGGAGGTCGAGGTCGGCGTGTTGTTCAGGTTGTCGGTGACGCGCGTGTCGGCGGAGACGTCCTGGTACCGGCCGCCCGCTACGACCGTCAGGCGCTGGACGACCTCGACCTCTGCCTGCGCGAACGCCCCGAGACTGGTGAACTGCGCATGCGGAATGGAAGGGGCGCTCGACCTGCTCACGATCGGCGGACCGAAGCCGGTGATGCGCGACGTGTTGTTGTCCCGACCCTCCGAGTTGTCCTGGAACCCGTCGACGCCGTACGTGAGGCGCAGCCCGCTTCCGAGCATCTTACGAGCCTCGGCCCTCAGTCCGTAGGAGCGGATGTCCGTGAAGTTGCGATTGTCGAGCGTCATCCCGGCTGTAGGCGTGAACGGAATGTAGGCGTCGAAGAAGAGATCTCGCTCGTTGTCCTGTCCGTAGATGGTGAGGCTGACCTCGTCGGCGACGGGGGTCGTCAGCTCGCGCAACCTCAGACCGCCCGAGAGCTTCGTGAAGCGCTGCTGCGGGTAGGTGATCTCGATCTCGGCATCGCCCGGGTTGTAGTCGTCGGGGTGTACGTAGCCGAAGCCGGCGTCGTCGGCCGAGTAGGCCTCCACCTTCGCGAATACGCCCACCCGCTCGGAGAAGTCCCAACCGAACCGGGTGTCGAACGTCCGGTCGTCCACACCCGAATGGAGTACCTCCACGTCGTCGGCGAGGGTGATGTCGCCGAAGCTGCCGGCCGGGGCCTCGTAGGTGCCGGCCGTTCGCCACGTCCCCCCGCCCTGAAACGAGAACGCGCCCCCCCTCGCCTCGAAGCGCATGGAAGCCCGACTCTGCGAGGCCGCGGACCCGAACAGGTAGGAGGCCGAGCCCCTCGAGCCGTCCGCGACGCGCGACTCGGTGATGATGTTCACGACACCGCCGATCGCGTCCGAGCCATACAGCACGGAGGCCGGCCCCCTCACCACCTCGACCTGGTCGATCGCGCCGAGGTCGACGAGCGCGGGTAGCTCGCCGAAGTCGCGTTGCCGGCGCGTGTTGTTCATGCGGAGACCGTCGTTGAGCAGCAGGATCCGCTGCCCCCCCTGCCCTCGTATCTGCGGCCGCACCTGGCTCACGCCGACGCCGGTCACGTCGAGCCCGGGCAACGTGCGGAAGAGATCCGAGATCGTATTCGGAGCCTGCTCGATGAAGTCCCGACGCTGGACCACCGACACGGGAGCAGGGCTGACCGAGCGAGCGCGCGGTCCCCGCGTCGTGGTCACGACGACGGGGTCGACCGTGTAGACGGAGTCCGGGTCGGGGTTCTGCGCTGAGGCGGCCGACGGCGCGAGAGCGATGAAGAGGGCTGTAGCGGCGACGGCCGCGCGGACCACGAACATCGTCGTATCTCCACGAATGGGGTGGGCACGGAACGCCCGAAGACACCTCCAGCGAGCGCGGAAAGCTAGGAGGCGAGCCGATCCGGAGGAATTCGGACTTGTACGTCGGTCAGGATCGGGAAAAACCCCTAGGCCTGCCGAATGCCCGTGGAGTCACGTCGGCGGCTGATCCAGCCCGTGCTCCACCACGAAGCGAGTGAGACCCGCCACGCTGCGAATCCTGAGCTTTCCCATGACCCGCTCGCGGTGGGTCTCGACCGTGCGCGGAGAGATCTCCAGCTGCTCGGCGATCCCTCGGTTGGTCTTGCCCTGGGCGACCAGGAGGAGCACTTCGACCTCGCGCGGCGTGAGCGAATCGATGCGACTCCTCCGCTGCTCCCTCTCGATCTCCTCCCGAAGCCCGACGCTGAGCTGGTGCGTCACGCGTGCGCTGAAGTACTCGCGACCCTCGTGGATCGCCGTGACCGCGGCCCTCAGCTCCGCGGGCGTGACGTCCTTGAGCACATAGCCGTCCGCCCCGCACCGCACGGCCTCGAGCACGTACTCCGGCTCGTCATGCATCGAGAGCAGCAGGACACGCACCCCGCTCCCCGCGTCGCGAAGGGCACGTGCGACCTCCAGCCCGGTCTTCCCCGGCATCGTGACGTCCAGGACTACCAGGTCCGGGTGGTGCTCTTCGGTGAGGGCGAGGGCCTCGTCTCCGTCTGCGGCTTCGCCCACGACCTCGAGCTCCTCGACCTCTTCGAGCACACCGCGGATACCCTGGCGAACCACGGCATGGTCGTCCGCAATGACGACACGGATCGGGCGTGCACTCATCCTGTCCTCCCGGACTCGACGGGAACTCTCACACGCACGCGGGCCCCTCCTCCGTTCACGTTTCCGAACGCGAAATCACCCCCGAGAGCGCCGATCCGTTCCCGGATCCCCGCGAGTCCCCCGAGAGAGCGGAGTCGGTTCGCCGTGTCCGCGGGGAAGCCCGGTCCATCGTCGGTGACGGTGAGCGTAAGGCGTTCGGCATCCGCTTCGAGACGCACATCCACGCCTCGGCACGGCCCGTGCCTCACCGCGTTCGCGAGAGCCTCTTGAAGGGCTCGATAGAGAGCCACCTCGGCGTCGGCTGCGAGCTGTGGCATGGTGGCGGGCGCCTCGAACGTGATCTCGAACGCATCCTGCTCCTGGTAGTCCCGCGCGAGCGCACGGAGCGCGGGGAGGAGCCCGAGGTCGTCGAGCGCCATGGGCCGGAGGTTACGTGTCACGCTGCGGATGCTCTTGATCCCCTCTCCAACCAGGGTCTTGGCCCGCGCGAGCGCCGGCGCGATCGACGCATCTCCCCGCTCCTCCACGAGCCCGAGCTGGAGGTTGAGCGCCGCGAGCACCTGGGCTGTTTCGTCGTGCAGCTCGCGCCACAGTCGATTACGCTCCTCTTCGTGCTGACGAACCATCCGCGCCTGTAGCCGCTCGAGCTCTTCCGTGCGCGCACCGAGGCTCTTGTGCAACTCTTCATTGGCGAGCGCCGCCCCGACCTGCTGGCCGAACGCGAGCAGAAATCGATTGTCCAGGACCGTGAAGGGATCGCGAGCCTCGCCGACGACCACCAGCGCTCCGACCACCGCGTCCTCCCCGAGCACGGGAAGCGCCGCGGTGTAGGCGTGGAGGCCTTGTCCGCCACTCAGCACGCTCGGCATTCCCGAACGAGACACGTCCCTCGCGCATTGGACCGCGGGATCCGGAGGGGACTCGAAGGGCCAGAGCGCTGCGACGCCCGCTCCCTCCACGAAACGACCGCCGTCCGCAGGCCCCAGCCAGAGCGCGGACCCGTGAACCCCGCGCAGTGAAAGTGCTCGGCGGAGCATGGCCTCCGCCATCGTCCCCTGACTACCTGGAGCGACCTGGAGCTCCCCGGAGAGCGCGGTGAGGGTGCGCATTCCCTGATCCAGGTCCTCGAGGACGAGAAAGAGAATGCCGAGCCCCATCCCCAGCTCGAACGCGATGTCCAAATAGTAGCCCCACGGACTCCACGCACCTTGCGCGCGGAGAAACGGGTAGTCCAGGTGGTGTAGTGCCCAGAGGGCGAGCACCCAGACCAGGAACCGCGCCGCCGGGGAACGGACCATGCGATCGTAGCGGAAGAACGCCCAGGCCGTGCCCGCGGTCGTCAGGCTGAGGAACGCGACCATCGGAGCCGCGGCCCACACGAAACTGTCGAGCACGTAGATCGCCACGTACGACCACACGAGCGGCAGGAGCGCGACCGCAACGTACGCGCTCCTCCAGGAGAGCCGCTGTGAGAAGACGAGCGCGGCCCACAGCAGCGCCAGCGCCGTCCACCCCGTGGTCACCTGGTGCCAGAAGAGCCAGGCCGGCGCCCCCGTGTGGAGGAACGTCACGATCGATCCCAGGCGGAGGGCGTAGACCCCCCACGCGAGCGCCCACAGGCCGAAATAGCGTCGCCGGTAGCGGGCGTGCAGCACCGCACACAGCGCAACGAGCCCGAGCGTGACCGCGAGCTGGAGGTAGGCGGCTGCGAGCTCGGTCGTTGCCGAAGCGGGCACGGACAGGTCCATCCCCGAAGATCCGCCCCACCCCACCCGCCTGCAATGCGCAGGGCACGAGCGGCGATCGCCCTGGTCCGGCCGCTCCGGGTGGCGGCGGCTCCCGTGGGCCGCAACGCCCCCTCACCCCCTTGCCTCGCCCGGCATGTGCGCGAGAATAGCCGGATGCGACGCCCGACCCGATCCGTGCGTACCCTCGCCGCCGTCGCCGCGCTCGTCTGCGTCGCCGCGTGCAGCGACGACCCGACGATCATCTACGTGACGTCGGGGACCCTCGGCGGAGTGGCCTTCACGGTCACCTCGGGCGCGGTCGTGCAACCGCAGGCAGACGGCCCCCTGTACGCGGACGCCACCGGCGCGGTGCTGGTCCTCGACGCGAACATAGGCAGCCTGGGCATGAGCGATCCCACCCGCCTGCACCTGCGCACCCAGTTCGCGCTCCAGCAGGCGGGGGCGATCACGATCGGCGCGTTCGGCACGACGGGCGCTCCCTTCGGGCCAGGCACCGACGTCCGTATCGAGCGCGACGGGCTGGCGATGGACTACACGTTCCGCGTCGACAGCGCGGTCTTCGTAGACAGCACCTTCGTGCCCCGGCCCGCCGCCTCCAACGCGGAGCAGTGGATCGTCACCGAGTTCTACGCCGAGGACGTGCCGGGATACGGGCCCGGAAGCGGAGTCGCGATGTGGCCCTTGAACGACCTCGACCCGACAACGGGGGAGGACGTCCTGGGCTGTGCGCCCGGGCCGGCGATGCACGCGGGCACCGTGAGCGGGGACCGCGTGGCCTACCGAATCGAGGCGGGCTTCTTGGTCGACATCGAGGTCGTCGACACGATCATTGGCCCCTGCGTTCCCCCACCGCCCAGCTGACCGACTCGTCTTGCCGAGCCCCTCCGCCCTGGGGACATTCAGGGCGCTCGTCCACCCTGAATTTGTTCCTCTTTCTCGCTGGAGCATCCTCGTGAAGAAGCTCGTCCTGGTCGCGGCCCTCGTCTTCGGCACAGCCCTGCCGGTAGCGGGCCAAGCCGGCAACTTCAGCTTCTTCGTGACGAGCCGAGGGACGGGCAACGGCGCGAACCTGGGCGGGCTCCGTGGAGCGGACCAGCACTGCCAGACCCTGGCGTACGCGCTCGGCTTCGGTGACACGATTTGGCGAGCCTACCTGAGCGCCGTGGCCATGAACGGACAGCCCGCCGTGAACGCGCGTGACCGCATCGGCCGCGGCCCGTGGTACAACCACCGCGGAGACCTCATCGCCCGCGACGTCACGGACCTCCACTCGGAGAACGCGAACCTCACGAAGGAGAGCATCCTGACCGAGCAGGGCCGTCCGAGCAACGGGCGCGGCGACACCCCCAACCAGCACGACATCCTGACCGGCTCGAACCCGGATGGGACGGTCTACACCGGAGGGGGTACGACTGCGTGTGGAAACTGGACGAGCAACGGTGAGGGGTCGGCCCGGGTCGGTCATCACGACCGTCAGGGCGGCGGTGAGAACCCCACGTCGTGGAACTCCGCGCACGACTCTCGCGGATGCAGCCAGGAGAACCTCGTCGCGACCGGTGGCAACGGGTACTTCTACTGCTTCGGAGCCGAAGGCAACGTTCCGACGCGGCAAGAGTAGAGGCTTTCTGCCGCGGAGGCAGAGCCGAGCGGCAACACGTGACGCTCTCAGGGTGAAGACTCGGTCGCTCGGCTTCGGGCTCCTCCTCGCGGGAATGCCCATCGCCCCGGGGGGCGCTACCGCCCAGGAGGTTCCGCCGATGGACGCGTGGGGCATCACCGCCGTGCAGGGCCTCGAGCTCGGTCACCACACGCTCGAGGCGCGCCCGACCGGATGCACGGTCGTGCTCGCGCGAGCCGGGGCCGTGGGTGGCGTCGACATTCGCGGAAGCTCCCCCGGCACACGCGAGACGGCGCTGCTCGATCCGGTGAACACGGTCGACGTCGTGCACGGCGTGGTGCTGTCCGGAGGATCGGCGTTCGGGCTCGACGCCGCGTCAGGCGTGATGCGCTACCTGGACGAGCGCGACATCGGCTACCGGGTGGGACGGCGCACGGTCCCGATCGTGGTGGGCGCGATCCTCTTCGATCTCGGACTCGAGGGCGACGAGCGCGTCCGGCCAGGGCCGGAGTGCGGGCACGCAGCCGCCTCGGCGGCTTCGACGGCCACGCCTCCCGAGGGCTCGGTGGGGGCCGGCGCGGGTGCCACGGTCGGCAAGTTCGGTGGAGGACGCCCCATGCGGGGTGGCTTCGGGACGGCGTCCATTCGGCTGCCAAGCGGCCTGACGGTGGCGGCCGCCGTGGCGGTGAATGCGGTCGGCGACATCATCGACCCCACCACGGGCGCGGTCGTCGCCGGCGCACGCACCGCAGACGGGTCCCGCTTCCTCGACGCCCGCCGCGTCCTCCGAGAAGGCGCCGGGGGGGCACCGGGCGCACTCGGAGGCGGAAACACGACGATCGGCGTCGTCGCCACCAACGCCCGGCTGACGAAGCCAGAGGTCACCAAAGTCGCGCAGATGGCGCAGGACGGGCTCGCGCGCACGATCTATCCGGCGCACACCACCCGGGACGGCGACACCGTGTTCTCCCTGGCCACCGGGGCGTGGGACGGAGCGGCGGACGTCACCGTGATCGGAGCGCTCGCGGCCGACCTGATGGCCGAGGCGATCCTGCGCGCCGTCCGGTCGGCGACGGGCCTTCCAGGGATACCGGCGGTGGCTGACCTTTCGAGCCCGGTGCGCTAGAAAGTCACCTCCCCTAGACTGGAGGTGGCACCCCAAGATCAGCCAGGAAAGGACGACGTGAGCACGTTCAGCGACCAGCAGGAGAGGGTTCGTTCCGAGCCCGGATTCATCGCGGCGCTCGACCAGAGCGGCGGGAGCACGCCGAAGGCCCTCAAGCAGTACGGCATCGCCGACACCGCCTGGTCCAACGAGGACCAGATGTTCGACCTGGTGCACGCGATGCGCGCACGCCTGATCACCAGCCCGGCTTTCGACGGCGACCGCATTCTCGGCGCGATCCTCTTCGAGGGCACGATGGATCGTGACATCGAAGGAATGCCGACCGCGACGTACCTCTGGAAGAAGAAGCGTGTGGTACCGTTCCTCAAGATCGACAAGGGGCTGGCCGACCCGAAGGACGGCGTGCAGCTCATGAAGCCCATGCCCGGACTCGGAGAGCTGCTCGATCGGGCTCGCGGAAAGGGCATCTTCGGCACGAAGGAGCGCTCGCTCGTCCTGGAGGCGAACCCCACCGGCATCGCAGCGGTCGTGAGGCAGCAGTTCGAGGTCGCCAAGGAGGTCCTCTCCCACGGGCTCGTCCCGATCATCGAGCCCGAGGTCGACATCAAGTGCCCGGAGAAGGCGAAGGCCGAGGAGATCTTGCGGAAGGAGATCCTCGCCGAGCTCGACCGACTCGGCCGCGGAGACCGGGTCATGCTCAAGCTGACGCTACCCGAGAAGGACAACTTCTACCGGCCGTGCATCGAGCACCCGAAGGTGCTCAAGGTCGTCGCGCTCTCCGGCGGCTACTCGAGGGACACCGCCAACCAACGCCTGGCCCGCAACCAGGGTATGGTGGCAAGCTTCTCGCGCGCGCTCGTCGAGGGGCTGTTCGCCAAGCAGTCGGACAAGGAGTTCAACGCGACGCTCGACGGCGCGATCGGGAGCATCTTCGAAGCGTCGATGACGTGAGG
>CAZBCN010000099.1:0-9442 GCA_964490285.1 uncultured Gemmatimonas sp. | reverse complement strand
AGAATGTAGGATGGGCCTGGAATCCCGACGTTGTTGTGGGGGAGGTCGCCAGCCGCAGGCCGGTGGACGGACGTGATCTCGGCGCGGGGCCAGCCCGTCGCAGGATCAGGGATCGAAGGGCTGAGGGCCTTGGAGTAGATCCGGACGGGGCCTCGCATCACGGTCGGGCGGGTGTGCCACGAGTTTCGTCGCATCCAACCGGAGTTACGACAATTTTGTCCCTCACCACGGGTGCGGAGAGCTGTCGGGCGCTGCCCGAACCGCTCGGAGCCCGCTACGAGCTACCCGACGATATGGACCGCGGGGGGGTGCGTGAACCTGACGCTGCGCATCACGTTCTGACCGGCGGCCGGCCCGTCGCAGCGCCTACTTGATCTCGAAGACGAACGTCCTCGTCGTGCCGGGCTCGACGTCGGTCTCGTGCACGGTGCCTCGGTCCACGTGGCGCACCCGCGGGACCCCCGCCGCGTCGAAGGACACGACGACCGCCTCGCGCGGATGCCGATGCGCGCGCCGACTCTCCGCCGCAGGGGGGCCGTACTCCCACACGCTGACCCGGTCGTTGTCGAGTCGCTGCGAAGGATTTCCCACCGGGAACGGAGCCTCGCCGTCGGGCACCGTCAGCGAGCCGCTCGGCGGCTGCTTCATCTCGATGAAGACCGAGCGCAGGGGGTTGTCACTCGCGCCCTCCTCGGCGTGCGTGAGCCCGGTGCGCTGGAACGTGATGTTCCAGGCTTCGGTGTGTGACGCCCGCCGCTCGCCCTCGGGGGAGATGATGATGCGGTCGCCGGTCGTGTAGTAGACGCCGGTCATGTCGTAGGGGTGACGGTGCTGGGGATACGATTGCTTGAGCCAGGCGATGTTCCACACACGGACGCGATCGTTCTCCAGCATCAGCGTCGTGCCGGCTCGCGGGAACGGGGGCGGCAGCACCTGCTGGAGTGCGACGAGCGCGAGCGCCAGAAGGGGTATCCGCATGTCGCTTGCTCCTATGCTCTGGGAGTGAAGGCCAGGAAGCGCCTCGGGTTCTCGTTCAGGATCATGCGTAACGTCGCGGCGGGCATCCCCGCCTCGCGGAGCATGGGCCCGAACACGGTGGCGGTCTGCGCGAACCCCGGTCCACCCTCACGCTTGAGCGCGGGTCGCGAGTAGAAGTCGGACGAGAGGAGCAGCCTGTCCGCGTGGCCAGCCTCTGCGAGCGCCATGGCCATGATCACGCGATTGGCGTCGGGCATGGTGCCGTTGAGCGTCACGCGGTCGAAGCCGACGTAGGCGCCGCGACGCGCGATCTGCGTGGCTATCTCGGCTGCGGGGTCGTCGAGGCAGCACACGTGGCCGATGCAGAGGTTCTGCGGGTTGGCGCCGGCGGCCTCGTAGATATCGAGCTGACGGAGCGCCGCGTCGCGCGGCACGTCGGTCGCGCGGATGTTGTACGCGTTGTGCGTGAAGACGGGGATACCGGTGCGCACGTGCGCGAGCGCCACCGCCTGGTGCACCTTGCGCTCGTCGGCCGTGAGCACGCCCGTCTGCTGCCCGATCTCGCCGAAGGCCCCGAGCCCGTCGCGCCGCGCCTCCGCGACCAGGTCGTCCGCGATCTGCTCGGCCGACTTGGTCGCGATGTCGGGTGGGTACGTGCGCTGCATGTAGTATCCCCCGCTCGCGACGAGGGGCAGCCCCGACTCGCGTGCGATACGACGGAGCGCTCCGAGGTCTCGGCCCATGTCGGGATGGGCACCGTCGACGATCAGCGCGATGCCGTCCGCGCGCGCCGCCCGTGCCTCTTCGACCATGAGGTCGACGTCGGCGTGGAACGACGGGTTGGCCCCGATTTGGATCGAGAAATGCTCGTGAAAGAGCACCGCGCCGTCGCCCAGCGCGCCGGGCGCGATGTCACCCTGGAGCGCGCGGATGATCGGGCCCTGCTGGCTCGGGGTGGCCGCGACCCGGCCGCCGAGCACGAGCAACCCCGAGCCCGCCAGCAGCCCGGCCCCGCCGGCCTTGCCGAGGAGCCCGAGCGCTTCGCGGCGCGTGAGGGCGGAACGGTCCTCGTGAATCATCTTCATCGCGACGACTCCCTCCAGGAGGTGGTTCGACAACGTCCGTCCTATCGCGGGGCTAGGGCAAGGGTGCCCCGCCTCCGAGTCCGAAGAACTCGGCGATTCCCGTGAAGCCCATCTGGAAGCCGATCGCCACGAGGATGAGGCCCGAGAATCGCGTCAGGATGCGCGCGCCCCTCCCGTGCAGGTGCGCGGCGACGAAGCCCGCGAGGACGAACACCACGTACACGAACAGCGCCGTGGCGGTGACGGCCACGATGGTCGCGACCGGGACCAGCCAGACGAAGTAGACCTCGCGCACCGCGAGCGTGACGGTGGTCACGATGGCGCCGGGTCCGGCGAGCAGCGGCATGACGAGCGGAATCCAGAGCGCGTCCTCGGCGTCGTCCGAGCCCCGCTCCGCGCCGTGCGCCTCGGGCTCTCGCCCCTGCAACATCTCGAGGCCCATCACCACGAGCAGGAGACCGCCCGCCGCCCGGAACGCCGAGACCTCGATGCCGAGCAGCGCGAGGAGCTGGAGCCCCCCGATGGCAGCGAGGGTGAGCACCGCGAAGACGCCGACCGCCGCCAGGAGGGCCAGCCGGTGGCGCCCGCTCCCCGGGCGGTCGCGTGTGAGCGAGAGGAAGAGCGGCACCTCCGCCACGGGGTTCACCATCGCGATGAGCGGGACCGCCGCGAAGAGAACCGTTTGCAGGAAGGACATGGAGACGGGGCGGAGGCGGCTGCGTGCTCGGGCGCGTGCGGCTTCCGACTAGGTCCTGCGGCTCGGGACCGGGATCATGTAGGGCTCGAGCCCGCGGAGGCTGTGATCGGCCTCGGCGAGCTGAACGTCGGAGAGCTCGGTCTGACGGCCGCGCTGCACCCTCGTGCGGAAGATGCCCCGCTTCCACAGGAAGTATCGACCGGCCCCGGGGATCTGCTCCTCGCAGTTGAGCACGACGAGGAGCTTCGCGTGGATGTCGCGCACCTCATCCCAGTTTCCCGCACGGTATGCGCCCCACATCCGTGCGAACACGTCGGCGTACATCGCCATGCCGCTCACGAGGCCATCGACGCCGAGCCGCAGGTCGTACGCGAAGTTCCTTCCCCGCATGGCCGAATACACCCGCTGGATGCCGGGCGCGCCCACCAGTGCCTGGATCCGCTCGAAGACGGGCTCGTCCTCTTCCTTCACATACCCGAGGTGCGGGTACTGCCTCACCAATTGGAGGATGAACTCGGTCTCGAACGTGACGCCGGGCAGGTTCGGCTGGGTCTGCAACATCACCGGGCGCCGGGTCACTCCCGCGAGACCCGCGTAGTAGCGCCGATAGTCCGTGAGCGACGTCCCCACCTTCGGGGGCATCGCGATCATCATGTCGGGTTCGAGCGTCTCGGCGAAGCGCGCGAGCTCGAGCATCTCCTGCGTGCTGTCCCTCTGTACACCGAGCACGAGGGCCATCTCGCGCCCGCGATTCGCCTGAGCCAGGACCTCCATCCCGCGGCGGATCTCCTCGGTCGTGAGCCGCGGGTAGTCGCTCGAGTTCTGGGGCCACACGAGCCCGTTGGAGCCCGCGAGGTCGAGCCACTCGACCTGGAACGCGAGGTCTTCGTAGTCGATCGCGCCGGACTCGGTGTACGGCGTCGACAGGATGACGAAGGTACCGCGCAGGTCTTCGGCCCGCGCCGCGCGCCTGGGCCCCGCGCGGTCGCGGCCCGCCAGGCCGACCCCGAGCGCGGCGGCGCCCATGAGCTTCACGCTGTCACGCCGGGTGTAGGTCTTGTCCATGGATCTGCCTCCTTGGCTCACAGCATGCAATCACGGGAGCCGGTACGCGAGGAGCACGTCGGTCGCTGCGATCCCGACATACTGCCGTCCGTCGGATCCCTGGTAGGTGAGGGGGTTCGCATTGCCCATCTGCTCGAGCTGGTCGATCCAGAGCTCGTTGCCCGTTGCCGCGTCGAGCGCGCGGAAGCGGTCGTCGTCGGTCGAGGCGACGAAGAGGAGGCCCCCCGCCGTCGCGATGACGCCGGCTCGGCCGGGGCGGCCGGTATTCTGCTTCTCGGGCGGGAGCCCCTCGGTGACCCCGACGGGCCGCACCCACGCGATTTCGCCCGTCGAAGCGTCGACAGCCGTGATCCTTCCCCAGGGCGGCTTCTGGCACGGCCACCGCTGGTCGCCCATGGCGACGTCGAAGTTGGCGGGACGAGGCGCGTTGCGCGTGTAGGGCTGGGGCTCGCCGTCCGGATCGTCCTCCATCCATCCGAAGGAGCCCACATCCTGGCTGAGCACGAACACATACCCGGTGCCCGGGTGGAACGCGGCGCCGCCCCAGTTGGGCCCACCGGTGAGCCCGGGGAAGAGCAGGGTCGCTCGGGGAGGCGAGCCTGCGGGTCGGTATACCCAAGGCGTGAACCTTCCTTGGTTGACGACCTCACCGACGCTCTCGACCAGCGCCCTACACGCCGCCGCGTGCTCGGGTGTGGTGTCGTCGGCGGTCACGATGTCACCCGGTCCATACGCGACGCGCGCCATGGGCGGGGGACGTGAGGGGACGGGTTGGGTCGGGTACGCGAGCTCGCCCGGCACCTCGCTCGCCGGTACCGGCCACTCCTCCACACCGTAGAGCGGCTCGCCCGTAGTGCGATCGAGAAGGTAGAGGTACCCCGACTTGGTGGTGATGCCGAGGCCGCGGACCGTCTCTCCGTTGCGCTCGACGTCGAAGAGAACGGGCGCTGCGGGGGGGTCGTGGTCCCAGAGGTCGTGATGGATCGTCTGGAAGTGCCACGCGTAGGCGCCCGTGCGCACGTCGACGGCGACCACCGAGTTGCCGTACAGGTTGGCACCGCCACGGTCACCGCCATACTGCCACGGGAGCGGACCGGCGAGGGGCACGTAGACCAGCCCGAGCTCCTCGTCCATCGTGAAGTAGAACGGCCATGCGTTCCCGCCCAGACGGCCGACCCAGCTGTCGCCGGCCCACGTGTCGTGCCCGACCATGCCCGGCTGAGCGACCGAGCTGAACTCCCAGAGCTTCGCACCCGTGCGCGCATCGTAGGCGCGCGCGTTGCCGATGCCACCGCTCGCGCCGGGGGGTGTGTTCGCACCGACGACCACCACGTTCTCGAAGACGAGCGGCACCGAGTTGTACGGAATACCGATGTCGACCTCGCCGCCGTTCCCGAACCCCGCGGAGGGCGCTCCCGACGCGGCGTCGATCGCGAGCAGACGCGAGCCCGATGTGAACAGGATGCGGGCGGGGATCTCTTCCGTGCCCGCCCAGTACGCGACACCCCGCCGGGAAGGCCCACCGCCTTCCACCATGTGCCGCCAGATTTCGCCGCCGGTGGCCGGGTCGAGCGCGACGACGCGGTCGGCTGCCGGCACGTACATCACCTCGCCGACCACGATGGGCGTCGCCTGAGAGTTCGGGTTGCGCGGGCGTGCGTCGCCGCCGGTGGTCGCGTCCGCACCGAGCGCGTAGGTCCATGCGCGGCCGAGTCCGGCGACGTTCTCGGCCGTGATCTCGGCCAGCGCGGAGTAGCCCGTGCCCGCGAGGTCGCCTCGGTACATGGGCCAGTCGGTCCTCGTGGCCCCACCGGTTTCCCCTCCGCCGCAACCGGCGGAGCTCGTAACGAGTGCGAGGGCGAGCGCGGACGACAGGGTCAGGCGTGGCGGGCGCATGGCATCGTTTCGTTCGAGGGGGCGGTCGGCTCCGCGACGAATCTGCGGCCCCACCCGTCCTGCCGACAGACACTGTCTTGCGTCCCGGCTCGCGCGGAGCGGATGTTGGCGTCGACCACTACACGGAGGGATCGGACCATGAAGGCCTCTCGGATGCTCGCGCTGGCCGGCTTTCTCGGCGCGCTCGTCACGCCCCTCACGGCGCTGCAAGCACAGGTCCGCCCGACCGTCACGGCCGCGACCATCCAGCAGTGGGAGCGCGAGCTCTCCAACCGTGGGCGCTGGGGGGCCGACGACGAGCGGGGGACGCTCAACTTGATCACGCCCGAGCACCGGGTGCGTGCGGCGCGGCTCGTGACCGAGGGTATCTCCGTGTCGCTCTCGCACGACTACATCAAGGAGCGAGCCGAAGACGCGACTTCTCCCTGGGGGCACGAGATCCTGGGCTCACCGGCCGGCGCGTTCCTGAGCGACCGGTACACGATCGCCTACCACGGGTTCGCGCACAGCCACATGGACGCGCTCTGTCACAACTCGTCCGGCGGGCTCATGTACAACGGGATCTCGCGCGCGACCGTGGACTCCGTGGCGGGGGGCGACGGGTGTCAGCGCCCCGGCATCTCGAACGCGAAGCAGGGCGTGGTGACGCGCGGCATCCTCATGGACATCGCACGCCTCAAGGGCGTGGACTACCTGGAGCCCGGAACGCCGATCTATGTGGAGGACCTGGAGGCCTGGGAGCGCCAGGCGGGCGTACGCGTCGGCCCGGGGGATGTCCTGTTGGTGCGCGCGGGGCGGTGGGCTCGTCGTGCCGAAGAGGGCGCGTGGGCGACCG
Organism: uncultured Gemmatimonas sp.; assembly: GCA_964490285.1. GTDB lineage: Bacteria > Gemmatimonadota > Gemmatimonadetes > Longimicrobiales > Gaopeijiaceae > UBA2982. The sequence continues at coordinate 2,886 of CAZBCN010000099.1, read as the reverse complement.
GGCGCCTCGCGGCCGGTCTCGACGCGTCGGTCGCACCATGGCTCAGGGAGCGTGGGGTCGCCATGCTCGGCAGCGACTACACGAACGACGCCCTGCCGTCCGGTGTCGACGGAGTGGCCATGCCCATCCACCTGCTCACGCTCGTGACCATGGGGATGTGGCTCTTCGACAATCTGGACCTCGAGGCCGTCGCCGACGTGGCGGCCCAGCAGGGGCGCTGGGAGTTCATGCTCGTGGCCGCGCCGCTCGCGGTGCCGGGCGGCACGGGGGCGCCGCTCAACCCGGTCGCGATCTTCTAGTTGAAGATGATCACGTCGCCGCCGCCCGGCCCGCCGAAGCGCGGGTTGACGACATTGTTGAAGATCGAGCCGAAGCGGTACTGAATGCCCACGTTGTAGAAGTACCGATAGTTGGTCTCGAGCTGTCTCTGCCTGAGGAGGATCTGCTCCGTCGTGAGAGTTCCGGCCGCGATGTAGAGTTGGTCCCGGACCCACTGGTAGTTCGCGTTCGCGAAGACCGAGAAGCCCCGGAAGAGCCTCACGTTGACGTTACCGAATATGGTCACGCTCGACCGCTCCAGGTCATGCAGATATTGTGCGTCCGTAACCGACGTCGACCAGCGTCCCCAGGGCTGAATGAGCGATAGTCCCGCGGTGAGTGATTGCTGGATCAGCGTTTCCACCGTCTGGTTGAAGATCGTGCGCTCGTCGTAGTGGAAGTAGCTCGGGCCGACGAGGTACTGGAGCGTGAGCGACTTGCGACTCGACTCCGCGTAGGGGAAGAAGTTGAACTCGACGCCGGGCTCCACCGCGAGCCGCAGCCGCTGGTTGGAGCGCGTGGACGAGCTGGCGCTGCCGCGGACGCCCAGCGCCCATCGCGTGCCGATGCTCCGGACGAGTAGCGAGCTCGCTCTCTTGTCCTCCTGCTTCACTTGGATCGTCCGGGCGGTGCTCCCCGAGCCGACATCGAACTTCTGCGTGTTGCGCGACACGCTGAGTCCGAGGTCGATCTTCCACGCCTCCGTGGTTCGGTTCGCGGAGAAGCGGCCCGACCAATTGGAGGACTTCGACGTGGATTCGCCGTTTGCGAAGGCGCTCCCGTTGACGCTGAACGTCCAGAAGTTCCACGGGTCGTCCTGGGTGGACGAGGCCTGCGGCGCTCCGCGCGCCGGGCCTGGCGGAGCACCCGGCTCCGTCGTAGAGCCGCCGACGTAAGTGACGCGCAGTCGATCCGCTACGTCGGAGTCCTGCACATAGCGAATCAGCCCCAGCTTCAGTCGCTCGGCGAGCGCGTTGCGTTGCTCGTCTGCCGTCGCGTCGCCAGCCGTGCTGAAGGTCAACACCTGATCGTCGCCGAGGAACGCGCCGAGCCCCAAGAAGGTCAGCGTGAACAACCGACCGCCGCCCCCCGTCGCCTGGGAGGTTCCGAGAAAGTGCAGATCTGCGTCCGCGCGGTCGCGCATCCAATTGACGAACGGCACTTCACGACGCAGGAAATCGAAGTCGCACCCGGGTCCGGTACAGTCGAAGTAGACGTTGACCGTTGGCGGAGCGTCCTGAGCCTGAATCGGACCGGCGACGCACAGCGATACCGGAAGGACGAGCAACGCGCCGAGTCGAAGCATCCGTCCCTCCCACCGAAGCCCTGGGCAGCCCCATCCCCGCGTGACCACGTATAGGGTGCGGGCGGAGGTTCGGCCAGGCCCGACTGCCGGACACACGAAGGGGCCGCCGCGGACAAACCGCGGCGGCCCCATACTACCAGCCGGGTCGACGCCGCTAGTGTGCGGCGCCCGCCGCGGGCATCGCCGCGGGCAGACCGAACGCCGCGAGCCCGCTCCCGAGCTGGACCAGAATCACCTGGTGTCCGTTGTGCTCCCAGCTCGACATGCCGTAGCTGCTCGGTCCCGGAATCTCGACCGCACCCACCCGACGCCCCGTCTGCTTGTCGATCGCGAAGAGGTGCGGCCTGTTGTCCGCGGTCACGCCCGAAGCGAACAGCAGGTTCGGCGACACGACCATCGCCGAGTGTCCCTGCCGGCCGCGGTTCGCGATGGCGTCGATGTTCGGGACGCCCTGGAGCAGCGGATGGTTACGGATCGCGTCCTGCTGTGCCTGCGGCGCGTCGCCGTGTGGGATCACCCACAGGTACTCGCCGGTGTTCAGGTCGATCGCGCTGATGCGGCCGACCGGTCCCTTGAAGAGGTCGAGCCCGTCGACGGTGAGGCCACCGCCCCTGCCGCCGCGACCACCGCCCGCGCCCCCACCACCGGCGGGTGCCTGGCCCCTGCCTGCGCTCCAATCGGAGTACGTGGTGCCGGTCTGCTCGGGGCCGTCGAGCGGAGACTCGCTCGCCGGCATGACCGAGAGGTTCGAGCAGCCGCTGTGCGACGTGATGTAGATCACGCCGCGGACGGGATCCGCGACGGCCGGGCCGGTGATGTTCACGCCGCCCGTATCACCGGGGCACACGCGAGCCGGACCCGCCGGGTCGTTGGTCGTCGTCGGAGGATTGAAGAGCGGTACGAGCAGGTTGTTGTCGCGCGCGATCTGGAGTGCCCGCGCCCGAATCTCCGGCGTGTAGTCGATCAGGTGGGCTTCGGTGCGGCCCTGGAGGTCGAACGGCGCCGGCCGCGTCGGGAACGGTTGCGTCGCCGCCAGCTTCTCGCCCGGCACACGCGACTGCGGGACCGGACGCTCCTCGACCGGCCAGATCGGCTGGCCTGTTGCCCGGTCCAGCGAATATAGGAACGCCTGCTTGGTCGCCTGGAAGATGCCCTTGATGGGACGGCCGTTCACGGTCACGTCCATCAAGATCGGCGCGGTGGGCGTGTCGTAGTTCCAGATGTCGTGGTGCACCATCTGGTAGTGCCACCGACGCTGACCC
>CAZBCN010000098.1:0-9921 GCA_964490285.1 uncultured Gemmatimonas sp. | reverse complement strand
GCCGATTCCCCAGTGGACCATCCGCTTGGGGGTGACGTTCTAATGGCCACGACGTGCGGAAGTGCTCGAGAGATGTCCCGTGTGAAGGTTCGCCGGAAGGCGCCGCGTTGCGGCGCCCTCGCGGCGGTGTTCTTCGGTCTCTCGTTGGGCGCGTGCGAGAGCCTCCTGGAAGTGGATCTGCCTGGGAACCTGACCGAGGACGTCCTGCGCGATCCCCTGTTGGCCGAGGTGTTGGTCACGTCCATCGTGGGTGACTTCGAGTGCGGATTCGTGGACTACATGCGATTCCCTGGCCAGTGGTTCGAGGAGTCTCAGAACTCGAGCCAGAGCAGGCCGGACGCGCTCTCCGGACTCCGGTCGCAGCTGGTCGGCGTCTACGCCGACCCGTGTGCGTCGGGCACCGGCCCGCTCTGGACGCCCATGCAAGTGCCGCGGCAGAACGCGCGGAGGGCGGTCGAGTTCATCCGCGCGATGAACTTCACTCCGACGACGCTGCCGGACACGACCTTCCTGATCGCGAAGGCGCGCCTCTACGAAGGCTACTCGATTCAGCTGCTCGCCGAACAGTTCTGCGCGGTGACCTTCGACGCGGGCCCCTTGGTCACGCGTGAGGCGGCGTACGACACGGCGGAGGTCAAGTTCACCGAGGCCATCACCAAAGGGCTCACCGTGACCGGCGCGCGGGCGGTCGAGGCCGCGGCGGTCGTGAACGCAGCGCGTGTCGGGCGCGCCAGGGCCCGGCTCTATCAATGGCAGTACTCGGGCGGGGCCGCCGCCGACGTCATCGCCGACGCGTCTCTGGTCACGGCAGGGTTCCAGTTGAACGCGACCTACGACTCCAATCCCGCGCGGCGCAGGAACAGGATCTTCGACACGCAGACGTCCAAGTCGATGTATCCGCACCGGGACTGGGTGGACCTGCGGATCGCGCCGAATGGGACCCTCCTCCAGGGCACCAGCGGAGGCGTCTTGGATCCGAGGGTGAGGATCACGATCTCCACCTCACCCACGGATCTGGACGGCCGCGGCCTCTTCCCCATGCGGCGGCAGACGAAATACACGGCGCGGGGGTCGCCCATTCCGTTCGCGACGTGGCGAGAGGCCCGCCTCATGATCGCCGAGGTGGACCCCACGCAGACGCTGGCCATCATCAACCAGCTGCGGACCAGCACGTCCGGGCTCGCAGCGACGATCACGACGACCGGCACGGGCGGCGTGGCCGCGTTCCCGCTGCCGACGATCTCGGGCGCCACGTGGGCAGCCCTGACGCCGGCGGAGCAGCAGACCTTACTCTGGGAGGAGCGGCGCAGGGAGCTCTACCTCCAGGGGACGCAGGCGGGAGACAAGATCCGCTGGGCGTATCCAGCATGGGACGCCGTCGATCAGTACGGTCAGGCGCTCCGGGACGTGACGGACATCGACGACCCGCTCACGCCAGGGGCCGATCGACCCGGGTGCATCCCGATTCCGTTCCTCGAGAAGACTTCGAATCCGTTCTTGCAGGGGTCATGAGATCAACGTGGTAACGTGGTGCGGAACGCATCGGCCGGGACGATCGCTCGTCCCGGCCGATGCCGTACCCGAGAACAGTTCGACATGACGTTTTCAGGACGGTGAGAGTCCAGATGAGTAGGTCGACGCGAGTGGGCTCGATGGGGGCAGGCCTCTGGGTACTGCTGGCCGTGTCTCCGTTGGCAGCCCAAGACAGCATCTACGGGGGGCAGGAGCGCCAGTTCGCCGACCATTGGTCGGACTGGCCGAACAGCTACAGCGCGACGACCCTCCGCGACCGAGGCCAGCCGCTCATTCCGGTCTTCGAGGGATGGTACCCGAATCCGGACGGCACCTTCGGTCTGAACTTCGGCTACTTCAACATGAACTTCGAGGAGACGTTCTACATCCCGATCGGTCCGGACAACTTCCTCGAGCCGGCCCAGTACAACGGGATGCAGCCGACGTTCTTCATGGCGGCGCCGCCGCGCAGCCGCGAGGCGGAGCAACGGCACTACCGACACGAGTCGGTCTTCACCGTGAACGTTCCGGGAGACTTCACGGGAGACCTGGTCTGGACGCTCCGCTACAAGGGCATGACGGTGAAGGTCCCGGGGCGCGTGCGGAACTCCGCCTACGGCATCGAGAACATCCGCGCGACCACGAGCGCACCGGAGGCGCCAGGCATCAAGGTCGATGCGTCGGGCCCGGAGGGGAGGGGTCAGGATGGACCTGTGGCCGGCCCGCGGACTGCGCGAGTAGGGGTCCCGCTACCCCTGAGCACGTGGGTGAGGCCGCTGACGGGTCAGCCGCACCTCGTGTTCTGGTATAGCCACCAAGGGCCGGCGGCCGTGGCCTTCTCACCGCAGCAGGGTCGGGTCGAGGGGGCGGGTGGTGAGTTCGCGACGACCGCAACGTTCAGTGAGCCCGGCGAGTACATGGTGCGCGTCACTTCGCTCCAGTCGCTCGCCGCGTTGGTGCAGCACTGCTGTTTCTCGAATGCATATGTGAGGGTCACGGTCACCCCGTAGCCGAAAGGGGAAGTACACCATGGGTAGCTTCATGCAAAGAGCCTTGCGTGGCTCCGGCGCCCTCGTAGTTGCGGCGCTCTTGGTTGGCCTCCACGCGCCCGCATCCGCGCAGGTCACGCAGGTCGCGTCGGCTACGGCGCCGAACGCCGCACCGGTCACGTGGGCCGACGATGTCGCGCCGATCGTGTACCGGAGCTGCGTGGAGTGCCACCAGCCCGAGGGCATCGGCCCGATGTCGCTGCTCGACTACCAGACCGCGCGCCGGTACGCCGCGCGCATCCGGACGATGGTCGCGTCGAGGGAGATGCCGCCGTGGCACATCGACCGCGGCGTCGGAATCCAGCAGTTCAAGAATGACATCTCGCTCTCGGACGCGGAGATCCAGGCCGTCGTGCAGTGGGTGGACGCGGGAGCGCCGAGCGGCGATCTGTCTCGGGCTCCGACACCGCCCGAGGTCCCCGCGGGGGACGAGTGGCGCCTCGAAGCCGAGTTCGGTCGTCCGCCGGACTTCGTCTTCCGGTCGACGCCGTTCAGCATGGGCGCCGAAGGCCTCGACAACTGGTGGACTCCCACGGTGACGATCGAAGGACTCGATGGACCGCGCTGGATCCTCGCGAACGAGACCAAGCCGTCCTATCCGCAGGGCAGAAAGGTCGTGCATCACGCGAACACGAACCTGGTTCCGGCGGGTGAGGAGCGCGGGAGCGGGTTCACCAACTTCGGCATCGGCAAGCCCTACGACATCTATCCTGCCAACACGGGGCAGCGGATCGCCAACGGAGACCAGGTCAGCTTCAATATCCACTACTACCCCTACGGTGAGCCGGTCGAGGGCGACGTCGTCGAGGTGGGACTTTGGTTCTACCCGGAGGGCGAGACGCCTCGCTTCGCCACCGAGGGCGACGTGCAGTGGGACTCGCAACGCTCGGCGACGATCGATGGGGAGACCTACACGATGCAGCAGTTGGTCATTCCTCCCCACGGCCGCCTGACCACGCAGGGGATCCAGGTGCTCGACCAGAACACCCGGCTCCACAGCTGCCGGGGGCACATGCACTTCCGCGGTTCGGCCCAGCAGCTCGAAGCCGTGTTCCCGGACGGGCACACCGAGATCCTGTGCCGGGTCAACTGGAACAGCCACTGGCACATCACCTACCTGTTCGAGGACGACGTGATGCCCCTCCTGCCCAAGGGCACCGTGCTCTTGGTCACTGCGTGGTACGACAACACGGCGAACAATCCAGTGAACCCGGACCCGGACCAGTGGGTGATCTTCGGGCGCCGCACCGGCGACGAAATGTCCCACATGTGGATCGGAACGACGTACCTCTCCGACGAGGATTTCGAGTTCCTCAAGAGCCAGAGAGAACGGCGGGTCACCGAGCAACAGCAACAACAGTAGAGGACAGCAGCGGGTCCTTGTTGAGGTGTCTTTTTCCCCCCGTCCCCGGGAGTCGGGCGCACGAGCCCAGCCCCCGGGGACGGCTGGCGTACACGGAGGTAGGGAATGGCGTTGGGAATCAGGCAGGAAGGAAAGGTCGCCCACCGCATGGTGCGCTCGGGGCTCGCGCTCGGCCTTCTGGCAGCTGCGGCGGGGCCCCTCCAGGCACAGCGCATTCCGTTCGAGAAGCGCTTCTTCACCGAGCAGGTGTTGCGCGCGCACTCCCAACCGGTCATTCCGATTTACGAGGGCTGGTATCGGAACGCCGACGGTACCTACGAGATCTGCTTCGGGTACTTCAACCTGAACATGGACGAGGCCCTCGACATCCCGCTCGGGGAGCGGAATGTCATCGAGCCGAGTCAGTACGACGGGCATCAGCCGACGCATTTCACCCCCGTGCCGGGGATGTCGCCGAGCTCCCCATTCAGGTCGAGATTCCGCCGCTACTGGTGCGCGTTCACCGTCAGGGTGCCGGCGGATTTCAGCCAGGAAGATCAGATCTGGTGGACGCTGCAGCGGGAGGATGGCGAGGCGCTCCGCACGCCGGGTACGATCAACCCGGCCTATATCCTCGACGAGCCTCGCTCGGGCGGCATGGGAGAGCTGGCCCCCATCCTCCGCTTCACGGAGAATGGCGAGGGCTTCCAGGGCCGCCACGGGAGCATCGGGCCGGTGGTGACGGGGCGTGTCGGCCAACCGGTCGGCTTGAACGTCTTCATCGAGCACCCGTTCGAGGAGGAGATGTGGGCGGGGTGGGTCAAGTACAAAGGCCCCGGCCAGGTGACGTTCAGCCCGGCCGAGCAGGTGGTCCCCATCAGTGGGCAGCGGGGGGTCGCCACGACGAGCGCCACGTTCAGCGAGCCGGGCGAGTACGAGCTACTATTCCAGTCGCTCGACCAGACGGCCAACTTCGAGTTCCACTGCTGCTGGACGAATGCCTACCTCAGAGTCAGCGTGACCAATTAGGTTAGTTGCTACGCGGGTGCCCGGGCTGGAAGCGATGTTTGCAGTCACCGCAATCCTTCTACGGAAGGAAGGAGTGAGCCGATGAAGAGGGACCTAGGAGGCGTGTTCGCGGGGTGGGGGGTCACTGCTCTTGCCGCCGGGGCCGTCCTGGTGCTGGCGGAGCCCGCCTCGACCCAGGAAGTCACGTTCGCGAGGGACGTGGCGCCGATCCTGTACGAGAACTGCGTCACTTGCCATCGCGAGGGGTCGTTCGCGCCGATGTCCCTCCTGACCTACGAGGACGCCCGCCGCTACGCGCGTGCGATCGGCTATCGGGTCGCGAACAGGCAGATGCCGCCCTACCACGTCGAGCGGACCGTCGGGATCCAGAGCTTCGCGAACGACGTATCGCTCAGCGAGGACGAGATCGCGACGATCGTCCGCTGGGTGGACGCGGGGGCGCCCCGAGGAGACGATCGGGACCTTCCGCCGCCACCGGTGCTCCCCGAAGGAGGCGCGTGGCAGGCCGAGGTCCTCATCGGACGGCCGCCGGACCTGGTGATCAAGTCCACGCCCTACACGGTTCCGGCTCGCGGCCAGGACCAGTGGTGGAACCCGCTCGTGAAGTGGGAGCCGCTCGGCGAAGAGCGCTGGATGATGGCGTACGAGTTCAAGCCCGCGTATCCCAATGGCCTCAAGGTGGCCCATCACGGGCACGCCAGTGTCTCCTTCCCGAGTGACCAGGGGATGCGGGGTGGCGTCGGGCTAGCGCACTACGGCGTCGGCAAGGGCTACGAAGTTTTCCCCGCGGGCGTCGGCATGAAGATTCCGGCCGGCGAAGGCGTGGTGGATTGGAACATCCACTACTCGTCGCTCCACGTGGAAGAGGACGTGCCGAACGATGTCGTAGAGGTTGGCATCTGGTTCATGCCGCGGGGGGAGACTCCCGAGCTGGCGACCGAGGGCGAGGTGCTCTTCCGGGTCGACGGCCACAACAGCTACGACCGGCCGATGAATCGCGCCAACGACATCCTGATTCCGCCGAACGGCTACCAGGTGCTGCAGGGCGTACACGTGCTGCAGGAGCCGACGCTCATCAGCAGCTTCCGGCCCCACATGCACACGCGGGGCAAGGAGATGTCGATGGAGGCGATCTACCCGGACGGGCGTCGTGAGATGCTCGGCAAGGTGGAGGACTACAAGCACATCTGGCAGCTCGGGTACGAGTGGACCGAGGACGCGAAGCCGCTCCTCCCCCGCGGGACGGTGCTGCTGTTCAGCAGTGTCTTCGACAATACGTCGGACAACCCCCTCAACCCCGACCCGAATCAGTGGGTGGTGTTCGGGCGCAGGGGCCCCGACGAGATGAACCACATGTGGGTCAACATCACCAACTTGACGGACGAGCAGTTCGAGGAGATGCAGGCGCGGCGGGCGGCGACTCCGATCGCCCAGGCGGGCAGGTAGCGCGCCAGCGGCAAGACGTGAAGAACGGGCCCGGCCTCCGGCCGGGCCCGTTTCTTTTTCTCCTGCGGCCCGGCCGCTATTCAGCGATCGAGGTCCACCATGATCACGCCGCCGGTGTGACCCGTTCCGAAGCGCGTCGTGGCGTCCCGGGCGTTGATGAACTCGATGCGGCGCACCTGGTCCACATTCATGGTGCGAAGGGTTTGGAGAGTCCCGTGGGGGACGCCGGCGAGATAGACGACCGCCATCGCCCCCCCTCGCGGACCCACGGCGGATGCGGCCCCCGCCCGTGCTTGCAGCCACAGCGGACGTAGCCTCCGCACGGCGTCATACACGTTGCCGATGCCGGTAGCCCGGAGCTCGTCCCCGGTCAGGACCTCGAGGGCGGCCTCGGACGAGGCTGCTGGGTCGCGTGGCGCCGGGTCCCCGGTGCCGGGCGCCGCGCTGGCGCAGCCCACGGCTGCCAAGATGCATGAGGAGACGAGGGTCGCACGAGGCCACGCCCGCTTCAGGCCGCCAGCTTCGAAACGCATGGACGCCTCCCGCCGCCGATAGCTCTGCGGCTAGTGGTCGCCCGCGTCAGCGGGCGGGTGGATACCAGTCGTGTACCCGAACCTCGATGTCGGCCTCTCCCCTCAGAGCGGTCACGAACGCGTCGATGGGAAGCTCTCGGTAATGGTAGGGATACACCACCGTCGGCCGAATCATCTTGACGCACTCCGCGGCCACCAACGGCTCCATTCTTCCGTGCGGAAGGTTCAGGGGTATGAACGCGATATCGATGTCCCGAATGTTCCGCATCTCGGGCACGCACTCCGTCACGCCGGCGAGATAGATCCGCGTGTCCCCCAGGGTGAGGATGTAGCCGTTTCCCTCCCCCTTCGCGTGGAATGGATCCCCCGGGAGGATGTCGTACATGGGGACGGCCTCGACGTCGACCCCGGCCAGCGTCCTTCGATCGCCATTGTCCATCACGATCCCGCTCGGGACCTGGAGCAGGCGCTCACGGGACCCTTCGTCGCGGGCCCCCTCCGGCGAGTCCGAGAGCACCACGGGGGCACCCGGCTTGCGTAGGCGGGCGATGAGCGGCGGATCGAGGTGGTCGTTCGGTGTGTCGGTGATCAGGATCAGGTCGGCGGGCTTGGCGCCCGAGTAGTCTCCGCGGCTCCACGGATCCACGTGGATGACGGTGGCACCGTACTCGATCTGCACGCCGGCGCCGGTGAACGGCGTGATCCGGATCTCCCCACTCCCCGATCGAGCCTGGGCGCTGGACGCGTCGGGGGCGGCGAGCGCCAGCGCCATGGCCAGCGGGGCGAGCGCGGTGGGTACGAGTCGTCGCATCGCTTCTCCTCGGTTGTTCATGGAGGTCAGGGGACTCGCAGGGCGACGAACGAGCCCGGCAGGTTGTCGTCCGAGACGGAGATCAGGATGTACTGCACCCCGTCATGCATGTAGGTCATCGGAGCCGTGTCCGTCGTGGCCGGGAGCTCGATGGTCCCGAGACGCTCGCCGGTGCGCTTGTCGACGGCGTGCATCAGAGGCCGTCCGCCGCGACCCTCCCCGTAGATGAGGAGTGTCTTGGTCACGAACGCCGTGGCGTGGCTCGGCGCCCCCGTGTTGGGCAGGGTGACTCCCTGCAAGAGCGGGTGATTCGCGATGCGGTCCGGAGTGTCCCCATTCGGGATCCACCAGAGGATCTCGCCCGTGTTCATGTCGATCGCGGTAATGCGTCCGTAGGGCGGCTTGAAGATCGGGATTCCCTGGATCGTGCCGAGACCCGGTTCGGCCGGCGCGTGCGTCCATTCGACCGGCGTCCGCCCGGACTGATTCCTCAGCTCGGCATCTCGCTCCACGCCCGGAACCAGCGTGAAGTCACTACACGACTTCACGGACGCCGTATAGATGATGCCGCTCTCGGGGTCCGCGACGGTCCCACCCGGGATGTTGGTACCCCCACCCGCGGACGGGCAGAAGAGGGCTCCGAGCTTCCCTTCGGCATTCGCGTTGTGCAGCGGCGGCACGAAGAGGGACGGGCCGTACTCCCACCGTGAGAGCATCTCCATCGCCCTGCGCCGGAGCTCCGGCGTGAAGTCGACGATGTCGTCGTCGGTGAGCCCGTGCATCTCGTAGGGCGCGGGTCGGGTCGGGTGCGGCTGCGTGGGGGACGTGCGCTCCGTCGGAACCCGGGACTGCGGGACCGGCCTCTCGATGATCGGCCAGATCGGCTCGCCGGTCACGCGGTTGAACGCGTACACGAACGCCTGCTTGGACGTCTGAACGAGGGCCGGGATCTCGCGACCATCGACCGTCACGTCGATCAGTTGGGGTGGGTGCGGGAAGTCCCGGTCCCAGATGTCGTGATGGATCGCCTGGAAATGCCAGAGGCGCTGGCCCGTGCGAACGTCGATCGCGATGACGCTGTTACCGAAGAGGTTGTCCCCGGGCCGGTGCCCGCCGAAGTAGTCGTTGGTCGGAGCGTCCGTGGTCACGTACACGATGCCGCGCTCGAGGTCGGCGGAGAGCGGAGGCCAGGTGTTGATGTTTCCGCTCCACTCCCAAGCGTCGTTCTCCCACGTCTCGTGCCCGAATTCCCCAGGCCGTGGAATCACGTTGAACTTCCAGCGGAACGCGCCCGTGCGCGCGTCATAGGCGACGATGTCCCCCGGGACGTTCTCTCTGCGCGGATCGAGGCGACCCGTGAGGTTCGAGTTGCCGACCACCACCACTCCACCCACCACGATCGGCGGGGAGGTGTTGGTGATGTAGCCGACCTCGGGCGGGATGCCTCTCTCGGGGTCGTATGGGTGCCCCAGGTCCGCGAGCAAGTCCACCGTGCCGTGCTCCCCGAAGCCCGGGACCGGGACGGGCCTGCCGAACCCCTCCAGGGGCAGGCCGGTTTCGGCGTCCAGGGCGTGCAGGAAGAAGCCAGGCGTCACGAGGTAGATGACCCCACGCCCGTCCACCTCGGCGTACGCGACGCCCTTTCCGGCGTCCTGTCGGGAAGATCGAGCCCACCGGGTGGTGTGCGGCTCGCGGTAGGTCCAGAGCGTCTCACCCGTCGCCGGGTCGATCGCAACGGCGGTCCGGCGGAGCCCGATGACGGTGAAGAGCTTCCCGGCGGCGTAGATCGGCGTTGCCCGGTTGATGTAGAGGGGCTCGGGGCCGAAGTTGTCGCCCCGGAACGTCCAGGCGACTTCGAGGGACTCGAAGTTGTCCGCGTTGATCTGCTCCAGCGGAGAGTAGCGGGTGCTCCCGGCGTCCGCGCCCCAGTAGCGCCACTCGCCGTAGGGGTTGCCGCGCTCCTGCGCCGCGGCGGGCCCGGCGAGCAACGCCAGCTGTAGAGCGAGCGCGGACCCGATGACCTGCGAGGCGTGACGGTTGAAAAACCCAATCATGTTGCCCTCTCCCTAGTCGTTTTCCCGCCGAGTGGTGCTTCCGTTGGTACACGGAAGGCTGGCAAAGTACGTGCGGAGCGCCGGGGCGGCACCCCCCTAGCGGCCCCCCAGAGGCCCACCTGGCTCGATCGGGTCCCGACGGTGT
>CAZBCN010000097.1:0-10125 GCA_964490285.1 uncultured Gemmatimonas sp. | reverse complement strand
CGAGGTTCAGGATCGTGTCCATCATGCCGGGCATCGAGAACTTGGCGCCCGAGCGGCAGGACACGAGGAGCGGATTCTTCGGGTTGCCGAACGCTTTGCCGGTCTCCATCTCGATGGCCTTCAGCGCCGCGATCTCCTGCTCCCAGATGTCAGGCGGGAAGTGACCCTCGTGGGCCAGGTAGGCGATGCACGCCTCGGTCGTGACCGTGAAGCCGGGCGGTACGGGCACGCCGATGCGAGACATCTCCGCGAGGTTGGCGCCCTTGCCGCCGAGCAGCGCGCGCACGCCCTCCCAGTCGGAAACGGTGGCTTCGGCGGCCTCGAGCTCCGAGAAGAGATAGACCCACTTCCGATCCATTGTGCGATCCTCGTCCGAACGATTGGCGCTGGGTACCGAGCGACGAAGGACCTCGATGCCGAGGGCGCGGGAACGCCCGGGTCGAGGTCCTATGCCACCAATCTACGGCCCCCGGTCCCGGATGGGTAACCTCGACGTCAGTCGGCGGGGACCCCGGGCCCGGCACCCGTTCGGGCCGGGGCGGATGCCTTGCTCCGAAAATGACGGATGGTGCCCTCCCGATCGCCCTCGAACAGGGCGAGGCGCTCCCGCGGGTAGGCACTCTCGGGGTCGTGTTTGGCGCCCCAGATCGTCAGCTCCACGAGGATGGGCACCAGGTCGAGCCCCGCGTCCGTGAGGGAGTACACGTTCCTCCTCCGGTCGTCCGGGTCACGTTCCTTCCTGATGATTCCGTGCAGCTCCAGCCGCTCCAGGCGGTCGGCCAGCACGTTGGTGGCGATCCCTTCGGGGGACTCGAGGAACTCCTGGAAATGTCGGCGCTCGCGAAACACCAGGTCGCGAAGGATGAGGAGCGACCACCGGTCGCCGAGGAGATCCAGGGAGAACGAGATCGGGCAGGCTGAACGTTTCGGACCCTTCATGGTGTTCAGCCTAGGGAAATCACTTGCGAAATGAAAGTGGCGTCACGATCATCCGGCCTCTCCCAAGGAGATCCGCATGTCTCTTCGATTCCGGCGCGCTGTGCTGCTGGTCTTGGCACCGTTCGCGTTCGCGACGTCTCTCCGGGCCCAGCAGCCTTCCCCTCGACCGAACGTCGCACCGAGCGGCCGCGTCACGACGAGCGTCGCCTTCGACGGCCGCTTCCTCCTCACCCGCGGGCCCGATTGGGGGTGGTTCACCGGCACCCCCGCGCACTCGGGACCGTCCCGCATGATCATCGACTACGGCCAGCCCCACGCGCGCGGCCGCACGATTTTCGGCGATCTCGTCCCGTACGGTGAGGTCTGGCGCCTCGGGGCGAACTGGGCGACGAGCCTCGCGCTCGACGTCGACATGCGCATCGGCGACCTCGAGCTGCCGCGCGGAGAATATACGCTCTTCTTGCTGCCGCGGATCGACGGCGGCGAGCTCATCGTGAGCGAGCAAACGCGTCAATGGGGGACGGACTATGATCCCACGCGCGACTTCGGGCGCACTCCAGTCCGTCGCCGTGCGCTCGCCGAGGCGATCCAGAGCCTCACCATCACGATCGAGCCGGACTTCCCGCAGGAAAACGGCGAGGTGCCCGCCGGCACGATCCGCATCGCCTGGGGCGACGCCGAGTACTCGACGGACTGGCGGATGTTGTGGCCCTGAACGCGACGGTCTCGGGCAAGGGACGGGCGAAGCCATGAAGACACGCATCACGGAGCTGTTCGGAATCGAGCATCCCATCATCCAGGGCGGGATGCACTACGTCGGCTACGCCGAACTCGCCTCCGCCGTCTCGAACGCGGGCGCGCTCGGCATCATCACGGGGCTCACGCAGCCCACGCCCGAAGATCTCGCCAGGGAGATCGCCCGGTGTCGCGACATGACCGACCGGCCCTTCGGCGTGAACCTCACGATCTTGCCCGCGTTCCGCGACGTGCCGTACGCCGACTATGCGCGTGTCATCATCGAGAGCGGTGTGAAGATCGTCGAGACCGCGGGCCGGAACCCCGAGCCGTTCCTGCCGGGCCTGAAGGCCGCGGGCATCAAGGTGATCCACAAGTGCACGTCCGTGAGGCACGCGCTCAAGGCCGAACGGATCGGATGCGACGCCGCGAGCGTCGACGGCTTCGAGTGCGGTGGCCATCCGGGCGAGGACGACATCCCGAACATGATTCTGCTTCCCCGCGCGGCCGAGGAGCTGACGATTCCGTTCGTGGCGTCGGGCGGCATGGCGGACGGCCGCAGCCTCGTGGCATCCCTGGCGCTCGGAGCCGACGGCATGAACATGGGCACGCGCTTCATCGCCACGAAGGAGGCGCCCGTGCACGAGAACGTGAAGCGTGCGCTCGTGGAGGCGGACGAGCTCCAGACGCGGCTCGTCATGCGGCCGCTGAAAAACACCGAGCGGGTGATGACGAACGCCGCCGTCGAGGAAGTGCTGCGCATCGAGCGGGAGAAGGGCGCCGCCGTCACGATCGAGGACATCCGACATCTCGTGGCGGGCCAGATGGGGAGGAAGGTCCTCCAGGAAGGCGATCTCGACGCGGGTGTGTGGAGCTGTGGCATGGTCGCGGGCCTGATCCATGACATTCCGACGTGCAAAGAGCTCGTCGACCGCATCATGGCAGAGGCTCGAGCGATCATTCGGGAGCGGCTCGAGGGATTCCTGGCGGCCTAGGCGCTAGCGACTCGGCGCCTCGCCAGCGTATCCGGTGAGCTCGACGTAGCCGCGACCCGTGACGTCGGCACCGCCCTCGCCCGTGCCGCGCACGGCGACCGCGCCCTCCCAGTAACGGAAGGCCAGGTCGAGCTCCTGATCCGGGATACGCGGCTCGACCGCGAGGTTCCACCCGCGCATGGGCACCGAGATGCTCCAGCCGGAGGGATAAACGGCTCCGTCGACCGGGGACGTCCACGTGCCCGTGCTCTCGATCGAGATCCCCGAGCCCCACGTGAGCCGTGTGGCGACACCGGCCGGATCCACGAGCGTGGCTTCGCTCCATTCGTCCGTGCTTCCGTCCGCGCGCCGGAGTCGGTAGGCCATCAGGTCCCAGCCGTCGTCGAGCTGGAGTGCGACCCAGTCCCAGCCGACCTGACCTGCCGACAGGGCCGATGTGCTCCACTCGCGGTCGAGCCACGCCAGCCCGCTCACGCTGAGCGTGTCGCCGCCGAGTGCCAGGGTGCCTTCCGCGGGCATCCGCGTATGGGAGTAGTAGTAGGAAGCGTTCCCGGGTTCGGGACCCTTCTGGCTGAGACCTCCGTCGCCGTGCAGCACGGCGGGCTTTCCCGTGTCGAGGCGGAGATCGAGCGCGATGCCGTCCTCTACCGCGCTCAGGCGGAGCGGGAACCCGCTGGGCAGCGTCGGCGCGCCCTGGATCGTCCAGTTCTCCAGCCAGATCCTGAGCGGATCCGCGGTCGCGCCAGCCAGGTCCATGGCCCCGCGTGCGAAGCGCTCGAACGCATGGAAACGTCCGCCGGCGACGTCGGTCACCGTGAAGTGTGCCATGTAGGCCTGGTTGGTGGCCCACTCCGACTGGGCCTCCGGTGCGCGGGGCGAGAGCGCGCTCCGGAAGATCGTGAGCTGGAAGCCGAAATCGTCGCTTCGGCCGAGCCGCGAAGTCGAGGTGAGGTTGCCCGTGACGTACCACCACTCGGTGCGGAACCCGGGGTGGGGTCCGTGGTCGGTGGGGAAGGCGAAGTCGCGGGGTACGAGCGCGCGCTCGTATCCGGCCGTGTCCGTGTCCGCCAGCGTCTCGGCGAGAGAGAGACGCGGCTCGGAGGCACGGTTGTCATCGCCGCACGCTACGACGGCCAGCATGAGCAGACACGCCAGGGCGGCGCACGACCCGGCGCGCCTCATTCTCCGCGCAGCGCCACGGCGGGAGACGTGCGCGCCATGCGCCAGGCAGGGTACACGCCAGCGAGGAGCGCCGCGACGAGCGCAAGGGCGAGTGCCTCCGCGAGCACCATCGGTCCGACCTGCATCTGGAGCGTCCAGCCGAACGAGCGCTTGTTGATCACGAAGATCATGATCACGGAGAGCGCTAGGCCCATCGGCACCGCGAGCGCTCCCGAAACGAGCCCCATGAGGCCGGTCTGCGTGAGCACGAGTCGGCGCAGCTCTCCGGGCTCGAGGCCCCACGCCCGCATCACGCCGAGCTCGCGCGCGCGCTCCAGCTCGAGTGCCATGAGCGCGCTGAGCACGCCCACGAACGCGACCACGAACGCGAGCAGGCGCAGGACGCCGGTCACCTGAAACGTGCGGTCGAAGACATCGAGAGATGCGCTCCGGAGCACGTCGTTGGTGCGCGCGATGACGGTTCTCCCCGGGGGCACCAGCGCGAGCAGGTCTCGCACCACCTCCTCGGAGTCGGCCCCGGGCCTCAGAAAGAGCGCGAGCGACGTCACGCCGATGTCGTCGAAGTAGCGATCGTAGAGAGTGCGGCTCACGATCACCGCGCCCTGGTCCGACCCGTAGTCGTAGAAGACGCCGAGGACGACGAGGGGTTGGCGGCCGGCGGGCGTAGGCACGTCCACGACTTCGCCCACGCCGATTCCTCGGCGGAATGAGAAGGGCTCGGAGACGAGCGCGCCCTCCCCGGCCCGGAAACGGCGCATGATCGCGTCGGCGTCGCCGTCGAGGAAATCGAACGTCTCCTCGCCGCGCGGATCGAGCGCGAGCGCCACGAGCCGGAACGCCCCCGCGCTCTCGAGGATGTCGACGCCGCGGTACGTGCTGTGGCCCTCGACCGCCGGGTGTGCCACGAACGAAGCGACCGTTTCCGGCGTGAGCGTCCCCGAGGCGCGTGAGGCTGTGGGGCTGGGGAGGGAGACGTATATGTCCGCCTGCAGGGTCGCGTCGAGCCACCGGGAGAGTGTCCCGCGGAAGCTCTCGATCATCACGCCGAGCCCGACGGTGACGGATACCGCGACGGCGAGCGCCGCGATCGCCGGTCCCGTTCGGCTCAGAGAGCGGCCGACCCCCCGCGCCGCGATGAGCCCGAGCGACCCCGAGAGGCGCCCGAGGAGCGGTCGCGCGACGCGCATGCCGAGGAGCGCGCCGGCGGGGGTGAGGAGCGCGAGCCCCCCAACCACGAGAAAGAGCGCGACGAAGCTGACGGCGAGGCTGCGGGTCGGGACGAGCACGAGAAGCGAGCCAGCGGCCACGCTGCCGGCGCCCAGGGCGGCCGCTCGGGGGATCGCGCGTCGCGCCTTCGCCTCGCTCACGGAGCGAAGCATCGCGAGGCGCGGTTCGGCGGAGGCCGCCTCGAGCGCCGCGGGGAGCGAGGCGAGGATGGTGGCACCGAGACCCAGCGCCGCGGCCTTCGCGACGAGCATCGGCTCCACCGGCATGCGCTCGACGGACACCGCGAAGTAGAGGTCGTTGATCGTGCGCGTGACGAGGCGAACGAGCCCACGCCCGAGCACCACTCCACCAGCGAGGCCGATCGCCGAACCAGCGACGCCGATCCAGGCGGCCTCGGCGAGGATCATCTTCAAGATCTCGTTACGCGTCACGCCCAGGGCGCGCAGTCGCCCGAGGAGCGTCCGGCGCTGCACCACGGAGAACGTGACCGCATTGTAGATCAGGAACATGCCGAAGATCAGCGCGAGCAGGCTGAGCGCCGTCAGGTTCACATCGAAGGCGTCGATCATGCCCGCCATCGTCGCCTCGCGGGCGCCCGCGGGTGCCAGCGACTCGCCCGGAGCGAGCATCGCACGCGCACGCGCGAGCAGCTCGTCCGAGTCCGCGTCCTCCGGCACGAGCAGGTCGATGCGGGTGAGCGCGCTTCCGAGTCCGAGCACCTCCTGCGCGCTCGCGATGTCCATGATCAGCACGTCCGAGAGCCCGGCGCGCGACATCTCGTCGCGTGGCTCGACCGTGCCCACCACCGGCAGGCTCCAGGCTCGGCCGCCCACGAGCACGGGAAGCGAGTCACCCGGTGCGAGGCCCGCGCGCTCGGCGGTGAGCGCCGAGAGGACCACGCCACCGCGGGTCGTGACGAACGCCCCGACGTCCAACCCCGTCGGCCCGCCGACCACGAACGGCCGGAAGGGTCCCTCCGAGAAGGGATCGACGCCGAGGATCTTGAGCGCCTGGCCCGGGACGAGCGCCGAGGAGGCGAAGCCCTCCACGACCGGCGCGGAGGCCCGGAGGCCCAGCTCCGTACGCAGGCGGGGCAGGAGGCTCTGGTCGACCAGGCCCGCGTCGCTCGCGATGTGATGCGTCGCGCGACCCGACACGGTCTCGGCCGATATGCGGAAGGCGGTGCGCGCGCTCCGCGTCGCGAGATCGACGGAGAGCACGACCGCCACGCCGAGCGCGACGCCGATCACCGAGAGCACCAGCTGCGCGCGGTGGTGCAGCAGGTAGCGGAGGCTCGACTTCGTCAGGAGCCTCACCGGGTGTCCTCGACGAGCCGCCCGTGGTCCAGCCGCAAGACGCGATCCATGCGCGCGGCGAGCACGCGCGAGTGCGTCACCGCCACGAGCGTGCCGCGCTCGCCACGAACCAGGTCGGCGAGCAGATCGGCGACCCGAGCGGCCATGTCTTCGTCCAGGTTGCCCGTCGGCTCGTCGGCCAGGACGAGCTCGGGGTCGTGCACGATCGCGCGTGCGAGCGCGACCCGTTGCTGCTCGCCACCCGAGAGTCGATCGGGGAACGCGTCCGCGCGGTCCGCGAGTCCGACGCGTTCCAGCAAGAGGCGCGCATGCTGCTCGTCTTCGCTCCGGACAGGCCCCTTCAGCTCGAGGGGAAGGAGCAGGTTCTCCAGAACGGTCAGCGTCGGGAGGAGGTTGAAGAACTGGAAGACGAAGCCGATGTGCCTCCGGCGGAAGCGCGTGCGCTCGACCTCCGTCAGCGCGGTGAGGTCCACGTCTCCGATCTTCACGCCACCCGCGTCGGGGAGGTCGATGCCGCAGATCAGGTTGAGCAGCGTCGACTTACCGGATCCCGACGGCCCGAGGATCGCGACGCGCTCGCCGGCCGCGATGCGGGCGCTCGCGCCGTCGAGCACGAGGTGCACGCGTCCACCCTCCTCGTAGCCCTTCCGCAGACCAGACAACTCGAGCCGAGGGGCGCCGGCGGCGGGAGGCGAGCCGGGGTCGGTGTTCGACATGGATTCGTGGGCGCGTGGGTGCGGAGCGCGGCGCTCGCCGCCGCTGAAGGGGTCCAGTATCATGCACACGACACGCGGCTCCCTCCAGGACGCCACGCCCCAATCAGCGGGCGCCGCCGCGCCCAACTCGGAGATTTCATCCAGTGATCGAGGATCTGCGCGGCGACGAGTCCTGGCGGATGTTCCGAATCATCAGCGAGTTCACGGAGGGCTTCGACAAGCTGAGCGATCTCGGATGGGCGGTGTCGATCTTCGGGTCGGCGCGACTACCGTCCACCGACGAGTACTACCAGGCGACCGAGCGCCTCGCGGCCGCACTGGCAGCGGAAGGGTGCGCGGTGATCACCGGAGGCGGCCCCGGGATCATGGAGGCCGCCAACAAGGGAGCGCACGCGGCGGGCGTTCACTCCGTGGGTCTGAACATCACGCTCTCGCACGAGCAAAAGCCCAACTCCTATCAGAGCCATCAGCTCACGTATCGGTATTTCTTCGCGCGTAAGGTGACGTTCGTGAAGTACTCGATGGGCTACGTGTGCATGCCGGGCGGATTCGGCACGCTGGACGAGCTGTTCGAGGCGCTCACGCTCATCCAGACGCACAAGGTCTATCCGTTCCCACTCGTGCTCTTCGGTTCGCGGTTCTGGGGTGGCCTCGTCGACTGGATCCGGTCGGAGATGGTGCCCCTCGGCACGATCTACGCCGACGAGCTCGGCTGGCTCACCGTCACCGACGACATTCCCGAAGTCGTGCAGATCATGGCGAAGCACCGCGACTGGAAGAAGAAGAAGGTGGAGGAGGCGCGCGCGAAGAAGGGGAAGTAGGGCTGAGCTCTTAGGGCGCGTCCGGCGGTACCATGACGAAGCCCGCGGTCGCGAAATGGCGATCGAGCGTGAGCGCGTCGTTCGACCTCTCGGCGGTCCGCTTAGTTGTTGGGAGCGCCGTTGCGGATCCAGGCGCGGAGGATGGTGAGGTTCGCAGCCGAAGCCTTGGTGCCGTGTGAGGACGAGTCGCCGCAGGTGCCGACCGAAGTCAGACCGGGGTCTACGAGCCGCATGATCACGCTGAAGATGTCCGCGGCGTTCACTCCGCCGGCCGCGCTCACCCGTCGGTAGCCGGAGGCGGCGAGCGAGGCATCGCACGTCGGGTTGACATTGACCAGCGCCGAGTAGTTGGCCGCTGCCGTGCCACTCAGGGTGAGTCCACTCGTACCCCCGTGGCAGCCCGTGCAGCTCGGCGTCGCTGTCCAGATCGGGTTCACATGCGTAACCCACGAGTATCTTGCGAAGCCCGTGAATGAGGCCGGGGTCCCCACCCCGGACGCAGTCGCCGACAGCGTGTTTTGATAGGTGCCATTCGTCCCCATGGTGGCGGTGTTGCCGAGGGTCCACGACGTGACCGTCGCAAGCCCCGCCGCATTCGTCGTCTGACTCGCGCCTGTGACGGAGCCTCCGCCACCCGTGACCGCGAAGGTGACGCCCACATTGGGCACCGGGTTATTGAACGCGTCGCGCACCAGGGCCTGCGGGTCCGTGGCCACCGCTGTGCTCACCGTCGCCGTCTGATTGTTGCCCGCATTCACGACGATGCTCGCGGCGGCACCCGCGGTCGCCGACGCGGTGAACGACACGGGCGTCGCGACCCCAGCGGCCGTCGCCTGGAGCGTATTGTTGTTCGTGCCCGCGGTCTGACCGAGTGTCCATGACGTTACGGTCGCGGTGCCGTCCGCGAGCGTCTGGATCGCCGTCGTGGGCACGACCGCCGAGCCGGTGCCTCCGGCGGTCACCGCAAACGTGACGCCGACGTTCGCGACCGGGTTCGAGAATTGGTCGCGCACGATCACGCGCGGGTCGATCGCGACCGCGGTGGCGACCGTCGCGCTCTGGTTGTTGCCCGTGCTGATCGCGACGCTCGCCGCCGCACCCGCGGCGGCCGATGCGGTGAAGTCGACCGGGGTCGCGACGCCCGCTGCGGTGGCACGGAGCGTGTTGTTGTTGGTGCCGGCTGTCTGGCCGAGGGTCCACGACGTGACGGTTGCGGTGCCGTCGGTGAGTGTCTGGATCGCCGTCGTCGGTACGACCGCCGCTCCGGTGCCCCCGGCGGTCACGGCGAACGTGACACCGACGTTCGGGACCGGGTTCGAGAACTGATCGCGTACGATCACGCGGGGATCGATCGCGACGGCGGTCGCCACGGTGGCACTCTGGTTGTTACCGGTGCTGATCGCGACGCTCGCCGCGGCGCCCGCGGTCGCCGAAGCGGTGAAGTCGACCGGGGTCGCGACGCCCGCGGCGGTGGCGCGGAGCGTGTTGTTGTTCGTTCCTGCGGTCTGGCCGAGCGTCCACGAGGTCACGGTCGCGGTGCCGTCGGCCAGCGTCTGGATCGCCGTGGTCGGAACGACCGCAGAGCCGGTGCCTCCGGCGGTGACCGCGAACGTGACGCCGACGTTCGGCACCGGATTCGAGAACTGGTCACGCACGATCACGCGTGGGTCGATCGCGACGGCGGTGGCAACCGTCGCCGACTGGTTGTTGCCTGTGCTGATCGCGACGCTCGTCGCGGCCCCCGCCGTCGCCGACGCGGTGAACGACACGGGCGTCGCGACGCCGACGGCCGTCGCCTGAAGCGTGTTGTTGTTCGTGCCCGCGAGCTGACCGAGGGTCCACGAGGTCACGGTCGCGGTGCCGTCGGCGAGCGTCTGGATCGCCGTGGTCGGCACGACCGCCGAGCCCGCACCTCCTGCCGTGAGCGCGAACGTGACGCCCACGTTCGCGACGGGGTTGGAGAATTGGTCCCGCACGATCACACGCGGATCGATCGCGACGGCTGTAGCCACGGTGGCGCTCTGGTTGTTGCCCGTGCTGATCGCGACGCTCGCCGCGGCACCCGCGATCGCGGAAGCCGTGAAGTCGACCGGGGTCGCGACGCCTGCGGCGGTGGCGCGGAGCGTGTTGTTGTTCGTGCCCGCGGTCTGGCCGAGCGTCCACGAGGTGACGGTCGCGGTGCCGTCGGCGAGCG
>CAZBCN010000096.1:0-10420 GCA_964490285.1 uncultured Gemmatimonas sp. | reverse complement strand
CGCGCTTCAGCCCAGGCGGGACGGCGCCTCGGGTGACGGCCCGATCAGGTCCGCATCGTCCTCCGCCGGCCGGTTGACCCGCGGCGACACCGCGTGGGACACCAGCGCGCCGTCGGGCGTGGGCCGTAGCAACGACACCGCACCCGCCCCGTCGAGCGACCGATCGAGCCAGGCGGTTCGATCGCCCGGCGGGACGATCACGGGCATACGATCGTGTAGGGGGGCAACATCCGCGTTGGCCTCGGTCGTCAGGATGGCGAACGTGTGGCGCGGCTCGGCGCCCGGTCGGCTCCACCGCTCCCAGATGCCGGCGAACGAGATCACGCCGCCCGCCGAGGGATGGATCCAGTGCGGGATCTTCCCGCCCTTCACGCGCTTCCACTCGTAGAAGCCATCAGCCGGCACGAGGCAGCGGCGGCGCTCGATCGCATCGCGGAAGGACGGCTTCTCGGCGACCGACTCGATGCGCGCGTTGATGATCCCCTGGCCCGGCTCGTCGACCCACCCGGGAATGAGCCCCCACGCGAGCAGGCCCATCCGCTTCCCGTGCCGGTCGGCCGCCACGACCGGCACGAGCTGACTCGGCGCGATGTTGTAGCGCGGCACGACGTCGAACGTCGGCAGCGGCACGTCGAACGCCTCGACGAGCTCGTCGGCGCTGGCCGCCAGGGTGTATCGCCCGCACATGGCGCGGGGGAATTCAGCCTCAGCGAAGGAACGTCGCGTACAGGTCGACGAATGTCGGGACGGTCCCTGTGCGCTGGGCGATCTGATCGGGCGCGACCCCCAGCGCCTGCGAGAGCACCCGCACGTTCACGAGGGCAACGATGTCGGCGCTCTCGAGCCGCAGCGTCGCCCACTGGTCCATGGGTGTGATCCGGAATCGTTCGTACACGGGCCCGAGCGTGCCCTTCGGTGAGGCATCGGACATCGGCACGTGGAGCGCGTTCGCCCCGACCCCGAAGCGCTGTGCCAACTCGGGCCAGGGGCGGCCGGACTCGCGGAGCGCGACCACGGCTTCCGCCGAGACACCGCCGCGGCGTGCCATGAACAGCACGACAGGGATCTCCTCCGCCGCTACGTCCCCTCCGTGACCGAGGATGGCGATCTCGGTCTCGGATACCTGGAAGAAGCCCGCAACCGCCCGGAGGTAGGCGCGCTGCGCCGCCTCTTGGGCCGCCGAAACGTCGGAAGCGCACCCGACGGCCACCATCACCATCAACGCACGGGTCAGGAATACCACTCGGCCCTCCAGTGATTGGGCCCTGAGGGGGACTGGGTATAGTGCGCCCCGCGGGGGGCCGGGGCCAGATGCGGTCCCGTCCTCGTATGGGGACGCCCCGGCAGGCCCGCCATCATGCGAAACGCGGGATCTCCGGCTCTCCGCAGGGGGATTCGGCTAACGAACGCCCCCTGGCACGACTCTTGATTAAAGAGAAGGTGAGCCTCTTGGGGGGGATGAACCGTGAACAGGGGGAGGCAGCGATGAGAAACGACCGGAAGGAAAGGACTCCCGAAAGCGTTGCGACGCTCCAGGGCACAGAAGCCGCGGGCCGTCCCCAGGCGGGCCATGTGGTCTTCGACTTCACCGGCCTGGAACGTCCCGATGTGGGCGACCTCTCGCTCATCCTGACCGCGCGCCTCCAGTCGGCGCCCACGGACAGCGTCTGGGTGCGCTCCCTGCCGATGCAGACCGAGCGGATCCTCAGGATCCTCAAGCTCGATCACCTGTTCCGCGCGTACCCCGAGGGGTCGGACGAGCTGAACTGAGCTGGCTATTCCTTGCAGGGTCCGGGCGTCCCCCGAAGTGGACAGGGGGCGCCCGGAGTCGTTTCAGCGCGGGCGGTCGGTCGCGATCCGGGCGTAGCTGTCGGGGTTCCAGCGGGGCCGCTCCTGGGCATTCGCGACCTCCGCCCCCAGGTAGAACACGAGCCTCGCGATCCGCGCAGCTTTCTCGCCGTCGATTCGATCCGGCTCGTCGTCCCTGCCGTGGTAGTCCTCGTGCGTCCCGTTGAAGAAGAACAGGATCGGCACGCCCTTCCGCGCGAAGTTGTAGTGATCGGAACGCTCGTAGAACCGCTCCTCTGGCCACAGATCGTCGATCGCAGTCATGCGGAGCTCGGGGCGCGCAGCATTCACGCGCTCGAGGGTCGCGCCCAGGTCGGAGTGCTCCTTGCCGATCGCGACGATGGTGTCGGGCCAGTTGCGGCCCACCATATCGGTGTTGAAGTTCGCCACCATCCGGTCCGTGGGCACGCTCGGGTTGTCGGAGAAGTACTCGCTCCCCCAGAGACCCTTCTCCTCACCGCTCACGAGCAGGAACATCATCGAGCGCCGCGGGGGCGTGGGAAGCGACGCCATCGCCTCCGCAATCTCGACGACCGCGACGGTTCCCGATGCGTCGTCATCGGCACCGTTGAAGATCGAGTCCCCGTTCTGGTCGGGGGTGCCGATGCCCACGTGGTCCATGTGACCAGAAAAGACCACGTACTCGTCCCTGAGCGCGGGATCGCTCCCTGGGAGTACCGCGACCACGTTGGGCGCGGTGATGTCATCGTCGCTCATACGCTGCGTGAGCATGAGCGAGAGTCCGCCCACGCGGTCCACGCGCATCGCGGCGCCGGCTCGTGCATGCAACGCCGCGAGGTCGACGTTCCTGCCGCGCACGAGCTCGGCCAGGGAGGCAGTCCGGATCTCGAGAACGGGCCGGAACGGAAGTCCGCTGGGGCCGGGCGACACCCACCCCTGAGCGACCTCCGGGCGCAGAGCCCGGGCCGTCTCGGCCGCCCACACGGCGTCCCCGGCCGCGCTCGTCACCAGCACGGACGCCGCTCCGGCGTTGCGAATCGTGCCGAGCAGGCGGAAAACCTCCTGGTCCACGGAGGCGTTGGCCCCGAGCACGAGCACCGCATGCAGACCCCGCACCGCGTTGTCCGCGAGCGCCCGGGCCGGGTCGGTCCGGCCCGAGATCAGCACCAGTCCTCCTCGTGCCTCCCCGCCCTCCTCGCTGATCGTCAGCGGGCTCAAGTCCCGGCCGAACTCGAGACGCCGAGGGCCTCCACTGAGGCCGGAGCGCGCACGGTCGACCATGATCGACCGGAGTGGATACCGTTGGATGAAGCTCCCGTCCGAAGCTCCGCCGCGCAGCCCGAAGCGCTGGAACTCCGACGCGAGCCACGCGGCCGTCTTGTCGAGGCCTGGGCTCGGCGTGTCTCTCCCCTGCATCGAGTCGTGGGCGATGATCCCGACGCGGCGCAAGTAATCCGCTTCCGTGATCGTGGCGGCGGCGCGGTCGAGGTCCGTTTGCTGCGCGGCGGCGGAGACCGGGAGCAACAGCATGGCGAGCGCTCCCCACCGCGTCGTCTTCATGACCATCTCCCAGCCTCCGTCGTGGACAGGAAAGCCGGGAATTTAGCGACCGGCCTCCAGACGTTGTAGCAACTCTTCCAGGTAACGTTCCGAGACGGGTGCGCGCATGACGAGCCACCCCGCACCCCGCGGGCGCACGAGCTGGCTCAGGTCCGGCCGAAGGGCCGGCAGGAGTGCGGGATCGATGCCCTCCGGCAGGTGGACGACCTCGAGCGTGTCTCCGCTCTCGAGCCGCTGGAGTGCCCGCATTCCCGCGAACGTCGTGCCCGACCCCACGGGCAGCACGTCGAGGACCTCGAGCCCGGGAACGACCAGGGATACGGAGTCCTCGTCGCGCGACGTCTCCTCGTTCGCGGCCCGCTGGCGCTGTGGCGGCGCGGCCGCATCCGCGGCGAGCGCCGAGGTCACCACCTGGTCCTGGGCCGCGACCCGGCGCTCCGCCTGATTGGCACGCGCGGCCGAGTCGATGCGCTCGGCGACGCGTGCGTCGATCGGCTGAGGCGCGGGTTGAGCCGAAGGCGCGAGCGCGCCCGCGGGCGCGTCCACTCCGCCGACGCCCCCGGCCGCCACCCCACCCGCCGCGACGTCGCGGAACCGAAGCTCGTCCACGACCGGCTCGGACACAGCCGGCGCCGCCTGGGTCGCTGGACCCGCGGCCGCAGATTCGAGGCGCCCGAGCGGGGTCGCGGCTCCAGCGCCGGCCGCCTGCTCCGGCGCGGCCGCGGCCGCAGGAGGAGCCGCGAACGTGGCCGCGTCCGCCTCACGCTCCTCGGCGGGTTGAAGCTCGACTGCGTCGTCCATCGTGCCTGCCTCGGTCACCCGTGCCTGCTCGAGCGGCGCGATCGGCACAGCGTCTCCACCCCTGAGCATCCAACCCGTCCCGAGCGCCAGCACGACCGACGCAGCCCAGCTCAGTCGGTATACACGCACCGACAGCTTCGTCCTCGGCTGCTGCGCGCGCACGTAGGCGCGCAACTCCTCGAACGTGGGCACCGTGACCTCCGGGGCCGCCTGACCCAGGATCGCGTGCGCTTCGTCGCGCACCTCTCGCTCCTCGGCGAGCCTCTCCCCACATACGGCGCACGTCTCGACGTGCTCGCGGATCCGACGCGCTTCCGCCGGGGGGTACTCGTCGAGGGCCCCGTCCAAATACGCGTGCAGCGCACCTTCATCGACGTGCGACATCAGCCTGCTCCCTTTGCTTGTATGCATCCGCCAGACGTCGGCGCGCGCGGGCGAGGGTCGTGCCGACCGCGCCCACGGCGAGCCCCGTCTGATTGGCGATCTCGGTGTAGCTCTGACCTGCGTCCCACAGCAGGAGCACCTCGCGGTCCGTCTCGGACAGCGCGTCGAGCGCCTCCCGCACCTTACCCCACCGCTCGCGCTCGGCCATCTCGGCCGCCGGGTCCTTCACCGACTCCTCCCGTGCCTCGGCCTCGCCCTTGAGCAGCACGAGGTGCTTCCTGCGCCGGATGACCGTGCGGGCCTCGTCGCGCGCGAGGTTCGCGGCGACCTGGAAGAGCCAGGCCCGCGGACGCTTCGGCTCGTGCTGAAGCGCCCGCACGAACGCTTCCTGAGCGAGGTCCCGGGCCCGCTCCGCATCCCACACCTTCCGGTGGAGGAAGCGGACCAGGTCCGGGAACGTGGTCCGGTAGAGATCATTCCAGTCGATGCTCACGGATCTCCTCTCAGCTCGCTCACTGGCCTCGGAAGCCCGACACCAGATCCCGCAGCTCGGTCGGCGAGAGCGACTCGGCACCGTCTGCACCGACCTGGACGCTCACGCGCCCGCCCGCCACGACCACGTCACCGATCTCGCGAAGCACCGCCTCGAGCTCCGGCAGCGCCCGGAGCAGCTCGAAGTACGCCGTGCTGAATGCCTTCACGCGGATCACTCGCTGGCTCGTGTGCGCGGCGTCGGTCCATGTGCCATCCCGCAGGACGAACACCCGACCCCCCACCGCACGAGTGTCGCTCCGGCCGGCCAGGCCGGCCAGGATCTCGTCGTCCATGGCCCTGAGATCCGCCTCGTTGCTCGCCACGCGCCGCTGCCGCGCGGTTTCCGCGGCCTGCACCGCCCCGGCACCGCTCGCCGCCGACGGCGCGGACGGAGCCTGGCCGAACGCATTCCCCAGGTCCCGCCGCCCGCCCCCGGGCATCGGCACCGGCCGCCCCACGACCGTCTCCGGCTCCTCCACCAGGTACGCCGTGTAGCGGCTCGGCAACCCGTAGCGCAGCGCGAGCGCGCGGATCTCCTCGACCAGGCTGGCGCTCTCGCCTTCGGTCCAGATCTGGCGTTCCAGGTGCCCGAGCTTTCGCGCCGCCCACAAGCGTGGGATATACGCGTTCTCGTTCGACTGCTCGGGGAACGTCACCTGCGCCCCGAACTCGAGCGGGCGTCCGCCGCGCTCGCCGCGAACCGTGATGCGACCCCGTCCCTCGTTGGCGAATCGCCCGAAGAGCACCAGCTCCTCGCCCGAGAACACGTCCGGAATGCGCACCGGGTAGACCTCGTCGATCTCGAACGCGGCGCCGTCGAGGTCAAGGTCGGTCAGCACGGGGTTCCGGATCTTGGTCGCGAGGATCGAGATCACGCGCTCCACGTTCTCACCCGGCTGCACGTAATCGGTGTCCCCGCGACCCGCTTCACCCAGCCGATCCAGCAGATGCGTGTTCACGTCGTGCCCCACGCCGAACGCGAACACCCGCGTGCGGCCGGACAATCGCTCGGCCCGGTCGGCGAGCCGCTCCGGCGACTCCTCTCCGACCGAAGGCAGGCCGTCCGTGAGGAATAGCACGACCGGCAGCCGACCCCTCGGGCTCTCCAGTCGGAACGCCTCGTCGAGCGCGGCGCCGATGTTCGTGCCGCCGTCGGCCACGAGGTCGTCCACCCACGCGCGCGCCCGCTCGAGCGCAGCGCCGCGCGCCGGGCTCCAGCCCTCGCTCTGCGCGCGCACCGCGCTCGAGAACGAGATCAAGCGGAAGCGGTCTTCGGTCGCGAGCGACCCGAGCAGATGGTGCAGCGCCTGCCTCGCCTGCTCGATCTTCTCGCCCGACATCGAGCCCGACACGTCGAGCACCACCGTGACGTCGCGCGGCTCGCGCGCCCCGGAGTCGCGGCTGGGGGAGAGCGTGAGCATGAAGTACCCGTCCTCGCCCACCGGACGGTGCGTCGCCACCGACAGGCCCACCGCGTCACCCGCGAGCGGCAGGAAGAGCGAGAGTCGCCCGACGATCTCCTCGTCGATCGAGATCGTCATGCGCTCGCGGTCCCGGTCGACCTCGATGTCGTGCGTCGGCGAGAACGGCTCCAGGAACTGGGACGCGTCGGCCACGCGCACCTCGAACCGCGAGCGAACCCGGTCCGGCCGGTGCCGGCTCTCCGGCTCGCGCATCGGCTGGACGTGTCGATCACCCCCGCCCCGCACCGCGCCCGCGTAGAGCAGCTGGAGCGCATTGCCCGCGCGCTCGAGCACCTGTGTGTAGCGCAGTGTCACACGCCGCTCCTCACCGGGCTGGATCGGGAAGATGCGTGCCCGCAGTAGCCCATGGCCGGCCAGCTCGATGAGCGCCGGATCCATGCGCCTGCGCACGATCTCCTCGTAGATGTGGCGAGCCCGGTCGGCGTCCATGATCTCGCCCCGGAGCTCCGCATCTCCTTGGAAGAGCGAGAACCCCTGGAAGACGGCCTCTCCCGGCAGCGGATACAGATAGTCGCCCTCGGCGAGTCGCCGGCCGCGGTTCACGAACCACTCCGACACCTCGATGTGCGCGACGCGGCCCTCGATGCGCACGAGCACCTCGCTCCGGGTCCGGTCCACCGCCCATCCCCCGCGATCCACGCCCGGCTCGATCCACCCCTGTGCCGCCCCGGGCGCCGCCCCAGCCCCAAAGACCACCGCCGCCAGGAACGCCCGTCGCACCGCTGCCCTCGTGCCCACACGCACCTCCCGATTCAGGTCCGTCTCGCCCTATAGGACGGCCGGGCCAGCCCCCCTTGCACAGCCTCGTCATTCCTTCGTGATTTTCGGTCCGTTTCGGGGACGCCAGCTGGAGGACGCTCTGAGGATCGTGGTGTTGGGCGGCGGTCGAGTGGGGGGCGCCATCGTGCGCGACCTCGCCGCCGAAGACGACTTCTCGGTGCTCGTGGTCGACGTCGACCCGATGCGCGTCGAGCGCCTGACCGACGTGGGCGCGGACGGCGTCATCGCCGATCTGTCCGACTCCAAGAACGTCACCAAGGCGGTGAAAGACGCGGACCTCGTCGTCGGCGCGGTACCTGGGTTTCTCGGCTACCGCACCGTGCAGACCGTGTTGCTGGCGGGGCGCCCCATGGTGGACATCTCGTTCTTCCCCGAAGACGCGTTCGGGCTGGACGGGCTCGCCAGATCGGCCGGCGTACCATGCCTCGTCGACTGCGGGATCGCTCCCGGGCTCTCGAACCTGGTGCTCGGGCGCATGGAAGCCGATCTCGACGACACGTCGTCGTTCCACTGCCTCGTGGGCGGGCTCCCCGTGGAGCGCAACTGGCCGTGGGAGTACAAGGCGCTCTTCTCTCCCGGCGACGTGATCGAGGAGTACGTGCGCCCGGCACGCCTACGCCGCCACGGCGTCGAGGTCACGTTGAAGGCGCTGACCGGGGTGGAGCTCGTCGACTTTCCCGGACTCGGCTCGCTCGAGGCGTTCAACACCGACGGTCTGCGCTCGCTGCTCAAGACGTGCAAGACGCCCAACATGGTCGAGAAGACGCTGCGCTACCCCGGACACGCCGAGCGCATGCGCGTGCTCCGCGAGGCCGGGTTCTTCTCGACCGACGAGATCCAGGTGGCGTCCGGCATGGTCCGACCGCGCGACGTGACCGAGGCGCTGCTCTTCAGCGCGTGGCACTTCGAGGACGGCGAGCCCGACCTCACCGTCATGCGTCTGGTGGTCGAGGGCACCAAGGATGGGCGCGCCGTCCGCCATACGTACAACGTGCTCGATTACTACCACACGGACACCGAGACCTCGTCGATGGCGCGGACGACCGGCTATACGTGCACCGCGATGGTGAACCTGCTCGCCAAGGGGCTCTGGACGGAACCCGGACTCGTCCCGCCCGAGTTCGTGGGGCGGCGCAAGGAGTGCTTCGACGCGATTCTCGAGCACCTCAAGGCGCGCGAGGTGCACGTCTTCCACAAGGTCGAGCAGCTCTAGGAGCGCGAGCTCGCCGGCCAAACGCATCGGCGCAGAACCGCGGCCTGGCCCCGGCACGCTCGCACGGCGAAGCTTGGGGCATGTCCCTCCCGATCCTCTACGACTGTCTCAACTGCCCGTCGTACTGCTGCACCTACCCGCGCATTCCCGTCACCAAGCGGGACATCGCGCGGCTCGCGAAGCACTTCGGCGTCACCGAGACGACCGCCCGCCGGAAATTCACCAAGCCCGGGTTCTCGAAGCGCGAGCGCGTGCTCCGGCACCAACAGGACGAGACCTTCGGCACCGCGTGTCGGTTCCTCGACCTGAAGACCCGGCTCTGCACGATTCACGGATCGCGCCCGTCGATCTGCCGGCAGCATCCGACCCATCGAACGTGCGGCTATTACACGTTCCTCATGGCCGAGCGTAAGGACCAGAACGACCCCACGCTCGCGGTACGTGCGTACAACCTGCCGGGGGAGTGGCCGCAGCTGGAGGAGGAGAGCCTGCGCGGCCGACGCCGTCCCGACCGGTAGCCCCTAGGCGGCGTACCAGAGCGCCGCGAAGAAGTGACACGTCGAGCCACCCATCACGAACAGGTGCCAGACGAAGTGGCTGTGGCGGAGCCCAGGCCTGGCGTAGAAGATCGCGCCCAGGGAGTAGGCGAGGCCACCGAGGACGAGCCACACGAGCCCGGCGCCCTCCATCCGCGACATCAAGGGTCCGATCGCGATCACGACGAGCCATCCCATGATGAGATAGGCCCAGAGCGACGCGCGTGGCCAACGCACACCGGCGATCAGCTTCGTTGCGATACCGACCGCCGCCGCGCCCCACACGAGTCCGAACAGCGTCCATCCCCAGGGCCCGCCGAGCACCCCGAGCGTGAAGGGCGTATAGGTGCC
This sequence comes from uncultured Gemmatimonas sp., assembly GCA_964490285.1. GTDB lineage: Bacteria > Gemmatimonadota > Gemmatimonadetes > Longimicrobiales > Gaopeijiaceae > UBA2982. The sequence continues at coordinate 968 of CAZBCN010000096.1, read as the reverse complement.
CGCAATCAGCACGTAGATCGCGGAGTGATCGAGCTTCTGCAGGCGTCCACGGACGCGTGGATCCCGACTGAGGTGGAACGCCGTCGACGCGGAGTAGAGGAGGACCATGCTCGCCCCGAAGACACTCCCGCCGACGATGTCGGCGGCGCCGCCCCGCGCCGCGGCACTGACGATGAGCAGCGGCGTCGCGGCGATCGCGGCGAGCAGCCCGATGCCGTGGCTCACGCCGCTCGCCAACTCATCGGCGCGTCGCTCGCTCATGGATCCAAGCCCATCGATACGCCTCCACGGTGGACGGGCGCTAGGGAAGGCGAGCGCCCTCCGACTCGTTGCCCGCCACGAACAGCTCCCAGCGGCGAACGGCTTCCTCGTCGAGCTCGCTGTTCTCCATCAACCCGCGCATGAACGACTCGAAGGACGTGCTGAACGGGGACGGTCTCGCCATCCACCATGCGCGAATGCCAGGCTGCGAAATCCACCACGCGAGCGTCGCCCGCCAGCGCTGCCAGACCTCGTCGGGGAGCGCGCCCTGCTTCGCCTGGTGGAACACGAACTCACCCGCCCCCATCAGCTCGTAGAGCGCCCACGTCAGTCGCACGCGTTCGGCGCGCGTGAGCGCCTCGGGCTTCTGAGCCCCCACGACGACGATTCGGTTCAGCTCGGCGTCGGAGCTCAGGTTCGACTGCAGCGTCGACAGGCGATCGAGCACCCGGGCGTAGTTCTCGGCGCGTAGCGACCGGGTGTTCTGCCTCACCTGATACGCGAGATAGACCAACGAGACCACGACGAACATGCCGCCGACGAACTCGCCCAGTTGGGCAAGAGTGTTCAGGTCCAATTCGGCCTCGCAGATCGTGTCGAACCGCTCGGGGGCTCAGGCGAGCCATCGGTGCGGCAATGACGTTGACACCCGAAGATCGACTTGCTGTGCCGGGCGAGCCACTCCGGAAGGAAGATGTCGAAGTTGT
>CAZBCN010000095.1:6636-10484 GCA_964490285.1 uncultured Gemmatimonas sp. | reverse complement strand
CTCTGCTCGTATCTGCTCATCGGGTTCTGGTTCTCCGACGAGGAGAAGTCGGACGCGGGCAAGAAGGCGTTCATCGTGAACCGCATCGGCGACTTCGGCTTCCTGGTCGCGATGTTCCTGCTCTTCACCACGTTCGGCACGCTCGACTTCGTCCCGATCTTCTCGGAAGCCGAGACGCTCGTGTACGCCGGCGGCCTGGTGACGGCCATCACGCTCTTCTTCTTCCTCGGCGCGGCCGGCAAGAGCGCACAGATCCCGCTCTACGTGTGGCTCCCCGACGCCATGGCGGGCCCGACACCCGTCTCCGCGCTGATCCACGCGGCGACCATGGTGACCGCGGGCGTCTACCTGGTCGCGCGCTCCTCGGTGCTGTTCGCGCTCTCGCCTGTCGGGAGCGCGACGGTCGCGGGGGTAGGCGTCCTCACCGCGCTCTTCGCCGCGACCATCGCGCTCAAACAGAACGACATCAAGAAGGTCCTCGCTTACTCCACGGTGTCCCAGCTCGGATACATGTTCGTGGGCGTCGGCGTGGGCGCGTACGCAGCGGGCGTCTTCCACCTCATGACACACGCGTTCTTCAAGGCGCTGCTCTTCCTGGGGTCGGGCGCAGTCATCCATTCGATGCACCACGCGTACCACCACACCCACAGGCACGAAGACCCGCAGGACATGCGGAACATGGGCGGCCTCAAGGCCCACATGCCCATCACGTGGATCACGATGTGGATCGGCACGCTCGCGATCGCCGGGATCTGGCCGCTCGCCGGGTTCTTCTCCAAGGACGAGATCATCTGGCAGGCCGCTGCGTTCGGCGGCGCGGAGAACGCCCCGTACCCGCTCCTCTACTCGATCTACTGGATGATCGCGCTCGCCGCGGCGATGCTCACCGCGTTCTACATGACGCGCATGATGGTCATGACGTTCCACGGCGAGAACCGCACCGGTGCCGAGGAGTCGAAGCACCTCCACGAGGCCCCGGGCGTAATGTGGGTCCCGCTGGCGGTGCTCGCGGGTCTCTCCGTGTTCGGCGGCTGGGTGAACGTGCCCGCCGCGCTCCGCGAGTCGTTCCTCGGCCTCGGTCCGCTCACGAGCGAGTGGCTGCACCACTGGCTCGAGCCGATCACGGCGCGCGCGCACGAGGTGCAGCTCGAACACCTCGGCGAGGTCGCACACGCGGCACCGGTCGGGGGAGGGGAGGTGGCGTGGGCGATCATCTCCACCGTGGCGGCACTCGCGGTCGTCGTTACGGCGTTCAAGGTCGTCGGAGCACAGAAGGTGGCGCCCGCGGCGCAGTCCCCCGAGCCCACGGGCTTCGCGAAGGTCCTGCTCAACAAGTACTACGTGGACGAGTTCTACGACCGCGTGATCGTGCAACCGATCGTACGCGCGTCACGGTTCAGCTGGCGCGTGATCGACGCGACGATCATCGACGGCACGGTGAACGCGGTAGGCTGGATCGCCAAGGGGCTGGGCTGGGGCGTGAGCATGTTCCAGACGGGCAGCGTGAACACGTACGCCTTCATCCTCACGCTCGGGGTGCTCGTCATCTTGGGCGTCTCGGTCTTCTAGGCGGCCCCCGTGAACGCACTCCTCGACGCCATCGGATACGAAGCCTGGGTGCTACACGCGCTCGTGTGGCTCCCGGTCCTCGGCATGGGTCTCGTGCTCTGGGCGGAAGAAGCGCGCGCCAAGACCGTCGCGTTCTGGTGGTCGCTCGGAGTGCTCGTGCTATCGCTCGGGCTCTGGTGGACGTTCGACGCCGCAGAGCCCGGCTTCCAGATGACGAGCACGGCGCCGTGGATCGAGACGTGGGGCGTGAGCTACTCGCTCGGGCTCGACGGGATCAGCCTCTTCATGGTGCTGCTGACGACGCTCTCCACTTCGCTCGCGATCCTCGGATCGTTCAACTACATCCAGAAGCGCGAGCGGGCGTTCTACGCGCTCATGCTCCTGCTCGAGGCCGGCGTGGTCGGCGTGTTCGTGGCCACCGACGTCCTCCTCTTCTACGTGTTCTTCGAGCTCACGCTCGTGCCGATGTACTTCATCGTCGGCGTGTGGGGCGGCGAGCGGCGCATCTACGCGGCGATCAAGTTCTTCCTGTACACCGCGTTCGGCTCGCTGCTCATGCTGGTGGGGATCCTGTATCTGTTCTGGCGCGCGAAGAATCTGCTCGGCGCCCCGACCTTCGCGTACAGCGACTTCCTGCTCATTCCGCTGACGGGAACGGAGCAGCTCTGGCTCTTCGCGGCGTTCGCGCTCGCGTTCAGCGTGAAGGTACCCGTCTTCCCACTGCACACGTGGCTCCCGGACGCGCACGTCGAGGCGCCCACGCCGGGCTCGGTGATCCTGGCCGCGGTGCTGCTCAAGATGGGCACGTACGGGTTCCTGCGGTTCCTGCTGCCGATCTTCCCCGAGGCGTCCCAGCACCCGGCGGTCGTCGCCACGATGCTCGTTCTCGGCGTCATCGGGATCCTGTATACGGCGTGGGTCGCCGCCGTGCAGCCGGACGCCAAGAAGCTCGTGGCCTACACGTCCGTGGCGCACATGGGATTCGTGGTGCTGGGCGTCTTCGCGCTCACGGTGAACGGGCTGCAGGGCGGGCTCATCGTCATGATCTCGCACGGCCTCTCCACCGGCGCGCTCTTCCTCATGCTCGGCATGATGTACGAGCGCAGGCACACCCGGCAGATCGCGGACTTCGGCGGAATCGCCCGCGTCGCCCCCTGGTTCGCCACCGCCTTCGTGATCACCGCGCTCGCCTCGATCGGCCTCCCGGGGACGAGCGGGTTCGTCGGCGAGTTCCTCGCGCTCCTCGGCACGTTCGAGACGCACCCGACCATCGCGATCGTGGCGTCGCTCGGCGTGATCTTCGCGGCGTACTACATGCTCCCGATGGTGCAGAGGGTGTTCTTCAACAAGCTCGAGACTGACGAGAATCGCGAGTTCGAGGACGTGTCTCCGCGCGAGCTCGCGATCCTCGCGCCGCTCATCGCGCTCATGATCTGGATCGGCTGGAACCCGACGCCGTTCCTCGAGCGCATGGAGCCGAGCGTGCGCGCCGTCATCGAGCGCGTCGAGTCCGCGGGTGCCGCGGCACAGGCCGAGGTCGAGCCCCCTACCGACGAGCGAGCCGAGTAGCATGGAGCTCGACTTCAGCCGAACGCTCCACTACTGGTGGGCGCTCCTCCCGGAGATCGTCCTGTGTGTGTGGGGCATGGGCGTGCTGATCGCCGGGGTCTCGAAGCGGCACAAGGCGACCGGCGAGGACTCCACGGGGGATCCGACGCTCTCCGGGGCCGCGGATCTGGGCTGGCTGGCGCTCTTCGGCGTGTTGGCCACGGCCATGGCGAACGGGTGGCTCTACGGCATCCGGGAGGTCGGCCAGACCGGCATGATCGCGGTCGACCCGTTCCGGCTCTTCGCCAATTGGATCCTGCTCGTCGGAGCCGCGCTCACGATCCTGATCTCGGGCGCCTACGTGTACCGGCAGCGGCTCCAGGCGGGCGAGTTCTACGGGCTCATCCTGCTCGCGACGGCCGGCATGATGTTCATGACCGCCGCACGCGACCTCATCGTGATCTTCCTCGGTCTCGAGGTGATGTCGGTCGCCGTCTACGCGCTCACCGCGTTCAACCGGCGCGACCGGAAGTCCGCCGAGGCGGGGCTCAAGTACTTCCTGCTCGGCGCGTTCGCCACGGGCTTCTTGCTCTACGGGATCGCGCTCGTCTACGGGGCCACGGGCAGCACGAACATCGCCGCCATCGACGCCGCCGTAGGCGGGGGCACGGCCACGGCCGGACTCCTCTCGATCGGCATCGCGCTGATCACGATCGGATTCGGCTTCAAGG
>CAZBCN010000095.1:0-6626 GCA_964490285.1 uncultured Gemmatimonas sp. | reverse complement strand
CTTCCACATGTGGACGCCGGACGTCTACGAGGGTGCGCCCACGCCGGTGACCGCGTTCATGTCCGCTTCGGTCAAGGCAGCCGCGTTCGTCGCGTTCCTACGGGTCTTCGTGGTGGCCTTCGAGGACGCGCCGGACATCTGGTACCCGATCGTGTGGTGGCTGGCGGCGCTCACCATGGTCGCGGCGAACCTGATGGCGCTCGTGCAGTCGAACGTGAAGCGTATGCTCGCCTACTCGAGCATCGCGCACGCCGGGTACCTCCTGGTCGCGGTCACGGCAGCCAACGCGAACGGCGCGGCCGGGCTCCTCTTCTATCTGCTCGTCTACACGCTCATGAACACGGGCGCGTTCGCGATCGTCATCGGCGTCTCACATCATTCCGAAGAGCGCCTCCAGGTGGAGGACTACTCCGGATTCGGGTGGACCCAGCCCCTGCTCGGCGTCGCGCTCACGATCTTCCTGCTCTCGCTCGCGGGGTTCCCGGGCACGGGCGGGTTCATGGGCAAGATCTACCTCCTTCAGAGCGCGGCGGACGCGGAGCTCTGGGTGCTCTCGGTCATTCTGGTGCTCGCCACGGTGGCGTCGTACTGGTATTACCTGCGCATCGCGTGGTTCATGTGGATGAAGAACCCCACCTCGGAGCGCCAGCATGCGCTCGTGGTGGCGCCCCTCCCCATGCAGCTCGCTTTGATCGCGTGCGTCGCGCTCATCCTCTATACCGGCCTCTTCCCGGGCGTGGCGCTCGAGTTCGCGCGCGCCAGCGTCTTGGGCCTCGGATCGCTCGTCCCATGAAGCCACACATCTTCAGGCAGTACGACATCCGCGGGATCGTGGGCCAGGACCTGGACGCCGACGTCACCCGCTCGGTGGGAAAGGCGTTCGCCTCGATGGTGCGGGCGCAGACCGGCGCAAAGACCCCGAAGATCGCCGTGGGCCACGACAACCGGCTCACGTCACCCGAGCTCGCCGCGGGCCTCATCGAGGGGATCCGCTCGGCCGGGGTCGACGTGATCGCCGTGGGCACGGTGCCCACGCCGGTGCTCTACTGGTCGGAGGCCGTGCTCGGAACGCACGCCGGTGTCCAGATCACGGGGTCGCACAACCCGCCCGAGTGGAACGGCGTGAAGATGAGCCTGAAGCGGGGCGCGCTCTACGGTGATGCGATCCAGGAGCTGAGGAACCGTATCCTCAAGGGGGACATGGACTCCGGCAAGGGGAGCTTGGAGCATGTCGAGGTGCTCGACCGGTACGTGGCCGACGTCACCGAGCGCCTGGACCTGGCACGCCCGATGAAGGTCGCGGTGGACTGCGGCAACGGCGTGGGCTCGCTGGTCGCAGTCCAGCTCCTGGAGGCACTGGGTGCGACCGTGACTCCCCTGTTCTGCGAGTCCGACGGCACGTTCCCGAACCACCATCCCGACCCCACGGTCGACGAGAACCTCGAGGACCTGATCCATGCGGTTCAGGCCTCCGACCACGACCTCGGAGTCGCGTTCGACGGCGACGCGGACCGCATCGGCGCGGTCGACGAGAAGGGTCAGATCGTCCGGGGCGACATCCTGTTGCTCCTCTACGGGCTCGACCTGCTCCAGAAGCTCGGCCCGGGCCAGAAGCTCATCTTCGACGTGAAGTGCAGCCAGGTCCTGCCCGAGGTCTTCGCCAAGGCCGGCGGGGAGCCGATCATGTGGAAGACCGGCCACTCGCTCATCAAACGCAAGATGAAGGAGACCGGGGCGCTGTTGGCGGGGGAGCTCTCGGGGCACATCATGGTCGCCGACGACTACTACGGATTCGACGATGCGCTCTACGACGCGTGCCGCCTGATCTCGCTCGTGAGCCGCACTGGACGTAGCCTGTCGGAGATGGTGGCGGACTTCCCGGTGTACGTTTCTACACCCGAGATCCGCATAGACGTGAGCGAGGAGCAGAAGTGGGGAATCGTGGAAGAGGCGGTCGCGCACTTCAGGAAGAGCCACGAGGTGATCGACGTGGACGGCGCGCGTGTGCTCTTCGGCGACGGATGGGCGCTCATGCGGGCCTCGAACACGCAGCCGGCGATCGTGGCGCGCTTCGAGGCGAAGAGCGAGGCTCGACTCGCCGAGATCCGCCAGGAGGTCGCGGCTTGGCTCGGTACTCACGGAGTCTCGATTCCGTAGGGAATCCGGCGTGAGCCCGCGGTCGCCCTCCTTGCTGTCCACGCTGCGCGGCGGGCGTCTGGTCATCGCCCTCGTGGTCGCGCTGGGCCTCCTGCTCGCGTTCGGCCGAGCGTTCGCCGCCGCTTACGTCGAGATCCTCTGGCAGTCCCAGTCGGGATACACGTCCGTGTTCTGGCGCCGCATGCTCTGGGAGTGGGGCGCCCGCGGGATCGCCGCTCTCGCGGTGGCGTTGCTGGTGCTCGTGAACCTGCGGGTCGCTTCGACGACCCTCGGCGTGATCCAGATCCGCCGTCGCTTCGCCAACATCGAGATCGCCGAGCAGATCCCGCGTCACATCGTCTGGGGTGGAATCACGGTCGCGGCCGCGATGCTCGGGCTCTGGTTCGGCGCCGCGGTACCGCCGAACCTCGGCATCCAGGCAGCCCTCTACCTGAACGCGGACGCGTGGGGGCTCACCGACCCGGTTCTCGGCCACGACGTCGGTTTCTACGTGTTCCTCGTGCCTCTCCTCGGCTCGGCTGTCACGCTGGCCCTGATCGTCACCTTCCTCGTGTTCACGCTGGTCACCGCGGCGTACGCGGCGACGGGCACCATCCGCTGGACGCGTCACGGACTCGACGCGCAGAGGCTCGCACGCCTGCACCTCGGCATTCTGATCGCGACCTTCCTCGCACTCCTCGCGGCCCGACTCTGGCTGCAGCGGTACCTGCTGCTCACCGGTGGCAGCTCCGCGGTGCAGCAGATCTTCGGGTTCACGGATGCGGAGGCGCGCCTCCCGGCGTTGCAGACGCTCGTCGTGATCTGCGCACTGGCTGCGGCGGCCACGTTCTGGGGCGCGTGGCAAAACCGCGCCGGTCCGATGCTGCTCTCGTTCGCCTCCGTGGCCGTCGCCTGGATCGTGATCGGGCAGCTGTATCCGAGCTTGATCCAGCGATTCAGGGTGGAGCCGAACGAGCTCGCGCGCGAGACGCCCTACATCGATCACAACCTGGCGTTCACGAGGCTGGGCTTCGGGCTGGACCGCCTCGAGCGACGTCCGTTCACGTATGCCTCGGAAGGGAGCGTCGATTGGGCGGCGGCGACCCGCCAGTTCGCCGGTCTGCCGGTCTGGAACCCCTCGACGCTGCTCGCCACCTACCGATCGCTCGAGGCGCTCTTCCCGTACTACGACTTCGCCGACGTGACCATCGACCGTTACGACACTCCGGACGGTCCCGTGCCGGTCGCGCTCTCCGTGCGCCAGATCGACCAGGGCGGCATCCAGGACCCCAACTGGCAGAACCAGCACCTGCGGAAGCGCTTCGTGGCGGGAATGGGCCTCGTGGCGAGCCTGGCTGCGAGCCGGACGCCGGAAGGTCGGCCGGAGATGCTCGTCTCCGGCATCCCTCCCGAGAGGACACCCGCGGCGGGCGAGGTCACAGGACTTCGAATCGAGCGTCCGGACGTGTTCTTCGGAACCACGCAGCAGGAGTACTCCGTGGTGATCCCCGAGTCGGGCGAGTACCTCGCGCCGGACTCCACCCCCGGCGTGGCCGGCGTCGACTTCCCGCGCGGGATCCAGCTCACGTCCGGGCTCCGCACGGCCCTGCTCGCTTGGCACTTCGGTGACGCCAACCTCCTGTTCGCCTCGGAGCTCACCGAGTCCAGCCAGTTCGTGCATCGCCGGCTGGTGGTCGAGAGAGCGCTCGCCATCGCTCCTTTCCTGCGGTTCCCCGAACAGCCGTATCCCGTCGTGGCGGAAGGCCGCATCGTGTGGGTGTTGGACGCTTTCACGGGCACCGGGGCGTTCCCGCTCTCGACGGCAAGCGACTTCGGGACCATCCGCCGTGGTGTCCGGTACGTCCGGAACAGCGTGAAGGTCACCGTGGACGCGGTGACCGGGCAGGTCGCCTTCTACCGGGTGCCGATCGAGGACCCCTTGGCCGACGCGTATGGCGCTGCGTTTCCCGGCCTTCTCCGGCCCATGGAGGATATGCCGCACGAGGTGCGTGCGCACCTGCGCTATCCGCGCTCGCTCCTCGGGCTCCAGAGCCGAGTCCTCCTGCAATACCACCAGGAGACCGCCCCGACGTTCCACGGTCAGCAGGATGTGTGGAGCGAGCCGCAGGAGCTGGCGGAGGGAACCACGCCGGTGCCGTACCGGCCCGAGTACGCGATCTACACGCTGCCTGGTGAGACGGAGCCCCGGTTCCAACTGACAGCCGTGTTCGTTCCCGCAGGCCGGCAGAACCTCACCGGCACGCTCGTGGGACGCACGGGCGTACACGGAGTCCCGGAGTTGATCCTCCTCGACGTCCCGGTGGCGGACCAGATCCCCGGACCACGCCAGGTCGAGGCGCTCGTCGAGCAGGATCCGCTGATCTCTCAGCAGTTCGCCCTCTGGCGCAGCGGGGGGAGTGACGTCTGGACCGGGCACCTGCACCTCGTGCCGGTCGGGAATCGCTTCGTCTACGTCGAGCCGATCTTCCTCGCAGCCAACGCGGATGCGATCCCCGAGCTGCGGCGGTACGTCGTGAGCGACGGCCGACGAGTGTTGATGATGGAGCAGCTCGACGACGCGATCCGTGGGCTCGCGGGGATGGAGCTCGCGGTGGTCTCGGGAGCCGAGGGCGGTGCGTCCAACGTCGGCGGTGTCGCGGCCCGAGGTGGCGCGGCATGGCCGTCCGCTGCTCTCGACCTGCTCGAGCGCGCCGAGACCAGTGCCCGGGAGGGGAACTGGCAGGGGTTCGGCGAAGCCCTCGCCGAGCTGCGGGCGCTGCTGGAGCGTCTCGAAGGCCGCTGAACCCGCGCCCCTCCTAGAGTTCGGAGCCGCGGGTCTATGGAGCAGGCCGCGAGCCGTTAACCTTCGTGATGGCCAAGAAGACGAAGAAGAAAAAGAAGTCGGGGGGGGCCCCCGCCTCGAACGGCGGAGCCACCCGCGCGGTACAGACCCCTTCGGCCGATGGCGGCGAGGTCACCGCCGCCCCGCCGGCTGCCGCCTCGCTGGGCACCCGCCGGGCGCTGAAGCGGGCCGAGAAAGTGAGCGCGAAGGAGCAGTCCGCGATCGCCAAGAAGGCGGCGCGGGCGAAGTGGGACGAGAGGATGACGGCCGAAGGGCGGTAGTCGCCTCGATCTCGCTGGGCTCCGGTCACGCTGGAGCGCTCCCCCCCGAGTGGGTGGGCGCCGGGCCGAGTGCGTCGCCGGAGAATCCGCCGGTACGTGTCGTCGCTACCCGCCAACCTTGAACCAATAGAGGAATCCGCTCACGGATTGCGGCGTGCCTTGGCCTCCCTCCTCGGGAGCGAGCGGGTTGTAGCTCGCGTTGTAGATGAAGTTGATGCACCCGGCCTGGTCACGATCCCCGTCTAGAGAGCAATCGAACGGGTCCTGGCCGACCTCGAGCTTCAAAGTCAGCGGGAACTTGATGATCCCCACGCGAGCGCCGCTCGCCGCGTCGATCGCATAAGCCGCGACCACGCCCCAGCCACCCTCTTGGTAACAGGGCTTCGTGTCGCAGACGAAGGCCCGGTCGGCGTGGTGCACGTACACGTCATCGAGGTTCGACAGCACGAGCGTCGTGCGCGCCGGGTCCGCCCACGCGGTCAGTTGGCTGGAGATGGGCTCGAGCACGATCGTGATGCCGTCGGTGCCCGGATCGAAGCAGTGGGGGTGCGGATTCTCGATGGACCCGCTGGTTCCCTGACCGCGCGCGTTGAACCAACGGCCGTCGATGCACGTGCCGGGTCCGGCGGGGGGATGGCCAGGGAAGTTGGCAGGCTCCGCGCGACCACCGGTGCCGAGCACACGCGGCGGCGTGCCGGCGAGGACCTGGAAGGTACCGCGAACACTCACGTTCACGCGTCGGGCATCCATGACCTGGCGCGCGTCGTAGAGCTGGAATGAGGGTGCAGTCGCCAGCGGAGTCGTCGAGTCCGAGAGGTCGATTCCGCAGGCCGAGAGGGCAGGGGTGACGCACAGGACAAGCTGGATCAGGCGTCGCATGAGGGGTTCTCCAGTTTGCGTGGCCATAGGGCATACTTCAGTAGAACGGACAGACAGCGGGCTTTTGCGGGTAAGAGACCGCGCTACGGGTCGTCTGAGCGGGAGCGGGCCGCCACGCCGGTATTGTGGAACTCGCCGTCGGACAATGTCGGGCCTGTGTGACACAGCGAGCAGCGCGCCTTGCCGAGGAACAGCCGAAAGCAAGCCGAGGTGCGACCCACAAGAGAGCGCCCCTTCGCCGATGTGCAACGAACCGATACAGCTCACCACCGGACCGTTACATGGCTACCGACTGCTCCCCCCGATCGGATCCCCCGGAGGCATCTGGAGCATGGGCCCGGGCTCCGTGTTCGTGGATCGCGCTTGCCACCGTCGGATGTCCGCGGCCACGAGCTTGGCGTGCGGCGTGGTGCCGGCCGCGCCTTCAATGCGGGCAGCGAGCCGGTCCAGCCGGTCGGAGAGGACGGCCCGGACGCCCGCGGGGTTCT
>CAZBCN010000094.1:0-10619 GCA_964490285.1 uncultured Gemmatimonas sp. | reverse complement strand
TGCCGGAGCCCGTCGGGCCCGTCTCGAGTACCATGCCGTACGGCCGCTGGATCGCCCACATGAAGTCCTTCTCGGCCTTCGGCTCGAACCCGAACTTCGTCAGGTCGAACGTCAGGTTCCCCTTGTCGAGAATACGCAGCACGATCTTCTCGCCGAAGATCACGGGGAGCGTCGACACGCGGAAATCGACGACCTTGTTCTTCAGCTTGAGCTTGATGCGCCCGTCCTGGGGCACGCGCCGCTCGGCGATGTTCAGGTCCGCCAGGATCTTGATACGCGACGTGAGGGCCGCCTTCATCTTCATGGGCGGCTTCATGATCTCCTGCAGCGCGCCGTCGATCCGGTAGCGGATCCGGATCTCCTTCTCGTAGGGCTCGATGTGGATGTCGGAGGCGCCCTTGTAGACGGCGTCCGTGAGCAGCCCGTTGATGAACTTCACGACCGGTGCCGAGTCGACTTCGGCCGCGAGCGCCGAGTAGTCCTCGTCCTCCTTCTCCTCGATGACCTCGACGTCCAGATCGCCGAAGTCGCCCAGATCGGGCATCGAGGCTTCCTCGGGACCGCCGTAGTACTTCTCCAGGTGCTTCTTGAGCGTGTACTCGCCGACGATGACCGGCTCGATCTCGAGCTTGGAGATGAACTTGAGGTCGTCGATCGCCGAGAAGTCCGTCGGATTCGTCATCGCGACCGTCAGCATGCGCCCCACCCGGCGCAGCGGGAGCACGAGGTGCTTCTGCGCGACGGTGGCCGGGACCAGCTTGATGATCTTCGGATCGACCTGGATCTTCTCCAGGTCCACCGCGGGCACCCGGTACTGCTTGGCGAGCATGCGGGTGAGCTCTTCCTCGGCCACGAAGCCGAGGTGTACGAGCGCATAGCCGATGCGGTTCCCCGACGTCTTGGCCTCGGCGAGTCCCTCCTGGAGCTGCTGCTCGGTAATGAGCCCCTCTTTGACGAAGAGGTCTCCGAGCCGGATCTCCTGAGCGACTTTAGCAGCCATTGAGTCAGTTAGCAGTCAGTTCGTGAACGCCGGCGGTCGTCGTCGGGGGTCGGCGGCGGCATCCCCACGCCGAAATCGACTACAGAATACGGGTGAGCCCCGTCAGTCTACAAGTTTTTCCTCGAAAAGACGCCCTCCGCACCCGCTCCCGCGGGGCTCAGGGCACCCGCCCGACCGTGGCGTGGGGCCGCAGCCGCGCGACGGTCGCGGGTCCGATCCCGGGGACGCGCTCGAGATCGTCCAGTGATGTAAACACACGTTCCTGGCGCGCGGAGACGATGCGCGCCGCGAGCGCGGGCCCCACCCCGGGGAGCGTTTGGAGGCCCTCGGCGTCCGCCCGGTTCAGGTCGACGAGCCCGCTCGGTGCGGGTCGCCTGGGGGACGGACCGCCCGCGGGCGGTGCGGGAAACGCGAGCGCGGGGCGCATGCGCGCGAGCGTCGCGTCCCCGATGCCGCGGACGTCCAGGAGGTCCTCGGGCCTGCGAAAGACCACCCCGCTGTCCCGGGCGGCCACGATGGCGCGTGCGGTCGACGGACCCACGCCGGGCAGTCGATCGAGCTCGACCTCGCCCGCGCGGTTCGGATCGATGCGCTCGCCTTCCCCCAGGGGCTCGCGCCTGCGGGCGTCCTGGGCGCTCGCCTCCCGGGTCCCCTCGAGGAGCGCCGGGAGCACGCTCTCCTCGCTGGCCTCGGGCGCCGGCGTGCGCGCGGACCACCCCCAGCGGGCCGCGCTGACCGCGAGCAGGATCAGAGCGGCTCGCTTGAGCGAGCGGGTCTCGTCGGCGTGCATGGCTCACGCTGGTGCCGGCGGCGGGGCGCCGACATGTCGCGAGGGGACGACCGCGGACTACAGCGGCAGCGAGCCGCCCGTGAACTGGAGCTGACCGAACACGCCCACCTGGAACTGCGTGGAGCCCGTGCGCCGGCCGACGTACGACTGCCGGTCGTCGAGGCTCATCTGGAGTCCGACCGCGAGCCCCCGAACGCTCGTGTCGAGCGAGAGGTTGAGCGTCCGGCCGACCTGGTCGAGGAACGCGACGCAGGCTCCGGCAGCGGTCGTCGCACGGCAGACCCTCTCCGAGGTGTACGCACCGAGCAGCGAGACGCTGATGGGTCGGTCGAGGCGGCTCGCGAGCCAGTCGGGCGGCAGCAGCTGACTCGCGATCGAGACACGGTGACTCGTCTCGTCGCGCTCGGTCTCTCCGGTGGGATCCACCCCACTCCCCACGCGGAACGTGGCTTGGTACGAGGTCGCGAGCGTCCGCATCCACTGGATCGACACGTCGAGCGGCACGCGCAGGTCCTCGTCGCGACGCCGCTGCGAGCCGCCTCCGCCGAACTCGATGGTGCGTCGGGTACGGGTGATGCCCGACGTCACACGAATGGCGCGGATCCCCAGTCCCGCGGGCGGAACGAGCGTCGGCAGGCTCGCCTGGATCTCGGGCCAGCTCCGCAGCACGGTGCGGCGCCGGCTCCTCGTGTCGAGCGTCGTCCCGTCCGCCCACCCGAACCCCACCTGCACCCCCGCCCCTCCCGGGAGCGCGAGGCCCGAGCCGAGCCGCCACGAGTACCGCTCCGTGAGCGTGGCCGCGGTGTCGGCGTCCTGGACGCGGAACGTCTTCGTGTCCGCCCAGCCGAACTGATAGCCGAGCCCCGGATCGATCGGGTCGCGATCGAAGCGGGACGTGACACCGTCGCGGTACGTCGCCGAGAGGGGCGTGAAGGCGTCGAGCACCGCGCGTGCCCCGCCCCCGCCGCCGCCCCCCGCGGGCTCGCCGAACCACGCCGCCGCGAGGCGTCCGGGATCGACCGCCAGCGTGACGCCCCAGTCGCGCTCTCCGCGTGCCGTCCTCGCAAGCGCAAACACCGTATCCGCTCCGGACGGCGTGCGCGCCACGAAATTCGAGTTGCGCTCGGACTGGTACATCGTGGTCCAGTCGACGTCGTTGCGGAGCCAGGAGAAGAGGATGGGCCGGTAGGCGACGGTCGTGCGCAGCAGGCGCTGCGTCTCCCACCCGAGGTCGGTACCGAACGGGCTCGCACGCTCGGCGCGCAGCAACGCCTGGACGGCCGGGTTGGCGGCCGCCTCCTCGGGCTTCAGGAGGTCGCGCACCGTGAGCATGGCGATGTCGGCGGTGAGCGGTGCGAACGGCCGCAGCCGTATGTCCGCCGCCGACTGCATGGTCTCGCGCGGCACGAGCGTGGCGAGCGCGAGCGAGTCGTCGGGCCGGCGCAACACGTTCTCGAAGCGCAGGATGCGGCTGTCCCGGCGCGTGTACGACGTGCCGAGCGAGACGCGCTCGGGGGTGAGACGCAGGCGCGCGTCGGCGATCCCGGCCTCGAGGAAGCCCGGCAGCAGCGCGCGCAGGAAGTCCCGCGCGAAGCCCGGCACCACGGAGACCTCTCGCGCGACGGGCTCACGGACCCAGCCGACGCCCGTGTCGAACGCCTTCGACTCGTGCTCGGTCGTGACGGTCGACCCCTCCGAGGACGAGTACGACGCGCGGGCGTCCAGACCGTCGACGAAGAACCCGATCCAGCGGTTCCCGCTCGGCGTCGTCTTCCGTATCGCCGCTCCGATGCTCGACTGGCGTTCCTCCGTCGGACGGAGCGCGGGCAGCTCCTCGACCCGCACGTCCGACGCGGACAGGAAGCGCGGGGCCTGAGTCGTGCGCCCGAGCTCCACGGTGAGCGGCAGCTCGAGTCCCCAGGCGCGCGGGAGCCAGCGATCGAGCGCGACCGACGACACCAGGTTGAGCGCGCGGTCGGTCTGGTAGGTCGGATCGTCACGCAGCTGACGGAACGTCGCCCCGCGGCTCGACATGCGGAGCCTCGAGGTCACCACGCCACCGGCCACCAGGTCCGCGTCCAGCGAGGCGGCCAGCCCCGCGTCGCGCACCGCGCCGCCCAGGCGGAGCTCGTCCACCCAGACCTCTCCGGAGCTCGAGAGTGCCCCGCCGTTCCAGATGCCGAGGGAGATCTCGCGGACCGCGGCGAGGTTCGGGGCGCGCCCGCGGTCGTTCAGCACCACCGCGTACGTCGAGTCGGGCGACCACACCTCGAGCGGCGAGCCGGGCGTGGCCCCGCCCAGGGACAGGAGCGTCTCGGCACGCAGGCGCAGGTCGTACCAGCGATCGAACTGGATGCGGACTTCCGGCAGCCAATCCGCCGGAGTGATGCCCCCGGGGCTACCGGGAGCGGGCAACGGCACCTTGTACAGATAGAAGTTGTCGGGGTCGTTGCCCACCTTGACGAAGAACTGGCTCCCGGAGCTGAAGTCGCCTGCACGCGCGACGACCCAGAGGCGTGCCTCGTGGTAGGCGAGAAAGTTGCGTGGACGCTGCGGGAATCGGTAATAGACTTCGGCGCGCGCGCCCGGGGGCAGGTCCTCGAACTCGAGGCCGAGCGACCGCTCGTTGAACTCGATGCCCTGCCCCGCGTATGCGCTCGTCGGATCGTCGAGCTCCTCGAGGACTCCCGGCGGCGAGGCGTACGCGGCGCCCTCGGTCACGCGCGAGACCGAGGAGACCTCGAGCCGGCCCACCGGGACGATCAGGTCTCCCGACAGGCCGAAGAAGACGCCCTCGCCGTCGCGCTTGATCCAGCGCGACCCGACGAGCCGCATGCGCGCGATCTGCACGATCCCCGACGGGCCGACCGCCGTGATGCGCATGTGGCGGACCGCGCGCAGGTCGGCCTCGCTGAGCACGCCGCCGACGAAGGCCGCCCCGGCGCGGATGGGGATGCGGTAGAGCGCGAAGCCCGTTCCGGTCGCGGCGATGGTGCGCTCCAGGTAGGGAGACGAGCCGTCCAGCGTCACCACGTAGCGGAGATGCCGCTCCGCTTCGTCGAGGTTGCCGTCGGAGTCGAGGTCCTCGCTGTCCGGGCGGCCGTTCGCGCGTGTGCAGTTCGCGCGCGCATCTCCGAGCCGGTAGATGCGACCCCGCTCCGCCACGCACGTCTCGGTCCAGAGGCCGAGCGCGTCCGTCGCGTCGCTCCAGATCTCGCCGCGGCGCGGATCGGCCTCGAGGTCGAGCGTCCCGAGACCCCAGACGCGACCACCGAACGGGCGCGAGCCGCTCGTGTTCCCGGCCGCATCCACGAAGAACGCGTCTTCGCTCACCGTGCCCAGGTCGACGACCAACGTGAAGGCGCGATCGCCGGAGGCATAGAACTCCAGGAACTCCGTCTTCGTCAGGTCCATGCCGTTGGTCGAGAGCGGCGTGGTCAACGAGCGCCAGCTCGGCTGCCCGGTCGGGTTGGCACCGAACGACAAGCGCAGGCCCGGCTCCCTCACCTCCGCTCCCGCGACGCGGATCTGCGGGTCGATGTCGACGCGGGGAAAGAACCCTTCGTGGATGCCGATGCTGTCTCCGGACGCCGACTCGAGGATCCACGTGTGCTGCCACGTGAGGGTGGCGGCGTTGGTCGCGTCGAGCGTAGGGGGAAGGACGTTCTCGGCCCCCTCGCGGAACGTCGGCGCGCTGCCCTGGACCCACTCGGTCGCGAGCAGCGACACGGGGAGCTGCGCCGCCGCGTCGAAGTCGTCCACGAACGCCCGGTCCCTCGTGTTCGGGTTCGGCACCGATGCCGCGAGCTCGCCGCTGACCGAGAGCGTGCTCGGCCCGTCGACGAAGAGCCCCGGAACCAGGTCGAGCAGGCTCGAGAGCCCGTTCACGTCGGCCTGATACGAGCCCGAGAGGCCGGCCATGAGCGCAGCCCCCGGCTCGGTTCCGAGAATCGGCCGCGACACCACCGAGCGCTCCGACCGATAGAGCCCGAGGAGGTCGATGCCGCCGCGCCCACCGAGGTCCGCGTGCGTTCGGAGTCCGAAGACCTGCGTGGGCGACACCTGGAACAGCGAGCGCTGCTCCCACGTCGCGCGGATCGACGCGTTCGGGGTGGACGCGAACAGGAGGTCGGGCTGGAGCAGGCGCACCTGTCCGACGTCGTAGTCGATCTCGTAGTCGACGCCGCGCGTGAGGGGCCGGTCACCGAGCGCAACGCGCTCGCTGCCCTCCCGAATGCCGAACGCGCCGAGCGAGAACGACGAGATGACGCCTCGGCTGACGAGGCGGTAGGCGAGCGACAGGCGGAAGCGGCCGGCGTTGTCGCGCTCGAACGGATCCTCCTCGAAGTAGATCCGTCGGTTCCGGTCGTCGCCGAGGATCTGCGCGGCGTCGACGTCGGAGAGCCCGAGCGACGGAATCGGCGGTGGCTCCGCGAACGGCCTGAGCGTCGGGAACACGATGAACGTCCCCTGCACGGGCGGCGTATCGCTGAACACCTCCGCCGAAGGCTGATACAGGAACGACAGGTCCAGCGCGTCGATGGGCGCTTCCTCGTCGAGTCCGAACAGGCGGAGGAACGTGATGTCCTCCCCGCTGGGACGCCGCTTGAATGTCCTGCCCGCCGAGAGCTCGCCGAGAGAGACCGAGAGCGCGACGGACGACGCCTCCACGTCGGGAGATCCCGAGACCCGGTAGACCTGGTGCATCTCGAAGTCCCAGGTGGGCCGACCGGGCTGATGGTTCGCGCCCGACGCCTTGAGCAGGCGCAGGCGGGGCCGTCCGCCGGTGTTGTGGATGCGCTCGGGGTCGTAGTCGCCCACGGTGTCGCCGACCGCCGTGATGAACGTGACGGCGAGCATCTCTTCGCGGGCGAGCGGCGAGCGGAGCGCGACCCAGAGGCCGCTCGGGTGCACGACGTAGTCGAGTCCCTCCTGCAGGTAGCGGAACCAACCGGACTCGACGACCCGATCGGCGCCCGTCCCCGCTTCGGCGTCGGCCTGGATGAACCCCTCGACCTGCTGCTGGAACGCCGGGTCGTCCTCGAGCCGGTAGAGCTGGATCGGCTGGTCCCCCGGCGACTCCCAGGGGGGCGCCGAAGACGGATCGAGCTCGAGCGCGTCCACGTGCGGATAGCGGGCGAGCAGCGTCGGATCGACGAGGAAGAAGAACTGGCCTCGCACGTAGTCGGCATCGTCGAGCACGAGCGTGTCCTCCTGCACGAACGCGCGCTGGTCGCCCACGCCGGTCAGCTGGAAGACGCGGGAGTTGAGGTCCCCGCGCTGCTGTGCCCATACGCTCTGGTACTCGAGCGCGCCGAGCGTGCCCTCGGCCTGGAAGCCGAAGTTGCCCGCCGGAATGCCTTCGGTCAGGAAGCGCGACCTCGGTAGGTTGAACGTGACGTCCCCGACCTCGAGGCGGCGAAGCGGGTCGCCGTCGTCTCCCTCGTACGAGATGTTGATGCGGTTGGCGGCCCCGAACTCCCGCGCCTGGTCGAAGTCCACGTCGACACGGATGCGATCGACGACCGTCCCCTCGATCTGGACCCCGAACAGGACGTCGGGGCTGAGCTGGGGAAAGCGGCTGGGGTTGCACGTGGCGCTGAACTGGTTGTCGCAGGGGCGGAACCGAGTCCACGCGCCGCCGAGCTCCATGCGGCTCGTCACGTTGAGCGCGAGGTCGGCGTAATCCGTGACCCAGCGGTTGGACTGCTGGTCGGGCTGCTGGTTCGGCGCAGACCCTCCGATCCGGCCGTTGGGGACCGGCACGCGGCCGAGGCCGAGCGCCACGCTCGGCCCCACGGCCGGCGCGCGGGCGACGGGTCGCAGGATCGTATCGGCGGCAGCCAGGGCGGCGTGGCGGGTCGCTTCCTCGGCACGCGCGCCTCCGACGCAGAGCGTCGAAAGCGCTATGATGGAGGACAGCAGCGAGCGTCGCCGGAGCAAGAGAGGCCTAGAGTCCGAACCGGCAGCCCGGTGCGAGGGTACGGAGGGGCCGGCGGCAGGACACCGAACTGGGAACGCGCATGAGAGTGCTCACCCGATACCTGATCAGGGTCCACATGGGCCCGTTCCTGTTCGCGCTGTCCGGGATCACCGCGCTCATCTTCCTGAA
Organism: uncultured Gemmatimonas sp.; assembly: GCA_964490285.1. Classification (GTDB taxonomy): domain Bacteria; phylum Gemmatimonadota; class Gemmatimonadetes; order Longimicrobiales; family Gaopeijiaceae; genus UBA2982. The sequence goes on along the minus strand of CAZBCN010000094.1, from coordinate 2,717 downwards.
CTCGCTCTCCCAGAGGGTGGGCGACCTGGTGGGCAAGGGTCTGCCCTGGACCGTGATCGTCGAGTTCCTCGTCCTGTCGCTACCTCACGTCATCGCGCTCGCGCTGCCCATGGCCGTTCTCGTGGCCGTGCTCTATGCGTTCAACGATCTCGCGGCCTCCAACGAGATCACCGCGCTCGCCGCGGGTGGCGTACGACCGCGCCAACTCATGGTGCCGGTGGTCGGCATGGGCGTCCTGGCCGCGGTCGTCATGTACTGGTTCAATGACAGGGTACTGCCGGATTCGAACCACGCGCTAAAGAACCTCATCCTCGACATCGGTCGCAAGAGCCCGACCCTCGAGCTGCGCGAGCAGATCGTCAACGAGCTCCGGCCGGGCGCGGGAAGCGAGATCTACTTCCTGACGGCCGACCGCATCGATCACGAGTCGGCAACCCTCGCGAACGTAGCGATCTACGACTCGAACGACCCCATGCGCCAGCGCACGACCTACGCGGCGCGCGGCGAGATGGCGTTCAACGAGACGCGCACGGACCTGTACCTCACCCTGTACGACGGCGTCGTGCACGAGGCACAGGCGGATCGCGACGGCGGATTCCAGCGCCTCTACTTCCACGAACAGATCGTGCCCCTGAGGGGTGTCGGCAACGAGCTCGAGCGCCAGCTCGGCGGGTCCGACCGATCCGATCGCGAGATGAGCATCGCGCTACTCTCCGAGAACGCGCGCTCGCGTGAGGTCGAGCTCGACAGCTTGCGCGCTGCGGGCCGCGCGCACGCAGTCCGCGCGGTGCGCATCGCGCTCGACGACAAGAACGGCGAAGAAGCGGTCGCGACCCCGGACGAAGTCGCGGTCTGGCGGACTCGGAGCACGGCGTCTTCGGGCACCCGGGACGCGCTCATGCAGGACGTCGTGAGCGAGGCCCGCTCGCGTGCGGCGAGAGGGAGCGCGCTCGAGCAAACGGTGAACCGATTCGACGTCGAGATCCACAAGAAGCTCGCGATCGCGTTCGCGTGCATCGTCTTCACGCTGATCGGGCCGCCGCTCGCGCTCCGCTTCCCGCGCGGGGGCGTCGGGCTCGTCGTCGCGGCGTCGACGGTCATCTTCTCGGTCTACTGGGTCGGGCTGATCGCGGGCGAGAGCCTCGCCGACCGCCGCGTAGCCGACCCGGCGGTCACGATGTGGGTGAGCAACGTCGTCTTCCTCGTCGCGGGCATCCTGCTCGCCGCGCGGATGGACCGCGCGCGGAGCCACGCGCGCGGCGGCGGGTTCGACGAGATCTGGCAGGGGCTGCGCCAGAAGCTGCGGCCGAGCCGCGAGGTCCCTTCCGAGGCCACCACGTGAAGACGCTCGACCGGCTGGTCGTGTGGAGCTTCCTGAAGCTCTTCATCGTCGTGACGCTCGCCGTGCCGCCGCTGTTCATGCTGGGCGACTTCACCGAGCGGCTCGACCAGTACCTCGACCGCGGACTCACCCGCACGCAGATCGCGCAGTCGTATTTCTACAAGCTGCCCGAGTACTTCCAGTACGCGTTCCCCATCGCCGCGCTCGTGGCGACGGTCTTCACCATCCACTCGATGACGCGCCACCACGAGATCGTGGCGGCGAAGGCCGGCGGGATCTCGTTCCATCGCATCATCGCCCCGCTCGTCGTGCTCGGGGTCCTGCTCACCGGGGCGGCCCTCGCGCTCAGCGAGATCGTGCCTCGGGGCAACCGCATCGCCGCCCAGATCCAGCGCGCGGAAGGCCCCAGCCGCACGTGGCGCTCGGAATTCGTCTATCGGTCCGAGGCCGGCCTCAGCTGGCAGGTGGCGCGCCTCACCGCGTCCGACGGCCGCATGACCGGTCTGGTGCTCGAGCGACCGCCCACCGCGGAGGAGCCCGCCCTTCACGTCACCGCGGAGTCCGCGACGTGGGCGGAAGGCGAGGGGTGGACGCTCAACGCCGGATACATGCGCACGCTACTCGCGGACAGCACCGAGCACTCGGTCCACTTCGACCGCATGGCCATGCCGGCCATGGTCGAGCGGCCCGAAGACCTGCTCGAGGTGCCGCGCGAGCCGGAGGAGATGACCTACTCGGAGATCGCCCGGATGGCCGAGATCCTGGAGCGGACCGGGGGCAACGCGACCGAGTGGCTCGTGCGGCGCGGACAGCTCCTGTCGGTGCCCGTGGCTACCCTCATCATCATTCTCTTCGGTGCGCCGCTCGCGACGAGCAGCAAGCGCGGGGGCACGGCGTTCGGGATCGGCGTGTCTCTCCTCACGGTGATCGTCTTCACCATGATGCTCAAGTTCGCGGGGGCGATGGGCGAGGCGGGCGCGATCTCGCCGTGGTCGGCGGCGTGGATCCCGAACATTCTCTTCTTCGGGGCGGCGGTGCTGCTGCTGGTGCGGGTTCGGACCTAGGCCCGGGGGGCGGGGGCGAGCCTGTGCCTCCCCCTCCAGGGGTCGCTCGTGCCCGGGGGGGCGGGGCGAGCCTGTACCTCTCTCCTTCAGGGGTCGCTCGTCTCTTGGGCGGAGTAGGCTAGGACTCGCTCACGGCGCGGGTGCGTAGGCCAGCTGCCCCGTCCGCCGGTTCTGGAGTTGCACCCGCGCCGATCCCCTTCCGGAGAGAGGTACAGGCTCGCCCCTTGTCGGGGGACGGAGATGCGCGCTTACGCTGCGTCTAGGACCAGCCTGAAGGGCGCGCCGTCGCTCGTGCGGTACGTGGAGAAGCC
>CAZBCN010000093.1:8188-10652 GCA_964490285.1 uncultured Gemmatimonas sp. | reverse complement strand
GCCCTCGGGCACTTAGGGTCGCAGCGGAGTCGCGGCGAGCCACTCCCGGGTGGTGGGCTGCGCGGACGCGGGGTCGAGGTAGCCCAGCTCCGCCAGGTACGTGTCGGCGCGTCCGGTGAGCACGAGGCTGTAGTTCCATGGAATCGCGTCGGCCCTCACCTCGTTCACGTACGCGACCAATGAGCTCGTGCAGTTCGTGGTGAGCGTGTTGTACCAGCGAGGTGTCGTCGCGAGCGCGGCCGTCTCCTCGGCGAACTGCACGAAGATGCGCGCGAGGTACTCGGTGGGGACGGAGACGCGGTAGCGGGTCAGTGGATAGTCGAGCAGCTCGACCCTGCGGGTCACCAAGTCCTCCTCGGTGGCCCAGATGTGCGTCACCTCGAAGGCCCTGAGAACACCGCCGACGAGGGAGTAGGTCTCTCCCACCTCACGCCGCGTCTCCACGGACAGGCCCAGCCAACGCGCGGGTCCGTAGCTCTCGGGGAACTCGAACACGAGAAACGTGTGCGCAATCCGACCGCCGAGCCCGAGCTCCTGCTCGTAGAGCCACAGCGCCGTGACGTCGGATGGATCGTACCGCTCCGCGAGGTACCGCTTGGACACGACGGACTCGCGTGTGTAGCGCCAGTCACGCACGCTCGTCAGGCTGATGGCGCCGTCAGGGAGCGTCTCGACACCGGAGAGGACGCGCACGTCTTCGTCCCACTCGCGCTCCAGGGAGGGATCGCGGCCGGCCACCACCGCGCCGGTCACGGCGATCCCGATCAGGGCCGCTGCGAGGAGGGCGACCCCGGCCTTCCTGCCCGCCCCGCGCGGCGCCTTCAAGATCCCCCTCATTCGGCCTCCTCGGGCGGCGCCGCAATCGCGAAGCTGAAAAAATAGTCGCGATGGCTGACCAAGTCTGGTGATCGCCGCGCTCACCCGATACCGTGGCATGACGGGTTCAGCGTCAGGGGGTATCGATGTCCGGAAGGTCGCGGGTCACGCGCAGGGGGTTCGTGAAGGCGGTCGGTGGCATGGCGGGCGCCGCCGCGCTTCCTTCCCAGGCCTTCGCGCAGGATCGGGCGATCCAGCAAGCCGCGGCGGTCCAGCCTCCGTTGTCGCTGCGCAGCGTCGGGGGATACCCCGGGCTGACTAAGCGTGGCGCTCCTCGCCCCGGAGCCCCATGAAGCGCCCCAGCGTCGCGCCGCATCGTGCCTTGGCAGTCCTCTGCCTCACCGCAGCGCTGGGCGTGCCGCGGGTCGTGCGCGGCCAGGAGATGCAGGTCATTCGGGTGCAGGGCAACGTCTACATGCTCCAGACGGCCGCCGCCGGCGGGAACGTGGGGGTACTCGCGGGGCCCGACGGCACGCTCGTGGTCGACGACCAGGTGCCCAACCTCGCCGAGGCGGTCGTGCGCGGCATCCGTCAGGTCGGACAGGGACCGATCCGGTTCGTGATCAACACGCACGTGCACATCGACCACATCGGCGGGAACGAGCTCCTCGCCGGCATGGGCGCAACGATCGTCGCGCACGAGAACGTGCACCGGCGCATGCTCCGTGAGCTCCGCATCCCCAGGGGCGGCGGTCGCTTCATGGCGCAGCCGTCGGAGCGGGCCCGCCCTGTCATGACGTTCGACCGGACGACGACGTTCCGCTTGAACGGCGAAGAGATACGCGTCTTCAAGGTGCCGCCCGCGCATACGGACGGCGACGTCTTCGTCTACTTCGTCGGCTCCGACGTGCTGCACACCGGGGACGTGTTCCGCACGAACATGTACCCGATCGTCGACGTCTATAACGGCGGCACGGTCGGGGGGATGATCCGCGCGATGGAGATCGCCGTCCGCTTGGCCGGACCCGACACGAAGGTCATTCCAGGGCACGGGGCGGGCTTCACGGACCGGGACGGGCTCGTCGAGGTGCTCACCATGCTCACCGACGTGCGGGATACGATCCGGGAGATGGTCGCCGACGGGCTCGATCTCGCGGGAGTGATCGAGGCCCGTCCCACGGCTGCGTACGACGCGCGCTGGCGCGGGACTGAGACGTGGACCGAGCAGGACCTCATCCCGATCGTCTACTTCGAGGTGGGCGGTGCGGCTCCCGGCCGGCGCTGAGCATGCTCGCCCCCACGCACAACGCCCCTCCCTTCACCCTCAGGCGGCTCGGCGGCGGGGAGTGGACGTTGACCGGCGTGCCGAGGGGACCCGTTCTGATCGTTTTCGTCGAGACGGACTGTCCCACGTGTAGGCTTGCGCTGCCGTACCTGAGGCGGTTGGCCGACGCGCTCGGCGAGGAGCGCGACCGCGTGCTGATGATCTCTCAGGACGGCGAGCCGGAGACCCGCGCGATGATCGAGGCCTACGGTCTCGCGTCACCGGTGCTGCTCGACGAGGACCTCGAGGTCTCCCGCGCCTACGATCCCCCGAGCGTGCCCGCGCTCTTCCTCGTCGACGGAGCAGGCCGGATCCAGCGGTCGA
>CAZBCN010000093.1:6248-8088 GCA_964490285.1 uncultured Gemmatimonas sp. | reverse complement strand
CCGAGCGTGCCCGCGCTCTTCCTCGTCGACGGAGCAGGCCGGATCCAGCGGTCGAGCGTCGGCTTCGAAAAAGCCGAGCTCAACGAGGTCGCGCGGGCCATGCTCACCGCGCTCGGACGGCCGCCGCGCATCGTCGCCGAGAACGGCGACGGGGCCCCCGACCTGAAGCCGGGGTGCTCGTCGAGGCACCTGGCGCCTAAGCTCGAATCCGATGCAGGGCCCGCTCCCGAGCCCATCGACTTGTTGCCCTCGAGCGGGGCGCGCGCCTCCCGCATCGACGTGTCGGACGGCGTCGACCCGTACGAGTACTGCATGCGCGCGGGCTTCTCTCCGTGCTTGCCGGTCGTGCCGCCGACCGCCGAGAGAGTCGACGCCTTCCTGGCCGAGATCCCGCTGCCGCCGGACCGCGTGCTCGGCCTCGTGCCGCCCTGCTACGGCCAGGCGACGGTCGAGAAGGTCGCGGCGAACGCGGTGATGGCGGGTTGCCTGCCCGAGTACATGGAAGTGCTTTTCCCCATGGTGCGAGCCGTGTGCGACGAGCGGTTCAACCTGCACGGCGTGCAGGCCACCACGCACTCCGCGACACCCCTGACGATCCTGAGCGGCCCGGCTGCCGAGCGTCTGGGGTTCGCGAGCGGAGCCGGAGTCTTCGGCAACACGGCCCGCGCGAACAGCACGGTAGGGCGCGCGCTCCAGCTGGTGATGACGAACCTCGGGGGCGCGCGACCCGGGGAGATCGACATGGCGACGCTCGCGAGCCCGGGACGCTTCTCCTACTGCATCGCCGAGAACCACGCCGAGAGCCCGTGGGGCCCGCTGCACGTGGATCGAGGCTACGGCGCGCAGGACAGTGTGGTCACGCTCTTCGCCGCCGCGGGTCTCTCCGTCGTGAGCGAGCACACTGCACGGACGGGAGCCGGCGTGCTGCGTACCCTGGCGGCGACGCTCGCGACGGTCTGGAGTTGGAGGGTCTGCGGCCGCGCCGAAGCAGTGGTCGTGCTCTGTCCCGAGCACGCCGCGACGCTCGCAGCGGACGGGTTCTCCAAGGAGGCCGCCCGCGACTTCCTCTACGAGAACACCGGCGTACCGCTCCGAGCCTACGATCACGAAGGCACCGAGGGGACGCAGATGCGCGCAGCTTACGAAGAGATCCTCATCGACGGGGAGCCGCACTATCGCAAGTTCTCCGATCCTTCCCATATTCTGCTCGTCGTCGCCGGGGGAACGGCGGGCAAATTCTCGGGTGTGATCGGGGGATGGCTGGCCGGACCCCGAGGGTCACAGATGGTGACATACCCCGTGCGGTGGTGAAGAACGAAGACCCTGCCAAGGAGCCGCGATGACCACGCTCGTAAATCCGCTCGACGAACCCGCCACCCCGCCGCGAGGCGCGGCGCCGCGGCTCGACACGCTCGCCGGCAAGACCGTCGGGCTCCTCGACATCAGCAAGCCCGGCGGCAGCGTCTTCTTGGATCGGGTCGAGCGGATCCTGCGCGAGGACCATGGGGTCGCGCGCACTGTCCGCGTCACGAAGCCGACCTACACCCGGCCGGCTCCCCCGGAGGTGTTGGAGCGCCTCCGCTTCGTCGACGGCGTCATCGAGGCGCTCGCCGACTGAGGGTCCTGCACAACGTGCAGTTTGCACGACAGCGCAAGACTCGAAGACCTCGGGATTCCGGTCGTGCCGGTGGCGACGGATGAGTTCCGCACGGCGGCCAGGATCCAGGCGAGCAGGCTCGGCCGCTCGGACCTGGAGGCGGTCTTCGTGCCGCACCCCATCCAGGATCAGACACGGACGGAGATCGAAGCCCGGGCGGACGCGGTGATCGCGGAGCTGGTG
>CAZBCN010000093.1:4388-6148 GCA_964490285.1 uncultured Gemmatimonas sp. | reverse complement strand
CAGATGGCATTGCCGAGTGAGCTTGCCCGCCTCCGTCGCCCGGCGCAGGTTCCGCGCGAAGACCCTTCTCCGGTCCACATCATGATCCGAACGAGCATCGCCTCCGTCGCGCTCCTCCTCGTCCTCGCAGGGAGCGCCGACGCCCAACAACCCGAGCGGTCCGAAGCGCTGACCGTGAGGCCGGGGGAACTGGTCATCGATCCACCGACGCTGATCAACCTGGGCTTCGAGTGGCTGATCCAGGGCGACGCCAACCGCAACGCGTCGGTGGCGGTCTCCTATAGGAAGGTCGGGGAGTCGGCGTGGCTCACGGGAATGCCGCTCCTGCGTCTCCACCACGAGCGCGTGGAGCAGGCGGACGTCTTCGATCTCGAGCTTCCCAACATGTTCGCCGGCAGCATCCTCGACCTGCAGCCGGGCACCGCCTACGAGGTGCGCCTCGTGATGTCCGATCCGGACGGCGTCGAGCGATCCGGCGCCTCCACGCGCACCGTGACGGTGAGCACGCGGCCGGAGCCGATGCCCGCCGAGGGCGGCAACGTCTACCACGTGTATCCGGTCGGCTACGAGGGCGCTCGCGAGGAGCCGGCGTTCACCGGCCTCATGTGTGCCTACAACTACCGTTGCGGGGCGGGTGACACCGCACCCGGAGGCCGTCCGCGTGCGAAGCCCGGGGACGTGTTCCTCATGCACGCAGGGACGTACGCGTACCAGTACGAGTACTACGCGAACCAGACGACGATCAACGCGACGACGACGTTCGAAGGCACGTATTACCTGCTCGCGGACGGCACGCCCGAGCGGCCGATCGTGATCAAGGCGGCGGGCGACGGCGAGGTGATCATCGACGGACGCGACAACTTCAACCTCTTCAACGTGAAGGCCGCCGACTACAACTACTTCGAGGGGATCACGTTCCGGAACACCGACATCGCGATCTGGGCCGGCACCCAGCTCATCGTGGGCTCGAAGGGACTGACGGTGAAGAACTGCCGGTTCGAGCAGGTGGGGATGGGGGTGTTCACCAACTACTCGGGCTCGAGCGACTTCTACATCGCCGACAACGTGTTCCTGGGCCGAAACGACCCGGATCACCTCATCGGCTGGAACGGCGCATTCTGGGAGCAGTTCGACGGCGTGGACGGGCAGGAGTTCCCGCCCGTGATGGAATCGTACAACGCGATCCGCGTCTACGGGCCAGGCCACGTGATCGCCCACAACTACGTGGCGGACTTCCACGACGGCATCGACACCGACTTCTACGGCATGCCCGACGGATCGCACGCGCACGAGGGACCGTCGTACCCACCGCGCGAGTACTGGGACCGGCGGCCGGTATCGATCGACATCTACAACAACTACATCACGAACGCGCACGACAACTCGATCGAGATGGACGGGAGCATGCACAACATCCGCATCATGCGGAACGTGCTGATCAACTCGGCGTCCCATCCGATGTCCACGCAGCCATCGGTCGGCGGCCCGATCTACTTCATCCGGAACATCGTCTATCACGCACCGGGCGGCTCCACGCGTGCGTCGGCGAACTCACCGGGCGTGATCTTCTACCACAATACCGTCACGAGCGAGACGACGCCGGGGTCCACGTCCAACTCGCACTGGCGGAACAACCTGATGCTCGGCCAGAACACGGCACCCGCCGTCTTCACGGTGAACACGAGCACGAACTACAGCTCGTCCGACTACAACGGATTTCGGCCGAACCCCGGCCAGACGCCCGCCTTCCAGTGGAACTC
>CAZBCN010000093.1:0-4288 GCA_964490285.1 uncultured Gemmatimonas sp. | reverse complement strand
AGGGCGCCCGACCTGGGCGCGCTCGAAGCGGGCCAGCCGATGCCGATCTATGGACCGAGAACGGGGAGGTAGCATGGGACGTCGTGCAACAGCTTGGATCCTGGCCGTAGCCCTCGCCGCGTGCGCGCCGGCGGAAGAGCCGGCTCCGAAGATCATCGTCTCGGGAGCGTCGGGTCAGCTCGGAGGCTTCGTCGTCGAGGAGCTGCTCGCCCGTGGGGTGGCCCCGAGCGATTTGATTCTCGTGAGTCGGACGCCCGAGGATCTTGCCAACTATGCCGAGATGGGGGCCAGCACCCGGTTCGGCGATTTCACGCAGCCCGAGTCGTTGTCAGCCGCGTACGAGGGTGGCACGAAGCTGCTGATCATCAGCCTGAACACCCGCGGCAACCCGAACCCGCGCGTGGCCGCCGAGCGCGCGGCGCTGCAGAAGGGGGCGATCGACGCGGCCGTGGCGGCCGGGGTCGAGCACATCGTCTACACGTCGTACGTCGATGCCGAGCGCAACACGTCTCCGATCGCCGTGGACCATCGCGTGACCGAAGCGGATCTGCGCGCAAGCGGCGTAGCCTGGACGGCCCTCCGGAATCAGTGGTACGCCGACGGAATCGTGGCGGACGCCGAGCGGATGATCGCCGCGGGTAGCGTGGTCGTGAATCCGAACGAGCGAGGAACGGCGTATGTCACGCGCGAGGACTGCGCAGCCGCTGCGGCCGCGGTCCTCACGACACCGGGCCACGAGAACCGCATCTACGAAGTCACGGGACCCGAGCTCGTGTTTCGGGCGGAGGTCGCGCGCATCGCGAGCGAGCTCACCGGCGTCCCCATCGAGATCCGCATGGCGACGCCCGAGGAAGCCGCGGCCCTGCCCGAGGAGCCACCCTCCGGCGAGACGCTCTCGACCCATGTCGCGGATCTGACCGGGCGACAGGGCACGACGGCGCGTCAGCTTCTCGAGGCGAATGTGGAGAGACTGATTGCAGCGCGCCGACCCTGAGGCTCCTCCGCCATCGGCTAGGCCGCATAACCGCCGAGCGCCCCACAGCGCATAAGAAGCGCGTACAGCACATCGGGAACGATGGCGCTCGCGTGGTGTGGGATGAAAACTGGGCCGATGAGCCTCGCAGCGAAAAGACGGAGGAGACATGCAAGTCGACGCCCTCTCGAGCACGACGTTCGCCGGGAACTCGCTCGGCGCTTGGGTAACCGCGGCCGGAATCCTGCTCGCGGTGATCATTGCCGTCCGGTTCACCTCTCGTGTCGTGGCGCGTCAGGTTCGCAGGCTCGCAGACGGGACCTCGAACCGGATCGACGACTTGGTGGCGGATCTCGTTGGACGCGTGAGTCCGCTCTTCCAAGCTGCGGTCGCGATATGGGCGTCATCGTTCGCTCTGGAGCTGTCTCCCTCCGCGGCGCAGGCGCTGCGCATGTTGGCCGTGGTGGGCTTTCTCGTGCAGGCGGCGATATGGGCGTCGGCGGTGGCCAGCCACTTCCTCACCAGCTATCGCCAGAGCGTGCAGGCCGACGACCCTGGAGTCGCGACCGCGATGGGGGCCGTCGGATTTCTGGTGCGGGTCGGCATCTGGGGGGCCGTGCTCCTCATCGCACTCGATACCGTCGGCATCGACATCACCGCACTGATCGCCGGGCTCGGCGTGGGCGGCATCGCGGTGGCCCTCGCCGTGCAGAACGTCCTCGGGGATATCTTCGCCTCGGTCTCCATCGTGTTGGACAAGCCCTTCGTGGTCGGCGACTTCATCGTGATGGGGGAACACAAGGGGGTCGTGCAGCACGTCGGCCTGAAGACCACCCGCATCCGCTCCCTCTCGGGCGAGGAGCTCGTGATCGCGAACTCCGACCTGCTTACGAGTCGCATACACAACTTCAAGCGCATGGCTGAGCGTCGGGTGCTGTTCCAGGTGGGTGTCGTGTACGGCACGCCATCCGAGAAGCTGCGAAAGGTCCCGGAGCTGACCCGTGCGGCGATCGAATCACAGCCGAATACCCGGTTCGACCGCAGTCACTTCAAGGAGTTCGGCGCTTCCGCGCTCGTGTTCGAAACGGTCTACTTCATGACGGTTCCGGACTACAACGCGTATATGGAGACGCAGCAGATCATCAACCTCGATCTGTACGAGCGCTTCGAGGCGGAGGGCCTCGAGTTCGCGTACCCCACACAGACGCTCTTCCTGAGAGGGGAGCCTTCCATGACCGGGGCTAGCGCGTAGGTAGGATTCGGGGGGTGCGGGCTCACCTGCATCGCATGCACCGATGATGGACCACAGCCACCACGACGGGGCCCAGGCAGGGTCGCCTGCCGCCCACGACCGCCACGCGGGCCACAGCGTGGCGATGTTCCGGGACAAGTTCTGGCTGTCGCTGCTCCTGACCGTTCCGACCGTGGTCTGGGGACACATGTTGGCGCGGCTGACCGGGTTCATGGCCCCCATGTTCCCCGGCTCGGCGTGGATCCCACCTGTCTTCGGCACGACCGTGTTCCTCTACGGCGGTCTCGTGTTCCTCCAGGCCGGCATCTCCGAGCTTCGCGCCAGGCTACCGGGGATGATGACGCTGATCTCTCTCGCGATCACCGTCGCGTTCGGGTTCAGCGCAGCCGTCACGCTGGGTTTTCCAGGCACGCCGCTATGGGAGGAGCTGGCAACCCTGGTCACGGTCATGCTCCTCGGGCACTGGATCGAGATGCGCTCGATCTTCCAGGCGCGCGGCGCCCTGAGGGAATTGGCGGAGCTGCTCCCACGGACGGCGGTGCGTCTCGTCGGAGACCGCACCGAGGAGGTGTCGATCTCCGACCTGCGCGACGACGACCTGGTCCTGGTACGCCCGGGCTCGGCGGTTCCCGCAGATGGAGAGGTCGTGAGCGGGGAAAGCGAGGTGAACGAGTCGATGCTCACCGGCGAGTCGGCGCTCGTGCACAAGCGCGAGGGCGCCCGCGTCATCGCCGGCACCGTGAACGGCTCCGGGTCGTTGCGAGTCCGTGTCACGGGCACGGGCGAGCGAACGGCTCTGGCGGGCATCATGCGCCTGGTCGACAACGCACAGAGCTCCAGATCGCGGGCGCAGGCGCTCGCAGACCGCGCGGCGTTGGTCCTCACGCAGGTTGCAATCGGAGCGGCGGTCGTCACCGGCGTGGTCTGGCTGTCGATCGGGGCGGAGGTCTCCTTCGCGGTGGAGCGAGTGGTCACCGTCCTGGTGATCGCCTGCCCGCACGCGCTCGGCCTGGCTGTACCTCTGGTGATTGCGATCTCGACGACGATGGGCGCGAGGGGCGGTCTATTGGTTCGCGATCGCCGCGGGCTCGAGGAAGCGCGCGACCTCGATGTGATCGTATTCGACAAGACAGGGACGCTGACGCTCGGACAGCACAGGGTGGTGGACGGGAGCGCGGTCGGGGACATGACGCTCGATGAGGCGCTTCGTCTCGCTGCCGCTCTGGAGCGCGACTCGGAGCATCCGATCGCACGGGCGATCGTGGCGAGCGCCGAGGAGAAGGGTCTCGCGATTCCGGCCGTCGTCGGCTTCGAGGCGACCGCGGGATACGGCGTGCGGGGGAGCGTGGAGGGCCGCGATCTCGCGGTCGGTGGCCCCAACCTGCTCCGTCGCTCGTCGATCACGCTGCCCCCCGACCTCACCCGAGCTGCGCAGTCCTATGCGAGCCGCGCCCAGGCGGCGATCTACTTGATCGAGGGGGGCGAGGCCCGGGCGGTGTTCGCCGTGGCCGATGCGATTCGACCGGAGTCCCGGGACGCGATCGCTTCCCTGCACGACATGGGAATCACGGTGGCAATGATCACGGGCGACGCGAAGGCGGTAGCCGCCGCCGTGGGCGAGACCCTCGGGATCGACACCGTGCTGGCCGAGGTGCTTCCGGATCAGAAGGCGGAACGGATCGCGGAGCTCCAGCGCCAGGGCAAGCGCGTGGCCATGGTGGGGGACGGCGTGAACGATGCTCCGGCGCTCGTGACCGCGGACGTGGGCATCGCGATCGGCGCCGGAACCGAGGTGGCCGTGGAGGCGGGCGACGTCGTCCTCGTGCGCAGTGACCCGCGCGACATTCCGCGCATCGTGAAGCTCTCGCGGGCGAGCTACCGCAAGATGAAGCAGAACTTGTGGTGGGCGGCTGGCTACAACGTCTTTGCCATTCCACTCGCGGCCGGTGTGCTGGCTGGCCGTGGATTCCTGCTGCCGCCCGCGCTCGGTGCGCTCCTGATGTCCGCGAGCACGGTCATCGTCGCGATCAACGCGCAGCTCCTGCGGCGGGAGAGGATCTGAG
>CAZBCN010000092.1:4604-10776 GCA_964490285.1 uncultured Gemmatimonas sp. | reverse complement strand
CGTCCTCCTGACGGCCGATCGCGCGCATCCCACGGCGCGGCCCGTCGGGCACCTCGGCGGGATTCGAGGCCAAGAATGTGGGGGAGCTCACCGTGATGGCGCCCTCCACCACCGTGAACTGCAGTGACAGGTGATGTCCCTCGAAGCGCCAACCCCACGTACCCGACGCACCGGGCGTTCCGAACACGGAAACGAAGTACTCCTCGGGGTCGCGCCTGAACTGGCCGCGGCCGCCCTCCAGCCCGCGTAGGATTCCCTCGGTCTCCATGATCTGGGTCGCGGTCATATAGCCGCGCTGGCTGAGGCCAGTCTGGAGGAGCGCGTGCGCCGCCTCGCGCTGCGCACGTCCCATGTCACGAATGGTGAGGCCCTGGCGAGCGAAGGTTTCGGTCGGGATGAAGTGGAAGCGGAGTCGCTCGGGCGCGTCGAATGCGAACGACGCCATCGCGCGCTGTTCGGCGGGCAGCGCGGAGAGAAAGCGGTTAGCGGCCTCGGCCATCTGCGCGACGTTGCGCGTGGCGACGCGCTTGGCGCCGAGCCCCGCGACGGAGACGAGCACGAGGACGAGTACGGCACGAGCGAACGTAGGCAGCTTCATCATCCCTCCTGGCCGAGGCCGGAGGCAGAGTAGAACGCCGACCACGGGTGAGCAAGGAGGGGATGACGGCGCGGCGCCTGCTCCCTACTCTGTAGGCCGTGGATGCCGTCGCCCCCTCCCGCTGGAGCTCACGATTCGTGTCGACGATGGGACGCGGGACGACTTTGCTCGCAGTGGCCCTATTCGGAGCTGCCTGCACCGGGGACACGAGCGCGCCAATCGGCGAAGTCCCTCTCTACACGGACCTCGGCGACTACCACTACGAGATCGCCACCGGCGAGCCGCTCGCGCAGCAGTACTTCGACCAGGGGCTCCGCCTCTACTACGCGTTCAACCACCAGGAAGCGATCCGCGCGTTCCGTGAGGCGCAGCGCCTCGACCCGGAGTGCGCGATGTGCTGGTGGGGCGAGGCGCTCGCCTGGGGCCCGAACATCAACCTGCCGATGGACTCCGCTTCGGGTGTTGCGGCGTACGCTGCGACGGAGGGCGCACTGGCCGTGCGCGGCGGCGCGCGGGAGCACGAGCAAGCTCTGATCGACGCGCTCACGGTCAGATACGCGGAGGTTCCGCCCGTGGCGAGGGGCCATCTCGACCGAGCGTATTCCGACGCGATGGGCGCGGTGGCGGCTCGCTACCCCGAGGACCACCAGGTCGCCGTGTTGTACGCAGAGTCGCTCATGGACCTACGCCCCTGGGACTATTGGACTGCTGAAGGCGAGCCCCAGGAGGGTATCGGGGAGGCGCTCTCGCTCCTCGAACGCGTCGTGGCGGAGGATCCGCGGCACCCTGGCGCGTGCCACTTCTACATCCATGCGGTCGAGAAGGTCTATCCCGAGCGCGCGGTCGCGTGCGCCGAACGGCTCGCGAGCCTCATGCCGGGAGCCGGTCATCTGGTTCACATGCCCGGGCACATCTATGTGCGCGTCGGCCGGTACCTGGACGCGGTGGAGGCCAACCAGCACGCCGTCCATGCGGACGAGGCGTACATCCAGGATCAGCAGCCGGTCATGGGCATGTACACGGCCGGATATTACCCGCACAACTACGACTTCATGGCGTTCGCTGCCATGATGATCGGAAGGAGCGTCGAGGCCATCGCGTCGGCCGAGCGGGTCCCGACGCTCCTGCCCGCCGAGATGTTCGGCGCGCCGGGCATGGACTTCCTCCAGCACTGGTCGGTTCGCGAGCTGCTCTTCCGCGTGCGCTTCGCCCAGTGGGACCAGATTCTCGCCGCGCCGCCCGTGCCCGAGGGCCGACCGCATTCGAGTGCGATCTGGCACTACGCGCGTGGACGCGCCCTCGCGGCCAGGGGTGATCGGGCCGGGGCGACTGCCGAGCTCGAGCAGTTGCGCGCCATCGCGGGCAGACCCGAGCTGGTCACGCTCAAGATGGAGTACAACATGTCGGCGGACCTGCTCGCGATCGCGGAGCGGGTGCTCACGGGTTGGACGGAGGTGGCGGCGGGCCGGAACGGACCCGCGGTAGACGCGCTTCGCGAGGCGGTGCGCCGGGAGGACGGGTTGCTCTACGGAGAACCGCCGGAGTGGACGGTGCCGACGCGTCAGGATCTCGGCGCGGTGCTACTCCGCGCCGGCCGTGCTGCGGAGGCCGAGCAGGCGTTTCGTGAGGACCTGGACACGTTCCCGGAGAACGGCTGGTCGTTACACGGGCTCGCGCAGGCGTTGCGCGCGCAGGGGCGCAATGCGGACGCCGACGCGGTCGAAGCCGACTTCGCGCGCGTGTGGGCCACAGCGGACGTGGATCCGGCGTCGCTCGCCGTCCGCTGACGACGTCGAGGGGAGGCGGCTACGCGGTCGCCTCCCCCCGGGAAGGTCTACCTCACGCGAACGTACTTCTGGAGCCTCCGCGGAGCCGGCTCTCCTCCGTACAGGTTCCCTTGG
The DNA here is from genome assembly GCA_964490285.1 of uncultured Gemmatimonas sp. Lineage (GTDB taxonomy): Bacteria > Gemmatimonadota > Gemmatimonadetes > Longimicrobiales > Gaopeijiaceae > UBA2982. The sequence continues at coordinate 8,277 of CAZBCN010000092.1, read as the reverse complement.
AGGTCGACCGCCACGAACTCGGCGCCGTTGCCGGCGGTCACGCGCGGGTCACCCCACATGTACGGGATGAACTCGGTCACCCAGCCCTTTTCCGCGTCACCGATTCGAATGCCCATCTCCCAGCCGGGGTTCTGCACGTCGTCCGACTCCGAGTCCGCGACGTAGATCCGGCCGTTACCGTCGAAGGCGATCCCACTCGGCCGACCGTATTGCGTCCACGAGGCGAGGTGCGTCCCCTGCTGGTCGAAGATCTGGATACGGTTGTTGCTCCGGTCGCCCACGAAGACGCGCCCACGCTGATCGATGTCGATGGCGTGCAAAGTGCGAAACTCGCCTGGACCGTAACCCGTCCTGCCCCACGACAGGACGAACTCGCCGTTCCGGTTGTACTTCACCACGCGATTGTTTCCGCTCTCTCCGTGGCCGTCCGCGATGAAGACGCTGCCGTCCTGGGCCACGATCACGTCGCTCGGGGACGTGAACTCGTAGTTGCCGCTCCCCGAGACCCCAGGAGTGCCGAGCGAGAAGAGCACCGTACCGGTCGGGCTGAACTTCACGACGCGGTGGCCGCGACGATCGCCTGCGGGAATTCGAGCCGAGGCGACCGCGTCGGTCACCCAGACGTTGCCGTCCTGGTCCACGTCGATGCCATGCGGCCAGATGAACATGCCCCCGCCGAAGCTCTCCACCACGTTTCCCTGGAGGTCGAACTTCACGACCGGGTCGAGGTCGGAGTCGACGCACTCGTTGCCGAACCGATCCGGGGCCGACGCGTCGCAGCGGATGACGGCCCAGAGGTGCGCCCCGTCGGGATCCATCGTGACCTTCCCGACCGCACCCATCTGGCGGCCGGCGGGGAGGCGGGCCCAGTCGTCCACCAAGCGGTAAGGGCTCGGGCCCGACTGCGCTCGGGCGTCCGTGGGAAGTCCGAAGGAGGTGAGCAGGACGAGTGCGGACGGTAGCCCGCGCGGGACGACCTTCAAGGCACGGATGAGCATCGCGAAACCTCGGGCGAGGAGCTGTGCGCTTCGTGATGCTGACCGTACGCCGCTACCCGGGCAGCGGCAAGTCGGACCTACTACGCCGTTTCTCGCGCGGCTCCCACGGGCTGGCCGTTGAACGAGATCCCGAAGTTCTTGGACTCGAGATCGAACAGACGGTAGTCGCAGGTGAGTTCTTCCCCGGCCTTGATCGCGCGCGTCGTGACCGTGTACTCGCCGCCCGTGTCGTCGCAGTTCGGATGATCCGAATGGTTCATGTACTTGGCGTTGTCCCCGCACAGCACATAGACCCCGGAGTCCTCCTGATACAGGTAGTGGCGGAGCCTCGACTGGAATGGCTCGGGGAAAAGGATCAACTCCGAGGGCGTGATCTTCCAATCCACGCCTTCCGCGTATTCCCAGATGATGGCGTTGGCGGGTAAGTCGGTGGCCGCGAAGAGGCCGACGCCAGCGATGGAACTGGGGGCCACGTAGGTGGGCACGCGAAGCATTCGGTTCGAGTCGCTCTTCGGGTCCCGGCATCCGCTCGCCTGAGCGGGACCCCAGGAGGCTTCCGCCTCGGGTTCGACTGTGAGCGGAGCACCCCGGCGAGGCAGGTGGCACCGGCTGCGCAATGGATTTGCGCAGCGGGACAATAGGATCATTGACGGCGCGCTTCAATACGGTCGAGGTCTCACCCGAACTGGCGACGGCGACCATGCCTCCCGCAGATTGGGGCACCCCCACAAAGGAGATCCGCATGGACCTGGAGTCGACCAAGCCCTCACGAACCGTGCTCGTGTGTGCGGCGGTGGTCGCGGGCCTCGTCGGGCTGTTCATCCTGTCGGGACAGCCCGAGCCGATGTCCGCCCAGCAGACACCGAGCAGATTCATGGGCGGCAACCCCTCGCAGGACAGCATCGGGGACGTGAGGACGCAGCGTCTCCGCTTCCCCGCGGGCAGCCGCTCCAACTGGCACACGCACGTCAATTCCGGACAGCTCCTCATGCTGGAAGGCGGTCGTGGACTCACCCAGGTGCGTGGCGAACCGGTCTACGAAATGCGGCCCTTCGAGCCGTGGTACACGGCCGCGGGCGTGGAGCACTGGCACGGCGCCCACCCTCAGGAGGAGGCCCGTCAGCTCACGATCTACGGTGGCACCGTGAACTGGCTCGAGCCGGTGGACGACGCCGCGTACCGCGCGCCCTCGCGTCGGAGGTAGGAAGGGTCCGATGGCCGGCGCCGCCTGCCCGGCGGCGCCGGCCATGCGGGGAAGGTGCCCAACGCTTGCTCCCTCGGTGGGCGAGTGGAATGTTGCGCCCATGAATCGCAAGCTCGTCGTCTTGATCGCGGTGGCGTGGGCGGTCGGGGCGGCTGAGGCGGTTGCCCAACCTCAGTCGCCGAGCGCGGCCGTTGGCGCTTCCCTGTCGTGGCTCCCCGAGCGACCGGGCGAGGGCGAGCTCTTCACCGTGCGGGTGACCCCTCCGGCCGATCGAGAAATCGTCCTGCTGGTGGGGATGGCCGGAAGCGAGCCGCTTCACTTCGAGCGTACCGCTGAGGGTGCGTTCGAGAGCCTTGCCGCGGTGCCACTCGGCGCGCGATCGACGCTCCCGCTGAGCCTCAATGCATTCTTCACGGACGGCCGTGAGGAGGCCTCCGAGCACGCCGTCCCGATCACGCCCGGGGTCTACGACCACCGTCGCCTGAACGTCGCCCCCGAGCTCGGCTCGCCGCCGACCCCGGAGCAGGCGGCGCGGCGAGCGCGCGAAGTCGAGCGCGCCGCCGAGGTGTCCGCGAAGGCGCATCGCACACCGAGGCTCTGGACGGGTGAAGTCGTTCTCCCGAAGCCCGTGCAGCGCGTCACCAGCGGCTTCGGGGACGGTCGGATCTTCAACGGTCAGGTCTCGAGCCAGCACACCGGTCTGGACCTGGACGGGGTGACGGGCGACACCGTGGTTGCGGCCGCGCGCGGGGTCGTCGAGCTCGCCGACCTATTCGAGCTCGCGGGCAACATGGTCTACATCAACCACGGAGGCGGGCTGGTGACCGCCTACTTCCACCTCAGTGAACAGCTCGTCGCCGAAGGGGACACGGTCGACGTGGGTACGCCGATTGGGCTCGTCGGTGCAACGGGCCGCGTGACGGGTCCGCACCTGCACTGGGTGGTTCGTTACGGCCAGACGAGCGTGGACCCACGGAGCCTGATCGCGATCAGCCAGCGGGACTAGTCGCGCTCAGTCGATCTCCGGGTTCACGTATCCCGCGGGGAGTACGCGGCCCGGATCCGGCCGGAAGCCCAGGTAGGTGACGTGATCCGGGATGCGGAGCCACGCGTGCAGCGTTCCTGCGGGGATGATCACGATGTCGCCCGGCCCGATCTCCCTGACTGCCCCGTTCCGAGAGTCCGCGGAGTAGGTCGGACCCACCACCTCGTCGGGCCCGGGCGCGGTCGCGTTCGAGAGCTCCCCGCCCGTTAGGAGCGTGCCGCCACCCGACAGGATGTAGTAGACCTCGTGCAGCTGGGTATGGACCGCGCCGCGGTGCACCCCGTCGGTGTCGTGCTCACCGGTGCGATGCAGGATGCCCACCGCGAAGTTCTCGTTCCCCATGTCGACGATCTTGAGCTGGCGATCGATCGACTCGCCGATCATGCCGCGAAGCACGGTCTGCACTTGCTCCGCGTCGATGTCGGT
>CAZBCN010000092.1:0-4504 GCA_964490285.1 uncultured Gemmatimonas sp. | reverse complement strand
GTCAGGCCGGCGGTCCCAGCCAATCGACGATCCACTCGATCTGAGTCGATTCCATCAAGGGTGGTGCGTGTCCGCACCCCTCGATCTCGACGAGGCTCACATGGGGCCCGCGCCGGGTCATCTCCCGGGCCGTCTCCGGCAGCAGGAAACCCGAGTCGGCCCCACGGAGGACGAGCACGGGACAAGTGATGGTGTCCCACGTCTCCCAGACGTCGATGTCCCGTGGTGCGGATCGTCGGTAACGCATCGCGAGACCGGGGTCGTAGAGCAGGCGGTAGCCATCGCTCTCGGCGGGCCGGACCGCCCTCTCGGTCAGTCGCCGCCACATCTCGGCGGTGAGTGCACCAACGCCGAAACGCACACGCCGAAGATACCGCTCGGCCTGATCGAGATCCTCGAACCACGGATCGGCGCCGAGGTTCTCACCGATACGCCGCAGCGCATCCGCGGGCACGAACGCTCCCACGTCGTTCAAGACGAGCCGGCGTATCCGAGCGGCGGGCCTGGGAGCCAGCGTCATGCCGATGAGCCCACCGAGCGACGTACCGATCCAATCGACGTCGCCCAGTTCGAGCTCGCCCAGAACGTGTTCCATATCCGCTACGTACTGTCCGAGGACGTAACCCTCGGGGTCGGCGAGTCGTTCGCTTCGGCCACGTCCGACCATGTCGGGGCAAACGACGCGGTATCCCGTGTCGCCGAGGGTCGACGCGAGCTCGTCGAAGTCGCGACCGGATCCGGTGAGTCCGTGCACGCACACGACGGCCGCCGCGCGCGGATCGCCCCACTCGACATAAGCGACGCGGTGGGGAGGTCCGCCTCGTGAGGGGCAGGCGACGATGCCCTCCCGCACGGCCCGACCTCAGGGTCCCCGGAGCGATGCGATCGAGCGTCCGTCCAGGTCGGGCGGGGCCGGAATCCCGGCGAGCCGGGCCAGCGTCGGAGCGACGTCCACCGTCGCGACTCGCTCGACCGAGGACCCCGCTCCGATGCCGCCGCCCAGGAAGATCAGCGGTACGTGACGGTCGTAGTAATACGGTGACCCATGGGTGGTGACGCCAGAGCCGAATGGCAGGAAGTTCGGCGGATAGCGTATGTAGACACCTTGGCGGGCCGGCAGACTCGTGACGCGGGTGCGCGAGTGCGAGTGGGAGATCAGGACGGCAAACGAATCCGCGGGCGGCGCGCGCTCGACCTCCTCGAACGTGTACGCGCCCGCGACGAACGGCAGGGTAACCACCGACTCGCGGATTGCCCACTCGCCGCCGGGCGCAGCCGAGGCGATCCTCTCGACGAGCGCGTCGCGATCCGCCCGGCTGATGCGACCCGCGAATTCACCGGCGTCCGCGAGGTGCTCGGGGACCTCGAGGACACCGTGGTCGGCGGAGAGCGCCAGGACCCACCGACCCGTTCCCACCTCTTCGTCGAGCGCCTCGAGGAGTCGGGCGAGCTCCGCGTCGAGGCGCAGCAAGTTGTCGAGCTGCTCACGGCTCCCTGGCCCGAAGGTGTGTCCGATGCGGTCGGTCTGGGAGAGCCCGATCCCGAGAAAGTCGACGCTTCCTCGTTGCCCGAGCGCAAGCTCGTCGAGCGCCTCGAGCGCCATCGACACCACAGCACGATCGGGATAGGGCGTGTAGTCCCACCGCCACTCGTTCAGGGCGAGGGCGTCGGACATGTCGACGTGGTCGCGCGCGCGATGCGGAAACGAAGTATGCGCCCGGTCGAACTCCCAGCGCGACGTGTCGGGGCGGCTCAGCGCGGCGAGCGACGGCGGTACGATCGACTCCCAGATGGTGTCGCCGTATAGCCGAGGCATCTGCTCGCGATTGAAGCGACCCACCCACTCCGGATACGAATCCGTATACGCGGTCGAGGTGACGAATTCCGCGACGCCCTCAGGGAGCCAGTAGACGTCGCCGCGAGCCTGCGCCGCGAGCGCGATTGCGGCGCGCTCCTTCTTCGCGATCGATACGACGCGCGCTCCCGGATCGTGAGCCAGGATCCAGTCCGCGAGCCCCGCTCGCTCGATGTTGGCCGGCCCCATGCCCTCGAGCCCGGGATGTCCGAGGATCTCCGCGTCGGGATCCGACATGGAGTACACCTCTCGCCACCCATCCCCATCGCGCTCCACCCACTCGTTGCTCACGATGCCGTGTCGCGCAGGGTATACGCCCGTACCGAGGGTCGTGTGGCCCGGGGCCGTTACCGTGACCGAGTGGTCGTGTGTCGCGTTGGCAAAGCTGTAGCCTTCGTCGAGGATGCGGCGTAGCCCCCCGGTGAAGACATTCTCGTAGCGGTTCAGAAGCTCCGCGGAGAGCTGGTCGATGGCGAGAAGCACCACGAGCGACGGCTCGCCCGGTGGTGCAGGCTCCGCCGCAGGCCGGCAGGCACCGGCGGCGACGAGCGCGGCGGTGGCGATCAGTGCGCGTACGCGAATCGTCAACGCCGCGTCGACCGCACCAGCGCGCCGCCCTCGGACACGACCGCACCGTAGACGTTTCCGAGCGCGTCGACCGCGACGCCTTCTGGGTTCGAGCCGTTCGGGTATGCCGGCACCGTACCGAGAATCAGGTAGTCCACGATGCCGTCGCGCAGGCTTCCCACGCGAATGCCGTCCTGCCAGCCGGGGTTCTGCGAGTTCTCGAACTGCGACTCCGAGTCCGCGACGTAGATGATGTCGTCGTCGGTGATGTAGATGCCGCTCGGTCTGCTGAACTGGCGCAGCTCGCCGATGTACGTGCCGTCGAGCTCGAAGATCTGGAGACGGTTGTTGCCGCGGTCGCCCACGATGAGCCGGTTCTGCGAGTCGATGTCCACCGCGTGCGGCGTGCGCATCTGTCCCGGCCCCGAGCCGAGCCCGCCCCAGTGCGTGATGTAGTTGCCGTGCCGGTCGAACTTCACGATCCGCGCGACGGTGTTCGGCGGTGCGTTCGGATTCTGCCCGCTGTGGCCGTCCCCGACGTAGATGTTGCCGGCGAGGTCCGTGACGACGTCGCAGGGTGTCTCGAGGTTCGCGCCCGTGCCGTCGCCCGCGACGCCCGGCGTGCCGAGTGTCATCAGGAGATCGCCCCGCGGACTGAACTTGAGGACGACGTGGCCCTTTCCGTTCCGGCTCGGGTCGGTGCCGTTCGGTCCCTGCCCATCGGTGACCCAGACGTTGCCGTCCCTGTCGACGTGGATCCCGTGGGGGAAGAGCATCATGCCACCGCCGAAGCTCTCCACCACGTTGCCCGAGGGGTCGAACTTGAGGACCGGGTCGAGGGTCGATCCGGCGCAGGAATTCGTGCCGCAGCGGTCGAGCGCCCAGAGGTGAACCCCGTCAGGATCGATGTCGACGCCGGCCGTCGACCCCCATGTCCGGCCACCGGGCAGCTTGGCCCATCCATCGACGCTCGTGTAGGGGTTGGCCAGATCGTTGATGGGGGCGGGAATTTGAGCCGTCGTTTCCGAGGCGAGCCCTGCCGCGAGCGCGACGGAGAATGACGCGAGGAGTGCGTCTCGGATCCTGGTGGACATCGGGTTGCTCCTTATCCGATCGGAGAGGGTGTCCGGAGGCGGGAGCGTGAGCTTAGGTGGCCCCCCCGCTCGCGGGCAACCGGGCTACTTGTCGGGTGGACGGGGTACCCATAGCCTACCTCCACCCGGGCGACGGCTCGGGTGGGTCGAACCCCGTAGCGAACTCCGGAGAGAAGGAAGACCATGACGAACGACAAGGGCTGGCGGCTGTCGTCGCGCATCGCGCTCGGCTTGCTGGCCGTGGTGCCGCTCGCGGCGACCGCGCAGGGTCCGGGTACGGAAAACGGACAGTGGACGTACCTGGGCGGCGACGCGTGGCATACGCGTTACACGACGGCAGACGAGATCACCGCGGATAACTTCGACGAGCTGACGATGCTCTGGCGGTTCAACGCGGCGAGCTTCGGTCCGAGCACGCCGAGGGCGACGCCTTCGTACGTGGACGGGAAGCTGATCACGGTGACGGGCGAGGACCGGCACGTGGTCGCGCTCGACCCGACGACCGGAAAGATGCTCTGGAGCTTCAGCGAGCCGACCAACACGATCCGCCACCAGTACTCGATGCGGAAGGCGTATGGGAAGGGCGTAGCGTATGCCGAAGTGCCGGGACGTGGCGGCGTGGTCTTCATCTCCACACCAGGCTTCTTCCTTTGGGCGCTCGACGCCGACACCGGCCAGCCGCTCGAGGACTGGGGCGAGCCGATTCCGCTTCCCGGATTTCGGCAGACCGGCGGCGTGGACATGATCCCGGATCTGATCGAGGGCTGGGGTCCGTGGGAGCGTTGGACTGGTGGGCCCTACGATCCGAACCAGGGTATTCCGCTGGAGATCGGCTACATCACGACTTCCTCGCCGCCGATCGTGGTGAACGGGACGGTCGTGGTCGGTAACTCGGCCGAGCAGGGGTATCAGCAGACGCGCATCGAGAACGTACCGGGCGACATCCTGGCGTACGATGCGGCGACGGGCGACTTCAAGTGGAAGTTCC
>CAZBCN010000091.1:0-11217 GCA_964490285.1 uncultured Gemmatimonas sp. | reverse complement strand
GTGCACCCGACCAAGGCCGAGGTGCGCTTTCGAGACCAGGCACGGGTGGAGACGCTCGTCGAGGACGCGGTGCGCTCCGCGCTCGACACCGAGGCGAGCTCCGCGACGCTCGACACCCGCGTGGCGGTGCCGCAGCTGACCGTGCGCGAGGGGGCGGGGCCCCCGCCGGCCGGCCCGTCGCGCACCGACGCCCAGATGGCGCTCTTCGTGTCCGGGGCGAGCGCCCCGGGCGCGGACGTCGTGGTGGACGCCGCCCCACCGCTTCCCGCGGGTCGACCCCGCCTGTGGCAGGTCCTCGAGACGTACGTCCTCGCGGAGGCGCGCGACGGCGTCCTGATCATCGACCAACACTCCGCGCACGAGCGCATTCTGTATCAGCGACTCATGGATGCGTTCGAGGCGGGCGGCCAGGCGGGCCAGAGGCTGCTCTTCCCGCTGACGCTCCGGCTCACCGCGCCGGAAGTCGCGTGCGTTCGAGACCTCGGCGGGCTTCTCTTGCGTGCGGGTTTCGAGGTCGAGCCGTTCGGCGGCGACACCGTGATCGTGCACGCGGTCCCGAACCCGCATCCGTACTTCGACGCGGAGCGCGCGATCCGCGAGATGGTGCAAGAGCTCACGCACGGCTCCGAGCTCGTGCGCTCGGCGAGGAACCAGCACGAGCGCATCGCCAAGACGTTCGCGTGCAAGAGCGCGATCAAGGCGGGGCAGAGGCTCTCCGAAGCCGAGATGCAGCAGCTCTTCGACCAGCTCTTCGCGACCGAGCTCCCCCATCACGACGTGCACGGCCGCCCCACGGTGGTGCGCCTCTCGTCGCAGGAGCTCGCCCGGAAGTTCGGCAGATCGTGACCGCCACACCCCAGTTCCTGGCCATCGCAGGCGCCACGGCCGCCGGCAAGACCGACGTGTCGCTCGCCATCGCCGCGCGCGTGCGCGTCGAGGTGATCTCCATGGACTCGCGCCAGGTGTACCGCGGCATGGACGTCGGTACCGACAAGGTGCACGCCTCGGCGCGCGCGCGCGTGCCGCACCACGGCCTGGACCTCGTGACGCCGGCGGAGCGCTACTCGGCGGGGCGGTTCGCGCGCGACGCGCGCGTCTGGATCGCCGGCATCCGGGAGCGGGGAAGTCTGCCGTTGCTCGTGGGTGGGACGGGGTTCTTCCTGCGGGCGCTGACGGACCCCGTGTTCGCGGAGCCGCCGCTCGATTCCACTCGTGTCGACGCACTCCGGCACTATCTCGCCGCGCAGGGCCGCGAGCGGCTCGAGCGCTGGGTCGAGCACCTCGACCCCGAGCGTGCCGCCCTGGCGCGCGAGGGCGGGCCGCAGCGCCTCTCCCGTACGATCGAGGTCGCCCTCCTCACCGGACGGCCCCTCAGCGGGTGGCACCGCAGCTCCCCTCCCGAGGCGAGCGGCATTCCGGGCGTGATCGTGGTGCTCGATCTTCCGCGTGAAGAGATGGACCGCCGCATCGCCGAGCGCGTCGGGAGGATGGTGGAGCGGGGTCTCGTGGAGGAAGTGCGTGGTCTCCTGGCCGCGGGCTACGACGCGGGTGCGCCGGCCATGACGGGTACGGGGTACCGCGAGATCGCAGCATACCTCCGGGGCGAGGTGTCGCTGGAGGATGCGGTCGAGCAGATCCGGGGCAACACCCGGAAGTACGCCCGGCGTCAGCTCACGTGGCTTCGGCACCAGCTGCCGGACACCGCGGTGCATGTGGACGCGATGGCTCCGGTCGACGAGCAAGCCGACCTGGCTCTCGCGGCGTTCGAACGCGCCGGCGGCGTGCTGCCGTGGCAGGCGCAGGCCCAACACGAGGTGGGGACGTGAAGATCGGAATCACCTGCTATCCCACGTACGGCGGATCGGGAGCTGTGGCGACGGAGCTCGGCCTCGCGCTGGCCCAGCGCGGTCACGAGATCCATTTCGTGACGTACGCACAGCCGTTCAGGCTCGTCGGCCTGCACGAGCGCGTGTTCTATCACGAGGTCGAGATGGAGGATTATCCGCTCTTCGAGCATCCTCCGTATTCGCTCGCGCTCGCGGTGGCGCTCCACGATTGCGCCCGGCGGGAAGAGCTCGACGTGCTGCACATGCACTACGCGATTCCACACGCAGCATCGGCGTTCCTCGCCAAGCAGATGCTCCAGTCGGAGCGCGACATCAAGATCGTCACCACGCTGCACGGGACCGACATCACGCTCGTCGGGCTGCACCCGTCGTTCCGTGCGATCACGCAGTTCTCGATCCTGCAGTCCGACGGTCTGTCGGCCGTCTCGCAGTTCCTCAAGGACGAGACCGTGCGGAGCTTCTCCGTTCCCGAGGATCGGATCGAGGTGATCCCCAACTTCGTGGACACCACGGTGTGGCGTCGCGATCGCGAGCCGTGCCATCGGTCGAAGCTCGCACCCGAGGGCCAGAAGATCGTCATGCACGTGTCGAACTTCCGTGCGGTGAAGCGCGTGCTCGACGTCGTCGACGTCTTCGCGAAGATCCGCGAGCGGGTGGAGGCGCGCCTCGTGCTCGTGGGCGAGGGTCCCGATCGCCCGCGCGCGCTCAAGCGCGCGGCCGACCTCGGTCTCGGCGACGACGTGCTCTACATGGGTCGGCACTCGTCGGTCGAGGAGCTGCTCTCGTGCGCCGACCTCTTCCTGCTTCCGTCGGCGTCGGAGTCGTTCGGCTTGGCGGCGCTCGAGGCCATGGCGTGTGGCGCGCCGGTCGTATCGTCGAACGCGGGGGGGCTCCCCGAGGTCGTCGAGGACGGCGTGTCGGGGTACATGCTTCCGGTCGGCGCGATCGCCGAGATGGCCGAGGCCAGCGTGCGCATTCTCACGGATGATGCGCTCCGGAGCCGGATGTCGCAGGCCGCCCGGCGCCTCGCGGTCGAGCGCTTCTCCGCGACCGCGATCGTGCCCCGCTACGAGGCGCTCTACGAGCGGGTGCTCGCCGCCAAGTGACCTTCTGGGAAGCGCTCCTCCTGGGGTTCGTCCAGGGCGCCACCGAGTTCCTGCCGGTGTCGAGCTCGGGGCACCTCGTCATCGGCGAGACGCTCCTCGGCGTCGACGCCCCCGGCATCGTGTTCGAGGTGGCCGTGCACGTGGCCACGCTCGTGTCCATCTTCGTGGCGTACCGCACCCGCGTGTGGGAGCTCGGGAAGGGGGCGCTCGCCCGGGACCCCGGCGCGCTCCGCTACCTCGCGCTCATCGTGCTGGCGAGCGTCCCGGCCGGGCTCGTGGGCGTGCTCGCCAAGGACCAAGTCGAGGCGCTGTTCGAGAGTCCGGTCGTGCCGGGCATTGGGCTCTTGATCACGGGGACGCTGCTCTGGAGTGCGCGCACGGCGCTGCCGCGCGCCACCGGCTCGGTGTCGACCTGGACCCTCGCGCTGGCGATCGGCGTGGCGCAGGCGTTCGCGATCACCCCCGGAGTCTCCCGCTCGGGGACTACGATCGTGGCCGCACTCTGGCTGGGCGTGGAGGCGCGCGAAGCCGCGGCGTTCTCGTTCCTGATGGCGATTCCGGCGATCGCCGGTGCCGCGGTGCTCCAGATCCCCGACCTCGCGGGCTCGGGCGTGGACTGGGGTGCGATCCTCGCGGCGAGCGTGCTCGCCGCCGTGACGGGGATCCTCGCGATCCGGACGCTCGTCGCGCTTCTCGCCCGCCGTTCGTTCCACGCCTTCGCGCCGTATTGCTGGGCGGTGGGCGGGCTCTTCCTGCTCTACCTGGGCCTCCGTTGAGCGGGACTCCACTCGGGACGTGGCAGGGCGCGTCTGCGACCGAGTGGTGCGCCACGTGGGACGTGCCGGTCGTCGAGGCCTACGCGACCATCGGCTCGACGAACGATCGCGCCCTCGAGCTCGCCGCCCGAGCCGAGCACGCGTACGCGGTCGTGATCGCCGACGAGCAGACCCAGGGGAGGGGGAGGCGGGGCGCGGGGTGGCACTCGCCCCCGGGCTCCGGCCTCTGGATTTCGGTCGTCCTGCCCTGGGCGCGTCCGGCGCCGTACGTGACGCTCTTGGTCGGACTCGCGGTCGCGGAGGCGATCGAGGAAGCGGCGGCGGGGGTGCGGGTGGGGCTCAAGTGGCCGAACGATCTGCTCGTGGGACCGAAGAAGCTCGGGGGCGTCCTGTGCGAGTCCGCGGGGAGGGCGGTGGTGGCGGGGATCGGCATCAACCTGCGCCCCGTGCCCGAGATCGACCGTGCGACGTCACTGGAGACGGAGAGCGGCAAGGTGTTGCCCGCGAGCACGTTGGCCGGCTTCATAGTAAGGGCGCTCCGACGGCTCGTGCACGCCGATGCCGTGCTCGACTCCAGGGTGCTCGCCTCGCTCGCGGCGCGCGACGCGCTCCTCGGAACCCCGGTCGACACCGACGAGCACGGGCCCGGAACCGCCCGCGGCATCGATGCGGACGGAGCCCTCCTGCTGGAGCGGCCCGACGGGTCCCGGGTACGCGTGGTGGCCGGAAGCGTCCGCCCGCTCTAGATCCTCTCTCCTCTTCAGCCCATCAGGGGCCAGGAGGTCGCTTGCAGCTCGTCGTCGACGTCGGCAACACCGAGACGGTCGTCGGGGTCGCACCCCACGTCCGGGAACTCGCCGCGCACTGGCGCATCAGCTCGAACGTGCCGCGCACCCCGGACGAGCTGACCGCGCTCCTTCGGGTGCTCCTCGCGGGAGCGTCGATCGAGCCTTCGGCCCTCGGCCGGGGGGTCATCGGCTCCGTGGTCCCGGCGCTCAACCAGGTGTGGACCGAGTCGCTGACGAAACTCGTGCGGGGCCCGGTGATCTCCGTGGGGCCGGGCTCCCCGCTGCCCATCCGGCTCGATGTGGACGAGCCGCAGACCGTGGGCGCCGACCGCATCGCCAACACGCTGGCCGCGCGCGAGATCTACGGGAAGGACACGATCGCCGTCGACCTCGGCACCGCGACCACGTTCGACTGCATCACCCGCGAGGGGGTGTTCGTCGGGGGCGTGATCTCTCCGGGGCTGCAGGCGGGGCTCGATTGGCTCGCGGCGCGCACGGCCAAGCTTCCGCGCGTCGAGCTGCAGCCGCCCAAGGTCGTGATCGGCCGGCGGACCGAGGCGTGCATCCAGAGCGGCGTGTTCTACCAGGCCGTGGACGCGGTCGACGGCATCGTGCGCCGCATCAAGCAGGAGTGGAAGAAGCCGGACGCCTTCGTCGTCGCGACCGGAGGGTTCTCCCACGTGATCGGCCCGCACCTGACCACCGTGGACGAGGTGGAGCCGTACCTGACGCTCTACGGCCTCGCCATGGCCGGGGAGCGGATCGGCGGCTAGGCCGCGGTGCCTCAGGCCGCCGGACGTTGCGTGCGGACTTCGCGCAGCCTCCGGAAGAAGTGGCGCCGCCGCTCCGACACGAACGAGGGGGCGTAGATCCTGCTCATGAGGTCGCGGAACCCGCGCTCGAGCCCCTCCACGCTCATCCGGTCCGGGACGAAGTTCACGTCGAACAGCGTGCAGCGCTCCCACGCGCCCGGATACAGGATGCGACCCTGGGCGAGCAGCCGCCGGTAGAGGGGTGTGCCGGGGAAGGGAGTCATCACCGTGATCTGCACCTCGTAGAGCCCCGTCTCACGCACGAAGTCGTAGACCGCGTCGAACGATCCTTCGTCCGTGCCGTCGAGCCCGAGCACGAAGCAGCCGTTGAGCGTGATGCCTGACTCCTGGATCGTGTCGATGGCGCGGCGATAGTCGTCGAGTTGCCTGAGCTTCCAGTTGGTGCGCGTCTCGACGCCGTCGAGCGCGCCGGCCTGGGGGCTCTCGAGCCCGACCAGGATCTGGGCACAGCCGCTCTCTTTCATCTCCCTGAGCAGCTCGGGGTCGCGGCCGACGGAGACGTCCGACTCGGTGAACCACTTGAGCCCGAGATCGCGCAGCCCGCGCACCAGCTCGCGGCCATGCTGCTTGCTCGCGAACGTGTTGTCGTCGGCGAACTCGAGGAAGGGCTGGTCCCAGATCCGACGAATCGCGTCGATCTCGGCGAGGATCTTCGCGACGGGTTTCGTGCGGTACCCGGGCCGCAAGCGGATGGACGCCGCGCAGAACTCGCAGTGGAACGGACACCCACGCTGCGTCTGCACCGTGATCCGGTTGTAGCGGGACGGATCGAGCAGGTCGAAGCGGGGCATGGGCGCGTCGGCCAGATCGAACGCGCCCGCGGGTGCGTCGTAACGGTGCCGGAGCGTTCCGGCCTCGAGGTCGCGCACGACCTGGGGCCACACGCCTTCTGCCTCGCCCACCACGATCGCGTCGGCGTGCGCGGCGGCTTCGTCGGGCAGCATGGTCACGTGCAGGCCGCCCAGGACGACCTTCGTGCCCGCACTCCGGTAGCGGTCGGCGAGCCGGTACGCGTCCTTGATCTTGGCGGTGAAGCTCGAGATGGCAACCGCGTCGAACGCACCCGGTAGCTCGACCACGTCGTCGATCTCCGGCACCTCCACGTACTCCACGTCGATGTGCGGCGGCGTCATGCCCGCCAGCGTCAGCAGCCCGAGGCTCGGGAGCGACGCGATCACCTCGCTCCGCTCGACGAAGCCCGGCAGGCTGAGACCGAGCCGGACGAGCTCGGGATCGTGCACCCGCACACCGCTCATGGCGATGAATCCGACCTTCATGTTCGTCCTCCGTTCGTGGCCTCGACGCTCAACCGCGCGCGAGACCGAGCAGGGTGAGCACCACGCCGGCGCCGACGCCCAGGACCGGCACGGCGAACAGGTGCCGGAAGGGCTTCCGCCAGGCGGTGAGGAAGCAGCAGGTCGGCATGCCGACGGCGCCGACGAGGAGCGCCGCGGCCGCCGCTCCGCTCCACGCGCCGATGCCTCCGGCCGCGTGGTACGTGAGCGCGAAGAGCAGGTTGAGGAACCCGAGCCCGAAGAAGGAGATGTGCCCGAGGCGGAGCAGCCTCCGCCGGAAGCTCCCGTACCCGCCGAGCCAGGCCTCGTCGTGGAAGAAGAGCCCGATCGCCGCCCCCGACAGCGCGCCGGCGAGCATGCCGGCCCAGCCGGCCACCAGCATCGTGCGCGTGATCTCGTCCATGGCACCGCTCCCTCAGGGGCGGGCACCACGCCCGCCTTCCCGAGGAAAGCTCGGGTCCGGTGGAACGCGGCCGGATACGTATCGAGACGCAGTTCGGGGCGTTGCGTGACGTAGCGCCGGCCCGCCCGCCCGCATATCGCCTGGGTTACGCAGGCCCCTGGGGCGGGCTCGTCAGCGGTTCAGCCAGTACGAGACCTTGAGCAGGAAGGTGTTGTCCGCGGGGAGGTCGAGCAGCTCGCCGAGATCGTCGACCCAGGGCCTGCGCGCTTCGTCGGCTGTGTAGGCCTCGCGGCCGTGGGCCCAGACGAGGAAGAGCGCCGAGCCGGGCGAGTACTCCCAGCGCAGGACCGCGTTCGTGCGGACCTGTCGGAACGAGAACGACATGGGGGTGCCCGCCGGGGGCGTGTACGGCTGGAAGCGCGCGACGTAGCTCGCGGCGCTCGGCGTCGCGCTGATCTCGCGCACGTCGCTGTAGGACCCGCTGCTCGCGAACGGCTCGCCGTAGAACTGGAACGTGAGATCCGGCGTCGCCGTGTAGTTCACGCGCACGTTGAACGACACCGTGCGCTGGTCGAGGTGCGCGAATGCGTGGTGCGTCACGCCGAGCGAGTCGGTGAAGTTGCCGAGCCACTGCGTATGGTCGTCGGCGCGGTAGACCTCCATGCCGAGGTTCACGTTCAGGCTGGTCGACAGCCGGAGGTTCAGGTAGGGACCGAGCGAGCTGTTGCGGCTCCGGCCCTCGTCCCAATACCCGAGGTTGACCCACATGCCGGGCTGGACGGTCCGCCGAGAGTCCGCGTTGAAGCCGAACCAGGGGAAGAGCCCGGGCGACTCTCGGAGCAGGGGACCGCCGCGGGTGCAGCGGTCGCAGGAGGTGGCTCCGAACCCCCGGTACGTGCCGCCCGCGTGGACGTCCCAGTTGTTGTGGAGGCCCATGTGGCCGTTCGCGTTCACGGAGCTCTCGAGCCGGTCGCCGGACGTATTCCAGCGGTGCCACGTGTTGCCGTTGAACGCCGCCCAGCGGTAGACGCGCGTGGGAGATTGGAAGGAGAGCTGTCCCCACGTGCTCCAGTCACGGACGTCGGCGCGGCGGAGGAATCCGAGGTCGTTCACCTCGAAGCCCGCCGTCTGGTAGACGAAGCTCGACTCGAACCGCGTGATGCCCCCGCCGTACTTGCCGACCTTGAGCTGCGCCGAGAGCCCCGAGAGCGACGTGCGTGCGGAGTCCACGGTCGGGTCGTCGCCGGGCTGTTGGTAGTAATGAGCCGAGCTCGTCTGTGTGCGCGCGATCGCCGCGGCGGTGCCTGCGACGCGTGATGCGGCGAGCGATCCGACGATCTCGTAGTTCCTCTCGCCGAACCGGTTGCGTGCGGAGAGGCCCGTCACGTACGCGCTCTCGTGGAGGTACGACGCCGTGGACGCGTCGTTCGCGCGGTTCACCGCGGTCGCGATCACCCCGATCCCTGCCTCGCCGCCGCGGAAGTCCTGTTGCGCCCTTGCGACCGTGTAGTTGGTGCGCGGTTCGGCGGTCGCGCCCCCCACACCACCGACGTGACGCGTGACGGCGTCCAGAATACCGAACGAGAGGCCACCGGCGCGCTGCCCGGTGAGCTTCACCGCCGCCGCGATCGGTGTGGAGGTCGGCGTCGTGGCGTCGCCGTTCGCCGTGCGTAGCGCGGGGCTCCGGCCCACGCGCCGAGAGTAGAAGAGCCCCTCGTTCGTGCTGCAATCGACGACGATGTAGCAGTTCAGCTGGAATGCGTAGAATCCGGTTCCCTCGACGAAGAACGGACGCCGCTCCCCGAAGAACGACTCGAACGCGCTCAGGTTCACGACCGCGGGATCGGCTTCGACCTGGCCGAAGTCGGGGTTCACGGTCGCGTTCAGCGTCAGGTTCGGCGTGATGCCGAGCTTCACGTCCGCTCCGCCGGTGAGCTCCTGGGGGTGATCGAAGCCGCCACTGGTGGTGGGGCGCGTCACGTTCTTGGTGACGACGTACGGCGTGACCTCGAGCCGGTTCGAGCGACCGAGCCCCTCCAGCCCCTCGAGCGTGCCGAGCTGCGACACGATCCCGGGGGTCGTGCGGCTGAAGGGCGGCCAGCTCACGCCCTCGGGGTAACGCTCGATCCGGCGCCGCACACCGAATCCGAACGTGTGGCGCTCCGCCGCGGGGTAGCGCAACTGCGACAGCGGAATGCGGAACTCCGCGGTCCAACCGAGCCCGTCGACGTGCGTGGCGACGTCCCAGACGGCGTCCCACGACCCGTCTTCGTTGGTGTCGTTCGAGAACGCGAAGTCGCGCTTCACACCGTCCGGGTTCACCCAGAATGCGAAACCGCTTCTCCTGTCGTGGTACGAGTCGATCATCACCCCGATCTGGTCGGAGGGTCCACGCACGTCGCGGCGCGTCAGCGCTCGCAGGATGCTGTCGGGACTCGAGTCGAACGCGCGCACGAACACGTACAGATCGTCCTCGTCGTACGCGACCTTGAACTCCGTCCTCTGGGACGGAGCGGCGTCCGGCTCCGGCTCGAACTGCCGAAACGAGCCCACGGCAGAGGCGCCCTGCCACACCGCGTCGGTGTCGAGGCCGTCCAAAGTGACGTCCGCGACGGTCCGCAACGCCGTCGCGGCCGTGGGGGTGGGGGTTGGCGTGGGCTGGGCGGCGGCGGGCCGTGCCAGCAGGAGCAACACGAGTACCGCCGGTGCCAGCCGCATCATCATCCCCCTCCCGTGGTCCCTGAGCCTCCCCAGAATTCTTGGACGGGACGAGCGCGCAAATGGTTTCCCCGCGGGGGGACGACTAAGTTAGGCGGCCTCTGCGCCGCTCCGACCTCACCCCTCTCCGATGACCCTTTCGCCGGTCTTCCGCTCCCAAGACGCCGTCACGCTCCTGGCGGAGCGGGGCGTGTGGTCACGGTTGGCCGGGGACATGGAGGCGCAGGCCGAGGCCGTGCGGACGATCTACGCCGACCTCGAGCACGTGCTCGGCGACCCGTTCCGGAAGGCCTCTCCGCACGTGCCGGCAGCGTCCGAGATGACGACGCCCGCGGGACTCCGGTTCCTGCAGGACTACTTCTTCCTGATCCTCTTCCGCTCGATCTTCGCCTCGCTCGGCATCGAGCGCCACCGGCTCCGCATGTACACGGAGCTCAACTTCTGCATCAAGGGAACGATCACCGCAGCGGACAACCTGTTCGACGACCAAGCCAAGTCGCTTCTTCCGCTGGACGATCGCGCCGGGTCGCGCTTCATGTCGATCCTCCAGCTGATGGCGTTCGAGCGGCTCGCGCGCAGGGTGCTCGACCGCGGCGAGGAAGCCGGGGTCCTGGCGGACACCGAGCGGGAGCGGGTTCAGCGTGGGCTCCTCGACCGGATGGCCTCGATCGGCACGCTGGAGGGCTCGGAGGAGGGTGGGGTGGTGGACGTGCCGACCCCCGACGAGATGGTCGAGGCGGTCCACCGCGTCCGCGGAGGCGCGCTCTTCGCGCTGGCGTTCGTCGCCCCTGGAGTTCTGGAGCGCGGAGACGTCGGAGCGCGCATGGCCCGCGCCGAGACCGCCGTCGCGCAGCTCGGCACCGCGTTCCAGATCGTCGACGATCTGACCGACTTCGAGTTCGACCTGGGACGCAGGAGCCACAACCTCCTCGTCTCGCAGATCGAACACCTCGGAAGCTCCGAGGAGCGGGCGACCCTCGCGCGCCTTCGCGCGGACGGACCCGGCCCGACGGGGGACGTCGTCGAGCGGCACTTCAAGGAGTCGGCCCGGGCGGTGCTCGAGCGGGCGTATGCCGAGGCACGCGCGTCGTTCCGGGAGCTGCAGGAGCTGGGATTCTGGCTGGAGGTGGAGCTCGCCGAGGAGGTCGTCCACGCGATCGTGGGCCTCGACGGGACCCGGCGCATGGAGGCGCTCACCTCGCCCGAGTAGGGTCCCCTCCGGGCGGGTCGACCCCTCCCCCAACGTGGCTTGACATCGCTCCTGCTGGCGCCAGATTCTCCCCACGATTAGCACTCTATGGCTACGAGTGCTAACACAGGGATACCCCCACATTCCATGGCCCAACACCCGTAGGAGGAGGCCTGATGGCTAAGGCAAAGACGAAAGTCACGGTCCAGCCGCTGGCGGACCGCGTCGTAGTGAAGCCCCTCGAGGAGTCCGAGCAGATGCG
>CAZBCN010000090.1:0-11264 GCA_964490285.1 uncultured Gemmatimonas sp. | reverse complement strand
GTGTCCGGCGCCTGAACGTCCTGTCGGCCAGGCGACAATCGAATCCGAGATCGTCGGCCCGCCGCCTGCTCCTACCGTCGATGACCCGAACGGCGTACGATTCCGCATGCCGCTCCTCGTCCGCGCCGAAGATCAGCTCGACATCCCCGAGCGCTTGCCGGTCGTGGCGCTGCGCGACCTCGTGTTCTTCCCGTACATCGTGCTGCCCATCCTCATCGGCCGGCGCCGGTCCGTCGCGGCGCTCGAGGAGGCACGCGACACGGACAGCCTCGTCGTGCTCGTCGCCCAGAAAGATCCCGGCGTGGACGACCCCGGCCCGGCCGAGATCTTCCGCGTGGGCACGATCGCGCGCCTGGTCCAGGTGTCCCAGCTTCCGGACGGCACATCGCGCGTCGTGCTCGAGGGGCTCGGCCGCGCGCGCATTCGTAGGCTGACGACCACCACGGAGGCGCTCCGCGCGACGATCGAGCCCCTCGTGAGTCGTGAGGCGGAGCCCGCGGGGGGCGACGTCCCCGACCGGATCGCCTCGCTCGCGCGTTCGGTGGTGAGCCTGTACGGGGAGTACGCGAGGCTCCACGAGCGCATTCCCGAAGAGCTGGCGACCACGCTCTCCGCGGAGGGGGATCGGGTTCGCTTGGCCCACCTGGTCGCCGGTCACCTCATCCTGCCCTCGGTCGAGAAGCAGGAGATTCTGGAGGCGGTGGATCTCGTCGCTCAGCTCGAGCTTCTGCGCGAGATCCTCGTGCGCGAGCTGGAGATCCTCCGGATCGAACGGAAGCTGGACCGGCAGATTCAGCTTCAGCTCGGAGGCGTCCAGCCGTTCGACTTCGCCCCGGGCCTGAAGGCCGTGCATCGCGAGCCTAGCAAGGAAGAGCCGGATGAGTGGGCCGAGATCGCGGAGACGATCGCCGAGGCCGACTTGCCGCCGCACGCGCGGGCCCGCGCCGAGAAGGAGCTCGGGCGGCTGAAGAAGCTCAACCCGGTGGCGCCCGAGGCCGCGGTGATCCGCACGCACCTCGATTGGATCGTGGCGCTTCCCTGGGGTGCGCGCTCGAAGGACAGCATCGACGTACGTCGGGCTGCCTCCGTGCTCGAGGCGGCGCACTTCGGGCTCGGTGAGGTCAAGGAGCGCATCCTGGACCACGTCGCGGTCCTCTCCCTCGTGCGCGAGATGCGCGGCCCGATCCTGTGCCTGGTCGGCCCGCCGGGCGTCGGGAAGACATCCCTCGGTCGCAGCATCGCCGACGCGCTAGGCCGCGAGTTCGTTCGGGTCAGCCTCGGCGGTGTGAGGGACGAGGCGGAGATCCGCGGGCACCGACGCACCTACGTGGGCGCGCTTCCGGGTCGGGTCATCCAGGGCATGCGACGGAGCGGCACGCGGAACCCCGTCTTCCTGCTCGATGAGGTGGACAAGCTCGCGCGGGACTTCCACGGGGATCCCGGGGCCGCGCTCCTCGAGGTTCTCGACCCCGAACAGAACCGTACGTTCACGGACCATTACCTGGAGCTCGAGTTCGATCTCTCGGACGTGCTCTTCGTCGCGACCGCGAACACACTCCAGGACGTGCCGGAACCGCTACGCGACCGCATGGAGGTCATCCGGTTGCCCGGTTACCTGGACACGGAGAAGCGAGAGATCGCGGCGCGCTTCCTGTGGCCGCGCCAGGCGGAGCGCCACGGCCTCGACACGCGCCCCGACCTCTCACCGGGCGCCGTGCACACGATGATCGAGCGCTACACCCGCGAGGCCGGCGTGCGCGAGCTCGAGCGCCGGCTGTCGCGCATCGCGCGCAAGCTCGCGCGCTCCGTCGCGGACGGGCGACCCATCGCTCCGTCCATCGGCGAGCAGGATCTCAAGGAGCTGCTCGGCCCCCCGCCCTACCAGCCCTCGGATCGAGACCAGGAGGGGCTGCGGGTGGGAATCGCGAACGGGCTCGCGTGGACGGCAGCGGGCGGCGAGGTGATGGACGTCGAGGTCGCGATCGTGCCAGGAGCCGGTAACCTTCGCCTCACGGGCACGCTCGGCGACGTGATGAAGGAGTCCGCCCAAGCGGCGGTGACGTACGCGCGCTCCCGCGCCCAGATCTTCGGTCTCGAGCCCCTCTTCCACGAGAAGGTGGACGTCCACATCCACATCCCCGAGGGTGCCACCCCAAAAGATGGCCCGTCCGCGGGGATCACGATCGCGGTCGCGCTCATCTCCGCGCTCACCGACACGCCCACGCGCGCCGACGTCGCGATGACGGGCGAGATTACGCTTCGCGGACGCGTCCTGGGCGTCGGCGGCGTGAAGGAGAAGGCCGTCGCCGCGCTGAGGAGCGGCATGCGCAAGGTGGTGCTCCCTGCCTCGAACGCCAGCGACCTCGAGCTCCTGCCGCAGGAGGTCAAGGATCAGGTCGAGTTCGAGCTGGTCCGCACGATGGACGAGGTCATGGACGCGGTCCTGGCGAGGAGCCCATACCGCGCGCGGCGCCCCTCCGCGGAGAGCGCCGTCGAAGTGCCGGCCTCGCACGGATGAAGATCCGGACCGTCGAGTATGCCGGCACGATCGCGACGCCAGGTGGCAAAGCTCCGGGAACACTGCCCCAGATCGCGTTCTCGGGCCGCTCGAACGTCGGGAAGTCGTCGCTGATCAACATGCTGCTCCAGCGCACGCGCAAGAAGATCGCGCACGTGTCGAGCACGCCGGGCAAGACCCAGGCCCTCAACTTCTACCGCGTCAACGACGACTTCTTCCTGGTCGATCTCCCGGGGTATGGCTACGCGCGCGTCCCCGAGGCGAAGCGAAAGGGCTGGTCCGAGCTGATCGAGTGGTATCTCGGATCGTCTGGGAAAGTGCGCGGGGTGGTCCACCTCGTGGACGCACGCCACGCACCCACGAAGCACGACCTGTGGATGGTCTCGTATCTCGAGGAGCTCGGACTCCCGGCCCTGGTCGTTCTCACGAAGGTCGACAAGCTGAAGAAGGCCGAGCTGGAGCGGTCCTGGGCTCGGGCGCTCGAGACCCTCGAGCTCGACGAGTCACACCTGCTACCCTTCTCCGCCAAGACGGGCGAGGGCCGGGACGCGCTGCTCGGCGCTCTCGGGACGCTCGTCCACCCGCGCGGAGGCAAGGGGGCGTGAGCCGCCGCGGACGGCCCCTGCGGGCCGTTCGATGGGCGCTCGTGGGGGCGCTGGGCGCCTGCACGATCGCACCGAGCCCGGCCGACACCGGGCCCGCCGCGCCGGTCGTGACGCCGGCGGGGTTCGGGACGCTGCGTCAGGAAGATGTGTCCATCAGCCTCACGAGCGGCGACCTGCGGGTTCTGGTGACGCCGCTCCAGCGCTCGGTCACACACGTCACGGCTCCGGACACCGAGCGCCGTCTGACCACGCTCGTTGCCCAACATGCCTCGGCGGGGCGAGAGGACGGCTCGGGGCTCTTCCTGGTCTCCCTGTTCTCCGACCGACCCGACGTGGGATTCGTGCCCGAGGACATTCAGCTGATCGCTCAAGGGTTTCGCCTGCGGCCGGCGAGGATCCAGCCGCTCACGCCTACCTGGGGTCAACGACGCCTTCGCCAGCGCGAGCAGGAGCTGGCGGTGTACGACTTCGGGGCCGGGGTGGACCTGGAACGGGATCTGGTGCTCGTGTACGGGCTCGTCCAAGGCGCGCAGTGGAGCGCGATACTGCAGCGGATTCAGGCGGAGCGGGCGCGCGCGCGCGCGCGCGCCGAACTCGGGACTCAGGGCTGAGGGTCGGCCCGGTCGCTCACGTCTCCAGACCGTAGCTCGCGATCTTCCGGTAGAGTGTCCGCTCGCCGATTCCGAGCAGCTCCGCCGCCTTTCGCCGGTTGCCTCGCACTTCGGTGAGCGCAGCTCGAATGGCTTGGCGCTCCATGTCTTCAATGGTCATGCCGGGCCGGAAGACCACGACAGCCGGCTCCACTTCCGATAGCGCGGGCTCGACCGGCTCCTGCGCCCCTTCCCGGCCGGTCACGTCGGTCCGGAACGCACCGATTTCGATCTCGCCAACCTCGGGAGCCCCCGCCCCCATGACACGACCCAGCACGGGGCTCGAGGCCAGCTCGACGGATCCACCTCGACGATAGGCCTCGAACTCCCTGCGCAGCTCGTCCATGTCCACCCGGAGCTCGACGAGCGTGCGGAACACGAACTCCAGCTCAGGGCGGAGTGTCACCGACTTGCCGTCCGCTTGCGCGCGCGGGATCGGCACCGGCAAGAGCGTCGAGCCCCTGCCGCGACGCACTTCGTTGGGGATGTCCTCCGGACGGATCACCCGCCCAGGCGAGAGGACCACCATCGACTCGACCAGGTTGCGCAGCTCGCGGATGTTCCCCGGCCAGTCGTAAGCGACGAGGATCTCCATGCCTTCCGGCGATATTCCCGGGAACGGGCGGTCGTGCCGCTCGGACACCTCGCGCACGAACGCGTCGACCAGGATCGGAATGTCGTCCCTGCGCTCGCGCAGCGGCGGCAACTCGATGGAGAGCACGTTGAGACGGAAGTAGAGGTCGCGGCGGAACTCTCGGATCGCCACGAGCTGCCTGAGATCTTGATTCGTCGCTGCGATGATGCGCACGTCGACTTTGATCGAGCGTTCGCCACCGACCCGATGGAACTCACGCTGCTCCAGCACGCGGAGTAGCTTCGTCTGGGTTGCGAGCGGCATCTCGCCAATCTCGTCGAGGAAGATCGTGCCGCCGTCGGCGAGCTCGAAGAGGCCGCGCCGCGAATCGATGGCGCCTGTGAACGCGCCCTTCTCGTGTCCGAACAGCTCCGACTCGAGCAACGTTTCCGACAGCGCCGCGACATTGACGGCTATGAAGGGCTCGTGTCGCCGGGGAGAGAGCGCGTGGATCCCGCGGGCGACGAGCTCTTTGCCGGTGCCCGACTCGCCCGTCACGAGGACCGTGGACATGACGGGCGCGATCTGGACGACGCGCTCGAGCACCTGCTGGATCGCGTCGGTCTCACCGATGATCCCCGTGAATGCGCGGAGCTTCCGCCGCTCGATGACGCGCCGTCCCACGAGTACGATGTCGTCGATCGCCGCAGAACCGCCGAAGACCTCGTCGAACCCGGAGCGGAGCGCCGGAGCGAGGGGGTCGCCCGAGGTGATCGCGAACACGGGTACGTGCAGCGACTCACGTGCCTGACGAACCAACTCATTGTCCGTGCCGCGGCCGATGCCGGTGAGCACCAGGAGTACGGCCCCCGCGTCCAGCGTCAGTCGCTCGCCCGGTGTCACGAGATCGGTGTCGTACCCCGCCTTCTTGAAGCCTTCACGTACCGCCCCCGCCTTGGGCAGATCATGCGTCGAGATGAGGACGCGCTCGCTGGCGGTGGCGGCGCTCACGAAGCACCCTCGGGTAGGGTGTGCGGCGCGGCTCCCCCACCGAGCAGCGCCACCGCGTGCGCCAGGAGCGGCTCCAGGACCGCTAGGCCGTCCTTCACGCCCCCGGGGCTGCCGGGCAGATTCACGATGAGCGTGCGCCCACGTGCGCCTGCGAGCCCCCGGGACAGGACCGCGTAGGGCGTGGCGGCGAGGCCCCGCCGGCGGATCTCTTCGGCGAGGCCCGGGGCCTCGCGCTCGAGCACGGGTCGGGTCGCCTCCGGTGTCACGTCCCGTGGCGAAAGTCCCGTTCCGCCCGTGGTCAGGATGAGGTCGAGGTCGAGCTCGTCCGCCCACCCGAGCAGCAGCGGAGTGATCCTGTGCGACTCGTCGGGCACCAGGTCTCGCGCCGTGACTTCGTAGCCGCGTGCTTCGCACCAACTCACGATGCGAGCGCCGCTTTCGTCCTGGCGCTCACCGCGGGCGCACCCGTCGCTCACCGTGAGGATCCCGACCCGCATGGTCAGCGCCGGATGGAGCCCGAGGTGTAGAAGGGCGGTCGCGTGACGACCGCGTCGAGCGCCCGTCCGCGCGCGTCGACCTGGAGCTCGGTGCCCGGAGCCGCCCGCTGCGACGGAACGTAGCCCATCGCGATGCCGATCCCCAGCGAGGGACTGGCCGTTCCGCTCGTCACCACGCCGACCGCCTCACCGCCCGCGAGTATGGGGTACCCGTGACGCGGAAAGGCGCGCTCGCCGAGGACCAGCCCCACGAGACGGCGCTGAATGCCCGCCTTTCGCTGTGCGAGCAGAGCGTCGCGCCCCACGAAGTCACCCTTGTCGAGCTTCGTGATCCAGGCCAACCCCGCCTCCAGCGGCGTGTGCTCGCTGTCCAGCTCGTTACCGTAGAGCGCGTAGCCCATCTCCAACCGGAGGGAATCGCGCGCGCCCAGTCCGACGGGTACGAGGCCCGCACCCTTCCCCGCCTCGAGTAGCGCGCGCCACACCGCGACCGCATCGCGGGACGCGATGTAGAGCTCGAAGCCGTCCTCGCCCGTGTACCCGGTACCAGCAATGGTCGCGGGTACGCCCGCGACCCCGCCCGTCGTGAAGCGATAGTACGTCACACGGTCGAGCTCGATGTCGACCAACGGCCGGAGGATCGCGCGAGCAGCCGGCCCCTGCAGCGCCAGCAGCGCGGTCGCGTCCGACACGTCCTCGATCTCCACATCGAGGCCATTCGCATGCGAAGTCACCCAGGCCCGATCCTTCTCCAGGTTCGACGCGTTGACGACGAGCATGTACCGGTCGGGGTAGCGGTAGACGAGCAGGTCATCGACGATGCCCCCCGACTCGAGGCACATCGCCGAGTACTGCGCCTGCCCCACCTCGATGACGGACGCGTCGTTCACCGTGACGCGCTGGACCAGTTCGAGCGCCTGTGGCCCGCGTACGATGAACTCTCCCATGTGGGACACGTCGAACAGACCGGCAGCCTCGCGCACCGATCTGTGCTCCGCGGTTATGCCGCTCGGGTACTGAATCGGCATCTCGAACCCCGCGAACGGGACGATCTTGCCGCCGAGCTTCACGTGCTCGTCGTGGATCGGCGTTCGTTTCAAGCCACGTGTGCTCATCCCATCAGCTCGAGCAGGATCGCCTTCTGCGCGTGGAGGCGGTTCTCCGCCTCGTCGAAGATCCGAGACTGCGGCCCGTCGATCACCGACGCCGCCACCTCCTCGCCGCGGTGAGCGGGCAGGCAGTGCAGGAAGATCGCCTTCGGGTCCGCGCGTGCCATCAGCGCATCGTCGACCACGAAGCCGGCGAAGGCGCGGGCACGTTGGGCCATCTCCTCTTCCTGTCCCATCGACGCCCATACGTCCGTGGTGACCACGTCGGCTCCCTCAGCCGCCTCGGCAGGGTCGCGCGTGAGCATGACCCTGCCCGACTTCTGCGCGCGCTCTAGTACGGTACGGTCCGGATCGTAACCGGCCGGACATGCCAGGCGCAGATCGAAGCCGAGGCGATACGCGGCGTTGATCCACGAGTTCGCCATGTTGTTGCCGTCGCCGATCCACGCGACTTTGCGCTCCGCGAAGTCCGATCCGAACTCCTCGGCCACGGTCTGCAGGTCGGCGATCACCTGGCAGGGGTGCAGCAGGTCGGACAGCGCATTGATGACGGGTACCGAGGCGTGCTCCGCCAGCTCCTCGACCTCGGCGTGGGCGAACGTGCGGATCGTGATCCCGTCGACGTACCGAGAAAGGACGCCGGCGGTGTCGGAGACCGTTTCGCCTCTGCCGATCTGGCTATCGCGATCCGACAGGAAGATCGCATGCCCACCGAGCTGGGTCATGGCGACCTCGAACGACACGCGCGTGCGCGTCGAGCTCTTCTTGAAGATCATCGCCAGGCTCTTGCCGATCAGCTTGGAGCCATCCATCCCCGCCTTCAGGTTGGCAGCCCGGTCGAGGAGACCGATCAGCTCTTGAGTGGATAGATCCGTGATCGCAAGAAAGTCGCGGTGCTTGGCCATGTCTCGGAGAGGCAGCTAGAGGATGAAGCGGCTCAGGTCCTCGTCTTCGGCCACCTTCTTGAGGCGGTCGCGGACGAACTCGCGGTCGACCCGCACGTGTCCCACGGAGGTCTCCGGCAAGTCGAACATCACGTTTTCCAACAGGGTCGTCATGACGGTCTGCAGTCGTCGAGCCCCGATGTTCTCCATGCGGTCGTTCAAACCCATCGCGATGTTCGCGATTTCCTCGACTCCGTCGTCGGTGAACTCGATGGAGGCCCCTTCGGTCTCGATGAGCGCTCGGTACTGCACCAGAAGGGCGTTCTTCGGCTCCTTGAGGATCCGAATGAAGTCTTCCCTGGTGAGGCTCGTCAGCTCGACGCGGATGGGGAAGCGCCCTTGCAGCTCCGGAATCAGGTCCGACGGCTTCGAGACGTGGAACGCGCCGGCAGCGATGAAGAGGATGTGGTCCGTGCGCACCAGGCCGTACTTGGTAGCCACCGTCGAGCCCTCGACGATGGGGAGGAGGTCGCGCTGCACGCCTTCCCGGCTCACGTCCGGTCCCGCGCCGCTCCGCTCGCCCGCGACCTTGTCGATCTCGTCGATGAAGACGATGCCCATCTCTTCGGCACGGTAGAGCGCCTCGTTCACGACTTCGTCCATGTCGACGAGCTTGTCGAGCTCGTCCTGGAGGAGGATGCGCCGTGCCTCCGAGACCGACACCGTGCGCCGCTTCTTCTTCTTCGGCAGCATGTCCTGGAGCATCTCGGTGAAGTTGTAGTCCATCCCTTCACCGCCCCCCATGGGGATCATCATCCCCTCGATCGACGGCGCTTGCGTGACCTCGATCTCGATCTGGCGCTCCTCGAGCTTCCCGTCGACGAGCAACTTGCGAAGCTTCTCGCGCGTGCGCTGACGACGCTCGGGAATCGCCTCGCCGTCCTCCTTTTCGACACCCTCGGGTCCGGCGACGAAGATCTGCGCGAGTTGGGGCGCTCCGTCAGTCGCCGCGGGCTCGGGGTTGGTCGCCGGCAACAGGAGGTCCAGGAGCCGTTCATCGACCCTCGCTTCGGCCACGTCCTGCACGTCCCACTCTCGATCGGCGCGAACCAGGTTGATCGCGATGTCCGCGAGGTCGCGGATGATCGACTCGACGTCGCGCCCCACGTAGCCGACCTCGGTGAACTTCGACGCCTCGACCTTGATGAAGGGCGCACCGGCCAATCGGGCGAGCCGGCGGGCGATCTCGGTCTTCCCGACCCCCGTGGGCCCGATCAGGATCAGGTTGTTCGGCGCGATCTCGGAGCGCATGTCCTCCTCGACACGCTGCCTCCGCCACCGGTTCCGCAGAGCGATCGCCACGGCCTTCTTGGCGTTGTCCTGACCGACGATGTACTTGTCGAGCTCTGTCACGATCTGCCGTGGTGTGAGCTCGTCGGGCCAAGGAGCCTCCTCCTCCGGCGCAGTGACCGTGGGCGCGTCGGGAATCCGCTCGACCGCTTTCGGACTCATGCGCTCTTGGTCCCCTCGGCCATCCCGAGCTCGAGCACGACGATGTCCTGGTTCGAGTAGATGCAGATCTCGCCGGCGATCTCCAGCGACCGCCGTACGATGGTCTTGGCGTCGAGATCGGAGTGATGCTTGAGCGCCCGCGCCGCGGACAGCGCGTAAG
The DNA here is from genome assembly GCA_964490285.1 of uncultured Gemmatimonas sp. GTDB lineage: Bacteria > Gemmatimonadota > Gemmatimonadetes > Longimicrobiales > Gaopeijiaceae > UBA2982. The sequence goes on along the minus strand of CAZBCN010000090.1, from coordinate 1,744 downwards.
AGCCACCCGACCCGATCGCGACCACTTCGTCGTCCGGCTCGATGACGTCCCCCTGTCCGCTCACCATGAACAAGTGGTTCGCGTCCGCCACGGCGAGGAGCGCGTCGAGCCGACGGAGGTACCTGTCCGACCGCCAGTCCTTGGCGAGCTCGACCACCGCTTTGCTCATGTTCGCCGGGTAGCGGTCGATCTTCTCCTCCAGCTTCTCGAAGAGCGTGAACGCGTCGGCCACCGCCCCGGCGAAGCCCGCCAGAAACTTCCCGTCCTTCAGCGATCTCACCTTGCGGGCGGTACCCTTCACGACGATGTCACCCAGCGTCACCTGGCCGTCCCCCCCCATTGCGACCTTACCGTCCTTACGGACGGCGAGAACGGTGGTGGAGCGGATGAGGCGGGGCCGGGAGGATGACGGGGGCATGACCGAGGGGGCCGAGAGAAGGGGGAAGAATCTAACGGCAGCGCTGCCTAACTGGCAGACTCCCGGGTCTGATGCACCCGGACGGGCTAGCTCGACCGTGGGTGGGCCTGCCGATACACCCGGAGGAGACGTTCCTTGGTCGTATGCGTGTAGATCTGCGTCGTGGAGAGGGAGACGTGCCCGAGCAGCTCCTTCACGGCGAGCAGGTCGGCCCCTGCCTCGAGCAGGTGGGTCGCGAAGCTGTGGCGTAGCGCGTGCGCCGAGAGGCCCCGTGCCCCGGCCGCGCCCTCGAAGCACTTCCGGACGGTCTCCTGGATGGAGCGGCGCGAGAGGCGCTCTCCGCGGGCGTTCACGAGCAGCGCGCCGGACGTCCGATCCGTGACCTCGGACCTCCTCGGCTCGTAGCGACCGATCGCCGTGAGAGCCGCTTCGGTCACGGGCACGATGCGCTCCTTGCGGCCCTTTCCCAGGACGCGGACCTGGCGGGCGCGCTCGTCGACCGTGCCGACGTCGAGGCCATGCAGCTCCGAGAGCCGCAGCCCGCTTCCGTAGAGAAGCTCGAGGATCACGAGCGCGCGTGTTCCCGCGAGCGTGTTCTCCGCGGCGGCGCGCTCGGCGAAGGTGAACACCTCGCCCACGTCTCCGCGGGACAGGTGCCCCGGCAGCCGTTTGTCGAGCTTCGGGCCGCGTACGGCGCGCCCAGGACTCGACGCGATGCGATCGTCGGCCTGCAGGAAGCGGAAGAACGTGCGCGTCGCGGCGAGCTTCCGCGCCGCCGAGCGCTTGGACAGGCCTGCACGTCCACACCAGCCGAGGAAGCCCCGGAGCGCGAGCCGATCGACGTCGGGATCGGACCACTTCCACGAAGCGCGGCCGAGGTACTGGTCGAGGAACGCCTCGAGCTGGGCCAAGTCCTTCGCGTAGGCCTTCACCGTGTTGGGCGAGAGCTGGCGCTCGTCCGCGAGGTGCTTCAGGAACTCCACGACCTCCGGGCTCGACGAGCGCGAGGCGTCCCGAGAGGCCATTCCGATCTCAGGCGGGGGCGCCCGTGGGAGCCGGCTCGCGGGCGGGTGCGATGCCGTGCGCCTGCATCCACGCCAGGAAGTCCGCCTGCGCGCGCTCGGCGAGCATCTCCCGCTTCACCTTCTTGTCCCGAACGTGTCCCGGAAGCGGATCGACGAGCCCCCAGTTCGAGTTCATCGGCTGGAAGCGACGCGGCTCGGCTTCGCGCAGGTAGCGGAGGAGCGCTCCGAGCATGGTGGTCGGCGGCGGGACCACGGGTTCTTCACCCGCCAGCACCCGCCCCAGGTTGATCCCGGCCAGGAT
>CAZBCN010000089.1:0-12223 GCA_964490285.1 uncultured Gemmatimonas sp. | reverse complement strand
CGAATCCGGTGCTCGCGACGCAGGATCCTGTCGATCTCGGCGTAGGCCTGGTCCAGCTGCTCCGGCGTTTCGGCCGCCGCGTAGATGGTGTTGAGTCGGTTGCGGCTCCCGAACACGCGGTACTGCGCCGTCGACTGCGGGATGAAGATGCTTCCGTCCGGGCGGAGAAACGACGCGTCGCCCTTCTCCGCCAGCACACCGATCACCTCGAAGCCGATGCCGCGAATCTGGATCGTCTCGCCGAGCAGGAAGTCGGGCGGCGTCTCACCGAGGCTCGTCGGGACATCGAAGCCGAGGACCGCCACGCGGCGGCGTCCACCGACCTCGCTCTGCGTGAAGAAGCGACCCGCTACGAGCTCGTGGTCGTAGATGTCGAAGTACTCGGGCCACACTCCCAGGACTTCCGACCGAGCGTTCCAGCGCAGGTACGACACCTGCATGCTGTTGCGCTGCTCGGGGGTGACCTTGAGAAGGCCGCCCGTACCCTCGCGGAGCGCCATTGCGTCCTCGATCGACATCTCCGCGTCGCCGCGCGACACGCCGAACGAGAACTGCTGGCCGGGCCGGATGGTGAGCACCGACGAGCCCATCCGGTTGATCTCCTCCTGCACCCGCCTCTGCGCGCCCTCGCCGAGCGCCACCATGGTGATGACCGCGGCGATGCCGATGACGATGCCGAGCGTGGTCAACACGGAGCGCAGCAGGTTCGCGCGCACCGCGCCCATGGCCACCTTGACGATCTCGAAGCTGATCATGCCGAGCTCCTAGCCCCCACCACCGCCCCGGAAGCCCCCCCCGCCACCACCGCGCCCACCGGGCACGGCGATCACGTTCCCGCCGAAGGGGTTCGCGCCGCCCATGCGACCGCGCATCTGAGCGAGGAACGCCTCCTGCTGCGCCTGGAGCTGAGCCGCCGACACGATGACGAGCTGCTCCCCTTCCTCGAGGCCGCTCACGATCTCGGTATTGTCCCAGTCACCCAGGCCCATCTGGACGAGGCGCGGTTCGGGAGCTCCGTTCGCGCCCACGACGAATACCGCAGCCGGGCGCGTCTGGCGGGCGGGTGCCGCCGCGGCGCCTGCCGCCGTTCCCCCAGCCGGCCCTCCCCCTGCCCCGGCCGTCCCTGCGCCCTGTCCGCGCAGTCCCTGCATGAGCGCACGCATCGAGTCCTGCGAGACCGCGCCGCTCTCCACCTGGGCGCGGAGCTCCTGCATACGGGCCTGCATCTCGGGGCTGAGCTGCGCACCGGCGCGACCGCCGCCGCCACCCCGACCGGCGCGCGTCCCCCCTCCAGTCGCCGCGCCGCCACCGCTGCGCGCCGCAAACGAACCGCCGGTCGCCTGCGTGAACGGCGTGAGGTCGAGCGACTCGACGTCGAGGCCCAGTGCCATCGCCGCGGGTCCGACGTCGTCCGTCTGCACGATCGAGTTGTTCGGAACCAGCAGTACGCCGCGCGCCTCATCGACGAAGATCTCCACCTCGGCGTTCATGCCGGGCTTGAGGAGACCGGAGGCATTGTCGATCGAAACGATCACGGGGAACATCGTGACGTTCTGCTCGACCACGGCCTGGGGCTCGATCTTCTCGATGACGCCCTGGAACGTCTGGTTCGGGAACGCTTCGACGCCCACCGAGGCGGTCATGTTGGCCCGCAGCAGTCCCATGTCGGTCTCGTCGACGAGCGTCCGCACCTGCATCTCGGCCAGGTCGGCCATCAGGAAGAGCGCCGTGCCGCCCGAGACGTTCTGCGAGGCGGATTGGATCACCACGCCCTCTTCGACGTTCTTCTGGATGATCGTGCCGTCCATCGGCGCCCGGATGCTGACGTCCATCAACTGGAGCTCGGCCAGCTCGAAGTTCGTTTGGGCCCGGACGAGCTCGGCCTGAGCGTTGGTGTTGTCCAGGCGCGCGTTCTCGTGCTCTTGCTGGGTGATGACGTTGGCGGCGAGGAGTTGATTCGACCTCTCGAGTTGAGCCGCCGCGATCTCGAGTCGCGCACGCGCCACCTCCAGGTTGGCCTGGACCTGGTTGTAGTTGTTGCGAACGTCACGCGGATCGATCTCGGCGAGCAGCGTGCCACGCGTCACCTGGTCCCCGATGTCGGCGTGCAGCCGCAAGACCTCACCCGATGCCTTGGACTTGACCTCGACCTTCCGCACGGGCTCGACGTTTCCGGTGGCCTCGGCCCTGATGATCAGATCACCTCGACGAACCGTCGCCGTCAACCTCGAGGGCGCGCCGTCCACCGCCGCCTCCCCCTCTCCGCACCCCGCAAGCAGGACCAGCCCTGCCGCGATGGGTGCCAGCCGCGCCCAACTTCTTCTCATACCGCGCTCTCCACAGGCTCGTTGAGGAAGTCCCGCTCGATGACGCCGTCCTTCAGGTGCACCTGGCGCCTCGCGTAGGCCGCGATGTCGTGCTCGTGCGTGACTAGGACTATGGACTGCCCCTGTTCGTTAAGCTCGGTGAGCTGCCTCATGATGTCCGCGCTGGTGACCGAGTCGAGATTCCCGGTCGGCTCGTCGGCCAGGAGCAGCGCGGGATCGTTCACGAGAGCGCGCGCGATCGCGACGCGCTGGCGCTGTCCCCCGGACATCTCGGGCGGCTTGTGGCCGACGCGATCGGCCAGCCCGACCAGAGCGAGCTTCTCCTCGGCCCGCCGCTTGCGCTCCTTGGTCGGGACGCCTGCGTAGACGAGCGGCAGCTCCACGTTGTGGAGCGCGGTCGCGCGCGGAAGCAGGTTGAACGTCTGGAAGACGAAGCCGATCTCGCGGTTGCGCACGCGGGCCAGCCGATCCTCCGAGAGCTCGCTCACGAGCTGTCCGTTCAGCCAGTACTTGCCGGCGGTCGGGGTGTCGAGGCAACCGATCATGTTCATCAGCGTCGACTTCCCGCTCCCCGACGGTCCCATGACGGCGACGAACTCGCCCTTGCGGATCATGAGGTCGACGCCCCTCACCGCGTACACGGTCTCAGCCCCCAAGACGTACTCCTTCTTGAGGCCCTCGGTGCGGATGATCTCTTCGCTCATGGCAATACGCTCCCTGGCCTGCGACCGCGCAGGCATGTGAACGGGCCTGGGCCCGGTATATGTGGTTTCACTGGCTTACGGACGATCGGTCCGCTGGGCGCGCTCCTCGGTGCGGCGGCGATCGTATTCCTCGAGCCGCTGGCGGTACTCTGCCCTGCGCTCCTCGGGGAAGACGGCTGTGATGGCGTCGCGGGTGTCCTGGATCAGCGCGTCGTAACTCGACTGGTACGCCTGCTGAGCGACCGCGAACTCGTCATGGAGGCGATTCATCTCCTCCCGGTGCATCGACATGATGGACTCGATGCGTACCCGCTGCTCCTCCGTCGGGCTCATCGACTCGTACACCGGCACGCGGCGTCTCCGTTCCGGTGCCACCGCCTCTTCTGCTGCCGGCGGCTCCGCTGTCATGGCGACGGCCGGGCCCCCGTCCACGGCAACTCCGACGAGAAGGCCGGATCCGAACACCGACGCGAGGACGAGCGCGGCCAAGACCTTGGTGCGAGACCCTTGCTCCATCATCAGAACGCCTCCACCGCAAACGTGACCGCCTCACGCGACCGAGCTGGGGACGCCATCACCGGGATGGTCTCTCCTTGGATCTCACTCACGAGCAGCTCCTCGACCGATATCGGCATGGGCGCCCCGCTCCGCCACAGCACGATACCCGCCAACACGGCGGCAAGCAGGGCAGTCGGAACGAGCGCTCGCGCCCAGGAGTTCACGACTTCGCCCACGGTCAGGTGGGCCATCATCCTGCGCCGCGCCAACTCGCGTGCGGCGCCATGGAGGACCCACGAACGGAAGCGCAGCCAGTAGTTCGGATCCCGACTCGCGGGATCGATCAGCGAGAGAGCCTCGGCGAGCTGGATATCCCGCCCGAGCTCGTCCAGCTCTGCCGAATCCTGCCATTCCCGGTTCATGGGACCGCCCTCGTCAACTCGCGCATGCCCGGAACGCCCTTCAGCGCGTTCCTCAGGGTCTTGCGCGCAAAGTGCAAATGGGACCGTACGGTGCCGCACGGAAGATCCAATCGGTCGGCGATCTCCCGGTGCTTCCATCCTTCCAGGTCGTGCAGCAAAACGATCTGGCGCTGCACCTCCGGAAGCTCCATCAACGCCTTCTTCAACAAGCCCCTCAACTCCCTCGTCTCGGAGATACGATCCGGAGTCGGAACCCGTGAGCGCGTGCCCGGCGGGACCTCATCCGTCGCCCGAAGCGATTCCCTGCGTACCAGGTTCTTCGAGCGGTTGCGGACGATGGTCATCAACCATCCCCCGAATCGCTCCGGGCTCCGGCACTCCTCCAGGCGGGTCAACGCCACCAGAAAGGACTCCTGAGCCGCGTCCTGCGCGTCCTCGTGCCGACCCGTGACCGACAGCGCGACCGCATAGGCGGGGCGCTGATACCGCTCCACGAGCTTACAAAAAGCCAGCTCGTCGCCATCTCTGGCTTTCCGAACCAGCTCGCCGTCCGTCGGCCCTTCGAACGTGTTGAATGACACCGTAGAGATAGACCGTGTTGAGGCCACCATGCCCTGATCCCGGCCTGCACCATCGCCCGGGGCAAACCCCTAGCCATTCATGATACGGCCCGGTATGCCCGTTGGATCCAATCCGCCGCCGTGGAGAGGACGCCGCTCGCGCCTACGCCGTTAATATCGGAGCCTCGGTCAGGAGCCGCGAGCGCCGTCCGCATCCTCGAAGAACGGGGGTCGGCGGTCGACAGCGGGAGGCTCCTGAGCCCTCATCAGGGCGGATTCCAGCTCCCCCTGCGGGAGGTCGACGAGCGAGCGCCCCGCGACCAGGGCCTCGAGGCTCGCGGCGCCCGGGCTGGCGGGAGAGAAGCCGAGCAGCATGAGTGGGGCCGACCGCGCCTCCGCCCGGCCCGACCTGCCCAGCACGGTGACCCGCCACGTGTCTCCCCGGCCCGATACGGCCACCTCCGCCTCGTCGTGAGCGCGGGTCGCTTGCGCCGGAGGCGTGGGTGCCGGTCTGGGGTCCTCCGCCGCCGGCCGAGCCGGCAGTGGTTTCTGGCGGGACGGATCGCTCACTTCGCACCTCCGGAACGAGGGCCGCTCGGGTGAGGATCGGGCCCTGGCCGGCTCAACATGCGCCCATTGCCGCCCATGGGCAAAGCCACGTAATTACCACCCTGCCGTCACCGACCAGGGCGCGCGCACGCACCTGCGAGCACGAATGCCACGACAAGAACCACAGGCCCCTGCGAAGCGTGAGTACGCTCAGTTGCTCCGACTCCACGAGCAGCTTCTGGGCCAGTTCATGCGGGCACGGGAAGCGCTACTCGCGCCGGGGACCACAGCCCTGGTCAAAGAGATCAAGCGGCGCACGGGCTCGGCGCCCGACCTGACGGAGATGAAGACGGCCGTGGAGCACGCGATCCGGGCCCTGAAGCTCTCGGAGTCCCAGATCCGCGGCGCGGTCAGCGACGACATGGACGCCTCGTTCCAGGTCGAGGGCATCTCGAACATGCCGGCTTATCTGCAGCGCTTCCTCGCGGAACGCGCTCAGGAACCGGGATTCTCCTACGAGGTCGAGCAGGACCCGGTGCGGGGGTGGATGATCTCCTGGAAGGAGTTCACCCACCGTGGCACGGTGCGCGGATACGGTCAGTTCTGCGAACGCCCGTACGCCTGGCTCGACGACTGAGGCTCGACGCGCCCACTCCGCAGCGATCGGCGCGGACGGCCTGACACGACGTCCAGCGTGTCCTCCCCGTAGAACATCTTGATGTACTTCGCCTGCGTGTCCGTGACGCGGCGCACGACCCAAACGAGGTGGACGTAGTTGGGCTCCGTCGGCTCGTGCAGGAGGGAGAGGCCGGCCTCGCCGGGTAGCAACCCGCCCTTGCGGTTGTTACAGGACGAGCAGCTCGTCACGACGTTTTCCCACGTGTTGAGCCCACCGCGGGAAAGCGGGCGGACGTGGTCGCGGGTGAGGAACTGCCGCCCCCTGAGGTCGCTCTTGCGGCGCCCGCAGTACTGGCACGTGTAGTCGTCGCGCGCGAACAGGAACGTGTTCGTCACCTGGCGCCGGAAACGATAGGGAACGTGCACGAACCGCACGAGCCTGATCACCGAAGGACAGGGCACGACATGGTCTTCGGACCGGAACACCCTGCCGGAGTCCTTCTCGAGCAGCTCCGCCTTGCCGTCGAGCACCAGCCGCACCGCCCGGCGTGTCGGGACGATGGTGAGCGGCTCGAACGACGCGTTCAGTGCCAGGCAACTCACCGACTTCGTCCTCCGCATTCGGGTTCAATACGGCCTCGTCGCGAAGGTATTCAGGAAGCCGCGAGGACTGCAATGGGAGGGCGCCCCCGCCAAGTGACGGCTAGAGGAGCGCGACGGGATCTCGGTCGAGCGCGAGCCGCACGTCCCCGGCGGGTAGCGCCAGGTCCTCGGCCAAGGACCGCGCGGCCTCGCCGACCGCCTTCGGGGAGGTGGAGCGAACGAAGAAGTGCCACCGCCAACGGCCGTGCAACCTCTCGATCGGCGAGGGCGCCGGCCCGACGAGCTCGGCTGCGGCGCCGCCCGGGGACCGCGCGATGCGGCGGCGAACCCAGTCAGCCGCGGCTTCCGCGGCGGACGCCGCGAGTCCGCGATCGGGACTGCTCAGCACCACGTTGACGAGGCGCACCCACGGCGGGTAGCGCGGCTCCCTGCGCTCCACCATCTCCTGTGCCGCGAACGCCTCGAAGTCGTGGGTCACCGCCGCACGGATCGAGTAGTGGTCCGGCAACGAGGTCTGGATGATCACCTCGCCGCCGAGCTTCCCCCGTCCGGCTCGTCCGGCGACCTGGCTGAGGAGCTGGAACGTCCGTTCGCTCGCGCGGAAGTCGGGCAGGTGCAGCCCGACGTCGGCGTTCACCACCCCGACGAGCGTCACGCGCGGAAAGTCCAGTCCCTTCGCGATCATCTGCGTACCGAGCAGGATGTCGACTTCGCCGTGCTCCACGCGGTCGAGGATCCGCTGATGCGCCCACTTCGCGGCGGTGGTGTCCACATCCATGCGCGCGATCCGCGCTTCCGGAAAGAGCTCCGCGGTGGCGCGCTCGACCTGCTCGGTACCGAGTCCGCGGAACGACAGGTCGGGCGAGCCGCATCTCCCGCAACGAGAGGGCGCCGGCTCCTCGTGCCGACAATGATGACAGAGGAGACGGCGCGTCACCTTGTGGTACGTGAGTGCCACGGAGCAGTTGACGCATTCGCCGACGTCGCCGCACTCGCGGCACTGCACGAACGAAGAGTAGCCGCGCCGGTTGTGTAATAGGATCACCTGCTCGCCGCGCCGCAGGCGTGTCCCGATCGCGGTGGTGAGCGCCTCCGACAGCACCGCGTCGGCGCTCGCCGGTCGCGGCGACTGCGCCGCTGGATCTCGGCGGACCCGCAGATCGACCACCCGCACCTCGGGGAGCGATGCGCCCCCCACACGCTCGGGAAGAAGCAGGCGGGTGAACTTGCCCGACACGGCGTTGTGCCAGCTCTCGAGAGACGGGGTCGCGCTGCCGAGGACGCACACCGCGCCGCTCGCCCGCGCACGAACGACGGCGAGATCCCTGGCGTGGTACCTGGGGGCGTCGGACTGCTTGTAGCTCGAGTCGTGCTCTTCGTCCACGATGAGCACACCGAGGTTGGCGAGAGGCGCGAACAGCGCCGAGCGAGCGCCGACCGCGACGCGACGATCGCCGCTCTTCAGGCTCCGCCACGCGTCGTAGCGCTCTCCGTCCGAGAGCCTGGAGTGGAGGACCGCGACCTGATCGCCGAACTGCGCCCGGAAGCGGGAGGCCGTCTGTGGCGTGAGCGCGATCTCGGGGACGAGCACGATGGCAGTGCGGCCGCGCGCCAACGCCTCGCGAATGAGCTCGATGTATACGAGGGTCTTGCCCGAACCCGTGATCCCCTGGATGAGGAAGGGAGGAGAGGGTGCATCGAGCGCGGCCTTCAGGCGGTCGAGCGCGGCCGATTGGTCCTTCGTGGGCACGTGGTCGGGGGCGGGGGCCTGCGTCAGCTCCGCGAACGGGTCGCGGTGCTCCTCTTCGTCCACGACGTCCACGAGGCCTTTCTCCTCGAGGCCCGACACGACCCCGCGGCTGAACCCCTCCACGTCGACGAGGTGGGCGAGCTCCGCCGATCCGCCGGCGGCCTCGAGGAGCTCGTAGGCCTCGCGCTGCCGCCCCGCGCGCCCGAACGCACCCTCGCGATCCGCGAGCGTCCCGAGCTCGCCCTTGATGCGCACCACCCGGCGCGTCTTCACGCCGGGCTCTCGAGGCGGGACGACGCGATGCGAGATCGCACCTCGCGCCTCGAGGCTCCGAATCTCCGGCCAGATGGATCCCATGCCGAGTGCCTCGCGCAGCGTCGACACGCGCTGGGGGTTCTCGTGACCCTCACGGCTCACCAGCGCGTCCACGACGCGGCGCTCCCGCGGTCGTAGTTCGGCCCCGGGATCGCGGACCAGCGTCAGGTAGTCCGTGGACGCGTCGGCCAGCACGGCCGGAAGCGCGGCCCGGAGGGCGATGCCGAGCGGTGCGGCATAGTACTCCGCCATCCATCTGCACAGCCGCAGGATGTCCGCCGACACGCTCGGCTCGTGATCGAGCACCGAAAGGACGTTCTTCAGTCCTTTGATCGGCTCATCGGACCCCGGGCCGACGACCCATCCTATGCGCTCCCCCCGCTGGAAGGGTACCCGCACCCGCGTGCCCGCCGACGGCGCCTCGCCCTCGCAGCCGTACGTGAACGTGCGGTGGATGGGAAGCGGAAGCGCGACGTCGACTTTGGTAGAACTGCGCGGGTGTGGAGTCCTCAATCGTCGAGGAGCAGGAAGATGTCGCGCTGAACCTCTCCCGGCGTGACCTCGGGACCTTCCGGACCCCAGTGCACGTTGACCTCCGCGCGCACGCCCAACTCACCCGGGAGGTAGATGCCCGGCTCCACGGAGAACCCGACGCCCGGCACGATCACCCGATCGTCGCGCGTCTCCAGGTTGTCGAGGTTGGGCCCGCTGCCGTGAAGCTCGGTGTCGATGGAATGCCCCGTGCGGTGCACGAAGTAGTCGCCGAAGCCTCGCTCCTGGACGAGAGCGCGCGCGACGTCGTCCACCTCGTAGCCGCGCACCTCGACGCCGTCACGCCACTTCGCCCGCAGGAACTCCAGCGCCGCGTCGCGCGCGTCCCGGACCGCCTCCCAGACTCCTTGCGTGCGCGCGTCCACCGACGAGCCGAGCATGCCCATCCACGTCTGGTCGGCGGGGACCGAAGAGGGGAACGCGCCCCACAGGTCGATGAGCAGCACCTGGCCGCGCGAAATCGTCTCGCCGGATCCGACCGGTGCGTAGTGCGGGTCCGCGGCCATCGGCCCGATCGCCACGATGCAGTCGACCTGCTCGACGAGCCCACGCCCTCGGAGCTCCGCACGAATCCACTCCGAGAGCTCGCCTTCGGTCGTCGGCGAGCCGGCCCCAGCCGCCTTCGCGGCCTTGGTGAACGCACGGCGCGCGACGCCCGCAACGATCTCCGCGGCGCGCTTGTGGTCCGCGAGCTGGCTCGGCGTCCACGCCGAGTGGAAGCGCGACACGAGGTCGCCCGAGCTCGCCAGCTCGAGGCCGAGCCCGAGCAAGACGCTCGCGGCTCCAGCGGGCACGTAATCGAGTCCAGGCACCGCGCCGCCGGGTGAGATCTCCATGGCGATGCGCCGCTTTCCGGCCACGAGCTCGGCCAGCTGTGCCTCCATGTCCCGCCATCCGGAGTACATGCGGCGGGCGAACGTCCAGTGCCGCCACGAAGACGCCTCGATCGCGTGGATGAGCGCGACAGGCTCGCCCTCGGCGGGAATGAGCACGAAGCTCCGTCGGGTCGTCTTGCCGAGCCCGAGCAACGCGACGGCGATGCGGTTGACGCCGTGGAACTCGTAGAGGAGCCAGCCGTCGAGCTCGAGCTCCTGGAGCGCGCGCTGCACGCGTCGGACTTCGGCGTGCTTGGTCAGGAGACCGGCGCTCGAGGCGGACATGTCGAAAGGTACCTAGGCGGGAGGCAGCCCGGCGAGCGCCCGGATGACCGCCGCGGTGGCGAGCCCGAGCCGTTCGGGGTGGTAGCCACCCTCGAGCAGCGCGACCAAGCGACCATCACAGCCACTCGCCACTCCCTCGATGAGATGGCGCATCATCGCGTGCATGTCCTCCGGCTCGAGCAGAAGCCCGCCCAACGGATCCCCCGCCATCGCATCGAAGCCCGACGACACGAGCACGAAGTCGGGCGCGAAGTCACGCGTGGCCTCCTCCAACGCACGCTCGAAGCGTCGCCGGTACTCCGCGCGCGCCGTCCCCGCCGCCAGCGGCACGTTCAACGTGTAACCCTCGCCGGCACCTGCTCCACGCTCGCTCGCGGCCCCACTCCCCGGCCAGTGCGGCCACTGGTGCAGCGACAGGAAGTACACGGACGGATCCTCGTAGAACACGTCCTGCGTACCATTCCCGTGGTGAACGTCCCAGTCGACGATGAGCACGCGCTCGGCGTAGCCGTGAGCCTGGAGCCAGCGCGCGACGACGGCGATCGAGTTGAAGAGGCAGAACCCCATCGCGCGATCGGGAGTCGCGTGATGACCGGGTGGGCGCGCCGCGACGAACGCGCTTCCAAGCTCGCCTCGCGCTACCGCAGCCGCGGCCGCGATGGCCGATCCTGCGCTCCCGATCGCCGCCTCCCACGAGGCAGGAGACACCTTGGTGTCCTCGTCCAGCGAAAGGATCGCCCGGCGCTCCTTGGCCTGCATGCACGCCGCCCGAACACGGTCCACGTGCGCGCGCGTGTGGACGCGCAGCAGGTCCTCGACGTCCGCATCCGCGCCTTCTTTCTGTTCGGCGCGCCCGTGCAGGTCGAGCATGTCGCGCCCCACGGCGGAGGCCAGCGCGCGCATGCGACCCTGGTGTTCGGGGTGCCCCCACCCCGTGTCGTGCAGGGGAGAGGCGGGATGGAGGTAGAAGCCCGTCTCGATGCCCACCGGAGCTGGCGTCTTACACGCCGACGGGCGCCGAGAGCGAAGCGATTCGCTCCTGGATGGAGCGTACCTCCTGGACCCGGGAGCGCATCGCGATCAAGGCGTCGCAGGCGGCGGAGGTGGCCGACATCGTCGTCAGATACGGCACCTTGTAGCGGATCGCCGCCCGCCGGATCGCGTAGTCGTCGTGCTGCGACTTCTTGCCGAGAGGCGTGTTGATCAGGAGCGCGATGTCCCCCGTCACGATGTGGTCCACGATGTCGGGACGGCCCTCGCCGACCTTGTAGACGAGCTGTGACGGCACGCCGAGCGCCTTGAGCGAGTCTCGCGTCCCGCGGGTCGCGAGGATCTCGAAGCCGAGATCGCGGAAACGGCGTATCATCGGGGTGATGGTCTTGCGGTCGCGCTCGTTCACCGTGACGATGAGCCGGCCCGACTCGGGGAGGCGGTTCCCCGCCGCTACCTGAGCCTTGGCGAAGGCAACCCCGAACGAGTCGTCTAAGCCCATCACCTCGCCGGTCGAGCGCATCTCGGGCCCGAGAAGCGTGTCGACGTCGAAGCGGTCGAACGGGAACACGGCCTCCTTCACCGCGACGCCGGGCACCGGCGGCTCTTCTGGGACACCGAGGTCGGCCAGCCGCTCCCCCGCCATCACCCGCGCGGCGAGCCGTGCGAGCGGAACGCCCGTGGCCTTGCTGACGAACGGCACGGTCCGCGACGCCCTCGGGTTCACCTCGAGCACGTATACGACGTCATCCTTGATCGCGTACTGCACGTTGATGAGACCGACCACGCCGAGCTCCAAGGCGAACTTGCGTGTCAGGTCGCGAATCGTGTCGAGCGAATCGGGCGAAAGCAGGTAGGGCGGAATGACGCATGCCGAGTCGCCGGAGTGGACGCCCGCGTCCTCGATGTGCTGCATGATGCCGCCGATCACCACGTCTGTCCCGTCCGAGAGCGCGTCGACGTCCGCCTCGAACGCGTCCTCGAGGAAGCGGTCGATGAGCACGGGGTGGTCGGGCGACGCCTGCGCGGCCTCGACGAAGTAGCGCTCGAGCGACGACTCGTCGTAGATGATGCGCATCGCGCGGCCGCCGAGCACGTAGCTCGGCCGCACGAGCACGGGATATCCGATCTTGGCCGCGACCGCGAGCGCCTCGGGCTCGCTCCGCGCCATGCCG
>CAZBCN010000088.1:10887-12408 GCA_964490285.1 uncultured Gemmatimonas sp. | reverse complement strand
TGCTGCTCGCCGGCGCGGGTGGGCTCGTGGGTCTCGGGGTGGCGAGCTGGGGCACGGAGGCGCTCTTGGCGCTCGCGCCCCCGACGGCGCTCCCGGCGACGGCCGAGGTGTCGCTCGATGGACGAGTTCTCGCGTTCACCGCGGGCGTCACGCTCCTGACCGGCGTCCTCTTCGGCCTGCTCCCTTGGTGGCGAGCATCGGGCACGGGCCTCTACACGACCATTCGCTCCCAGGCCCCGGGGCTGTCGGCGAGGGGGCGTCTCCGCGGCGGCCTCGTCGTCGCAGAGGTCGGGACCGCCCTCGTGCTGCTCGTGGGGGCGGGCCTGCTGCTCCGGAGCTTCCAGCGCCTGAGCACGATCGACATGGGGTTCGAGGATCCTCGAGGCGTCCTGACGTTTCGTGTCGCGCTGCCCGGCAGCCGATACGACGCCGAGGAGCGCGTCGCGTTCTTCTCCACTCTGGTGGAGCGCGTCGGAGCCGTGCCCGGTGTGGCCTCGGCTGGAGCCGTGAACGCGCTACCGCTGGCTGGATTCAACACCGACACCGACTACTACGTGGAGGGCGAGCCGCTGCCCGAGCCGGGGAGCGGTCAGGCGGCGTGGCTGCGTGCGGTCGTGGGCGAGTATTTCGAGTCGATGGGGCTCGACATCGTGCAAGGGCGTGGCCTATCCGCTTCGGACGACGCCCAGGCGCCGATGGTCGTGGTCGTGAACGAGAGCCTGGCCGACAGGATCCAGGACGGGAACCCGATCGGGAAGCGCATCACGTTCAACCCCGGCCCCAACGCCGCTTGGCTGACGGTCGTCGGCGTCACACGCGACGTCCGCCATTTCGCGGTCCGCGAGGGGACCGCCGCCGGCCCCGATCCCACGTCTCGGGCCGACGCTCCCGCGGCGTACTTCTCGTATCGGCAGGCGTACCGACTGTTCGCGCCGGGGGCGATGTCGATCGCCGCGCGCGTGGAGGGAGATCCGCTCGCGCTCGTCCCCCGCGTCCGCAGCGTGCTCGCCGAGCTCGATCCCGCTCTGGCCGCGTCAGGCATCCAGCCGCTCCAGTCGTTGGTGGACGACGCACTGGCGCGCGACCGATTCGTCACGCTCTTGCTGACCGCTTTTGCCGCTACGGCGCTCCTGCTGGCCTCCGTCGGCATCTACGGCGTGGTCTCCTACGGCGTCAGCCGCCGCATGCGGGAGATGGGCATTCGGCGCGCGCTCGGCGCCGAGACGAGCGAAGTCGAGCTCCTGGTCGTGCGGGGCGGACTCCGTCTCGCCGCGGCGGGCATCGGGCTCGGCGTGCTCGGCTCCCTCGCGCTCACCCGGCTGCTCCGGAGCCTGCTCTACGACGTCGAGGAGACCGATCCCGCGACGTTCGTGACGACGGCACTCTTGCTCATCGGCGTCGCGCTCCTGGCGAGCTGGCTACCCACGCGAAGGCTGCGGCGCGCGGATCCGGTGGCGGTGCTGCGAGCGGAGTAGGGGTCGTGCACCCGTTCGATGGCCAGGTCGTCAGCGAGGACGGCGC
>CAZBCN010000088.1:0-10787 GCA_964490285.1 uncultured Gemmatimonas sp. | reverse complement strand
GGCTCTGATCCACCGGCTCGGCCTCGCTGATGAGGCCTGTGCACCCAGCGACTGCCCCGAGCAACCCCGGAGCCGCGTTGCCCGTCTGGATGTAGGTTGATTGCGCCCGTCCAACCGCCTCACACCCCATGATCAAGCTCGCGAACATCGAGAAGTCGTACCGCACGGGCGCCGGCGAGACGTTCGTGCTGCGCCGGATCTCCACCGAGATCCAGAAGGGCGACTTCGTGACCATCATGGGCCCGTCGGGCGCGGGGAAATCGACGCTGCTCGCGATCCTGGGCATGCTCGACGGCGACTGGCGCGGGGAGTACTGGCTGCACGGGGAGCCGGTGCACGCGATGAAGCCGAAGGCGCGCATCGAGCTGAACAAGCGCTACATCGGGTTCGTCTTCCAGCAGTACCACCTTATCGACGACCTGAACGTGTACGAGAACCTGGAGATCCCGCTCTCGTACCGGAACGTGAAGCGCAAGGAGCGCGAGGCGATCGTGGCCGACACGCTCGATCGCTTCCAGATCGTCGGCAAGAAGGATCTGTTCCCGAGCCAGCTCTCGGGCGGACAGCAGCAGCTCGTCGCCGTGGCCCGTGCGGTGATCGCCGAACCGACGATGATCCTCGCGGACGAGCCGACCGGGAGCCTGCACTCGACGCACGGCCGCATGATCATGGACCTCCTCAAGGAGCTCAACTCCGAGGGCACCACGATCATCCAGGTGACGCACAACGAGGAGTACGCCAAATACGGAAACCGGATCATCCAGCTGAAGGACGGCTGGATCGTGGACGCGTAGCTCCGGAGCCATGCGCCGTCGCGTCCTCATCGCCGACGATCAGCCCGATGTGCTGGAGGCGCTGCGGCTCCTCCTGAAGGGGGAGGGCTTCGAAGCCGTGACCGTGAGCTCACCCGCCGACGTGCTCGAAGCGGTGGAGCGCAGCGACTACGACCTGGCGCTGGTCGACCTCAACTACACGCGTGACACCACGTCGGGGCAGGAGGGGCTCGACCTGCTGAGTCGGATCCGCGGTCTGGACGCGACGCTTCCCGTCGTGGTCATGACCGCGTGGGGGAGCGTGGAGGGCGCGGTCGAGGCCATGCGGCGTGGGGCGAGAGACTACGTCGAGAAGCCGTGGGACAACGAGCGACTGCTCACGACGATCCGCACGCACGTGGAGCTCGCGAGGGCGCTGCGCCGTAGCGCACAGCTGGAGGGGGAGAATCTCCATCTGAGAGGTGAGGCGGCACCCGAGCTGATCGCGCGCGCGCCGGCGATGGCGCCCGTGCTCGACCTCATCGAGCGGGTCGGCCCGTCGGAGGCGAACGTGCTGATCGTCGGGGAGCACGGCACCGGCAAGGAGATCGTGGCGCGTCGACTGCACGCTGTCTCTCCGCGCGCAGCTGGGGCGCTCGTCGCGGTGAATGCCGGCGGATTCAGCGAAGGCGTCTTCGAGAGCGAGCTGTTCGGGCACGTGCGCGGTGCGTTCACCGATGCGAAAACCGACCGGGTGGGTTGCTTCGAGCTGGCCGATGGCGGCACGCTCTTCCTCGACGAGATCGCCACGGTCCCGCTCCAGCAACAGACGAAGCTACTCCGGGTGCTGGAGAACCGAGAGATCCAGCGGGTAGGCTCCTCGAAGGTCCGGAGCGTCGACGTGCGCGTGATCTCGGCCACGAATGCGGACCTGGGCGCGATGGTCGCGAAGGGAGAGTTCCGTGAGGATCTCCTGTATCGCCTGAACACGGTGGAGATTCGGCTGCCTCCGCTGCGCGAGCGCGTCGCGGACGTTCCGCTGCTCGCCGAGCACTTTCTGCGCCAGCAGGCGGCACGCTACGGGCGGCCGGTGGAAGGCTTCTCGCCTGGAGCCATGGATGCCCTGATGCAGCACCCGTGGCCGGGCAACGTGCGCGAGCTTCGTCACGCGGTCGAGCGGTCGGTGCTGATGGCGAGGGCCCGGCGGATCGAGTCCGCAGATTTGGGGCTCCGACGCCGCGAGGACGGAAGCGCGCGCCTGGACGAGCTCACGCTCGAGGAGGCCGAACGACTCATGATCGAGAAGGCCCTGGAGCGCCATCAGGGCAATGTCTCCAAGGCGGCTGAAACGCTCGGCCTGAGCCGCAGCGCCCTCTATCGACGCCTCCAACGCCTCGACGTGGAGCCGCAGGGCTAACGTGTCGCGCCGGTGGAATCGAGTCGGCCACGACCGCCGCGTGTTCCTCCTGGCCATTCTGCTCGGCCTGCCTGGTGTCGCGGTTGCGCTCACGCTTCTCTGGCTCGGCGCCTATGACGCGCGAGTCCAGTGGACTGGAACCCTGGTACTCGTCGGCCTTTGGCTCGGACTGGCGACCGCGCTGCGTGAACAGGTCGTACGCCCGCTCGGGACGCTCGCGAACATGCTCGCGGCACTCCGGGAGGGTGACTTCTCGATCCGCGCCCGCGTGACCGACGCATCGGATGCGCTCTCGCTCGCCTATATGGAGGTGAATGCCCTGGAGGAGATCCTGCGCCACCAGCGGCTCGGGGCGGTGGAGGCGACGGAAACCCTCAGGAAGGTCCTCGAGGAGATCGATGTCGCCGTCTTCGCGTTCGACCCCGAAGGCACCCTCCGCATCGTCAACCGCGCGGGCGAGCGACTGCTCGGCCAGCCGGCGGACCGCCTGATCGGCCGCTCGGCAGAGGAGCTTCGCCTCGGGGACACGCTCGCCGGCATCGCGCCCCGCACGCTCGAGGTGTCGTTCCCGGGGAGCACGGGGCGGTGGGAGCTCCGTCGCAGCGTCGTTCGGCATTCGGGATTCCCTCTGCAACTCATCGCGCTCTCGGACCTGAGCCGTGCGCTGCGCGAGGAGGAGCGTCAGGCCTGGAAGCGCATCATCCGGGTGCTCTCGCACGAGATCAACAACTCGCTGGCGCCGATCAAATCGATCTCGGGGAGCCTGCGGAGCATGCTCGCCCGTGGACAACGCGCGCCGGACCTCGGCGAGGACGTGGAGCGGGGGCTCGACGTGATCGCCAATCGAGCCGAGGCGCTCGGGCGCTTCATGGCGTCCTATGCCACGCTCGCCCGGCTCCCCCAGCCCGAGTTGGGGGACGTGCACGTGCCGACGCTGGTGCGCGGAGTGGCCGACCTGGAGACGAGGCTGGCGGTGGAGGTCGTGCCGGGCCAGGACATCACCGTGCGCGCAGACCCCGACCAGCTCGAGCAAGCGCTCATCAACCTGGTCCGGAATGCTGTCGATGCGACGCTCGAGTCGGGTGGCGGCGGCGTGAGCATTCGCTGGATCACGCGTGCCGGGAGGCTCCACCTGCTGATCGAAGACCGTGGGCCGGGGATCGTCGATACCGGCAACCTGTTCGTGCCGTTCTATACCACGAAGCCGGGCGGATCGGGGATCGGCCTCGTGCTCTCCCGGCAAATCGCCGAGGGGCACGGAGGCACTCTGGAGCTGGAGAACCGTGGGGACGGGACGGGGGCTCGGGCGCGGCTGGCTCTGCCGCTCGACTAGGGACCCGACGTTACAGAACCGTGCCGGTTTCCCGTTCTCCGGGCGCGGTGTCTTGCGTTACCTTGGGGGCGTATTATCACGCCTGGAGGCGCGCGCGAGGGGGTCGGAGTTCGTCGCGGCGAGCCGTCGGAGCGTCGATGCGCAGCCTGCTTCCCCGGGGTGAGTCCGCTTGCAGCACCGGCCCATCAGAGTCTTGCTCGTCGAGTCCGACGGAGACTATGCGGCGAAGGTGCGCGATGGCCTCTCCCAAGCGCGCGCCAACGATCTGGAGATCGAAGCCGCGTCGGAGCTGAGTCAGGCGCTGCAGCGCCTGAGCCAGGGAGGTGTAGATGCGATCCTCCTCGCGCTGGACCTCGCGGACAGCCAAGGGATGGTCACGTTCGATCGCGCGTACGCGTTCGCGCCCGACGTTCCGATCATCGTCCTGACGGAGGAGCCGGACGAGGAGGCCGCCGTGGCGGCGGTGCAGGGCGGGGCCCAGGATTATCTCGTGAAGGCCGAAACCACCCCTCATATGTTGGTGCGCGCGGTTCGCCACGCGATCGAACGGCACCGGCTCTTCTCCGCGCTCAGGAGCCTGTCGCTGATCGACGACCTCACGGGTCTCTACAACCGCAGGGGGTTTTCCGATCTGGGAGAGCAATACCTCAAGCTGGCCCGCCGCTCCGGCAGGGGCGTCACGATGGTGTACCTGGACCTCGACCGCTTCAAGACGATCAACGACTCCCTGGGCCATCACGTGGGGGACCGCGCGCTCATCAAGGTGGCCGACATCCTTCGTGCAACGTTCCGCCGCTCCGACATCATCGCCCGGCTCGGAGGCGACGAGTTCGGGGTGCTCGCGCTCGAAGCGGCGGACGAGAGCGCCGAGCTGCTGGTACAGCGCTTGCGGGAGCGGGTCGTCGACTTCAATCGCACGAGCCCGGAGCCGTATCAGTTGTCCGTCAGCATCGGCATGGCGCATCACGACGACGACCTGCGGGTTCGGCTCGATGACATGGTCGCCGAGGCGGACAGCGCCATGTATCGCGAGAAGCACGGCAAGAAGGCCGCCGCGCTGAGGGATCGATGAGCGACGAAGCGCCGTCCGCCGGGGCTCCGAAGGGTGCCGTGGCCGCGCCCGCGGCTGATGCAACGCGGCCGAGGGGCGCGCTGCACTGGCTCGTCCGCATCGCCGAAAAGGCCGGGTACAGCGACAAGCACCGGCCCGATGTCGCGCCGGGAGCCTCGGCGCCGGAGGCGTGGAGCGAGGTGACCAAGGCGTACGGCGTCAGCGACCCGCAGCTGGCCGAGTTGGTCGCCGAGTACTTCAGGCTGGGCGTGGCCGACATCAACCGCGCGGACCCGAACGCGGCGCTCCTGATCCCCGAGATGATGGCTCGGAAGCACCACGTCTTCCCGTTGATCGAGGACGACCGCCAGCTGGTGGTGGCGACGTGCGATCCGACCAACGTCGAAGCGGAGCGCGCGCTCGGTTTCGCGACGGGGCGCACGCCACTCTTCCAGGTCGCGGCGCCTCGGGCGATCCAGGACGCGCTCGACCAGCGCTTCAGTCCGGAGAAGGCGGTCGACGCCCTGCTGGGTGGGCTCGCCGACGACGTCAGCGAGGACGCAGTCAAGCTCGTGGAGGAGATGGGTCCCGAGTCCATCTCCGAGGACGACATCACGTCCACCCCGGTGGTGAAGCTGACGAACCTCATCATTCGCGACGCGATCACCCAAGGGGCGAGCGACATCCACATCGAGCCGGGCCGCAAGCTCGGTGCCGTGCGCTATCGTGTCGACGGGGTCCTGCGCAAGCACATGGACCTGCCGATGGCGGCGCTCAACCGGATCATCTCGCGCATCAAGGTCCTGTCGAAGCTGGACATCGCCGACCGGCTGCGGCCCCAGGACGGCAAGGCCCGCGTACAAGTGCGCGGCCGCAGCTACGACCTGCGTGTGTCCACGATTCCGGCAGGTGGCGCCGAGAAGTGCGTCATGCGCGTGCTCGACTCGAGCAATGCGCTCTCGCTCGACGAGTTGGAGATCCCGAAGATCGAGCTCGATCGGCTCCGCGGCCTCCTCACGCACAGGAGCGGCATCGTCGTCGTCACGGGCCCCACCGGGTCGGGTAAGACCACGACGCTGTACGGGGCCCTGCGGGAGCTGGCCGACGGGAAGGTCAACATCATGACCGTCGAGGATCCGATCGAGTACGAGCTTCCGGGTATCACGCAGACGCAGGTGCAGACGAAGCAGGGGATGACATTCGCGGGTGCGCTGCGCGCCATGCTGCGCCAAGACCCGGACGTGATCCTGGTCGGAGAGATCCGCGACAAGGAAACCGCGGTGACGGCTGCGCAGGCCGCCATGACCGGTCACTTGGTGCTGACCACGGTCCACGCCAATGACGCGGTGAGCGCCATCGCCCGACTCGCGGACCTCGGCCTCCAATACAGCACGATCGCACAGACGCTGCGGGGCGCGGCGGCGCAGCGCCTCCTCAGGCGAGTATGCGCCGCGTGCGCCGAGACCGTGAGAGGGCAGCTCACCCCGGACGAGCAGCGTCTCACGGAGCGTCACGGCGTCGAGCCGGTCGTCAGGGCGGTCGGTTGTCCCGAGTGCGGGTTCACCGGGTACCGCGGCCGTTTGCCGGTGAACGAAGTGCTGGTGGGAGGTCCGCGTCTGCAGCAGGCCATCGAACAGCGGAAGGGATCGGCGACGCTCGCCAGAGTGGCCGCACAGGGCGGCATGCGCACACTCCACGACGTCGGTCTCGAGTGGGTGAAGATGGGACGCACGACGCTCGTCGAGGTCGAAAGGGTGCTCGGGCAGGGACTCGACGAGGACTCCGTGGACGCGCCGCAGGCTCCGCCCCGGATCCTGCTCGTGGACGACGACCACGAGGCGCGCCTGCTCATGAGAGCCCTGCTCGAAGCGGACCACTTCGAGGTCGAGGAGGCCGAGGACGGCTACAAGGCCATCGACAAGCTCAAGGAGGACCAGGAGTTCCAGCTGATCATCCTGGACCTGTCGATGCCCGGTATCGACGGGCGCCAGGTGCTGCAGCAGATCCGCGGCTCGACGGAAACCGCGGCGCTGCCCGTTCTCATTCGCACCGCGACGGGCAGCGACACCATCGAAACGGAGCTCCTGGAAGCGGGCGCGGACGACTACGTGTCCAAGTCGGTCGACGCCGACCGCTTCATGGCACGCGTGAGGGCGGTTCTCAGACGCGCGATGTAGGCGTCGACTGCCGGCCGACGTCTAGAGCCGGAGCTGGACCTGGACCCGGATCTGCCCGACGGAGGGCGGAAGCACGTCGCTCTCGATCCTGAGGAAGTCCGCTTGGATCTTCGCGTCGTGACCCTCGAAGTACCGGCTCACCGAAACGCCCTTCTCGGTCAGGTCCGGCGTGGTCGCGTCGGCCGTACTGGGAGAGATCGTGCCGTACCGGACGGCGGCTTCGTACCCGGGCCGGACCACGAAACCCGACTGCGCGTACCACGCGTTCATGCGACGGCGCCCGCGCGTAGGTGAGCTCAGGCGCTCGTGGACGTACTCTGAGACGGCGCTGAAGCCCCCCACCTTGAACGCCGCCTCGAGTCCCAGGCGATGTGCGTCGAACGGGTCGGTGGGATCGAACTTGGTGTCCACGAAGCCCGCCCCGAGGGCGAGTCGCGGGCTCTCCGGGAAATCGAGCGAGCTCTCCTCGAGGGCGTAGGGGCCGAGCGGATTCCAGACGACGCGCGCGGCCTTGAGGTAGTCGCCGTCGTCGTTCGCTCGGTTGATGCCGTCCCCGTTGAAGACGCCCGCCGAGTATTGGACGAGGCCGTCTCCGACGCCCCCACTCACCCATACGCCCGGTTGCCGCGCGGGGTTGAAGCGAGGATCGAGAATGCCGCGGTCGACGAACTGGAGGCCCGTGTCGGACGTGAGCTGCTGTCTCCCGAAAGGAGCCTTCGCCTGACCGACCGACACGGTCAGGTACGAGTTGATCGGACGCGAGACGACCGCATCGATGAGCCGAGCCGAGGACCCGGCTACGTCCATCTGGAGGAGATAGGTGAAGTTCTCGTAGGCGTTTCCCCGCACCGATACGCGGGCGCGGCGGACGAGGAACGTGCTCTCGGAGGTGTCGTCGTCCGGATCCTCCCAGTGGAACTGGGGCTGGATGTAGAGCCCCGTCTCCATCGTGAAGGGCTCCTGCGCGGAGGCTGGCTCGGCGGGCGCGAGTGCCGAAACGGTCAGCGCCAGGGGGAGCAGGAAGTGGTTCGAGAGATTGCGCACGATTCGTCGGGGGCTGAGCATGATGTGAATCGAAAGCTGCGGCGGGGGGCCGACGAATAGAATAGCCCATTGTCACGGGTAAGTAACGACGAAGGCGCCGCGGTATTCCTTCGAGGCTTGAATCGAGGACGGTACGGAGCCATGCTGTGCCGGCGGCGCTCACCAACGAGATGACGCTCACGGGGAACGAGGGAGGTGAGGCCGATGGGAGCCTCGCGGGGACGATTCGTGGTCGCGTGGGTGGTGGCCGCTGGACTCTTCGGCGCCGGGGAGTCCGCGGCACAGGGGTCGGCCTGCCGGGTCCTGTGCGCGCCCGACCTCAAGTTCGAGCCCACGATCACGTTCGAGAACCTCGGCACCCGCGCGAGGGTGGACGTGGGCGGCCAGGTCGAGCGTACCCCGCGAGAGGCGGTCTTCGAGCTCATCTTCGCAGTGGGGGTTCCGACGACGATCCCTCGCGTGGGGTTCACGCTCGAGGCGATCTTCGCCCCGTTCAAGGGAGCCGACGGATTTCGCGACAACCCGGTCGAGATCGAGGCCGAGCTGAACATCGATCTCTTCACCGAGGAGCAGACGGGGGGGTGGCTCTCGTCGCACTTCGACGTCGTCGACAAGTTCAGCCCCGGGGAGCTCCCGGGCGACGCCAGCGCCTACACGCACAAGCTGGACTTCGAGTGGGACACCGCGTTACACGTCTTCAGCTGGCTGCCCGAGAGCAACTGGCTCTCCAACCTGGAGGCCGAGCTGTCCGTCGACTACCTCGCCACCGGCTTGCCGAAGGCGGGCGACACGATCGGAGGTGAGACGTATCTGGACGACGCGAGCCCGTGGTCGCTCTCGCTCGTGTTCGTGATGCCGCTCGCGCCGCTGACTCCATGATCGAGGGGGAACGATGACGCGAAGCCGCTCGCGGAGCTGGCTCCGTACCGCCGCCCTCTGGCTCGCCGTGGCGGTTCCGGTCGGCTGCACGGTTCGCGCGGTCGCCTCGAATGCACCTGACGCCGAGCAGGCGAGGGGGTTCACGGGCCGCGTGCTCGCCGCCTCGGGCGACGACGGCGTGGCCGGGGCCACGGTACAGCTCGTCCCCGTCTCGGCCATCGACACTGAAAGCCGGATGACCGCGAGCGCCATCTTCGCAGAGCCCTTTCCAGCCGAGGCGTTCGACGAGCCGCTCGAAGACGCGATTCGGCGCGCGGGGGCCGATTTTCCCCGTGCGGTCACCGACGGCCGCGGCGACTTCGTCATCGGTGAGCTGCCGGAGGGCACGTTCTTCGTCCACGTCACGCCAGCGGCCAACGACACCGAGCACCTCCCCGGGGGGGACGAGAGCCGCAGGAGCTACCCCGCGGAGAGGCTCCGTGGACGGTCACTGACGATCAGGCTCTCCAGCCGCCCATCGCCGTCCGCGCACGCGGTCGGCAGCTCGACGTGCCTCGGGTGCCACGCGGAACAGGAAGGCTGGAAGAGGACCGCGCACAAGCTCGGCTGGACGGTGCCGCAGGCGCCGGGCCCGATGCAGGATTTCTCGGCTCATCCGCAGTACTTCAGGGCCTTGGCGTCGTTTCCTCAAACCGACACGCACACGAACGGCACGCACCTGGAGATCGGCGACTACGATACGGGCCGCGGTGACGACAAGTTCAAGTTGCGTGTCGCGGGAGACGCGCGGCTCCCCATTTCCACGGTCTACGCGGACGTCTACCTGTGGAGGAGCTCCGCCGATCGGAGGTACTACATCACGATGGTGAACCGGCT
Organism: uncultured Gemmatimonas sp.; assembly: GCA_964490285.1. GTDB lineage: Bacteria > Gemmatimonadota > Gemmatimonadetes > Longimicrobiales > Gaopeijiaceae > UBA2982. The sequence continues at coordinate 1,258 of CAZBCN010000088.1, read as the reverse complement.
GAACGCGCAGGACCCGAACAGCCCGGCGCACCTGGAGATCAAGCTGCTCTACGGCGGGGCGGTGCACGACCAGAGATACATCGTGGCGGTCCCCCCGTCGCTCGCGCCGCGGCAGGCCTGGTACACCCTGCTCCGATTCAACATGACCGGGCGCGACGAGCGCCTGAACCGCAATCGGCGCGTGTGGCACGACTACAAGTTCTGGTACTGGTGGGGCGGGGGAGCGGACGCGCGTGTGGGGACGGCCGACGACGTGATCACGGCTCCGCCGGTCAACACCAACGCCATCCAGACGATGTGCGCCAGCTGCCACCTCAACGGCTGGGAGCGCTACCTCGACCAGGCGACGGGTCAGTACCTGGTGAGAGCGGTCGACGACCCCGCCGGCGAGATGAACATCGACGACGATCCGGCGATGGACGAGATCAACGTCGGATGCGAGAACTGCCACGGGCCGGGCTCCGAGCACGTCGCGAGACCGGACGGGGCACGCTTCATCGTGAACCCGCGCTACCTGTCCTCGGAACGCGCCAGCGTCGTGTGCGGGCGCTGCCACGACAGGCGGCAAGGCTTCGGGGGACCCACCGTAGGGTATACGCAGGCGATCAGCGCGACCGGCGAGCTCGCGAGACCCGGGATCAGCCGGCACGAGTTGATCACCACGTACACCGACCCCATCAAGAAAGGCCCGACGACGGGCGGCCCTGGACGCGAGAGCAATATCTGGCCCGACGACGTGCACTCGAGCCAACCGCATCAGCAGTACTCGGACTTCCTCAAGTCCACGATGTACCGGAACGACCGAATCCTGGTCACCTGCTCGGACTGCCACGAGATGCACGGGACCACGTCGAACCCGCGCTGGCTGCTCCATGACCCCGAGGACCCCAATTCGCCACTGTGCCAGCGTTGCCACGCGGTGGACCTGCTTCCCCACATGATGACCCAGGCGGGTGCGACCATGAAGGGCGACATGACGCGCTGCACCGACTGTCACATGCCGGGGACCGCGAACACGGGCGGGATTGCGGGCGACTACGGGCGCATGATCCACACCCCGCCTTACGAGAACGAGGTGGACGAAGAGCGGAACGCCTACTGGGAGAGCCCGATCAACTCCCATGTGTTCGACGTGCCGCGGAAGACCAACGTGGCAGTGGACGGTGTAGCCCCCGGTCGCGCAATGCCGATTCCGTATACGGCGGCCTGTGGGACGTGCCATGTCGTGGACGAGCTGCCGTACAGGTGAGCGCCGGGC
>CAZBCN010000087.1:8811-12637 GCA_964490285.1 uncultured Gemmatimonas sp. | reverse complement strand
GGACCTCGAGCTCGTGATACGTCAGGGGCGGCGGGAGCATCACGCCGAACCAGGGGCCCGGTCCGGTAGGCGTCTGCCCCGCGGCATGCCCGGCGGACAGAGCGACGGCGGCGAGGGTGAGGATCCAGACGCGCTTCATCGATGAACTCCTAAGCGCTCAGGCGCAGGACGGCGGCGGAAGGTCTCAGCATGACGGCTCGGGAGAGGGCCCGCCACCCCCGAGCAACAGGCGGTCTAGCCACCCCAGATCGCTGGGAGTCGCTCGAAGAACCAGAGCGTCGCGAGCGCTCCGAGCCCATAACCCATGACGGGCTTAGCACGAGGCAGCCGTGCAACCAGCCCGTCCCCCGCGAGCCGGTAGAGCACGAGGAGCATCAGCACGAACGCGAGCTGGCCGACTTCGACGCCCAGGTTGAAGAACAGGAGCGCCAGGGGGATCGCCCCCTGCGGCAGCCCGATGTCTCCGAGCGCACCTGCGAACCCCAGTCCGTGCAGCAGGCCGAAGATGAACGCGACGAGCCACGGCATCCGGTGCGTCAAGTGCACGACGCCGTGATCCGCCACCACGATCTCTCGTGCGAGCATGACGATCGAGAGCGCGATCGCCGCTTCGATCGGCGCGCGATCGAGCGGAATCAGACCGAACACGGACGCCCCGAGCGTGATGCTGTGTGCAAGCGTGAAAGCCGTTACCGTCATGACGAGTGCGCCGAGCCCTCGCACGAGCAGCAGGAGTCCGAGCACGAAGAGCAGATGATCGACCCCGAGTAGGATGTGCTCTGCGCCGAGTCTCAGGTACGTGCCCGCGACACGCGCACGCGACCCGGGTGCCGCGCGCAGGTCGCCGAGCGCGACCGGCACCGCACCCTGGCTCCCACGAAAGTAGACGGACGCGCCCGACCCGTCGGCCCACCGCGCGACGACCACGACGCCCGCGAGGGACCAGGGGAGAAGAAGCGTGTCGTCGGCATCGAGCGGCGACTCGCACGCGAACGCGAACCCCGACACCACGCGCACGCCCGCGTCCTCGATCGGCGCGCAATCGGGGGGAAGAACCGCACTCGGATCCGTGATCGGAGGCACCTGCGTGTCCACCACGGAGAGCACGTAGCGCCGGTCGCCGATCTCGTCGAGGAAGACGCGCGCGACCGAGGTCACGTCGACGTCGTGCGCCTCGGCAGGCCGTGCCGGAAGAAGCAGAGTGAGCCCGAGACTCACGACCGCTGCGAACAGCCATGCGCGCCTCATCTTCAACTCAGCGCCCCTCGACCGCGACCGTGTAGTTGGAGCGGAGCTCTGCCACGCGATCGAGCAGGAGCGCCTGCTCGCGCTCGGCGATCCAGTCGAGCCGCACGGCGTCCCGAACGACGTCGAGAGGCGGAATGTCGGTGCCGAAGCGCTCTCGGATCCGGACCCAGTGCCGGCCACGCGAACCCTCCAGCACGTCCCACCAATCGCCCGTCTCCGCCGACGAGACGGTCTCCGCGCCGGCTTGGCCGAAGATCTGCACGAGGTCGTCGAACGTCAGGCGCTCCATCACGCGGTGCCCGACGACGGTACCGGGCGGGAGTCGCTCGGGGGGGGTCCCCTCCAGGAGCGCCCGAGGGAGCATCCCGTCCCCAGCCACGACCACCTCGTCCACCGTGATCGACGCGTCCGTGGCATAGGCCTCGCGGTTCTCCAGGTAGTAGGCCTCGAGCTCCTGGGCGGTCGGCTGGATCACGTCCCCGCTCAGGATATGGAGCATCTTCTGGACGAGGATGTCGTCGATGCGTTCGTCGGCGTCCAAGCCCATCGCGCGAGCTTCGCGCACCAGCACCCGTTCGTCGATGTACGCTTCCTCGACGAGGCGCCGCTCGTCGTCCGTGAGGGTGCCCTCACGGGACTCTACCTGGAGGATCCTGTAGTCCAGCTCCTGCCGAGTGACCTCGATCAGGTCCTCGTCCTGGCGCAACACCGCCGCCCCCGCGAAAAGAGCCCCGGCGAGCACGAGAAAGTGCAGCAGCGGCTCACGAGCGGCCCGGGCTAGGATCGAATTCATGCTTCTCTGTGGTGAGGAAGCGGCCAAGATAGGCGAGGCCGGTGCCGGGAGCATCTCCAGTACCGGGATGGTGTGCCGAGGCTCTCTCGACCCAGCCTGCCGAAGGGCACTTGTCAGCAGGGCGTAAAGCCTCAGCCGACGCTTCTTGCTGGCCGCCCCTCCCCGATCTACTCTCTCGGCCAGCCCGTTCTTGGGGGGCGGGCCACCCAACTCAGATGTGGAGGTATCTCATGATTGGAGCATCCCGCTCCATCAGGACCGCGACGCTCTTCGTGGCGGCGCTGGGCATGACCGCATGCCCGCCGGCCGCCGAGGAAGCAGGCGGCCCGATGTCCACCGGCGAGCGGTGGAGCTACCAGGATTGGCCGACGGGCCCGTACCAGGTGGTCCCCGATTGGCCGAAGCCCCTGCCCGACACCCGCCACTCGCACGAGGGATGGACCTGGGGCTCGTTCGGCGGCGTGTACGCAGAGACGCCCGAGCGCGTCTGGATTGCGATGCGGGGCGAGTTGCCCATGCAGGAGGGCATGCAGCCGTGGCAGGCCTATGGCGCGGTTCCCGGTGGCCCCAATGCGCAGCCCAACTCCGACGGCATCAGCGCCACATGCGAGCCCGCCCCGCTACGCGGATGGGAGCGGCGTTTCGAGCACAGCATCTTCATCGTGGACCGCGAGGGCTTCCTGATCGACGAGTGGCCCCACCTGGACCCGATGTTCGCCGCGCAGCGGTGCGGCCGCGGCCCGCACCAGATCAAGATGAGCCCGTACGACCAAGAGAAGCACGTGTGGATCATCGACGATCAGCTGCACATGATCTACATCTTCACGTACGACGGTCAGCTCGTGCGCTCGCACGGTGAGCTCGGCGTGCGCGGGCGCGGCCCGAACACGTTCGACCGTCCGACCGACGTCGCGTGGCTGCCCGATGGGACGTACTTCATCACCGATGGCTACGGCGGCACGCGCGTGGCCAAGTACGATCCGCAGGGCAACTTCATCATGGACTGGGGCCAGGCGCCGGTCGACCGGGCCAACCCGGGCCCGAACGAGTTCAACACGGTCCACAGCATCGCGATCAGCAACGACCGGAGGCTGTTCGTACTCGACCGCGGACATGCGCGCATGCAGGTGTTCGACGAGAACGGCACGTTCCTCGATATGTGGCCGCTCACCTCGCCGCACTGGCCGTCGAACCAGAACACCCTGATGGTGAACCACTTCATCGACACCGACCAGAACATCTGGGTGGGTGATGCGCCGACGAGCCGCATCCTCAAGTTCGACACGAACGGCAATCACCTGTACAGCTGGGGCGCGCCGGGGCCGCAGGCGGGCCGTCTCAACTGCTCGCACGGCATGACGACCGACCAGGAGAGGAACCTCTACCTGGCCGACTGCTTCGCCGGACGGATCCAGAAGTTCACGCCGATTCCGGGCGCGGATCCGTCGAAGATCGCCGGGCAGATCCTGAGGCAGTATCCGCTGCCGTAGGCGAGATGCGCTGAATTGACTCGGGGCGGGTGGCGACAGCCGCCCGCCCCGTTTCGTTGATGCCCTCGTCGCTATTCACGGCCTGCCCCGTGGCCCACACTATTGGACCATGCGGCTCACGACCCTCGAGGCGGTGGTGCGGGCTCTCAACGACTCGCGCGTTCGGTTTATCGTGGTCGGTGGACTGGCGGTCGTCGCGCACGGGTACGGTCGCTTTACGCAGGACATCGATCTCGTCGTGGACCTGGAGAGTGAAACAGTGCGACGCGCGTTCGAAGCGCTCGCATCGTTGGGG
>CAZBCN010000087.1:0-8711 GCA_964490285.1 uncultured Gemmatimonas sp. | reverse complement strand
GGACGCCGCGGACGCCCATGAACTCCGACAGATCCACGGAGAAGCCGATGAGCGATGACCCTTGGGCGGCGGCCACCTTCGACGGGAATCGTCGACTGCAGCACGAGGGAGTTCATGGCACTCTCGTTTCGCGAGAAGCTGCAGGTAATCGAGCGGATGGCGGAGGTGTCTGACCGGCTCGCTGCCGGGTCCGCCGCTCAGTCGCTCCGCAGCGCCACCATCGGATCGACGCGTGAGGCACGGCGGGCCGGCAGGTAGCCAGCGCTGAACGCCACCGCCGCCAACAGAGCCGCCACGCCCACGAACACGAGCGGATCCAGGCTCTCCACCTCGAACAGGAGGGACTGCGCCCCCCTACCCAGGTAGTAGGCTCCCACCAGTCCGAGGATGCCGCCCACGAGCACGATGCGGCCGACCTGCCGCAGGATCATCCCCCGCACACGCTGCTGGCCCGCGCCGAGCGCCATCCGCACGCCGATCTCGCGCGTGCGCTGCGCGACGGTGAACGCGAGGACTCCGTAGAGGCCGACGGCGGCGAGCAGGGTCGCGAGGAAGTCTCGGGCGTGCCGCCCTACCGCTTCCCTCCCAAGATCCCGCCCAGCACCCCTCGGAAGATCTGCCGGCCCATCTGGCTGCCCACGGTACGGGCCGCCTGCTTGGCCATGGTCTGCACCACGCCCTGGCGCCGCTTGGTGCCCCAGAGCAATTCACCCAGCGCGCCCCCGCCCTGGGCCTCGGCCCCGCCCGTTGCCTTCGCCCCAGGCGGGGCGGCGGCGGCCGCCGCCTCGACCGCCGCAGCGGCCCGCTTGCTGAGCATCTCGTGGGCCGACTCGCGGTTCACGGCGGTATCGTACTTGGCGCCGACGGGGCTGCGCGACCGCACCGTCGCGCGCTCATCGGGCGTGATCGCACCCATGCGGCAGCGCGGTGGGCTGATGAGCGCGCGCTCCACGGGCATCGGAACACCCTTGTCTTGAAGCGTGGACACCAGCGCCTCGCCCACCGCGAGCTGCGAGATTGCCTGAGCGACGTCGAGCTTCGGGTTGGCGACGAACGTCTCGGCGGCCGTCCGCACCGCTTTCTGATCGCGAGGCGTGAACGCCCGCAACGCGTGTTGGATGCGGTTTCCCAGCTGCCCCAGGATCTCGTCGGGCACGTCGTCGGGGAACTGCGAGCAGAAGTACACGCCCACGCCCTTGGAACGAATCAGCCGTACGACCTGCTCCACGCGCTGGCGCAGCGCCGGCGGAGCGTCCTGGAACAGCAGATGCGCTTCGTCGAACACGAACACGAGCTTGGGCTTCTCGAGATCGCCGACCTCGGGGAGCTGCTCGAAGAGCTCGGAGAGGAGCCAAAGCAAGAAGCTCGAGTAGAGCCGCGGCCTGAGAACGAGTTGATCGGCGGCGAGGATGTTGATGACGCCGCGGCCGTCGAGGTTGGTGCGCATCAGGTCGATGAGCTCGAGTGCCGGCTCGCCGAAGAAGCTCTCGCCGCCCTCCCGCTCGAGCCCGAGCAGCTGGCGCTGGATCGCCGCGACGGACTGCGTGGAGACGAGCCCGTACTGCGTCGAGATCTCCTGACGGTTCTCGGCCACGAACGAGAGGAGTGACCGGAGGTCGTCGAGGTCGAGGAGCATGAGGCCCTGGTCGTCGGCGAGCTTGAAGACGATCTCGAGCACGCCCTCCTGTGTCTCGTTCAGCTCGAGGATCCTGGCGAGAAGCGTCGGCCCGACCTCGCTGATGGTGGTACGGATCGGGTGGCCCGACTTCCCATACAGATCCCAGAACACGACGGGGCTGGCGGTCTGGCTGTAGTCCTCGACGCCGATCTGCGCCACCCGCTGCGCGATCTTCTCGTTGGGCGTGCCGGCCATGGCCAAGCCCGCCACGTCGCCTTTGACGTCCGCCATGACCACGGGCACGCCGAGCCGCGAGAACCCCTCGGCCAGCACGAGCAGCGAGACGGTCTTCCCGGTACCGGTCGCGCCCGCGACGAGGCCGTGGCGATTGCCGTATTTGGCGAGCAGATGAACCTGCTCGTCGCCTTTGCCGATGAGGATGGCGTCCACGCGAGTCATCTCCATTCGAGTTGGCTGAGTGTTCCAGTGACCCGGGTGGGTCTCGAACCCACGACCTACGGATTAAAAGTCCGTTGCTCTACCAGCTGAGCTACCGGGTCGACCGCGCTTCAAGATCTAGGACCCACCCCCCAGCGTCACCCGCCTCCCCATCCAACCCCCCGCGCACGACGCCACCAATTGCAGCAGGATCAGCCCGAGGACGAGCGCGAGCGGCTCGAACCCGCCCGGCCCCCCGAAGAGCACCACGAGGAACCACACGAGCACGCTCAGGAACGTGATCGCGGCGCCGTGCAGGATCGGAGCGTCGGTCCAGCGCATTCCCACGAGCAAACCACCCACGAAGAACCCGCCGGCCATCGAGACGCTCACCCACAGTACCGCCCCTGCGTCGGGCGATACGAGTCCGAGCCCCACGCCCCCGAGATAGAGCGCGGCGGTCACCGCCACGGCGACGAGCCATCCTCCCACGACCCAACCGGGATGGAGGTTCGAAAGGTGTTCGGATTGCATGGTCAGGCTCCTCAGACGTCGAGCTCGAACTGGAGCCCGGTAAAGGTAAGTCGATGGTGGGGCGTCACGCCCAGCTCGTCGATGGCGGCCAAGTGCTCGGGGGTGCCGTAGCCGACGTTCTTGTCCCAAGCGTACCCGGGATAGCGCGTCGCGAGACGATGCATGAGGCGGTCGCGGATCACCTTGGCCACGATCGACGCGCACGCGATGGAGTGTACGAGCGCATCCCCGTCGACCACCGCGTCGTGCTCCCGACCGAGGTGCTTGACCGGAAGTCCGTCGACCACGATGTGGTCAGGCTGCAGGCGCAGCCGGTTCAGCGCGCGCTGCATCGCGACCGTGGTCGCTCGAAGGATGTTCCGCCGATCGATCTCGCGCACCGAAGCCGCGCCCACGCCGATGCACACCGCTCTCGTGCGGATGGCCTCGAAGAGCTCGAGACGCACGTCCGCCGAGAGCACCTTGGAGTCGTCAGCCCCCTCGATGAGGACGCCTTCGGCGAGCACGACGGCCGCCGCCACCACCGGTCCCGCGAGCGGTCCGCGGCCCGCCTCGTCCACGCCAGCCACCGAACGACCGCGGCCCCAGAACTGTCGCTCGTATTCGAGCACGTCCCGGGGCCGCTCAGGCTTCAGCGTTTCCGGCTTCATGGCCGGCACGTCGTCACTGGACGGCGCGCTTCTCCGTGATCCGGGTCGCTTTGCCCTTGCGGCCGCGGAGGTAGTAGAGCTTCGCACGGCGGACCTTGCCTCGCCGCATCAACTCGACCCCTTTCACCGTGGGCGCGTGCAGCGGGAAGATGCGCTCGACGCCGACACCGCCGGAGATCTTCCGCACGGTGAACGTCTCGTCCATGCCGCCATGCTTGCGGGCGATGCACACGCCCTCGAACGCCTGGATGCGCTCCTTCTGACCTTCGCGCACGAGATAGAGCACCTTGACGGTGTCGCCGGGAGCGAAGTCCAGGGCGTCCTCCCGGACCTCTTCCGCCTCGATTTCATTGATGACGTCGGCCATACGCGACTCCCGCTACGGATACCCTACCCTACGGAGACGGGTAACATAATCGGGCCTCTCCGGACCGTGAAGCCCCGACTTCCCTACTCCCCCGGACCGCCTTCCTCCAGCAGCTCCGGCCTCAGCGCCCTCGTCAGGCGCTCGGCCTCCCGAGCCCGCCACGCCTCGATGCGTGCGTGGTCGCCCGAGCGCAGGACCTCCGGCACGGAGTGCCCACGGTACTCGGCCGGGCGGGTATAGGAGGGGGGCGACAGCAGCCGGCCGTCGTAGAAGGAGTCCGAGGCCGCGGAGTCGTGATCGCCCATGGCTCCGGGGAGGAGCCTCACCACGGCATCGGTGACCGCGAGCGCCGCGACCTCGCCCCCGGAGAGGACGAAGTCCCCGACGCTGATCTCCTCGGTGGCGAGGTGGTCGGCCACGCGTTGATCCACGTCTTTGTAATGGCCACACAGGAGGGTGAGGTCCCGTGCGACGCTGTAGCGCACCGCGTCCGCATGCCGGAACGGGCGACCCCTTGCCGAGAGGAGCACGACCGGTCCGCTCGGAGCCAGCTCCTCGACAGCCTCGAAGAAGGGCTCCGGCTTCATGACCATGCCCGCCCCGCCCCCGTAAGGCACGTCGTCCACGGTCCGGTGCTTGTCGTGCGTGTACGCGCGCAGGTCGACGACGCGGTATTCCACGAGCCCGGCTTCCGCGGCCCGCCCGGGAATCGACAGCGAGAGCGGACCGGAGAAGAAGTCCGGGAAGATCGTGACGATGTTGATGCGCACGCTCGCCGCCTGCCTAGAGGTCCAGCAGCCCTTCGGGCGGATCGATCACCATACGACGGGCCTCGGCGTCCACTTCGACCACGATGTGGCTCAGGTAGGGAATCATCACCTCTCCCTCTGGTCCCCTCACCTCGAGCATGTGGGCCGGACGGAGCTCGTAGACCTCCACGATCTCGCCGATGCGCTTTCCGTCTTTCGTCACCACCTCCATCCCGAGTAGCTGGTGGTAGAAGACCTCGCCCTCCTCGAGCGGTGCGAGCGACTCGATGGGCCGCATGAGATAGCGTCCACGCAGCGCCTCCGCCTCGTTTCGGTCGTGCACACCCTCCAGGCAGACGAGGTAGCCGTTGCGGAACGGCCGCACGGCCTCGATCCTCAGCGGTCCGAGCTCGGGATCGGGCTCGCGACCCTCGGCGTCACCCAGAAAAAGATCCACCCCGGGAGCATACACGCTCTCGGGGTGGTCGGTCAGAGGCCAGGCGAACATCTCGCCCTTGGTTCCGTGAGGCTTGTTGAGGTGCCCCACGACGAGGAAGCGCGGGTCTCGTGAACTGCTGCGACCCATGCGTGCGGGCGTTCCGGCCGCCTACTGGGCTCCGGCGTCGGCCGCGGCTTCCGCTGCGGGCGCGCTCGCCTTCTCGGCCGCCTTCTCGGCTGCCTTCGCTGCCGCCTTCTGCTCGGCGGTCCGCTTCGCGGCCAGCACTTCGGCCCGCTTGGCCTCCCGCTCCTCCGCGGCGACCTCGCCCACGGCGACATCGCTGGCGCCGCCCTTCCGCGCCTTGGAGATCAGGGAAGCCACGGTGTCGGACGGGCTCGCGCCCTCGCCGAGCCAGTAGTCCACACGCTCGAGGTCGAGCACGAGGCGCGCCGGGTCGGACAGTGGCTTGTAGTACCCGAGCGTCTCCACGAACCGACCATCGCGTGGGGACGTGCCGTCGGCCACGACGACCCGGTAGTGGGGCAGCTTCTTCCGGCCCATGCGCCGGAGTCGAATTCGTACGGGCATTTCTTCAGGAATTCCAGGAAATGGGGAGACGAAAAGGATACAAGGGCCGCCCACGGCTGTCACGGGCTCGGCGGTCCGGGAGCGCTGGCGCCGTTGGCCCGAGGGGCCCTCGGCTCAGCGGCCGAAGGGCAGGCCGCCCTTCAGACCGCCCACCATGCCGCGCATCTGCTTCATCATGCCCTCCATCTCCTTGAACTGCTTGAGGAGGCGGTTCACCTCGGCGACCGTCCGACCGGACCCCTTGGCCACCCGCACCTTCCGCGAGGCGTTGAGGATGTCCGGCTTCTTCCGCTCTTCCGGGGTCATGGAGAGGATGATGGCCTCCACGTGCTTGAAGCGCTTGGGGTCCATGCTCGCAGTCGGGATCTTCATGCGCCCGGCGCCCGGGATCATCTTGAGCAGCTGATCGATCGGCCCCATTCGCTGGACCTGGCGCATGGCGACGAGGAAGTCCTCCAGCGTGAAACGCCCGCCCTTGCCGAGCAGCTTCGCCTCGAGCTTCTCCTGCTCCTCCTGGTTCACGGCGACCTGAGCCCGCTCGACGAGCCCGACCACATCGCCCATCTGCAGGATGCGGCCGGCGAGCCGTTCGGGATCGGCGGCCTCGAGATCGTCCACGCCCTCGCCCACCCCGATGAACTTGATCGGCTTGCCGGTGACGCCCCTGATGGAGAGCGCCGCGCCCCCCCGCGCGTCGCCGTCCATCTTGGTCATGATCACGCCCGTGATGCCCAGCGCCTGGTCGAAGCCTTCCGCGATCTTCACCGCCTCCTGCCCGGTCATCGCGTCGGCCACCAGCAGGATCTCCGCAGGAGTCACGGCCCGCTTGATGCTCGCGAGCTCCTCCATGAGTCGGTCATCGATCTGGAGGCGGCCCGCGGTGTCGACGATCAGGACGTTGTGGCCGCCAGCCTCGGCCTGCTCGCGCGCTCGTAGCGCAGCCGCAACGGGATCCGCACCGAACTCTCCGGCGACGACCGGAACGCCGATCTGGCCGCCGAGGGTCCGCAGCTGGTCGATCGCGGCGGGACGCTGAAGGTCGCAGGCTGCCAGCATGGGCTTGCCACCGCTCTTGCTCATGCGGCGCGCGAGTTTCGCCGCGGTCGTCGTCTTGCCCGAGCCCTGCAAGCCGACCATCAGCACCACGTTGGTCCCGCGCCCGTGCAGGGACAGCGTCGGGCGCCCTTCCCCGAAGAGGTGCGCGAGCTCGTCGTGCACGATCTTCACGATTTGCTGGCCCGGCGAGACCGCCTTGAGCACCGCCTCGCCCAGGGCGCGCTGCTGCACGCGCTCGAGGAAGTCGCGCGTGACCTGGAAGTTCACGTCGGCTTCGAGCAGGACGCGACGAACCTCGCGGAGCCCGTCCTTGATCATGGGCTCGGTGAGGACCCCGCGCTCGCGGAGCTTCTTGAGTGCGGCGTCGAGCCTACTGCCCAGCTCGTCGAACATGATCCTCCGCGGAGTCAGCGAAACGGGTGAAGGGGCCGAAAAGCTAGACGCAGTGCCGAGCGCGGGTGAAGGCCCCGCCCCGGGGACCCGCTTCGCCCCTCACTCAGCTCGAGCCGATTTTCCGCGGAAACTCTGTACTGCTCGGCCCCACGATCGAGATCCTGATCGACAAGCTCTGGGGCCGCGCGGTGCTCCCCGTGGGCCCGTCCCTCTACAGGATGGGACTGACGTTCTCGGTCGGACTCGCGCTCTTCCCGACCCTGATCATGATGATCGCGCTCGTGGGCTGGTTCGTGGCGCGGGTGGTGGGCGGCTGATCGCGGTCAGTCGACCGGGATGATCTGGTTCCGCTTCACCCCGACGGACACCCACTTCACGGGGGCACCCGTCAGCTCCTCGATGCGGTCCAGGTACGCGCGCGCCTTCGGCGGAAGGTCAGCCAGCCTGCGGACATGGCTCGTGGGCGTCTGCCAACCCGGTAGCGTCTCATAGACGGGCTCGACGCCCGCGAGCGACCAGGTGTCGGCCGGGAAGCTCTCGGTCACGCAGCCGTCCGGCAGGCGATACGCCGTCGCCACCCTGAGCTCGGGCAGCGTGTCGAGCACGTCGAGCTTGGTCACCGCGACGCCCGTCAGCCCGTTCACCTGTGCCGCGAAGCGCGTGATCACCGAGTCGAACCATCCGCAGCGGCGTGGCCGCCCCGTCGTCGCACCGAACTCGCCACCCAATTGACGCACCCTCTCGTCCATGTCGGGCTCGAGCGCCGTGGGGAGCGGCCCCTCGCCGACCCGCGTGGTATACGCCTTCACGACCCCGATCACCGCGTCGATCGCCGTCGGACCGATGCCCGTTCCGGTCGCCGCGGCGGCCGCCGTGGTGTTCGACGACGTCACGAAGGGATACGTGCCGTGGTCGAGGTCGAGCGCCGTACCCTGCGCCCCCTCGAGCAGGACGCGACGCCCGGCCTTCAGCGCGGTGCTGATCTCCACACCGGTGTCCGTGGCGAGCGAGAGCAGCCGCTCGCGCAGCGCCAGCGCCTTCTCGATCGCCTCGTCGAGGTCCGCGGGCCCGCGCCCGCCGAGCTGCTCCACGCGATGCCGGGTCCGGTCGCGCGCCGCGTCGACGCGCTTGGTGAGGCGCTCGGGGTTGGCAAGGTCGGCCACGCGGACGCCCCGGCGTCCGGCCTTGTCCTCGTAGGCGGGACCGATCCCTCGGCCCGTCGTGCCGATCTTGTCGTCCGCCGCCGACAGCTCGGACGCCTGGTCGAGCAGTTTGTGGTACGGCAGCAGGAGCTGGGCCCGAAGGCTCACCCCCACGCGACCCTCCAACTCGATGCCGCGCGCCTGGATGGCATCGTATTCCTCGAAGAACTGCTGCATGTCGAGGACCACGCCGTTGCCGAGCAGGCACCGCTTACCCGCGTGCAGGATCCCGGACGGGATCTGGTGGAGCACGAACAGCTCCTCCCCGACCTTCACCGTATGGCCGGCGTTCGCTCCGCCCTGGTAGCGCGCGACGATGTCGACGTCCTCGGCGAGAACGTCCACGATCTTGCCCTTGCCCTCGTCCCCCCACTGGCAGCCGACGACGACGGTGCAGGTACCTTGCTGAGACATCGTATCCCCGAAAAAAGCGAGCGGGCCCAACCCCTCGAGGGGGATGGGCCCGTTGGCTGATATATCCTTTGGTGGAAGGTAGACGCGCTCCGCGGGCGTCGTCAACGCCTCATCGAGCCGTATGCGGCTGCAGCAGGCGTTGCCACGACTTGGCCATGCGGTCCCACTCCCCGGAGCACCGGACCGCGCGCTCTTCCGGCAGGTGGCCGTCGGCGACGATGGGGGCGTACTTGTTCGGGTCGGACCCGTAGATCCAGCACAGC
>CAZBCN010000086.1:0-13718 GCA_964490285.1 uncultured Gemmatimonas sp. | reverse complement strand
GAAGCGCTCGTAGTGCCCGAGGTCCAGGTCGGTCTCCGCGCCGTCGTCGGTGACGAAGACCTCGCCGTGTTGGAACGGTGACATCGTGCCCGGGTCGACGTTGATGTACGGGTCGAACTTCTGGAGCGTGACGCGAAGTCCGCGCTCCTTGAGGAGCCGCCCGATCGACGCCGCGGCGATGCCCTTTCCCAGGGACGATACGACGCCGCCCGTCACGAAGATGTACTTGGTCACGTGCTCGCTCATACCAGGCTCGCGGCTCGGCGCTCACCGAGTCGCTCCTCCATGCGAAGGACGTCCGCCGCCGTGTCCACTCCCGGATCCGCCGCCCCGACGATGGCCACCCCGATCGAGACCCCCGCCTCGAGCGGGCGGAGCTGCTCGAGCTGCTCGAGGCGCTCCAGCTGGGACGGAGCCATCGCCACCCAATCGTGCAGTGCGTCACGCGTGTAGGCGTAGATACCTACGTGTCGCAGGAAGGGCTCCCGCTCCAGCTCGTCGGCGGCGGGCTTCCCGTCCCTCTTGTAGGGGATCGGCGCGCGGGAAAAGTAGAGCGCCCGGCCGCTCGCCGCGCGCACCACCTTCACCACCGAGGAGTCCGTGCGGGCATCGTCGGACATGACGGGCGTAGCGCAGGTGCCGACGTCCCAACCGTTGTCGCGCACCAGGTCGATCGCTGCGCGCAGGTGTGCCTCCTTGAGAAGCGGCTCATCGCCCTGCACGTTGGCGATGTAGGGATAGTGCTCGTATTCAGACCGATTCGCGACTTCGGCGACGCGGTCGGTGCCCGACGGGTGCTCACCCGACGTCATCTCCACCGGGGCTCCGAGCGCCCGGCAAACCTCCGCGACCTCCTCGGAGTCCGTCGCCACGACGGCGTAGTCGAGGACGGCCATGGTCTCGACCCGACGCCACACCCATTCGATCAGCGGGCGGCCGAGAATCGGGTAGAGCGGTTTGTTGGGGAGGCGGGTCGACGCGAGGCGGGCGGGGACGATTCCGAGGACCTGGCCGCTCAAGAGGCGTTTCCGAGGTCGGACCGACGCGAATCGACGAGAAAATTCACGCCCGGCAAGCTACCGGATCTCAGGGGGGAGGGTCAACGGCAGGCGCGTCGGTCGCACGAGACCGCCGGCTCGCCAGTTCTCGCTCGATCCCTGTCATCATAGAATCTTTCCGTGAGACCTATCAAAACGCCGATCGGGACCGCCTGGCTCGACGAGCACGGGATTCTGTGGCACCGCCTCGATTTCGGGGCTCGTGTCACGGGCGATGTGGCGCGTCTGACGACGGAAGCGCTCGCCGATCTCCTCGACGGCCGGAAGGCGCCCGCGATCGTGGACATCGGGGAGTTGCAGTTCGCCGACCAAGACGCCCGCGACGTATTCGCCAGGCTGGGGGCGGACGCTCCCGAGACAGCCACCGCTATCCTGGTGCGGCCTGGGGAGAATCCCGCCTCGGGGATCCACGCGTTTCTCTTCGCGCAGATGAAGCCGGACCGCCCCGTCGCGATCTTCGAGAGCGAGACCGAGGCCGTCGCATGGGTGCGGAGGTTCTTGCCGGAAACCTGAGCGAGCGTCGCACTAGACCGCCGACGCTCCTCACTTCAGCCCCAGCTTCTCGCCGCGAGCGAGGAGAGCGATGGATTCGCGCATGCGGCGCGCGCGCGTCTCGGGTCGCTTCGCCAGACGAATCCATGCGATGAAGCGCTTTCGCTCTCCCGGACTCAGGGCCTGGAAGAACCGCCAGGCCCCGCGATTCCGCTCGAGCGCCCGCGCGAAGTCGTCGGGTAGCTCGTTCACGTCGGGGATCTCGGGCGGCCGTGCCTCCGGGGCTCCGGCGGGTGAGGCGGCGAGGCCGGCCGGCGCGAGCAGGCCCTCGGCCTCGAGCTCGGCCCACCGCCTCCGGTTGCTCGCCGACCAGGCGCTGTCCGCCTTCCGCGGCGTGAACTTGCGCGCGTAGCGGTCGTCGTCGAGCCGCTTGATGAGGCTGTCCACCCAACCGAAGCAGAGCGCCTCCCGAACGGAGTCGTCGTAGTCGATCGCCGGGACCCCCGTGTGCCCCTTGTGGAAGACGAGCCAGACTCCAGGGCTCGAGGCGTGGTGCCGCTGGAGCCAACGTCGCCACGCCTCGCGGGTGCGGAGGTCGACCTCCTCGATCTGGGGGGCGGTCATCGGCTCGCCGTCATGCCGCATTCTAAGCCGCGCCGGTCCCGGCGCGAGCTTGACGCCCACCTCGGGCCACCGGACCTTGGTCCGCCACAGGAGTCCGATCCATGGCCAACATCGCGTTCACCAGCAACTACACCGACCTCTCCTCCCAGAGGGGGTATCAGTTCCAGTTCTTCTGCAGGAAGTGCGGGAACGGGTACATGTCGACGTTCCAGGCGAGCAAGCTAGGAACGGCGGCTGCGGCGGCGAACGCGGCGGCTTCCCTGCTCGGTGGGATCTTCGGTCGCGCCGCGCAGTCGGCTCAGGCCCTCCAGACCGCCGCGGCGGGTCCCGCTCACGACGCAGCGCTCGACGCGGCGGTCCGGGAGATCAGCCCGCTCTTCAAGCAGTGCACACGCTGCGGCACCTGGGTGTGTGGCCCCGTGTGCTGGAACGAGAAGGCGGGGCTCTGCGAGACGTGTGCCCCCGATCTGGACGAAGAGATCGCGGCGGCGCAGGCCAGCGCCGCGAGGGACCAGGCGATGGAGAAGGCTCGCGAGGTCGACTACCTCGGCCAGCGCAACCTCGCGCAAGCGGCTCCTGTCTCGTGCCCCAAGTGCGGAGCCAAGACCCAGGGCGGCAAGTTCTGCCCCGAGTGCGGAACCCCGGTGGCATCCAAGCGGAAGTGCGCGCACTGCGGCGCGGAGGCCGACGGCACCCCGAAGTTCTGCCCGGAGTGCGGCAAGCCGTACGGCGGCTGACGTGACGACCGACCCGCGCCGCGCGAGAGCGACTTACGCGCTCTCCGACGGCGACGGCGCGGTGGTCCGCGAGGGAGAGTCCGAAGCCGTGATCCAGGACGCGGCTCTCGCCGTGGGTCCGGTGAGCGTGTCCTTTCTGGATACAGACGCCGTCCACGCCCGGGAGTACCGCGTCGAGCTGGAGCTCTGGCCCTCGGGCCGACTCGTGCTGACCCAGATGGGAAGGCGGCACGACACGTTCCTCCGCGAGCTGCGACGCGCGCGCAACCAAGCGCGCGTGGTCGGCCTGCTCGCGCACGGCGTGACGATGCCGGAGATCTTCGAGGGCTCGCTCGGCGAGCCGGCAGAGATCCAACTCTACGACACCCACGTGACGGTCGTCCCGGAGGGCGCGGACCCGTTCCAGGTGCCGTTCGGCGCGATAGCCGGCATCCGCCTCCAGGACGATCCGGCCGCCGTGGTCTTGGATTCCGTCGATGGCTCCGTGTGCCTCGGGCTGCTGGGCAGACAGCGCGACGCCTGCAGCCGGGCGATTGGCGAACGCCTGGATGCGCACGCGCGCGTGCTCTCGATCCTCACGGGCCAGGACGGCTTCGCGGACGGCTTCGCCGTCCCGAGGTCGAGCGTGCGGGATTTCGATGGGTTGGTCGACCGCTTCACGTCCCCGAGCCGGGTGCCGTGCGCCCACGCGCTCATCGCCGCCGCGAGCGGCGATCCTCGCCTCGGGTTCGTGCAGCTCCTCGACCCCGATGGAGAGGCGCTCGCGCCTCCGTCCCCACTCCCCGAGCGCTGGGCGGCCTTCTTGCTCGTCCCGATCGGCGCTCTGACCGCGCTCGAGGTCGTCGCGGGGCCGTCCGCGGCGACGTACCTCTTTCGGGGCTCGATCGATGCGGTGAGCCACGACCTCCAACAGTTGCACTTCCGCCGGGCGCCCCTCGCCCTCACCGAGGAGCAGGCGGCGCTGACGTCGACCAACCCGCATCGCCTCGCGCTGCGGAAGCTCGAGCCGCTGCGCCGCCTGCGCGCGTGCATGGCGGCGCGCATCGTCCACAACGAAGGATGGGACGACGCGCTGCGAAGGTCGCTCGTCTGAGCGCCGCGACCGAGGCGCACGAGGGCTCACGCGGCCACCTCCTCCAGGTTCTGGGGGTCGCGTTCGGGCTCGCTGTGCTCGTGGGCAACACGATCGGCATGGGGATCCTGCGCACCCCGGGCGAGGTCGCGGCCGCAGTCCCTTCGGCGCCGGTATTCATGGCCCTCTGGGTAGCGGGCGCGGCGTACGCGCTGCTCGGGGCACTCTCTGTGGCCGAGCTCGCAGCGATGCGACCCCGGTCCGGTGGACTCTTCCCGCTCGTCCACCACGGACTCGGCCCGTTCGCCGGTTTCGTGGCCGGATGGACGGATTGGCTGGGCACGTGCGGCAGCATGGCAGCGGTCGCGTTCGTGCTGGGCGAATACTTGGTTCCGCTCGTCCCGGCCCTGGGCGACCGTGCGTCGGTCACGGCCGCAGTGCTCGTGGTGGCGCTCGCGCTCCTACAGTGGCGCGGCATCCGAATCGGCGACGCAGTCCAACAGGTGACGAGCCTCCTCAAGGCGGTGGCGCTCATCGGACTCGCGCTGATCGCGCTGGTCGCGGGCTCGGAGCCCTCCGGCGCGGCGGCTCTCCCTGCGTCGGGCGTTGCGAACGGAGCCGGTGTACTCGCGCTCGTGGCGGCCGTCGTGGTCGGCTTGCAGTCGGTGATCTTCACCTACGACGGCTGGACCGGCCCCGTGTACTTCGGGGAGGAGGTACGTGACCCCGGCCGAGACATCCCGCGGTCGATGATCGGCGGCGTGCTCCTCGTCATGGGGATCTACCTGGCGCTCAACCTCGCCTTCCTCCGCGTGATTCCCATCGAGCAAATGGCTGGTGACCCGTTCGTCGCCGCCTCGGTGGCGGAGCGCATATTCGGCCCATCCGGCGACACGGTCGTGCGCGTGCTCACCGTCGTGTCCCTGCTCGCCGCGGTGAACGCACTCCATTTGATGGCCTCACGAGTTCCCTTCGCCATGAGTCGCGAGCGCCTCATGCCCGCGCTGCTGCAGCGCGTCAATCCGGGGGGCACACCCGTGCCGGCACTGGCGGTGAGCACCGTACTGGTGCTCGCCTTCATCGCCTCGAATGCGCTCGACCGGATCCTCGCCCTGCTGGCGTTCTTCTTCGTGGCGAACTACGCGCTCACCTTCACCGCCCTCTTCGTCACGCGACGACGATATCCGCACGCACCGCGCCCCTTCCGGGTGCCCGCGTACCCTTGGGTTCCAGGGATCGCGCTCGCTGGATCGCTGACCTTCCTCGGCGCCGCCATCTGGGGCGATCGCACGAACAGCCTCGTCGCGATCGCACTCGTGGCAGCGAGCTGGCCTGCGTATCGAGGCGCTCGTCGCAGAGCCGAATAGGGTCAGCCCGGTGGCTGCGCCCCCCCGCGCTGCCGTTGCCCCGCGCGAGGGAGGCGACCCATCCGCGAGCTCCATGACAGATGCCACCAGGACGCGTTCAGCAGGTGGGCCGCGAACATCGAGAGCGAACCGTACCCCTGATCGACTTCCTCGGGACAGATCGCGTACTGCTCGCGGGCGAGCGCGAGCGCGGCGTCGCGCGTTGCGGGCGGGCGGGCGACTCGACACTCCATCGTGTCGGGGCTGAGCGAGACGAGCTCGGCTCCGAAGCGATCCCGCCACGAGCGCAGCGCCGCGACGTAGAACTCCCCCGCCGGGCGTCCGCTGGCGCCCCCGAAACCGAGATGTGCCGGGGCCTCCGTCCCGTCCGAGGTGGGAATCATGGCGACGTGGCATCGATCGAGGGCTTCGCCCAGGAGATCGCGAGCGACCGAGGGTCCGACGACCGGGGTCGGCTCGCCTGCCGGCCAGTCGCCCAGGGGCGCATGCCCGGGGTCTCCAGTCTGCAGCCGGCCGAAAGCGGCCTGGAACTGGGCCTTCGCCTGCTTCTGTAGCCGCAGGAAGTCGTCCGGGTGCTTCAGCCTCGCGGCACGGGCGAGGACTCTTGCAGGCTTGTCCTTGCCGCGGAGCAAAGATCGCTGCCTATGCGCGGTCATCGCGATGTCGCCTGCGCCACCGATGATGACGGGTGATCCCCGCCCTGCCGCGCGCAGGCGGTCCAGGGTCGCGAGCGCATCGTTCCCCGGAACCGAGACGATCTCGAACGGAATCGCCTCGATCGCGGCGGCCTCACGCCTCTTCTCACGGAGAGCTTCTACGCGCCGGCCCTCCTCCAGGCGTTGCTCCCGTTCTTCCGGGTTCAGGGCGTCCCACCGGCGTTTGGCTTCGTCCACGACGCCGAGCGCGCGCTCCTGCGCCTCGCGGTCGCGTTTGCCTCCGACTCCGATGACCAGGTCTCCGAGCCAGCGGACGAGTCCTCGCCCCATGCAGATTCCTCGACGATTCGGGAGAACGTGCGGACCCGCAGTTCTTCAGCTTACAATGACAATCCATGAACGACACCTCGGCCGATCGCAACGTCGCGGTCGCGCGGCACGTCCTGGTGATCCCATGAAGAAGAGAGCTCCCGTCACGGCCGAGACAGCTCGGCGGCTCTTGCTCGGACTTCCGGGCGTCGAGGAGGGTCCCTGCTACGGGACACCCGGATTTCGCGTGCGCAAGAAGTTCCTCGCGCGTCTACGCGACCAGGAGGAGGTGCTCGTGGTGAAGTGCGGCTTCGACGAGCGTGACGCTCGCCTGCGTCTCGATCCCGACACGTTCTTCACCACCGATCACTACCGCGGCTACCCCACGGTCCTGGTTCGACTCGACCGCGTGGGTGCAGACGACCTCGAGGACCTGCTCGAGCATTCCTGGAGGCAACTGGCCCCCAAGCGGTTGGTCGCCGAATACGACCGTTCCTAGTCCGCTCTACAGCGCCAGGAAGTTCGCGAGCAGCTGCTTGCCGTGTTGGCTGAAGAGCGACTCGGGGTGGAATTGAACGCCCCAAAGAGGATAGTCGCGGTGGCGCATCGCCTGGATCTCGCCCTCGTCGGTGGGGTCTGCGCTCCAGGCCACGGGCTCGAGCGCCGCGGGCAGCACCGACGCATCCGTCACGAGCGAGTGGTAGCGGGCGACTTCGAACGGCGACGGAATCCCCGCCAGGATCCCGACGCCCTGATGGCGAACGGGTCCCGTCTTGCCGTGCATCGTTCGCCGCGCGCGCACAGTGCGTCCGCCGAACGCCTCCCCCATGCTCTGGTGACCCAGGCACACCCCGAGCGTCGGCGTTCCCCGGGGCCCGAACTCACGGAACACGTCGACGCTCACGCCGGCCTCGGCCGGCGTGCATGGTCCGGGTGATACGACCACCCGGTCGGGTCCCCACGAGATCAGTTCGCCGAGGCTGTGCTCGTCGTTGCGCACGACCACAGGATCCGCGCCCAGATCCCCGAGGAACTGGACGAGGTTGAACGTGAAGGAGTCGTAGTTGTCGATGACGAGGAGCATGGGGAGAAGAATCTACCCCGGGGGGGCGTACCCGTCAGTGCCTCGGCATTCCGCCGGAGCCCGGACCCGAAGTCTGCTGCGCGGGTAAGGCCGGCGGAGGCGCCCGGCTCCCGAATGGAGGGTGGCGTTGTACACTCGCTGTCTCGTGTGCGCACAGCCGTTCGAGCCGAACGAGCAGCTGGCGCACCTTCCCCACGGCAGGAGGCTCGCGTTCGACCCCGCGCGCGGGCGGCTCTGGGTGGTGTGCCGAGGTTGCCGAAGGTGGTCCCTCACACCGATCGAGGATCGGTGGGAGGCGCTCGAAGAGCTGGAGAAGCTGTCGCGCGACGAGGCGAGGCTCCTTTCTCAGACCGACAACATCGCCCTGCTCCGGGTCGGTCCTCTCGAGATCGTCCGCGTAGGCCGGGCCGCTCTGGCCGAAGAGGCCTGGTGGCGGTACGGCCGTGAGCTCGCGTCGCGTCGCCAGCAGTGGAACAAGCTCGGCGTCGCCGGCTCCGTGGCCGCCGGTGCGGTGCTGCTCGGGGGATGGGCGACCGGTGGCATGACGGTCTTCGGCATGTGGCTCATCATCGGCCACGGAAAGGAGACCGTGCGTGACGGCGCTCGGTGGGTCCGCTTCGGGAGCTCGGCATGGCACGGAGAGTCGAAGTGCGCCGGCTGCGGCCACCCGTTTCGCACGGTCCCGTATGCGGACCGCGCGGCACTCGGACTCTTTCCCGGCAGCGACTCGGGCAAGATGGATTTGGTGGCGCGATGCCCACGCTGCGGGGCCTACCGCGACGGAGGGCTCCGCCTCACCGGACCGGAGGCCGAGCGTACGCTCCGCAGGGTGCTTGCATACCACCACTTCGCCGGCGCCTCGGAGCGGCGAGTGGCGTCGGCGGCGAAGCTGATCCAGGAGGCAGGCTCTCCCCAGGACCTCACGCGCATCGTGATCAAGGACGGTCGGCGCCTGGGCGACATACAGCGAACAGGCGGCATCGCGCTCGAGATCGCCGTGAACGAGTCATCCGAGCAGCATCTGTTGGAGCTCGAGCTGGCCGAGCTCGAGGCGCACTGGAAGCGCGAGGAGGAGCTCGCGGAGATCGTGGACGGTGAGCTCACGCCGCTCCCCATGCTCGAGTCGCTCCGCCGGCGCGTGACAGGCGGCTGAGCGTCGTCGCCTAGTAGTCGACCGGTCTCAGGTAGAACTCGCCGATCGCGCTGGACGAGAGCACCGCGACGGTCGGGAGCTCACGTTTCCAGTGCGTGGACTGCAGGCGATGTGACACGGTTCGCACCGCGTGTTCGTCGAAGCCTACCCGGATCAGCTCGTCGAGCGAGTAGCCCCGGAGCAACCAATGCAGGATCGGGTCCGCGGTGTGGTAGGACACGCCGAGCTCGTCCTCGTCATTGACGCCCTTCACCAGGTCGGCGGTTGCGGGCTTCTGGACGATGACGTCGGGAACCCCGAGGTGCCGTGCGAGCGCCCAGACCTGTGTCTTGAAGAGATCCCCGAGTGGGTTGATCGGCGGGGAGTCGTCCGCGTGCCAGGTGAAATACCCGAGCAGGCGCTCGCTCTTGTTGCCGGTCCCGAGCGGGAGCGCGCCCACCTTGGCCGACTGGTCGAAGAGGATGACCGCGCGTAGGCGCGCCATGAGGTTGCCTCGGCGCAGCGGCGAGATATCGGGCTCGTACTCCTCCACGTAGCGGTCGATCGGGGCGCTGATCTCGATCGTGTGCGCCTCGGCGCCGGTCGCATCGAGCGCGAGCGTCGCGTGCTCGAGGCTTTCGGCGCTCGACGTCCTGTACGGAAGGCGGTACCCGTGCACGTTCTCCGGTCCGAGGGCTCGGCAGGCGAGGAAGAGCGACACCGCCGAATCCACGCCCCCCGACACACCGACGACCACGCGCCGGAAGCCGCGCCTGCGCTGAACCTCCTCACGAATGAACTCGATCAACGTGCGCTCGACGAGGTCGAGGTCGAGCGTGAGAACCTCCGGGTCGTGGAGCGCCGCATCGCCGATGAGCGCCTCGCCCCTGCCAGAGAGCACCGGCGGCAGGTCGGGCAGCTCTTCCTCTTCTTCGTCCCCCTCCCCTTCGCCTTCGCCGGCTCGACCCGCGACGCGATCGAGGGAGCGCCGGAGATGCGGCAACGCTTGCTCGAGATCCGACAGCAAGGGCGACGCCACACGGGCTCGGTCGAGCGCTCCGGCGTCGAGTGACGCGACCGTGACGGCCTCCTCGAGCAGCGGACCGCGCGCGAGGATCTGTCCGTCCGGACCGACCGCGATCGATCCACCGGGAAAGAGCTTGCCCCCTTCCGAGCCCGCGAGCTGCGCCACGACGACGAACACGCCGTGCTCGGCGGCGATCGCGGGAGCGAGCTGGTCCCATCGGTCGAGGTTGGCGGGCATGCCACCGCGCGACGGCGTGAAGTCGCGCGCGGGCGAGGCGCTCACCACGATCACCAACTCGGCCCCGCCGAGCGCGAGGATCGTCGCGGGCAGCGAGTGCCACGCGTCCTCGCAGTTCAACAGCCCGAAGCGGCCGAACCGCGTGTCGAAGGCCCGCACGTCGGCCCCGGGCTCCACGAAGCGCGCTTCGTCGAAGACACCGTAGGTCGGAAGGAACATCTTCCTGTGGACGTGCCGCACCGTCCACGTCTCGCCCGTGGGCTCGAGGTAGGCGGCGCTGTTGAAGAGCCGCCGCTTCCAGCGCTCGTAGAACCCTATGACCAGGTCCGCGGAGTCGGCCGCAGGAGGGCCGAGAAGCTCGATCAGCCGGTCCGTGGACAAAGCCGACTCCGTCACGCCCCCCTCCAGGAAGTAACCCGAGGGGGCGGCCTCCGGGAACACCACCAGGTCGGTGTGAGCCGATTCCTCTTCGACGATCTGACGGATCCGGGCGAGGTTCGCACCGAGATCGGCCTTCTTGGGCTTGAACTGGACGAGCGCCACGCGCAGCGGCGGACCCGCTCGGTCTTGATTCATGGGCGCCGTTGGCGTATGTCCTCGTGACGGTCCGCTCTTTGCACACGGTCCTAGGACAAAGTACCCGCTCGGGGACGGAGGAACGAGCTTCCTCGAACGGGGGTTAAAGCTCAAGCACCGCAACGCCGAAGCCAAGGGCGCCTCATGCAGAACCGTATCGCCTTTCCCCTGCTCCTCGCCTTCGCGTTCGCCGTGCCGGGCCTCGACGCCCAGAACAACGCCCGCAACCGAGGCCGCGGCGAAACGACCGAGGTACAGCCGCAGGCCGAAGTGCTGGCGGGCGCGATCCGCGCCCTCTCGCGAATGCACATGGACGCGTTCAGCGACTCGCTCCTGTGGGAGGCCGCGATCGATGGCCTCATTCAGTCCCTCGACGATCCCTACGCGGAGCTCTTCACGCCGGCGGAATCGGATGCGTGGGAAGAGACGACCACCGGCAACTACTCGGGGATCGGCCTGCAGATCACGCTATTGAGCGACAGGGTCACGGTGACGGGCGTATTCCGCGGCTTCCCTGCCTATGAGGCGGGCATCGTCATCGGCGATGTGATCGTCGGAGTGAACGACACGGAGGTGACCGACTGGACCACCGAGATCACGGCCGACTCGATTCGTGGTCCTGCGGGCACGGAAGTTCGGGTACGAGTGCAGCGCGCGGGCTACGACGAACCTCTGGCGTTCGAGATCACGCGCGCGGAGGTGCACGTGCCCGCGGTCGAGTGGGGTATGCTCGAGGAGGACATCGGTTACGTCATCATGGATCGCGTGGCGCGCGGAGCGGCCGAGGAGATGGCCGCGGTCCTGGAAGAAATGGACGACGCGCGCGGCCTGATCATCGACCTGAGGCGCAACCCCGGCGGCTTCCTCGACGAGTCGCTCATGCTCGCCGACCTCTTCCTCGAGCCCGGCTCGACGCTCGCCAGCACCGTGCAGCGCACGCCGGGTCGCCCTGCCGACCAGCCGGAGGAGGAGGCCTTCACCGACCAGTGGCCGGTACGGGTGCCGGACCTTCCGATCATCGTGCTGGTCGACGGGTTCACCGCCTCCGGTGCGGAGATCCTGGCGGGAGCGCTCCAGGACTACGATCGGGCGCTCGTGCTTGGAGATCGCACGTTCGGCAAGGGTCTGGTCCAGACGGTAATGGAGCTTCCCCAGGGTCGTCGTCTGCGGTTCACCACCGGCGGCTGGCTGACGCCGCTGGGGCGGTCGCTGCAGCGGGCTCGGGACCACCAGGGAGCGCTGTTGCCGGAGACCCCCACGGCGTACGGCACGGTCGAGACGCCGCGTGGGCGCAAGCTCGTGAACGGAGGAGGCATCTTCCCCGATCTCGAGGTAGCCGAAGACACGCTCACGCTGCGCGAGCAGGAGCTGGTGCGCGTCACGAGCGAGACCCAGTTCCCGCTCAACCTCCGCCTGACCGAGTTCGGCTTCGGGATCGCGTCCGAGCGTCGCGAACGCAAGAGCGACGAGGACGTGACCGACGCGGAGTTCGAGACTCTCATGAGCGAGCTGGTCGAGGAAGGGCTCTCCGCCGAGCTCGCCACGGATCCGTCGATTCGTCAGTACCTGCGCTGGCGCGCGCGTATCGCGGTCGCGCAGCGTCTGGACGACGTCGGACGGGAAGCCGACGTCATCGCCGAGCGTGACCTGGTGCTCCGGGAAGCGATTCGGCTCCTCACGACGAACACGACGCAAGCGGAGCTGTTCCAGGCAGTCGACGCCGCATCGACGGCCGACCGTACTCGGTAAGGCGGTAGACTTTTTGGCCGGGATGGGGGCGGATCGCTCGCCTCTCGAGCTCCGGCTGTCGCGGGTATTAGACCGCGGAACATACGTGCCACGGCAGAGTCGCCTCGAGGCAAGCGATCCACCCCCGCCCCACGTAGGCCGCTCATCGGGCCCGTGGGCGCGCCGCGCCGACGTCTGAGTCGACCTCTCCCCCAACTCAGCGCCGATCGCGCTCGGCGAGAGGCTAGCCGCCAGAAAGTCAAATGGGCTTTCGCCTTCTATCAACATCTCGAGATCGCGGGCTTCGAACTGCTCGCGGAACGGCAATCACGCGAAGGCGCCTGGCCTCGAGGCTCAGCCCCCCACCCGCGCCCTCAGCTTCTCGAAGAAGTTCTGCACGACGATCAGCTCGGTTTGGGCACTGCCCCCCGGGGAGGCACCACGATGAACCGCTCACCGTCCGCGGTGACGTCGTACGCGGCGACAGCTCCGGCTTCAGCACCTTGAGCGCGACCTTCCGGTCGTGCTTGAGGTCGTGCGCCAGGTAGACGGTGGCCATGCCGCCTTCGCCGAGCTGGCGCTCGGCGCGGCGGCGTTCAGGCGGGAGGTGGGGTCGGTCATGGGCCGCAAGATGCACCACCCGTTGCCTGGCCGCGCGAGTGCCGTGGGCGCCCCATCCAGCCATCCCGACGCCCCGCAGGCCGCTGGATCGTTGTGCGAATCCGACGGCCGCCTAGCTTGCAGGGAGGGAGGGCATGTCATGGAAGCAAGACACGCGCGCTATCGCTGGACCTACGAGGATTACGCCCGGCTGCCGCAGCCGAGCGAGGCCAGAGGCGCGCGCTTCGAGGTCGTCGACGGTGAGCTGTACGTGACGCCGGGGCCGTCGCGGCGCCACCAGGCGATCGTCACCCGCCTGACCGCGCTGCTCTATCGGTTCGTCGAGGAGAACGGCCTCGGCGAGGTGCTCGTCAGCCCCTTCGACGTGATCTTCGCCGAGGGCGACTACGTCGAGCCCGACATCGTGTTCGTGCGGACCGATCGCTTGGAGATCCTCACTGAGCGCGGTGCCGAGGGCGCGCCCGACCTCCTGGTCGAGGTCCTGTCGCCGTCGACGTCCGCGCGTGACCTGGGCCTCAAGCTCGACCGCTACCGACTCTTCGGCGTCGCCGAGTACTGGGTGATCGATCCCGACGAGCGCGCGGTCCTGGTGTGGCGACTCGCTGAAGGTGCGAGCGAGCCGCTCGCGCTGGGGCCGGCGGACACGCTGCGGTGGCAGCCGATCGCAGATGGCCCACTGTTCGAGACCTCCGTGGCGGAGTTGCTTCGGACCCGATAGCGGGTGCCTCCGTCGCCTCGGACCGGCAAGCAAGAGGCCCGGCACCGCCTCTTCAGCTGCAACGGGGCTCTGTGTTCGCTACCTACCGCTCGGCAGAGACCGTCGACCCATTCTGACGTTGGGCGGTCTCGTGCGGTTCCCGACCTTCATCACTCGGCAACGGACGCCCACCCCATCTTGATGCGAATATGTATATACCATATGTATTGATGTATGAGGACGACAGTGCAGCTCCCCGATGACCTACTCAAAGCGGCCAAGCGGCACGCCGTCGATACAG
>CAZBCN010000085.1:0-13930 GCA_964490285.1 uncultured Gemmatimonas sp. | reverse complement strand
CGAAGGGCAGGACGGCGATGGAGTCCGGGCGGAGCTCCCTCGCGGCGGCCAGCGCCTCCGCCTCGTCGGCCGACATCTCCCCCCGTAGCCCCTGCGGGGTCAGCTCCAACGCCCAAGCGAGCGCGATCGCGATGGGGAGGCCCAGCGCGAGCAGCACGATGACGAGCGTGTCGGCACCACGGGGGAGCGGCAGCGACGGAAAGACCGAGGACATCACCTGCACGATCACGAAAGACACGGCCGCGTAAGCGGCGACGACGCGCGTCACCTTCCGGCGGTGCAGCTCCTTCGCGAACCGGACCAGCGGGTTCATCGAGGGTCAGCGCATTCGGGCCAGGTCTCCATGGCCGGACATGATAAGGCGAACGGCCGCCGAGTGGACCTCCTGGGGCCACCGAAGGGAACGGACGGCTTCCTGCCAGCCTGGGACCGATCGAGGGTGACGCGCGGCGCTCCACCGCAGAGTTCATCCGCCCTGCGCGACCCTCCGACTTGACTCGGCGAGGTTCGGACTGTCTCCTAACCGCAACCCAAGGAGGTGCGTCGTGGCCCGCAGTCGCGAATTCAAGATCGGAGTGTCGTGTTTCGTCCTGGCCGGTGCGATCGGAATCGGATCGGCATGCCTGCAGTCCGCATCCGACGGGCGTGAGGCGATGGCAGGGGGCGGTGATGTGCCGATGTTCGAGGTCGATCCGCTGTGGCCCATGCCGCTCCCGAACCACTGGGTCCTCGGCTCGACGATCGGCGTCGATGTCGACTCGCGTGACCACGTGTGGATCATCCATCGTCAGGCGACGGTGATTCCTCAGGAGCTCAGCCTGGCCCAAGGCACGGGCGACTGCTGCGAACCGGCGCCGCCGGTCCTCGAGTTCGATGCCGATGGCAACGTCGTGGGATCGTGGGGTGGGCCCGGCGACGGATATGACTGGCCCGAGTCCAACCACGGCGTCACGGTCGATCACATGGACAACGTGTGGATCGGCGGGAACGGCGCGGCCGACTCGCACATCCTCAAGTTCACCCGCGATGGCCAGTTCCTCATGCAGGTCGGCCAGCCGAACATGCGCACGGGAAGCAACGATCCCGAGAACTTCTGGCGAGTGGCAGAGATCGAGATCGATGCGGAGGCCAACGAGGCGTACGTCGCCGACGGATACGGGAACCGCCGGATCGCCGTTCTCGACATCACCACGGGCGCGATGAAGCGCTTCTGGGGCGCGTATGGGAACGTGCCCGACGACGGGCCGCTCCCCGCCTACAGCCCGGACATCCCGCCGGCCCAGCAGTTCCGCAGCCCGATGCACTGCGCCCAGCCGTCCAACGACGACCTCATCTACGGGTGCGACCGTGCCGGTGACCGGATCCAGGTCTTCAACCCGGACGGTACGTTCGTGCGAGAGGCGTTCATCGCGCCCGAGACCCTGGGGTCGGGCTCCGTGTGGGACCTCGCGTTCTCGCACGACCCGGCCCAGCGGTACATCTATCTCGCGGACGGCACCAACGAGAAGATCCACGTGATCGACCGCGAGACGCTCGAGGTCGTCACCGAGTTCGGCGACGGCGGTCGCTATCCAGGAACGTTCCTGGGCGTGCACAGCATTGCCGTCGACTCTCGGGGCAACATCTACACGACCGAGACCTACGAGGGCAAGCGCCTCCAGAAGCACACGTTCGTCGGGTACGGGAGCCCGCCGCGCGTCCAGGGAGTCGTCCGGCCGGCTCGGATCGCCGCGAACTGAGCCGCCCTCAGCCGCCGATCTGTCTGCTGACGATCGTAATCGGCCGAGGGTAGCGGATCGGGCCGAGGGCGGTGTCGACCGTCGGCGTCGCGCGAAGCGCGACGTCGGTCGGCGCACCGCCCTGACCCGACAGCGAGAGCGCGAGGTCGAACAGGTCCTGCGCGCTGCCCTGGAAGAAGTCCATCAGGTCCAGGCTGACCGAGATGGGCACGTCGGTCGGCTGGCCGCGCGGCAAGAGCGTTTCGTCCGCGAACGTACCGGTGAGCGTCTCGCGGTCCTGGAGCAGCAGCGTCCAGTCCATCCGCAGGAGCCGCGCGTCGACCGAGTTGTCCGCCGGGTTGAGCGCGGTGAGATGGACGCGAAACTCCATCGGCAGGCGGCCCTGCGAGACCGCCGTCATGAGGCGGCCCGCGTCGCCGAGGCTGAGCTGCGAATAGGACGTCACGCGGGCGAGATCGATCCCCGCGACCCTGACGTCGGAGAGCCGGTCCACGGCGAAGTCGACGTCACGCAGCGCGGCGAACTGCTGGAGCGTGGCGCATGCCGAGAGGGCAACGAGCGCGAGGCCGAGGCCCAGCCGATGGGTTCGCATGGCGGAAGGTAGCGGGTCAGGGCTCGAAGCTCGCCAACTCCGCCACGGTTTCCGCGTCCAGTCGCATCAGAACCTGGATGAGCAGCTCGACCGCCTGATCGAAGTCGGACCGTTGGATGATTCCCGTGTGCGAGTGCAGGTAGCGTGTGGGCACGGTCATGTTCACGGACGGGCGACCGGTGTCGTAGAGCTGGATCTCGGCGCCGTCCTCTCCGTAGCCGGTGAGCACGTCCGCCTGAAGCGGGATCCCCTCCTCGCGCGCGACGGCGAAGAAGAAGTCGCGCAGCTTTCGGTTGGGGATCATCGAGCTGTCGAGCAGGAAGATCCCGGGTCCGCGCCCGAGCCGCTCCTGTGCCTGCGCCGGTCCGATTCCCGGGAAGTCCGCGGCCACCCCCGCTTCGATCGAGATCCCGAGATCGGGCCGGGCCAGGTCGACGGACGTCTGGGCTCCACGCAGCCCGATCTCTTCCTGTGTCGTCGCCACCCACACGATGCGTGACGGCAGTCGGATATTCTCTGCACGGATGCGGCGCGTGGCGGCGATCATCACCGCGAGGCCCACCCGATCGTCCCAGGCCTTCGCGGCATACCGGCCATGCGGCAGGACCAGGAACGGGCTCCACGGAGCGATGCCGTCCCCTGGGCGCACGCCCATGGCCTCGACCTCCGCCCGGGAGGTGGCGCCGACGTCGAGGAAGATCTCGGGCAGCGACCACACCCGGCTTCGCTGCTCGGGCGGCGTCACGTGCACCGTCGGGAGTCCGCTCAGCGCGGGGACGGGGCCGTTGGCTCCGAGAATGGTCCAGCGTTGGTCGGGAAACGCTTGATCGAGCCAGCCGCCGAGGTTCTTCACGCGGAGGAATCCGTCGTCGGTGATGTACTGCACCATCAGGCCGACCTCGTCCATGTGCGCGGTGACCATGATGCGAGGCCCGCTCGGACTACCGGGGAGCGTGGCCACGACCGATCCGAGTCCGTCGAACTCGATATCCGCGCCGAGCGCGCGGTACTCGCGCACGACGATGGCACGGACCGCTTCCTCGAAGGCGGAGGGTCCGGGCGCTTCCGTGAGGTCCCGCATGAGCCTCGCCGTCGCGTCGAGGTCCTGCGCGCCGGCCTGTGCGACGAAGAGCGAGCAGGCGAGGAACGTCGCGATCCAGCGAATCATGGGACCTCCTTCAGTTAACTGGCTACTCCCCCCGACGCGAGCGCATCCACCAGCCGCGGGATCTGCGCGAGCGGCGTTCCACACAGCGCCACGCGCACCGCGCCCTTCAGCGGCAGCACGTACACGCCGAGCTCACGCATCTTCGCCGCGGTGCGGTCGGCATCCTTCGTGAAGACCATGCTGAAGAAGCCGCTGTCGTACCTCGGCATCCGGAGCCCGGCTGCGTGTGCGGCCGCATTGAACGCTTCGATGCGCTTCTGGAGCACACCCACGAGCTCGTCGCGCTCCGCGTCCGCTCGGCGGCGCAGCTCGGGGTTCGTCAGCAGCTCGGTGATCACACGCTGACCCAGGTGGTTCGGGTTCGACCAGGTGGAACGGCACGTGAACGAAAGGGCGTTCTTGATCTGGGTGCGCTCGGCCGCGTTTGGGTGGAGCGCGATCAACGACCCGATCCTGGCTCCGTACTGCGTGAACGACTTCGACGCCGTCCACGCCACGAGCACGGTCGCGCCCTTCAGAAGGGAGGGGATCGCGTCGATCCAGGTGCGGGCGGCGCGGCCACCGAACGCGAAGTACGCCACGTCCAGGAGAACCGTCACGGGAGCGCGCTCGCCGGCGCGGCGCACCACTTCGACCACACGGCGCCACTCGTCCGGCGTGAGCGAGTATCCTGTCGGATTGTGGCACGGGAAGTTCAGAATGACGAGCGCGCGTCGCTGCGTGTCGACGTGCCGGTCGAGCCCAGCGGCGAGCCCCTCGACGTCGAACGTCCGGTCGGGTCGGAACATCGAAAACGTTTCCGCGTCGCGTCCGATGTTGGTCGCGATGCCCTTGTAGGGGCCCCAGTGGTAGCTCGTGGTGAGGAGCTTCTGGCCCGGCTCGAGGAAATTGACCACGCCCTGGTAGACCGCGCCCGTCCCGCCCGGGGTCGCGACCGCCACGGCCTGACTCGCGAGGGGGCCGTCGCCGAACACGTCGGCGATGGTGGCGTTCAGGAACGCCGGGATGCCCGCCACGGGCGCATATCCGGCTGCCACGCGGGCGTCGACCCGCGAAAGGGTCTCCAGCACGCTGGGCATGACGGCGATCTTGCCGTCTTCGCCCGAGAGCGTGCCGAGGGTCGCATTGAGGATCGACTCTCCTGCGGCTGCGCGCTCGGTCGCTTCGCGGTGCAGTGCGAAGAGGGGGTCGTCGCCCGGCCGATCCCTCGCGCCCGGGACGATGGCGCTCAGCGTGGCCATCGTCATGGGGCGCGCAGCTCGCCGTTCAGGTCGGAATGGACGCGACGGATCGCGGCGTCGCGCAGGGTCTGAGCGCGGGACCACGTCGCGGCGTCACCGAAGTCCGCCCGAGCGAGGGCCTCGTCGACTGCCGCACCCTCGTCGTGCACGCCCGCGACCGCCGCGATCACCGTGCGGATCGCACCTTGGAATGCCTCCAGTTCCTCCGACAGGACGTTCGGCATGTCCACGAAGCCGTGACCAGGGACGAAGATCGCCACGTCCATCGACTGAGCACGCTCGATCGTCTCGACCCACTCGGAGGGGAACGAGGAGCCCATCGACGGGAAGGCGTGATTCACGAAGACCTCGCTCATGAACATCACGCGCTCCTGCGGCAGGTACACCAGGAGGTCGCCCCCGGTGTGGGCGCGGCCCAGGTGCATGACGCGGATGGTACGGCCGCCGAGCTCGATCATCCGCTCGTCGTCGACGGTCTCGAGTGCGGTCGGTCCTCCATCCTTTGTGCGTAGTGCAGCCGCGGACGTCGGGTGCGCGAGAAACGTCGCGCTGCTCGGGAACGCGGAGTTACCCCCGACGTGATCGGGGTGGTGCGATCCGACGACGACGTAGCGGATCGGCTGCTCGCTGATCTCGGCGATGCGCGCGACGAGGCGCTCCGTCTCGGCTGCGCTCCCCTGACCGTCCGCCACCAGGACGCCTTCGGGCGTGACGACGAAGAAGCTCACCGTTGCCATCCGGTCGGGGCCGAATGTGGCGAGCTGCTCGTAGCTGTACACACCCGGCGCGAGCTCCTGGATCCGCGGGAACTCGGTGTCCGAGTAACCCCTGGCCGCAGGGTCGGCGGTCCGGACGACGTTCTCGACCAGACCGGCGAGCGCCGGGGCGGACTCGGTCTGCGACTCTGCCTGCGGCTCGCCGCCGGTGCACGCCGTGAGGGCGACGGAGGCGGCGAGGACGGCGAGGGTCAGCCTGCTACGCATGCTTTCCATCGACTCTCGGTGGACGACGTGCTGCAAAATGGGAGCACACGATGATGAAACGACCCGGTCTTGTCACGGTCCCGGCCTCGCTCGGCGCTTCCAGGCGTCGTAACGCAGGCGTAGCGTCACGACGGGGTTGGCGTTCTCGTCCGCCCCTATGTTCTCGTCGGTGACGTCGAGATGGAGCGCGGGGCGGTCGACGGGATCGCTTCGGTCGGCCGCCACCAGGTAGGCGACGTGCGCGTTCTTGCCGTCGCAGGGCGCGTCGGGGATGGGCTCCGTCTCGCAGGTGCACCTCCGGTCGCCCCCCGCCGAGTCGGCCGCCTCCATCGCGGCCATCACCCTGTCGAGCAGGTCACCTTCCGCGGACTCCAGGGCCCGCACCGCAGACAGAACGACCGCATCCGAGGCGAGGAGGTTGCCCTGCACGGAGTAGTACACCTCCGTGCCCGCCACCTGCCCCTGCCTCGAGAGTGCAGCCGCGCCGTTCTCCCTTCCGGAGAACCCGATGCTGCGGCCGCGGAGATCGACGATGCCGAACTGCCGCCGCTGGATCTCGGGGTCCACGCGGAGCAGCTCCAGGATCGAGCGGGGGTCGGTCCCCGCTCGGAGCTCGCCGGCGATCAAGCTCTGATTGGCGGAGGAGCGATCGGGTACCGCCTGGACCACGGCCACGCCCACCCCGGGCACGACGACAGCTTGAATCTGCATCAGCCCGAGGACGGCGGCTTCGCGGAACGCAGCCTGGGAGACGCACGTGGCGGAGGCGATCACGATGCGGCCCGTGCGAACGTCGACCGCGATGACCGACCACGTGGCCGAGAGCGTGGCGGGCGCAAGCGCTATCGCGAGCAGCAGCGAGAGGAAGCGCATAAGAAGCGATCTCGTCATGCGCCGTGTCATCGACGGAAGGTCATCCGTCCACCGAGGGCGTCGTCGCAGT
Source organism: uncultured Gemmatimonas sp. (assembly GCA_964490285.1). Lineage (GTDB taxonomy): Bacteria > Gemmatimonadota > Gemmatimonadetes > Longimicrobiales > Gaopeijiaceae > UBA2982. Next base: position 7,264 of record CAZBCN010000085.1, on the reverse strand, counting down.
CGGCGACCGTGACCGGCCCCTCGATGAGGGCCCCGCCCGGCTGAATGGTGAGGATCCCCTCGACGCGCCCGTCACAGGCCGGGCGGCCGTCTGCGCCGTAGGTGACCGTGAGCCTGAGCAGATTGTCGATGATCGTCCCTTCCGCACGCCCGTCGATGGCCAGCGGCTGTCGCACGCGAAAGCTTCCGCGCACCCGACCGCCCCTCGACATCGCGAGGTCGAGCTCGGCGTCGAAAGACTCCCCCTCGACGACCAAGCGGCCCGAGTAGACGCCCATTACGTTGTACGCGTACCCGGGGTCGCCGGGACGCGGGCCCCCGCCACAAGCGGCGAGGAGGAAGGCGGTGAGCGTCATCGCGAAGCTCTTCATCGTGCGGCTCATGGTCGCGGTTGGCCGGGAACCCCGCGAGGGCCTCGGCTCGTACGAGCTAGGGTGAAAGTGCGTCGGCTCCTCCGCTCGCGCGTCGGTTTGGCCCTCGCGCTCCTCGTCGATCTGGGCCTGTATGCGAACGGACCGGGTCCCTACGACTATTCGGCGAGCAGCTTCGAGATGGCGCTCGCGGCCCAGGAGCGCGTGACCGCGGACTGGCTGGCCCTCGAGGGCGTGGTCGGGACGGCGATCGGCGTGGACGGGAACGGCCACGCGGTCCTGAAGGTGTATCTCACCGAGATCGGTGCCGCGGCCCTCCCGCGCCTCGTTGGCGGCGTCGACGTGGTGACCGAGGTGACGGGACCGTTCGTCGCGCTTCCGGCTTTCGAGGACGCCGAGGCGAACGCCGACCCGACGCGTGGGTTCGAGCGGCCCGTGCCGATCGGCGTGAGCACTGGGCATCCACAGGTGAGCGCGGGCACGATCGGCGCGCGCGTCACGGATGGATCGCGGACGTTCGCGCTCAGCAACAATCACATCGTCGCCGCGAGCAACGGCGGAAGCGAGGGCGATCCGCTCCTGCAGCCGGGGGCGGTCGACGGCGGGCGCGACCCAGACGACATGATCGGAACGCTCTTCGACTTCGAGCCGATCCGCTTCTGCAATGCGGTCTGCGATCCGAACCAGATCGATGCCGGTCTCGCGCTGACGACCCCGGACGAGCTGGGGAGTGCGACGCCGGAGGGTGGCTACGGTAGCCCGCGCACGAGCCCCGTCGAGGCGACGCTCGGACTCGAAGTGCAGAAGTACGGACGCACCACCGGGCACACGGTCGGCCGCGTGAGCGGGATCCACGCGACGATCGATGTCGGGTACAGGAACGGAACCGCCCGCTTCGAGGAGCAGATCGTCATCTCCGGATCGGGCTTCAGCGCGGGCGGCGACTCCGGCTCGCTGATCGTGTCGAAGGGGAGGCTGCTCGCGGACCGCCGGCCGGTCGGCCTGCTCTTCGCCGGAGCGACCGGAACCACCCTGGCCAACCCGATCGATCTCGTGCTGGACCGGTTCGGCGTGCGGATCGACGGGAACTGACATGGCGCGAGACGCGGCCAGCGCGCTCCGAGAGCTGACGCGCACGGTGATGGGGCGGCCAGGGGTATCGGGGACCGCGCTCGGCGAGAGGCATGGCAAGCCGTGCCTCATGGTGTACGTGAGCGATCCGAGCGTGACTCGTTCGCTGCCCAAGTCCCTCGAAGGCTACCCGGTCGTCGTCGAGACGACCGGGGCCTTCGAAGGTCGCTGATTCGCTGCTCTACCGCGTCGTGAACGTGATGGTGTCGACGACCCACGGCTGAAGCGGGACGTGCACGCCGTCGGCGACCACCGCGATCAGGCGGTGCGTGCCGGGCGCGACGCTGTCGAACGTGAACTCGCTGGCCGCGTTCCCCATGTGCACGATGCTACCGGGCACGGTCGGGACAGGCGCTCCCGCGGGCGCCACGTCTGCGTCGAGGTAGAGGTGATGGTGACCCGTGCCGGGGGTGAGGTCACCCGCGGGGAGGATCGGAACCGTCGTCTCCAGCCGCACCCTGACGGTGCGGCCCGTGATCTCGGCGCCCTCGGCGGGCTCGACGATCGTGACGGTCATGGCTCCGCCGGAGCTGATGGCGGGTGTCGCGGACGGGGCTTCCTCGGTGGCGGGCTCGTCGGCCGGCGCGCAGGCCGCCAGTCCGAGGGCGAACACGAGAGACAGGGTGCGGGCGTTCTTCATGGCGGGTCTTGGTAGTTCGGGTAGGGTCGGCGCATCCGCGGGAGGCGGCGAGCCTTGGGGCGAGCGGAAAAGGAAGGGCATCCGGCTCGGACCCGCAAGCGGGCGGGCCCAGGAGGCGCGGCCTAGTTGCGTTCCCCGCCGGCGTCTCCCTCCCTCTCCGGCGGCCGAGGGCGCGCCATCTGGAGCGACACACCCCCGAAGAACGTCGAGCCGGAACGGTTCACGCGGTGGTTGCCGCTCGCCAGGTAGTCGAGGATCGCCCGGTCCCAGGAGAGGCCCGCCCGCGCAACCAGCTCCATCCACGGGCCGTGCGCGGTCTCGTCCGGCGCCTCCGTCGTGCCGTTCCAGATCGTGACACGCGGGTTGAATCCGCCGTTGGGCTCCCCGGTCGAGCCTTTCAGGGGCATCTCGATCAGCACGCTGTCCGTCATGGGGAGGCGGAACACATCGGGGTCGAACGCCGCGCCGTAGCGCTCGTAGCGCGCGTACGCGCGCTGGTTCAGCGCGACCACGTCGGGGTTCGAGTTGATGGCCCGCGTGATGTAGTCGCGAAGCTCGAACGCGGCACCTCGGTGGCGCGGGAAGTCCGGGTCGTCCACGTAGTCGAACCCGGGCATGAACCAACCCTTGTTCAGGCCCCAGTTGCGCTCGGTCACCCGGCCGGCGCGCGCCAGGCCGCTGAACTCCGAGAAGAGCTGCACGAGCTGGCGAGACGGATAGCCGTGTGGGTTCAGGAACACGTCGGGGAGCCACGTCTCCCAGAGCCGCTGTCGGACGCGCGCTTCCGGATGGATCGGGTGGTCGTCCGTTTGACCGATGGTCACGTTGGCACCGAGCGCCGCGAGATAGCCCGCGTGTAAGATGTAGTCCGGCGTGCGCCGATAGAGCTCGTACGCGAGCTCGGCCCCGTCTGGGTTCGTGAACGGATGGACGACCACGTTGACCCGGTCGAGCTTCGCTCGTTCGGTGGAGTCGGTGAGCAGGAGCTCCGCGTGCCGAAGCACATGGCTCGTCGACGAGACCTCGTTGGCGTGCTCGCGCGCCGAGTAGACCACCGTCGGCTTGAACGTCGTGGCCTTCACGTGGGACCAGTGCGTCGCGGTCAGGGGGCTCATGAGGTCCATCGCCCAGACGTTCTGGCCGAGATACGACCGTCCGGCGCGATACACGTTCGCCTCGGGGAACGTGGCCGCCATTTCGGCGAGGATCCGGTTGCCCTCCGCGGGCGGGATCGGCGTGTCCCACTGCACGAGTCGCTCGCCGTCGTACTCCCACCCGCGCGGCAGCAATGCGCGCCAGTCGGGGAGGGGCGGGGGCGTGCCGTTCGCCGCGAGCGCCCCCGTGCGCCGGGCCTCCGGATCCTGCTCGTGTGTCCACTCGGCCCAGACCTCCAGCGAGCCGAGTCCTGGAAACGCGAGCGCCGACGTGTACATGCCCCCTGCGCGCAGCGCCTCGATCTCGCGGAGCGTCACGACCACCTGCTCGGCGGAGACCATCGTGCGGTCGACCGTTTCGGGGGGTGCGTAGTCGAGCAGGCTGTCGCGGACGTCGAGCTCCGTGTCGACGCGCACACGTAGCGCCAAGTCCGCGAGGCCAGGCTGGCCTGCGACCACTCGTGCGCGCCTGGCCGACGGCCTCGCGAGCGTGGTCTTGGGGATGTCCAGGCGCACCTCGCCCGTAGCGCCCGCGGTGTCGCGGTACTGGACCACGACCGCCGGGCGCGACGTGGCGAAGCCCGTGAACGTCACGGAGGCGCGCGCCGGACCGCCATCCGACTTCGGGGTCACGATCGGGATGACGCGGCCCGGGAATGTGAGCGCCTGCCCGCGCGAGTTCCTGCCGAGGACGTCGAAGAACACGAGCGTACCGAAGTAGATCTCCTCGTGCAGGGCGTCCATCGGCGCGTGAAGCTCGTTGTCGAGGCCGAGCCGGTAGTCGGGCTCGCTCATCTCCAGCTCGACCGTGAGCTCTCCGAAGAACGGCGCATCGATCGAGCCACCGCGCGGAAGCCCCTCGTGCCGCTGCATGACGTAGTCGTAGACGGCAGGGAGCACGTCCGACTGGTAGTAGTCCCAGAACGCCTCTGGATCGGTGCGGATGCTCTCGTCCACGAGCGTACGGTCGCCGCTCACCGCGCTCATCCAACCCGTCGTCACGCGCACGTGCTCGTAGTCCTGGAAGCGGTCGAAGTACGGCCGGACCACCCATTTGGGCTCGAACGCGTCGGCGAGGAGCTCGCGACCGGCCGAGTCGGTGACGAGCACTTCGTACGTGGGACCCTCGGTCGTCTGCTCGAAGCGGATACGCTCGAGCGGCACGCCCAGCTCACGAGCGAAGATCTCGTCGATCGGGAAGATCTCGTGCAGCCACCGCACGGGCGTGTGCATCGCCTGCTGCGGCCACTCCTCCGGGGGGTCGTTGCGCCGGAAGCGGATCACGATGTCGCCAATGGGTCGCCCCTCGATCCGCGGGCGCACGCTCTCGTACAGCCAGGAGTAGCCCTGCTTGAATGCGGAGAGCACGACGACCTCCGTGCTCACCGGGTCGGCGCCGGCCGCGATGATCGCGCGGCGGGCTTCCGCGGCGAGACGCGCGCGCAACTCCGGTGGCTCGCTGAGACGCGCCTCCAGCCGAATCGGCTCGCCCGGAGAGACGGCGGGGACGACGCGCTCCCGCACGAGCATCCAGAAGCGCTCGACCTCGGAGGGAAATTCCCGGACGTCCTCGAAGATCGTCCGAGCGCTCCGGACGTCGCGGTCGTCGATTGTCACCTCGACGTCGGAGGCGGGGATGCGGAGCGCGGCGGCTGCCCGGTCCCGCACATAGGAGGCCATGCCCGAGTCCGCGTGCTCGATCGACATGAGGACGCTCGCCGAGGCGAGCCGCCGATCTGCCAGCTGCAGCCCGATGCGATCGAGCTTGTACAGCCCAATGGCCGCCTGCCCGACCGGCGAGTAGCCCGCGAGCGCATCCCAGACCTCCTGCTCGACGTCGTCGACGGTGGGCCGGTCCTTGCCGCGCTCGCCGAGGTTCGGGAACCCGATGGCCACCTGCTCGAGCGCCCTCGCCGCGCCAGCAGAATCGGCTCCGGTGACCACGAGGGCCGACTTGTCGCCGAACGCCTTCGGGACCAGCTCGATCAGGCCTTCGCCCGTCGCGAGGGAGTCGATTGCGACCTTCCCGCTGTCCGCGAGCTGGCGGGCGAGCCGGTTGTCCGTGCCCACGAGCACCATCGTCGGCTGCGTGTTGGGCCGCGCGAGGGAGGCGGCGGGCTCGACCAGCGGGACGGCGAGGCCGATCGACTCGAGGCCGAGGCGTGCGGCGAGGTCCGGCAGTCGATCCACCCCCGCATTGCCGGGGACGAGCAGCACGTCGATGCGGTTCGGGAACGGATCCCCGCCGAGGAGCCCCGCGCTCGTGTAGAGGTTCGACAGGTCCAGATCGTTCTTGGCGCCGTTTCCCGGGCGCGCGGCCACCGGGCCCGGCGCATCGGGCTCGGCACGGCCAGGCAGGCGGAGCACGGTCCCGCCGGGGAGGTGGACCTCGACCTCGCCGAGGCCGGCGTAGGCGAGCGGGGTCCGGCTCGCCGGCGCTGCCGTCGAGTCGCCAGCAGGCGGAGCGGGGGCCGGCGGTGCTTCGGCCGCGAGGCTCGAGAGCGCGGCGGCAGCCGCGATGTCGGCGACGCCGCCGATCTCCGCGACGACGCGCTCGATGCCCGACTGGCCCGCGCGAGCGCGAGCCTGCGTGAGTCGGATCTGCGCTCCGGCGACCCCCGCCGCATCGAGCGCCGACGCGAGGTCCACGCGGATGCTGTCGAGCCGGGGCGCGGACAAGGTGCGTGTATGCGGGAGGACGCCCGCGAGCAGCCGTGCGGCGGCGAGGAGCCCCTCGTCGTCACCGCCCTCCACCAGCAGCCAGATGCGGCCGTTCTCCGTGTGCACCGCGACCACGCCTTCGTCCGAGTCGAGCGAAGTGGGGTCGATGCCGGTCGCCTCGAGACCCGAGGCCGCGAGGCCCGACCGCCCGATCACGAGGCCAATGCCCGCGGTGCCGCCGCGCGCGAGCGGGAGGTCGAGCGCCATCGTCTCGAAGCCCAGGCGAGCGGCGATCTCCGACGCGGCGGACGTCTCCGCAAGCGTCGGCGTGGCGCCGAGGACGAAGGATGCGTTCAACAGGTCGGGAACGCTGTCGCCGTTCGTGTCGAGCACGACTTGGCCCAGGTCGAACAGGGTGGTCAGGTCGGGGGCCGGTGCCTGGGCGCGGGCGGCCCAGGGGATGAGCGCGATCGCGAGCGCGGCGCAGACGAGGGCGCGCGGGGCGCGGATCACGGAGTCTCCATGGCGCCGTGAGGGTGTTTCGGGAGGGCGTGTGGCGCAAGCGATCGAAGCGCGACTCACCTCGCCATCGCATCGGCGCGCGCTCCACGCCTAGCCGCCCGCATCGAATCAGACTAGACTTAGTCCTATGAAATCCATCAATATTCATCAGGCCAAGACCCACCTGTCCCGCCTGGTCGAGGAAGCCGCTCGGGGCGAGGAGATCGTCATCGCGAAGGCCGGAAGGCCCATGGTTAGGCTCGTCCCGATAACGTCCGTGGACGGTCCACGTCCCCTTGGCTCACTCTCAGGGCGCGTCCGGGAGCGGGAGGACTGCTGGGCACCCGATCAGGAGATCGAGGCCCTCTTCTACGGGGACGATGAGGAACCAGGATCCAAAGGCGACCGACGCCGACGGAGTCGCGGTTGAGGCTCCTACTGGATTCCCATGCACTGCTTTGGGCCCTGCACGCCCCTGAGAAGATCGCGCCGCAGGCCGTCGAGACCATTCGTGATCGTCGGCGCGAGGTCTACTTCAGTAGTGCCTCGGTGTGGGAGCTCGAGTTGAAGGCGATCTCGGGCAAGCTCGAGCTGCCCGAAGGTTGGGTGGGCGCCGCGGTGGACGCGGGATTCGTCGAGCTTCCCGTGAAAGCGACCGAAGCGCGGGCGAGCGTCCGCCTGCCGTGGCACCATCGTGACCCGTTCGACCGGCTTCTCGTCGCGCAGGCGCTGGAGCACCGGCTGCGGATTGCGACGAGAGACGCGTTGATCGCGCCTTATGGGGTCGACGTTCTCGAGGTGTAGCGC
>CAZBCN010000084.1:0-14723 GCA_964490285.1 uncultured Gemmatimonas sp. | reverse complement strand
GGGCAGAGCCTCGTGTTGTGGCAGAACATGGGGATCGGCTCGTCATCGCCGACGCGCATCCTCACGCGCCGGAGCAGGCCGCACGCGGCGACACGTCCAGCCCTGTTCATCCACTCCTCCTCGTAGAGGTCGCCTTCGACAACCTCTGCGATGAGGCCGTAGAGCGCCCGGTTGTAGAGGCGACCCTTGCCGTCGGGGAACCAGTCCGCGATCTGGTCGTCGTGTCGGGTGCGGTTCGGAGAGTCTCGGTGGTGGCGAACCTTGCGCTCGGGTTCGACCTGGGTGTAGCTTGTGGTCAGCACGGAAAGCCACTGCGCCCCTCCCCCCTTCGACAGGTTTCGGGGGCGCGAGTCGGTTGCGAGCCGGTCGGGATGCGCCCCGATCGGCTCGACTCGTCTTGGGCGTCACCTCGCCCGGAAGGCCGTGCCTCCTCGGGCACGGGTGGACTGCCGAGGGGGCCTTCGCGCCGGGCTCGGCTCTGCTATCCTCAGGCCGCCGTGCGGGCAGCCTGGGGCCGTGCAGGGGCTCCTGGCGGGCCGTCATGCCGCCGCCCTGATCCAGGCCGCCACGCGGGGTTCCAGGCGGGCGACGCCCTCCCGGAACAGTTCCAGCGGTGTCCCGTTGCCGCTACCAGTACCTGGAGAGGACCTGGGCGATTCCGCCCGGGTCCTCTTCGTTTTCCTCGGCCCGTCGATCGCGCCGAGCGCGCGCCGGGACGGAAGCGCAGACCCGCACTCCGCGCTGTCGCGCCGAGGTGGAGCGGGTCTCCCGTGCGTGCTGGGCCAGTTCGAACAGGCGCGCCGTGTTGAGCGCAGTGTGCGGACCGGGAATGCGGATCCAGTCCTCTTCCGGGTTGGGGACGAGCCGGGCGACGTACGCACCGCGGCGTTCCTGGGCACGGCCGCCGGTGATGCGATGGAAACGGGCGTCGGTGCGACGGTTCCATACCATGTCGCCGACGTAGATCGGGTTGGGCAGGATGGAACGGACGGTCGAGGCGCTCCAGATGCCCTTGCAGGCCGGGGACCATGCTGCGTTGCGAGGTGAAGGGATGCCCTCGGCGGCGCCCCCGTGAGCGATCGACGATTGCACTCGGTCGAGTCGCCGGGATGGCCGCGACCTCGGTTGCCACCCGGGACTTGTCCCGCGGATCCCAGCCGGCAGCGCGCAGGCGGTCGTCGATCGCGATCCTGGCGTCAGACTCGGATTCGGGCGGGGTCACCGGCGCAGCCTCAGGAGCGCTACGAGCGCGGGACGATGATCGTCACCTCGAACCGGGCGCTGGAGGAGGGGTACCCGCTGTTCCTCGACGACCTGATGGCCTCGGCGGCGACGGACAGGCTGCTGCACCATGCGCCGATCGTGGTCATCGAAGGGCACTCGTACCGCAACCCGCCGGGAGAGCGTCCGAGCGCCTGAACGTGGCTGCGACGGGAATGCCAATGGGCACGCGAGGCCCTGTCTCGATCCTGGAGTCCGGCCCTACCACGACGTGCAGAGCCTCCGTTTGGCCGAACTGGACGCGCCGCTCTTCCGATCACCCCACGCCGGCCGCGCCAGGAACCCAGCACCGCCTTTCGACCAACCGGGGGGGCTCCGTTCGGCCGAACTGGAGGTGGCTCCGGCCAGCCGAGCCTTGACAACTCGCCCGGCTATTGACGGATTCGCAAAGCCCCGCTATAGCCAGACCACCGTGCCCACTTCCCCGCGCACGCCTGATTGAAAATCGCTCGGTCCGCCCCCCTGCGCGTCGGCGAAAGCCGTCGCCGTGGAGCGGAATGCCCGGCACTTGAGGTTTCGGGAGCGCCGAAGCCTTGCGGTGCCGCAGTTTGCACTAGATCAACCTGTCAACTCCCTGGAGCATCGCCCTTATCGAAGCGCAGGCAGCAAGCATGAACAGACTAGTCCACATATCCATTGCTCTGAGTGTCGTCTCCGGCATGGCCACGTCTTTGGACGGCAGCGGAGGCAAGTGCGTTTCCAAAGTCTCCGTCACAGGTGGATCTCCACTACTCGACTGCCTGAATCCGTGCTCGGCGGGATGTGTTTCGGTGTCCGTGACGGCGGGGACACCGGAGAATCCGATCTCCGCATACACCTGTTCCTGCTCAGAGTTCCCGATCCGGGATCTAAGCCCATGCTGCTCGGTCGCGCTTGCCTTTGACCCTCCGCGGGGCGTCGCGTACGGCGGTTGCGACGGTACCTGTCCACCAGGCAACTTCTGCGCAATTGCACACTTCTCGATGACTGAGGAGCCGTACACGCAGTTCTGGGAATCGCTAGGTTGTCTGCTCTACTAGCGAGGTAGTCCGTCTTGCGACTTGGCAGGGACGGGGATGCGGGAGCGATCCGCCTGGGCTGGCGAGCGCCAGGCGCGCTTCTGATGCTGCTCATGATTGGCAGTCTCTGGATACGGATGGGTACGGAGGACGAGCCTCGTGACGCTCCATACCTCGCCACCGCTCAAGAGTACACGACACCTGAGTCTGTGACCACTTCGCCTGGACGCCATGCAGTCCTGGGTGAGGATGCACAGCTGCCTGATCGTCCAGACTCCGTCTCGCGCCTTTCTGTGGTGAGCGCGGATGGGGCCGCCATCGAGGGGGCTACCGTGTCTCTCCTCGGTGCCAGCGAACGCTCCAGGCCGCTTGGCGCCACAGATGCCAATGGCTCCCTTGCGCTTGTCGGCCTGCATGAGGTCACACCAGCTCATGCCGGAGGGATACTTCAGCTGTCAGTCGGGCACGAAGACTATGTTTCTCGAGTCGTGGACTTGGTCACGGTGCCCGCAGCGGGACTGCGACTTGTGCTCGAAGCCGGCGCGGCCCTGTTCGGCACTGTCCTGCTTCCCGATGGCTCGGCAGCGGGTTCGGACGTGCTGGTGGTTGTCAGTAGCCATAATTGGCTGACACCAGATATCATCGAATCGCTGCTTGCGGCAGACGAACCGCGAGGTTGGCGATTGGCGGGCACTGACGACTCCGGGTGCTTCCGAGTTGGCGGTTTGGAGTCCGACCGGCCCTACCACGTGTGGGCCGCCTCAGCATCCGGAGTCTCTCCTGTGGTCACGAATGGAGTCAGGCCGGATGAGTCCCCAATCATCGTCGGGCTCAACTATGCATGGGGATTGAAGCTGAAACTCTGCAACAGCCGCGGCGTCGGGATTGAGGCATCCACCCGCTACTTCTTGTCTGGTCGGGAGGAGTCGGCTGTCAAATTCGATGGCAGGAAGGTCGTGATGCTGCCGCGTCACTTCATGCGGCTTGCCGGGTTTGGTCGGGACGTGGTCCAGACCTCTCCGGATAGCCGAGTCCTGCTCGCAGTTTCGGCCGAGCCGGTCGCTCCCGTGATCGCGGTGTCTCTTGAGCCGCCCGGGTATCAGCGGCTCGAGCAAGACCTCGTCATGCGCCCACTCTCAGTGCTCGGTGCACCTGTACAGGTCATGCTTCAGCAGGCGTGCCGGGGATTCGGAGTCCTGCAGATTGCTCTGGTCGGCACACGCTGTCTGAGTTCAGGGTCTACAACAGCTGGGTTTCGGTTGCAGTTGGTTGACGGCATGGGATCGCGCACAGACTACATGATCAACGTGAACGCGGACCCCTTCGTGGTCATGGGGGTACCCTACGGATCGTACGAAGCACGTATCATCAATCCGGTGACGGGACTGGCTATCCCTCCCAAGGGGGCACCGCCTGCTCAAGTAGTTGTCGGCGAGACACCTGCGGTCTTGGAGTGCAACTTGTCCCAGTACGCCGAGCTAACTGTCGATATTGTCGGGGAGGACGGTGCTTCTTATGTAGGCCCGATCTCTGTAGTCTTGACAAAGGGGTCGCTTGCGCCAGATCGTGCGGGCTTCCGCGGCCAGTCCGATTCGTACTCGTTTTCGCGGAGGCCGTATGTGTTGCACGGCCTCGCGCCCGGAAGCTACTCTGTCAGTGTTGCCGGGCCGGCAGGGGTGCGCTTCTCAACGGGATCACCTCTCGCACTCTTCGATGTGGTTGCTGCCGAGCAAGTCACGGTTTCCGCAATCCTCTCACACTGAGTGACCCCCGGAGTCGGTGTGCGCCAAAGCGGACAGGGATTCGTTACACCCACCAGTCTCCTCCCGAGCGCATGAGGCCCCCGCTACCACTTCCAAGAGAGGACCGCAGCCCCGACGGGCCGCGGTCCTCTTTCATTCCCCTGCTGGAGTCAGGGTATCCCCTCCGTGAGGTGGGGCCCGGGCGCGTCCGCCCGCCGCCCCCTCTCCTCAGCCGACGGCCACGCGGCCCGCGTTCATGTCCGCGCGATAGCCGTCCAGCACCTTGCCGAACAGAGCGACGTCCGACTCGAAGCTCTCCGGCAAGAGCGGCCCGAACGAGAACCGGAACCAGTTCCTGTACGGCGACACGTACTCCGGATCCTTGTCGTGCGGCCGGGCCATGTCGCAGTCGCGGCCCTCCAGGATGGCTGCGCCGTGCTTGAACAGCCGGCGGTTGAGCTCGCCGGCATCCAGGCCGTCGGGCAGCTTCAACCAGTGGTAGAAGCCGCCGTCGCCGGTGAAAACGCCCAGGCCCATGTCGCGAAACGCCTGGCCGTAGCGCTCGCGTTGACGGCCGTAGTGCCGCTCCACGGCCGTGCGCGCCCGCGACACGCGTGCCGGCTCGAGCAGCTCGACGGCGTAGAGCTGCGACGGGTGGCTCACGCCGCCCATGCCGAAGCTGGAGAAGTTCGACAGGGTCTCGATGTTGCGTTTCGCCGCGATGATCCAGCCGATGCGGATGCCCGGGCACTGCAGGCCCTTGGTGCAGGCTCCCGACAGGAAGACGTTGCTCTCGTCGAGGTCCCGCACGTAGCGGATGCCGCTGACGCCTCGCGACGGGTGGAACATCTCGTAGGCCTCGTCGAGCAGGATGCCGTTGCCGGGCTGCTCGGCCATCGCGATCAGCTCCTCGAGCTCGGCGCCGGCGCGCGTGTGGCCGGTCGGATTGCCCGGGTTGCTGATGATGGGGAAGAGGTGCGTCTTGTGGTTCAGCCCCGCGCGATCGAAGTAGGCCGCGTTCGGGGGGTGGAACCCGTTCTCCTCGCTGAAGGGCACGACGCGCCACTGCGCGCCGGTCTGCGTCAGGATGTCGAGGTAGGCCGGCCACTCCGCGTTGCCGATGCGCACCTCGACATGCCTCTTCAGGAACGCGAGCACCGTGTAGATGCCCGGCCGGCCGCCGGCGAAGACCATCACGTTCTCGGGCGTGATGCGCGAGCCGTAGAAACCGTTGTAGTGCGCGCAGATCGCGTCGCGCAGCGCCGGGTGACCCCAAGCCTTCGGGTAGAAGCGATCCTCCCACGTGACGTCGACCTTGTCCGGCAGCGGCGGTCCGCCCTCGAGCTGCGTCGTCAGCGGAAACCCCTGCGACCAGGGATGCGTGCCGGGCGTCCCCATGAACCGCCCGAAGCTGGCCTTGAAGGCGTAGAGGGTCTCGTAGATGCCCATCGGCGGGCAGTCGTCGGAGAGGAACGAATCGCGTTGCATGTCGTGGGTCGGACGGATCGGCTTGCGGGCAGGGCGCGTGCGTCGGGCGGCCGAGGTTAGCGGCGCCCGCGAACACCCGCGACGGAGAAACGCCCTCGACGCACGCCCCGATGCCGGGCGGTCGCACTTCTTGGCCGGCCCGCTGTCCGGGGCCTGCGCACACGCTCACCGTGCGAGCGCTCGAGCGCCGCTCGCAGCCCGATGGCTCCTGCCGACGGGGAGCGCGAGCACGAGCAGGTTCACCAGGAGGCGAAGTACCTGAAACCCCGAGGTCCAAGAGGCCGCGAACGCCGGGTTGCGGCCGACGCTCGCTCGGGATCGCCGTGCAACCGAGGCCACCGGTTCGTCCAGGGACGGACGGGAATCCTGCGTTGATGCAGGAACGATATGCCGCCGGTCGCAAGGCTGCTGGTCCGCGGCCCGGTCCGTGTCCAGGTCGGGACTCTCGCTCCGAGCGCAGTGCGCACCCGCTGCCAGCACACGAGCGGACCGCCGCCCCTGGGGGCGGCGGTCCTCCATTCTCATCCCTCGGTTCCCTGCTCCTCGCCGAGCGGGCAGGGACTTCCCGCGCCTCCGCGCCGAGCTATCCGCCGCCCAGCAGCGTGCCGCCGGGCTCGCAGTAGCACGACGACGTCGGCGTCACGTCGGCGCGCGCCCAGGCCGCCGAACGCGCGCGCACGATCGCCTCGATGTCGTGCGTCTTGCCCTGCGCGCGGCGCGACTTCTCCAGGCCGAGCAGCGCCCAGCCGTTGCGCGGGTTGCGCTCCAGGTCCTGCTCGTAGGCAACCTCCGCCTCGGGGTAGCGGCCGGCGGCCATCAGGAGCGCCCCGAGCGCGTGGCGCACCGGCTGCAGCCAGCTCGGCGGCTCGTCGTAGGTCAGCCGGTCCTCGAGCTCGGCCGCCTCCCGCAGCAGGGCGAACGCGCGGTCCTGGTCGCCTTCGCGGAAGACCAGCTCGCCGAGCATCATCTTGCGCGCGAGCGGGAACACGGCGTGCGCCGGGTTGAAGCCGAAGGTCCAGTCGGTCGGCACGCGCTGCGCGACGTCATTGAACGCGTCCATCTCCGCGCGCGCCTCCTCCGTGCGGCCCAGGGCCGAGTTCGCGATGCTCAGGGCGTAGCGCCGCATCGCGCGGCTGATCAGCCGTTCCGCGGGATACTCCGGCAGCTCCAGGATCTCCTGCCAGCGGCCGAACCGGATCAGGACGTGCGGCAGCGCCGAGGCCCACCCGTCCGCGATCTGCGGGTAGCGCTCCATGAACGTCGCGGGCACGTGCGTCTCCATCTCGCGGGCCGCCTGCAGCGCCGTCTCGTAGCGGCCCTCCATCATCGCGGCGTACGCCAGGAAGTGCAGGTTGTGCGAGATGTAGAGCCCGTAGTAGTCCTGCTCGGGAGCCGAAGCCAGGTACACGCGGTCGGCGGCCACGGCGCGCTCGTTCGCGTCCGAGGCGTCGGCATAGCGGCCCAGGCGCCCGTAGATGTGCGAGGGCATGTGCGTCAGGTGGCTCGAACCGGGCACCAGCGTCGCCAGGCGGTCGGCCGCCGCCTCGGCGCGCTCCGGCGTCTTCGACGCCTCGACGGAGTGGATATAGAAGTGCAGAGCGCCGGGGTGGTCCGGGTCGATGGCCAGCACCCGCTCCAGGACGTCGACGATCTCCAGCGCTCGCCCTTTGGGCTCGCCGTCGGGCGTCCAGTAATCCCACGGCTGGAGGTTCATCAGCGACTCCGCGTAGAGCGTGCCGACGTCGGCGTCGCGCGGGAACTCGCGCCAGGCATCGCCCATGGCTGCCGCGAACGCCTCCAGCGCGGGCCGCTCGTCCAGGGCCGGACCGGCGTAGCGCGTGGCGACCGCACGGATCAGCGCGCGGTCGACCGGGGTGGCGTGATCGAGGCGCGCGAGCGCCTCCCGCACCGCGTCCCGGGCTCCGCTCGACTCCGCGGGGGACATCACCGGGTCGTTGACGTTGGTCCCGAAGGCGTAGGCGATCCCCCACCACGGAAACGCGCTGTCGGGGTCGAGCCGCGCAGCCTCGCGGAAGCAGCGGATGGCCTCGTCGTCGTTGAAGCCGTACAGCCACTGCAGGCCCTGGTCGACGAAGCGCTGGGCCCGTTCCGATCCCGTGCGCACGTCCCGGCCGTAGTTCTCGAAGCCGGGGTAGAGCGGCGGGACCTCGTCGCGCGAGCCGGTCGTGCCGCCGGGGGTGCCGCAACCCGCCAGGGCGAGCGCGGACAACAGGATGAGCGTCTTCGGTGCGGGGATGGACATGAGGGTCGTGCTCCTGATCGAGGCACGGTGCGGCCCATTCCGCCCGTGCATTCCGGAGGCGTGATCCCAGCCGTCACACTGTGACCCCGCCCCTGCTGCACCCCGCCCCTCGCGTATACTGTCGCCGATGAGCCGGAGCCCCAGCCCGGGCCGCCGGCCCGCCGCGAACGGCTCCGGCGGTTGCCGGACAACCGGACCGATCGTCGCGCGGGCGCGGGCGGCGTACGACGGCCGCGACTGGTCGACGGCCCTGGAACTCCTGCTCGAGGCGGATCGAAGCGTCGGCCTGGAACCGCCGGAACTGGAGATCCTCGCCGAATGCGCCCGCTGGCTCGGGCGCAACGACGTCGTCATCGGCTCGTTCGAGCGCGCCCACCGGGCCTACTCCGCCAACGGCAGCCTGCGCGAGGCGTGCCGCACCGCGCTCGCGCTGTGCGCGGCCAACGACGACGTGTGCAACGCCGCGGTCGCGGCGAGCTGGTGGAAGCGTGCCGACGAGATCATCGGCAGCCTGCCCGAGGGCCCGGAACACGCAGCGCACGCCTGGTTCCTCGCGCGGACGTGCTCCGCACGCGGCGACCTCGATGGTCAGGAGGCGGCTGCGCGTCGGGCCGACGCGCTCGCGCGCCGCCACGGGGATCGCAACGTCGAGGCCCTCGCCCAGATCGAGATCGGCCACGTCGCGACGGCGCGCGGACGCGGGCCGGAGGCGCGGCAGGCGATCGAGCGCGCGACCGCGCTGGCCGTCGGCGGCGAGCTGGGCGTGCTCGAATCGGGCATCGTGTTCTGCAACGCGATCTGGGCCTACCGCTGCCGCGGCGAGTGGGATCACGCATCGGAGTGGACGGAGTCCGCCAGCCGCTGGGCCGAGAACGTGCGCGTGGCCTACTTCCCGGGGCTTTGCCGCGTGCACCGGTCGGAGGTCCTGAGGATCCGCGGCGAGCTCGTGGCGGCGGAGCACGAGAGCCGCGAGGCGACCCGCTTCCTCGAGAGCGACATCCCCCGCTGGGCGATGGTCGCCCACGCCGAGGTGGGCGAGGTTCGCCGCCGGCGCGGCGACGCGGACGGCGCGCTGGAGTCCTTCCGGCGCGCACTCGATCTGGGCTGGGATCCGCAGCCGGGCCTGGCGCTGCTCCTCCTGGACCTGGGCGACCCCGTCGCTGCGCACAACGCGATCGAGCGCGTGTTCGTCGATCGCGTCCAGACGCTGATCTACGAGGACCGCGCGAGCCTGCTCGCCGCACGCGCGACGATCGCGGTCGCGGCCGGCAAGCTGGCGACCGCCGAACAGGCGGCCGAGGAGCTGGAACGCCTCGCGGAGAGCAATCCGACGCCGGGGTACGCCGCGGCCAGCGCCCATGCCCGCGGGGAGACCGAGCTCGCGCGCGGGCGGCCGGATCCGGCCGCCCGCCATTTCGCGCGCGCCCACCGCGCATGGGCTGATCTGCAGGCGCCGTACGAGGTCGCGACGTCGCGTGCCGCCCTGGGGCGGGCGCTGCTCGCGCAGGGCGACGAGGGCGGTGGGCGGCTCGAGCTCGGCGCCGCCGAGCGGATCTTCGAGCGCATCGGCGCGAAGCGCGAGCGCGAGCGCGTCGCCGGGCTCCTCGCCGACTTGTGCGGTTCCGGCGCCCGGACGGCGCACGCGACGACGGCACGCGCGCCCGCCGGCGTGGCCGAGCTGCGGCGCGAGGGCGACTACTGGACGATGTCCTTCGGAGAATGGGTCCTGCGCCTGAAAGACGGCCGCGGCCCGCGCTATCTGGCGATCCTGCTGTCGCGGCCGGACGCGGACCTCTGGTCGATCGACCTCGTCCAGGACGCCTCCGACCACCGGGACGCAGGCGCCGCCCGCGCGCCGGCGGGCGATGCCGGTGAGGTGCTCGACGAAGAGGCCCGCGCGTCGTACCGGCGGCGCCTCGAGGAACTGCAGAGCGATCTCGACGACGCGCGGGAGCGCGGCGACGACGCCGCCACCGAGACGCTGCTGGAGGAGATGGACGAGCTCGGCCGCGCCCTGGCGGCAGCGATCGGCCTCGGCGGCCGGCCGCGCCGCGTCGGGAGCGACGTCGAGCGCGCACGGCAGAGCGTGACCAAGGCGTTGCGCGGGACGCTGCGCAAGATCGCGGCCGCGAACGCCTGGCTCGGACACTACCTCGAGACGACCGTCCACACAGGCACGGCCTGCCGCTTCGAACCCGATGCGCGCCATCCCATCGAGTGGGTCGTGCACGCCGGAGACGGCGGCGGACGATCCCGGCGGCGCTGAACCCGGCCCGCCCGTCCGCTAGAAGTACTGGCAGTGGCTCGCGGTCGCCGCGCGCTCGTTCAGGAACCACCGGGGATCCACGATGCCGTCGGCCTCGGGAAGCAGGCTCGGCTCGTCGACGCCGAACGTCGCCGAGGCGAGCTTGCACGCGTACAGGCGCACCTTGCCCGTGCGCTTGAGGAGCCGCAGGAACTCGTCGATCTGGGACGGGTCCCCGTCGCTCGCCAGGCGAGCCCGGAGCCAGGCTTCCTCGTCGGCGTGGCGACCCTCCACGCGCAGCTTCTTCACGCCCTCGGTGGTGAGCGCGCACACCGCCCACAGGACGAACAGGACGTCCACCTCGACTCCCGCGCGAGCCTGCGTGTAGGCGAAGGTCAGCGGGGTCAGCAGCCGATCGTATCCGTCGTCACGCACCACGATGGCCATCCGTTCCATCGGCGTCGATCTCGTGTTCATGCTCTCGATCTCCGTGTCTTGTCGATGCGCATTGGCCCGCCCGATGCCCGCGGAGGCAGCAAAGGCCGGCGTGACGCCGGGTCACGCGATCGCCGGAGCGGGCCTCGTCCCGTGTGGCGTGAGAGCCCAAGTCACGGTGTGAGACCAGGGCTCGGCCTTCGTGCGGAACACGGCGATCGACGTCGGGCCGAGGACGCGGCACGGCGCTCGCGGCGTCCCCGAGGGGCGTCGACGCCGACGGTCATCGCAGGTTCCGGCCGGCGCGGGCGGCCGCGGATCTCGCGCACCTCGGCACCGTGAGCCTCGGGACTGCCAGATCGTTCGTGACCGTGCCCGGCGACTCTGCGGTGCGGATGCGCGACGGACGCTCGCCGCTCCTCCGCCTCGACGCGGTCGCCGAGCCGCGGCAGACTCTGCCCTCCCGTGATCCGCTCGCCCGACGATCCGATCCGCGACGACCTCGAGCAGCGCGTTGCAGACCTCAACGTCGATGCGAGCGGCGGTCAGCGCAAGCCGCACAAACCGCTCCTGCTCCTGTACGCGATCGCGAGGCTCGTGCGTTTCGGCGAGCGCGAACTGCCGTTCGAACAGGTCCGCGCGGCGCTGATGCCGCTCCTGGGCGCCTACGCGCCGCCGGTCCGCGCGCAGCACCACCCGGAGTACCCGTACTGGCACTTGCGCTCCGACGGGCTGTGGGAGATCCCAGGAGCGGACGCGCTGGAGCGCGGAGCCAAGGGGTTTCCGCTCATGTCGGGGTTCCAGCGCTCGATCGGACGGCTCCCCGAGACCTACGCGCGCGCGCTGCGCGACGACCCCGCGCTCGTGCGGCGTGTCGTGCAGATCCTCCTCGACGAGCACTTCGAGCCGTCGCTGCACGAGGACGTGCTCGCGGCTGTCGGTCTCGATCGCGGCGCGCTCGGTCCGCCGGCCGAGCGCGCGCAGCCGGACCGCGTCCGCGAAGCCGACGTCGAGATCGTGCAGCGCCAGCGCCGTTCAGCCTCCTTCCGCGACGAGGTCCTGACCGCCTACGACCGGCGCTGCGCGCTCACCGGATTCCAGGCCATGATCTCCGGCACGTTGTTCGGCGTCGAGGCCGCGCACGTGCACTGGCACTCGAAGGGCGGACCCTCGACGGTGGCGAACGGCCTCGCACTCAACCCGACGCTGCACAAGCTGTTCGACCACGGCGCGTGGTCGCTCTCCGACGACCGACGCGTGCTCGTGTCGCGCGAGTTCAGCGGCTCCGATGCCGCGCTCGAGGTGCTGCGACCGCTGCACGGACGGCCCCTGCGCGAGCCGGTGCCGGGCTCGGTGCCCGTCGCCGTCGAGTTCATCCGCTGGCACCGCGAACCGGACCTGGGCGGCGTGTTCCGCTGGCCCCCGATCGGCTCACGAGGCTGATCCATGCGCCGGCCGCGTACCGTTCCCCCATCGATGACCCGCCCGCGACCCGCAGCGAGCGCCGTTCACCAGTCCACCGCACGCGGGCCGCGGCCGGGGAGCGGATGCGCATGAGCGACTCGATCCGAACGGCCATCGAGCGCGCGGACGTCGCCGCTCTGCGCGCGCTCGTCACCGCCGATCCCGCGCTGGCCGAGGCCGACGTTACGTGGGGCGACGGCGGGAAGAACGTGGTTCCGCCGCTGCATTTCGTGTGCGATGCCGTGTTCCGCGGACTCGCCAGCGACGCACAGGCGCTCGCGATGGCCGACGTGCTCCTCGCAGCCGGCGTGGACGCCGACCGGGCCTACGCGCGGTCGGGGGACAGCTACCTGATCGCCGCCGCGAGCCTGGGGGCGGAGAGCGTCGGCCTGCGCCTCGTCGAGCGCGGCGCCGATGTGGCGCGGCGCGGACTCTTCGGTGCGACGGCGTTGCACTGGGCGGCGCTGATGGGCCTCGATCGGCTCGCCGCACGCCTGCTCGACGCCGGCGCCGACATCGCACTCCGCGACGCACGCTACGACTGCAGCCCCCTGCAGTGGACGCTGCACGCCTGGTCCGATGCGCGGAGCGCGCGCCGCGACGGGCTCGTTCGCACGGCGGGCGTCCTCGTGTCGCGCGGCGCGCGCGTGCCGGCCGACGCCCGCGCGAACCTGGCGACGGACGCCGACGCACCGCTGCGGGCGGTGCTCGGAGCGGTACCGCCGCGCTGACGGCTCCGGGTGCCCGACTCGGGGAGGCCTCAGGCGGTCGCTGCCAGGCCGAACTGGGCGAGCAGCATCACCCACGCCAGGATCACCACGGGTCCCAAGAGGCCGATCATCAGGCCTCCGGGGCGCAGGTCGCGCGCGTCGATCGCGCCGGTGCTGATCGCGATCGCGTTCGGCGGCGTCGACACGGGCAGGAGCAGCGCGCACGAAGCGGAGAGGCCCAGCACGACGCAGGTCTCGACCACGTGGCCGGGCAGGAAGGCGACCGCGATCGGGAGCAGGAGCGACACGGTCGCCGTGTTGCTCATGAAGTTCGAGAGCGTCACGGTGATCAGGGCCAGGATCGCGAGCGTCGGCACGGGTCCCAGCTCCCTGAGGAAGCCCAGGCCGGACACGAGGCGGTCGGCGAGGCCGGTCTCGACGACCGCCGCGCCCAGAGACAGTCCGCCCGCCACGAGCATGAGCGTGTCCCAGGGCAGGTTCCGCACGGCCGCGGTGTCGACGATTCCCAGGAGGCTCAGGCACACGATCGGGATCAGCGAGATGGCTGCCGCATGCACGGAGTGCAGCGGCGTCGTGATCCACAGCCCGACGGTGATCGCTGCGACGAGTGCCACGAGCCGCCGCTCGCGCCGGTTCGTGGGCTGGTCCTCGCGGCCGAAGTCGAGATCCACGGACTCCGTCCGGGCCGGGAAGCGGCGCAGCAGCATCCACCACGCGGCGAAGATCAGCCCCAGGGCGACTGGCGTCCCCAAGAGCATCCACTCGACGAAGTCCAGCTTGTGGCCGAGTTCCTGGGCGGTGCCCACCGCGATCGCGTTGGGCGCGCTGCCCAGGATCGTCCCCATGCCGCCGACGGACGCCGAGAGCGGGATCGCGACCAGCAGACCGCGGCCGAACGGGTCCTTGCGCGGCAGGCGGCGCACCAGCGGCTGCACCGCGCCGACGGCGAGCACGGTCGTCGACGTGTTCGAGATGAACATCGACGCCGCGGCGCACGTGAGCATCACCGCCAGCAGAACGCGGCGCGGCCGCGTGCCGGCGGGACGGATCGCCAGCGCGAGCAGGTGCCGGTCGAGGCCGGTCCTGGACATGCCTCCCGCAAGGAAGAACCCGCCGAGCATCAGCCACACGACCTCGCTCGACCACGTGTCGACGTAGGGCCGCACGTCGAGCGGCGCGTCGAGCACGAGCGGCGTCCCCAGGACGAAGACGAGGTACCCGATGATCAGCAGCCCCACCGCGAACGCAGGGACCGCCTCCGTGACCCACAGGCCGATCGCGAGCAGGAGCAGGAGCAGCACGGCGCGTTGTTCCGGAGGCAGTCCGCTCGTGAGCGTCGTCCAGGTCGTGAACGCGAGCACGGCCACGACCAGGAACAGCACCGCGCGCAAGAGCGGACGGATCCTCCCGGGCCGCAGCAGCCGCAATGCCGCCGCACGGCTGTCGCGCCAGGCGAGCTTCTCGCGGACATCGTCCGGGGGTCGTTTCGGATCCACCATCGGTCGGCTCGCGGGAGGCGCGGACCGTCGACCATGCTCGGTGCGGACCGCCTGCCGGGAGAGCTACCGCGCGGATCGTGGTGCAGCGCGCCGCGCCGCGTCAAGCGTGAGCTGAGGCGCGAGTTCCGCGAGCGGTCCGATAGCTCGCGCCTATCGACCGAATCGAGGTCTTCGACTTGTTGCGTACGACCGCCCGCGCGAAGCTTCGTGCATCCTGGGATCTCGCTGCGAGGGATCCCCGCCGTAACGAGCAGGAGACGCCAGACCCATGACGACCGAGACCAAGCGCCCCTTCCATCCCGCCGCCGGCGGCGGCACGTCGAACCGCGACTGGTGGCCGAACCAGTTGCGCCTGGAGCTCCTGCACCAGCACTCCGAGCTCTCCGATCCGATGGGTCGCGAATTCGATTACGCGCAGGCCTTCCAGAGCCTCGACCTCGCGGCCGTGAAGAAGGATCTCGCGGCGCTGATGACCGATTCGCAGGACTGGTGGCCGGCGGACTTCGGCCACTACGGGCCGCTGTTCATCCGCATGGCGTGGCACAGCGCCGGCACGTACCGCGTCGGGGACGGGCGC
>CAZBCN010000083.1:0-14820 GCA_964490285.1 uncultured Gemmatimonas sp. | reverse complement strand
CCCGCGCGCATCAAGAAGCTGAGCTCCGAGGGCGCGTACGGGTGGTGCTCGTCCGAGCCGAGCGAGTGGTGCACCTGCGTGTGCAAGAGAGCCACCTGGGGGAGCTCCCCCGACGGGCGTGGGAATCCTCGCGACAGGTCGCCGCGCTCCTCCGCCGACGCATGGCCCACACCGGTCACGTATCCGACCGGATCGCCCGAGGCGTCGGTCACGAGCACCCGGCGCGGCGTGGCGTCGGAGACGACGTGCACGTGCGGGGGCCAGGCCAGCCGGCGGGGGCCGTTGGGGGCGGAGCCGGGGTCGTGGTTTCCGGTGGCGTAGACGACGGTGATACGGTGGTCGCCGAGTCGGCCTACCTGCTCGAGGATGAAGCGCTCGGTCCTGAGAGAGAGCCGGTCGGAGTCGAAGAGATCGCCCGCGACGAGGAATGCGTGGGCATCCTCACGGATGGCCAGGTCCACGGCACGTCGGAACGCCTCGCGCGAGGCCTCGCGCAGGCGCTGCCGGACGGGCTCCGAACGCCCGGCAAACGACGTATCCAGGTGGACGTCGGCGACGTGCACGAATCGCATGCGCCAAGGTAGATGAATCCCTGGGGCCGGGGAATTCGCGGACGGGCCCGACGTCCGGGCATCGTCCAGGTTCCCCGCCATCCCCTTCTGGCGTAACGTTGCAGGGGTCACGGGGCATCCGCACACGGGCATCCGAGCCGACTCGACATATGAGCGAAACCACGGCAGCGGCCGAACGCCGACTCCGGGATCCCTCGCCCCAGATCGATGCGGTGCGCGCGGCCCTCGCAGAGACGGCCGACGGCGCGCCGCGCGAGCCGCTGCTCGACTTCGCCTCCATCTTCTTGGCGCGAGCTCCCGACGCGCTCCTGCGCGGAAGGAGCGTCGCCGAGCTCGCGGCCCTCACGCTCGGCACGTACCGCTTCCTCGAGGCCGAACGCCCCGACCGCGTGGGCGTCTCGGTGACGAACCCGGATGCGACCGCCGAGGGGTGGTCTGCCGGCGTGACGGTCGTACGCGCCAACGTCACCGAGCGACCCTTCGTCGTGGACACCATCCGCGAGTTCCTGCACAAACAGGGCCTCGCCATCGAGCACATGGTCTATCCTCTGCTCGACGTGGTGCGGGATGCTGCCGGCCGCGTGGTCGCGATCCACCCCGCGAGCGACACCGGGACGAAGGAGTCGCTCGTACACTGCGAGATCGAGCGCGTCACCGCTCCGGCGAGGCTCGCATACCTCGAGCAGGAGTTGAAGCGGCGACTGCAGGATGTGGTGCGCGCCACCGACGACTTCCCTGCGATGCTCGCGGTGCTCGACTCCGTGGCGGAGGAGCTGGCGGGTCATCCGGCGACGAGCGCCGAGGTCGCCGACGAGCAGTCCGAGATCAGGGCGTTCCTGCGCTGGCTGCACGATGGAGCATTCGTCTTCCTCGGATACCGCGCGTACGACATCGTCGCAGGCGAGGGAGGCGAGCCCAGCGTGCTCGTCGAGCCGGGCTCGGGGCTGGGCGTGCTGCGGAACGAGGCGGAGTCCCGCTTCGCCACGCCCGTCCCGCTCTCGCGGCTGCCCACCAACATGCGGACGCTCGCGGAGCGCGGCCCGGTCTTGATCATCAGCAAGAGCAACGCCGAGGCGACGGTGCATCGCGCCTCGCGGATGGACTACATCGGCCTGAAGAAGCTCGACGCGGAAGGCCGTACCGTCGGTGAGCACCGGTTCCTGGGCCTCTTCACGTCCAAGGCGTACGGGGAGGCGGTGCAGAACATCCCGATCCTCAGACGCAAACTCGCGCGTGTTCTCGAGAGCGCTCGCGTACGCAAAGGATCGCACGACTACAAGGCGATCATCACGATCTTCAACTCGCTGCCGCGGGAGGAGCTCTTCGTCTCGACGGCGGAGCAGATCGCTGCGGACGTCCGCACGGTCCTGACCTCCTACGGCACGGACGAGGTGCGCGTCACGCTGCGGGACGATCCGCTCGCTCGCGGCCGCTCGGTGATGGTCATCCTGCCCCGCGACCGGTTCTCCGGCGACGTCCGGCAGACGATCGAAGCGGCGCTCGTCGATGCGTTCGGTGGTGAGGTGCTCAACTACCATCTGACGCTCGGCGAGGGGGACCAGGCCCGCCTGCACTTCTATTTGTCGGGACCCGAGGAGCGCCGCTCGCGGGTCGACACGGCTGTCCTCGAGCGCACCGTGCGCCAGATCATCCGCACGTGGGCGGATCTCGTCGAGGAGGGGCTCGAGCGGGTACGGCCGCCCGAGGTCGCGGCGGAGCTCGCACGCCGGTACGCGAAGGGGTTCGACCCGGAGTATCGCGCAGCTACGAGCCCGGAGACTGCGGTCGCGGATATCCTCGAGCTCGAGGCGATGGTGGCGGACGGGCGCGACACTGCGGTGTCCCTCGTCAATCGGCCGCCCGAACTGCTCGTCGCGGGCGTGACGGGCGCGACCGAGTTGAAGATTTCACTGCGCGGCCAGAGGCTCGTGCTCTCGGATTTCATGCCGATCCTCGAGGACCTCGGGCTCACGGTCATCGCGATGAATCCGTTCGAGGTGCGCGGCGACCCCGGCTCGGCGGTGATGATCTACGTCTTCGCCGTGCAGGACGGGGAGCGACGGCAGCTCGACATCGATGCATGTGGTGAGCTGCTGTGCGAAACGGTACTCGCAGCCCGCGCGGGCGACGCGGTCAGTGACTCCCTGAACGCGCTCGTGCTCACCGCGGGGCTCCAGTGGCGTGAGGTGGACGTGCTGCGCGCGCTCGCCGGGTATGCGTTCCACCGCGGCGCGGTGGCGAGCCGCCTCGCTCTCCCCTCCGCGCTCGTGAAGCACCCGGGAATCGCCAAGGAGCTCTTCGACCTCTTCCGGGCGAAGTTCGATCCCGCGAGTGGGGCCACACGGGAGGAGCGCCTCGCGGCCGCCGCCGATATCCGCACGGCGTTCCTCGCGTCACTGGAGAGCGTGAGCCTGCTCGCCGACGACCGGGCG
Source organism: uncultured Gemmatimonas sp. (assembly GCA_964490285.1). Lineage (GTDB taxonomy): Bacteria > Gemmatimonadota > Gemmatimonadetes > Longimicrobiales > Gaopeijiaceae > UBA2982. The sequence goes on along the minus strand of CAZBCN010000083.1, from coordinate 11,816 downwards.
CTCCGGCACCTCGAAGAGCTCATCGGGGAGATCGTGCGGACGAACTTCTACAGGCGGGGCGGCCGCACCCCCACGCTGCGCTCGGGGGGCGTCCCGTTCGTTTCGTTCAAGTTCCTGGTCGGGGATCTCGAGCGATCGCAGCCGACCGAGCTCCTGTTCGAGGTGTGGGTGCACTCCTCGCGCATGGAGGGTGTGCACCTGCGCGGCTCGAAGGTCGCGCGCGGGGGCATCCGCTGGAGCGACCGGCCGGACGACTTCCGCAAGGAAGTGCTCGGGCTGGTGAAGACGCAGATGGTCAAGAACGCGGTGATCGTGCCGGGAGGATCCAAGGGCGGCTTCGTCACGCGTCGCATTCCGGCGGACCCCGAAGAGCGGATTGCCGAGGGCAAGGACCAGTACCGGACGCTCATCCGCGGCCTGCTGGACCTGACGGATAACCTGGTGGGCAGCACCCCGGTGGCGCCGAGCGACGTGGTCTGCTTCGACCCGCCCGATCCTTATCTCGTGGTCGCCGCGGACAAGGGCACCGCGGCCTTCTCCGATGTCGCCAATCAGGTCGCGGCCGAGTACGGATTCTGGCTCGGGGACGCGTTCGCCTCGGGGGGATCGCACGGGTACGACCACAAGGCTGTCGGGATCACCGCGCGTGGCGCATGGGAGTGCGTGCGGCGCCACTTCGGCGAGCAGGGGAAGGACATCCAGGCCGAGCCGTTCACGGTGGTGGGCATCGGAGACATGAGCGGCGACGTCTTCGGCAACGGGATGCTGCTGTCGGAGCACACGAAGCTCGTCGCGGCCTTCGACCACCGTCACGTCTTCATAGACCCGGACCCGGATCCAGTGGCTTCTTTCGCCGAGCGGAAGCGACTATTCGGACTCGGGCGCTCGAGTTGGGGCGACTACGGTCGCGAGGTGCTCAGCCGAGGCGGCATGATCGTGCCGCGGGGTGCCAAGCAGGTCGATCTGACGCCGGAGGCGCGCCGCGCGCTGGGCATCGAGGGTGAGAAGGGCGACACGCTGGACGGCGAGGCCCTCATCCGGCGCGTGCTGTGCGCACCCGTCGAGTTGCTGTGGAACGGCGGCATCGGCACGTACGTGAAGGCGAGCACCGAGAGTCACGCCGACGCGGGCGATCCCGCGAACAACGCGGTACGTGTCGACGCGAAGGACCTCCGGTGCAAGGTGGTCGGCGAGGGTGGCAACCTGGGCTTCACACAGCGAGCGCGTGTCGAGTACGCGCTCCTCGGTGGCAGGCTCAATACCGACGCGGTCGACAACTCGGGCGGCGTGGACATGTCCGACCACGAGGTGAACCTCAAGATCCTGCTCGCGCCCGCGGTCGTCTCGGGCAGGATGACCGAGGCCAAGCGGAACCGGCTGCTCGGCGACCTCACCGAGTCCGTAGCCGAGCTCGTCCTTCAGGACAACCGCTCCCAGAGTCTCGCAGTATCGCTCGACGAGCAGCGCGCGAAGGAGTCCGCCGACGAATTTCGCGATCTGATGTTCGCGCTCGAGAAGTCGGGCGACATCGATCGAGCCTCCGAGGGTCTTCCGTCGCGAGACGTGCTGGCAGAACGCGCCGAGGAGGGCCAGTCGCTGGTTCGTCCGGAGCTGTGCGTGCTGCTCGCGCACGCGAAGCTCGGTCTCAAGACCGCGCTGCTCAGCGGCACCCTCCCCGACGACCCCATAACCGAGAGCTACTTGGTCGGGTACTTCCCGCCTGCGGCGACGCTGGCGGCCGGTCACGACGACCTTGCCGCGCATCGCCTCCGGCGAGAGATCATCGTGAGCCAGCTCACGAACGACATCGTCGATCTCATGGGTGCGACGTTCCTGTACCGGCTTACACGAGACACAGGATCGAGCCCGGAGCAGGTCGTGACGGCCTGGATCGTCGCCTCCCGCCTCGCCGACCACCGCGCCCTGCTGAGCCAAATGCAGGAACAGCGCGACGTGGCGGACGCGACCGTGACCACGCGCTGGTTGCTCGGACTCGGGCGCGTCCTCGAGCGGACCGCCCGTTGGGTATTGCGCAACGTCGAGCCCGAGGCTTCGCCAGCCGCGGTGGTCGGTGCGCGCCTGGAGGGACTCGCCGTGCTTAGGGAGGCGTTCGAGGACAACGTGGCTGGCGAAGAGCGCGAGCTATTCGAGTCGCGCGTGGCCGAGATCCGGAGTCTCGGTGGCGACGAGGCCTTCTCGCGCAGGCTCATCACGCTGCGGTTCCTCGATCAGCTGCTCGAGATCCTCGAGATCGCCGAGCGGACCGGGCGCGACCCGGGCGTCACCGCGCGGGCCTACTACACGGCGTCCGACCTGCTTTGTGTCCCATGGCTCCGCCGCCGCACGTTCGCGGCCGCGCGCGACGGGCAGTGGGAGCACCGTGCAGCGCAGCTCCTCTCCGAGGATCTCTCCCGCGCACACCGGAAGGTGGTAGTGGAGGTCGTCGGCGCGGACGAAGGCGGTGAGCGCCGACTGCGCGAGCGGGACGTGCAGCGCTACCGTGGAATCGTGGAAGAGCTCCGCAAGGAGGAACAGTCTGTCGGGCTCGCTGCGCTGTCCGTCGCCGTGCGCGAGCTGTCCAATCTCGCCGACCGGACCGCTCGACACGCCTCCGTGGAACGTCGTAGATGAGCGCCCGGCGCGGGTTTACGCTGATCGAGGTGGTGATGGTGCTCGTCATCGTCGGCACGGGTCTCGTTTTTGCGACGCTGTCTTTCAGTGGGTACTTCCAGCGCGCCGCGGCGCAACGTGCGGCACAGGTATTCGCGAACGACCTCACGATGGCGAGGGCCCTCGCGACTCGGTCACGGGTGACGGTCGTGATCCGGTTCTACGAGTCGACCCTCCGCTACGAGATCGAGGCGCGGGGGGCGGCCGTGGATGTCGTGCAGCGCCGGTTCGGGGCCAATGCCGACATCGACCTGTCGGCCGTCTCCCTCGATTTCGTGGGCGATTCGGTCGTGTTCAACTCCCGGGGCTTCGCGGACTTGAGCGGAGCGTCGGGGCCGCTCGGAACGGCGAATTTTTCTTCCGGGGCCGCTCGGTACACTGTATCGTTCAACAGCATGGGAGCCTCGAAGATAGATCGGACTTGAGCCGCCGAAGATGGCTTGCGGGCGGCCCGGCGCGTGGCTTTACGCTCATCGAAGTCATCGGCGCCCTGCTGATCTTCTCGATGGGCGTATTGATGGTCATCCAAGTGAGCGGCGCCATGGGGTACCGCATGCGATACGCCGGCGCGAGATCGGAGATCGTGGCGCTGGCCCAGGAGCGGCTCGACTCCCTGGAGGCGACACCGTTCACGTCGCTCGCGCCGGGCACGACGACGGCCACGCTGACGATCGAGGGGATGGAGTTTCAACGCAGCGTCACCATCACGAACATCTCGCCCGTTCTGCGGAGGATCGACGTGGCGTTCACCCCGACGGGCGGACAAGGGCCGACGCACACGGTGAGCTCCTACGCTTCGGCGATCTGGTGAGCGCTCGCGCGGGGTTCACGCTCATCGAGACAATCATCTCGCTCGTGCTCTCGTCGGTGCTCATCATCCTCGTGAGCACGACGTTCCTCGTCCAGAACCAGTACTACGCGTCGCAGACCCTGCGCGCCGCTGCCCACGACAACGCACGCGTCGCCACGGAGCGCATGGCGACCGAAGTCGCCTCGGTGATGGAGGACGGCTTCGTCGTCGCGGGTCGTCGCACGTTGACCGTTCGCTCCCCGATGTTGCTCGCGGCAGTCTGCCACCGCACGGGGAACAACTTCAGCGTGCACAGCGACGGCGGAAAACCGGCGATCAACACGAGCGAGGTCGCGGGCGTTGGCTGGCTGACCGTGGCGACGGGCGACTGGAACTACCGCACCACGACGTGGAGCTACGTGGAGGGCACCGGTGGGACCCCCCCCGCGTCGTGCGCCTCGAATGGCGCCGACACGTCCTGGGTCGCTTCGCAGTTCTATCGGCTGCGGCGCTTCAACCTGCTGTACGGGTCCACGCCCGACCCGGGCGACGTCATCATGTTCTATCGCCAGACGACGTTCGCGATCCAGAATTCGGTGCTCGAGCCCGGAACGCTCGGGCTGTTTCGGAGCAGCTACGGGCAGCCGCTCGTGGAGTTCGCGACCGGCATGGATTCGACCGCACAGTTCCAATACCGGACGGGAGGGAGCACGTACGCCGACACGATCACGTCTGCCGCGCTCCCCACCATCGACGCGGTCCGCCTCGTGGCGGACGCCCGCAAGCGTTCGACGACGGGCGGCCGGAACGACATCACCTTCGGATGGTCCGTCAACATGATCCTGCGCAACATCCCATGAGCGGATTCACGGCAGTGCGCTCGGATCGGCGAGGCTTCGTCCTCGTTCTCGTCGTGATGATGCTCTTCGCGATCTCGGTGGCTGGCGCCGCAGGTTACCTGGTCGTGAACTCCGAGTTCACGATGGCACGGCACGCGGACGAGGGTTCCGAGGCCCTCGCAGCCGCCCGCGCGGGTCTCCACCGATTCGTCGCCGAGCAGATCGGCGTCGTCGGCGACTCGGTGAGCTACGCGATCGGTGGCGGCGTGGCGATGATCACCACGCGAAAGATCGCCGAGGAGGACTCGCTCACCCACCTCTACTACGTGCGCTCCGAGGGTACCGTCGTGGATCCGTTCACGCCCGGGGTACCGGCGCGGCGCGTGGTCGGAGCGTACGCATACAGTCATCGTCGGCCTCTGGCGCACCATGCGGCTTTCATGGTGACCGCGAACGCGGTCTACGCGCAGAACAGCGGAGGCGTGATCGACGGGGACGAGCACAACAGCTCTTCCGATTGCCCGGGCGGGAACGCCGACGACATCACGGGTGCGATCGCGCGCGTGACCACGGGGCAGCAGTCCGGGGGAAACCTGGATGGGAGCCCCAACGGCGAGCAGTGGAGCGGGGGCTTCACGCAGATGTACGACTCGGTGGGACTACGGTGGGATGTTCTGTCCGATCCCACCTTCCCGGTGGACTTCGAGGGGACGCCACCGAATTGGGCCTCGCTCCCGTCCGACTCGTTTCCAGTCGTGCGCGTGAACGGGTACTTCAACCCCGGGAGCAGTTGGAGCGGGCGGGGCGTGCTGATCGTGAATGGGGAGCTGGACGCCAGTTCGTCCTTCTCGTGGGATGGGATCGTCCTCGCGGGATCCGTGGACGACATCCACGAGGGGACCATCCGTGGCATGCTCGTCGGGGGCCTGGACGGGCCGAACCCGTACAACACCGTGTACTGGCGCGGACAGATCCGGTACTACTCGTGCAACGTCTACGCCGCCAACGAGTCCCTATCGTACATGGAGCTGCTCGACAACACGATGTTCGAGGTGTACTGAGCAGGAGCCACGCGCCGGGCCCGAATCGTTAGATTCTTGCGCCCGTATGCGAACCCCCGTACATCATGCGTCCCTGAACAACCCTTAGTTCGGCCGCGCTTCCGGCCCCCTCGCGCCCGCGGTTGGGCGCTTTTTCTACGAACAGCCCCAGCCCGCACGACGCCCTGAGAGCCGAGAGAAGGTGAAGATGCGCCCCACAGACACCCGGGATCCCCAGTACTACCACCGGGTCGTGGACTGCCAATGGGCATGTCCGGCTCACACGAACGTGCCGGAGTACATCCGGCTGATCGCCGACGGCAAGTACACCGAGTCGTACCTGCTCAACCGGCAGTCGAATGTCTTTCCGGGGATCCTGGGCCGGACCTGCGACCGCCCCTGCGAGCCGGCGTGCCGGCGCACGCGTGTGGAGGGCGAGCCGGTCGCGATCTGTCGGCTGAAGCGTGTCGCCGCCGATCTCAAGGACGACGTTCGGCCCTTCCTCCCCAAGGCCCCGGTCGTCGGTAACGGCAAACGCGTCGCGTTGGTCGGTGCCGGGCCGGCCTCGCTCACGGTCGCAAACGACCTCGCACCGCTCGGTTACGAGGTCGTCGTGTTCGAGGCGCTTTCGCAGCCGGGTGGTCTCATGCGCACGAACATCCCGTCATTCCGCCTCCCTGCGGAGGTGATCGATGACGAGATCTCCATGATCGTCGAGATGGGCGTCGAGATCCGCTACAACCACCGCATCGAGAGCATGAAGGAGTTGCTCGACTCCGGTGAGTTCGATGCGGTGTTCGTCGGCACCGGCGCTCCGAAGGGCAAGGAGCTCGACATCCCGGGCCGCAAGGAAGGCGCCGCGAACATCCATATCGGCATCGAGTGGCTCGAGTCACTTCACTTCGGGCACATCACAGCGGTCGGCAAACGAGTACTCGTCATCGGCGTCGGCAACACGGCCATGGACTGCTGCCGCAGCGCGAAGCGCCTCGGTGCCGAGGACGTGAAAGTGATGGCGCGTCGGACGCGGCCCTACTTCAAGGCGTCGCCGTGGGAGCTCGAGGACGCCGAGGGCGAGCAGGTCGAGATCATCGTCAACCACGCGCCGCAGAAGTTCGTGGTCGAGAAGGGCAAGCTGACCGGCATGGTCTTCGACGTCCTCGAGTGGAGCGAGGGTCCGGACGGCAGGCAGGTCAGCAAGAAGGTGGACGAGAAGTTCCTCCCCGCGGACGACGTCGTGCTCGCGATCGGACAGGACAACGCGTTCCCCTGGATCGAGAAGGACATCGGCATCGAGTTCGGCAAGTGGGACATGCCGGTCGTGGATCGCTCGACATTCATGGCGACGCGTGAGGGTGTGTTCTTCGGTGGCGATGCGGCGTGGGGCCCGGAGAACATCATCTGGGCAGTCGAGCATGGACATCAGGCCGCGATCTCGATCGACAACTACTGCCAGGGCAGGCCCGTGACCGAACGGCCCCCCTACGGCATGAACCTCATCTCGACCAAGATGGGGCTGCACGAGTGGAGCTACGCGAACGACTACGATCCGGTCCACCGCACCGAGATGCGCTACGTGGACCTGGCCAAGCGGCTCTCCAGCATCAAGGTCGAGGCAGAGATGGGCTTCGACCTGGAGCAGACCGTGCGGGAGGTCGGGCGCTGCCTCAACTGCGACGTGCAGACCGACTTCACCGCGAAGCTCTGCATCGAGTGCGACGCGTGTATCGACATCTGTCCGGTGCTCTGCCTGACGATCACGAAGAACGGCGAAGAAGAGGATTTGCGGAGTCGTTTGACCGCCCCCGCCGAGAACCTCAAGCAGCCGTTGTTCGTTTCCGAGGAGCTCCCCCAGACGAAGCGCGTCATGGTCAAGGACGAAGACTTGTGCGTCCACTGTGGCCTGTGCGCCGAGCGCTGCCCCACGGCGGCTTGGGACATGGTGCGCTCCGATTTACTTACCCCCTACGCAGGACATGAGCTTTGGTCCACTTCCCGGTCCAGCCCAACGGTTGCGGCGTAAACGACTTCGCGCTGAAGATCGCCACGGTCAACGGAACCGGCTCGGCGAGCGCGAACAGCCTGCTGCTGCAGGCGCTCTTCCGCATGGGAGTGCCCGTGTCGGGAAAGAACGTCTTCCCGTCGAACATCCAGGGTCTCCCCACCTGGTACGAGATCCGCGTCAACAAAGACGGATACACGGCGCGTAGCCCGGACTTCCACCTGATGGTGGCAATGAACCCCGAGAGCTATGCGCGGGACATCGAGAGCGTGGTTCCAGGCGGCTGGGTGATCTACGACAACACCAAGGAGCTCGACGACGAATTCCGTCGCGAGGACGTGAACTTCATCGGCGTTCCGCTCGCCAAGATGTGCATCGAGCACTTCGAGGGATCGCGTACACGCATCCTGATGAAGAACATCACCTACGTCGGTGCGCTCGTGGCTCTCCTCGACATCGACATGGACGTCGTGAAGGGGATGCTCGAGGAGAAGTTCTCGGCCAAGAAGCATCTCATGAAGTCGAACTTCGAGGCGATTGCGCGCGGCCACGACTACGTGAAGGAGCGGTTCCAGTGCCCGTTGCCGATCCGGCTCGAGGCGATGGACGCGAACCGGGGCAAGGTGATCGTCACGGGCAACGCGGCCGCCGCACTCGGCTGCGTCTACGCGGGTGCGACGGTGGGCGCGTGGTACCCGATCACGCCGGCGACCTCGGTGATGGATGGCTTCGCCGAGTGGTGCGAGCGCTTCCGCGTCGACCCGGTCACGGGCAAGCACAACTACGCCATTCTCCAGGCGGAGGACGAGCTAGCGGCCGCGGGTATGGTGATCGGCGCGAGCTGGATGGGGGCGCGGGCGTTCTCGCCCACCGCAGGTCCGGGCATCTCGCTCATGAGCGAGTTCATCGGGCTGGCATATTACGCGGAGGTGCCCGGGGTCTTCTTCGACATTCAGCGCACGGGACCGTCGACGGGCATGCCGACGCGCACGCAGCAGGCCGACCTGATGCTCGCGGCGTACGCGTCACACGGAGACACCAAGCACATCATCCTCTTCCCGTCGAATCCGCGCGAGTGCTTCGAGTTCGCTGTGAATGCGTTCGACCTCGCGGAGCGTTTCCAGACGCCCGTGTTCGTGCTGTCCGATCTCGACATCGGCATGAACGACTGGGTGATCGACAAGCTCGCGTGGGACGATTCGTTCCGGCCGGATCGCGGTAAGGTTCTCACCGCGGACGAGCTGGCGAACGTCAAGACCTTCTACAGGTACCTCGACACGGACGGCGACCACATCGCGGCCCGGTCGCTGCCGGGCACGCATCCGAAGGGTGCGTACTTCACCCGCGGCTCGGGCCACGACAAGTACGGACGCTACACGGAGGACTCGGACGCGTACTCGGAGGTCATGGAGCGCCTCGCGAAGAAGATCGACTCGGCGGCGGAATACGTGCCGGCGCCGGAGATCAGGAAGGCCGACGTTCCCACGCAGCTGGGGTTGGTCTCGCTGGGCGGATGCCACTGGGCGGTGCTCGAGGCGCAGGACGACCTCGCCGGGCGCGGCATCCACTTCGACTACATGCGCGTACGGGGCTTCCCGTTCGGTCAGGCCGTGGAGGACTTCCTCGCAGCCCACGAGACCGTCTTCGTCATCGAGCAGAACCGCGACGAGCAGCTGAAGAAGCTGCTGACGATCGAGACGAGCTGCCCGAAAGAGAAACTCGAGTCGGTCACCTACTTCGGGGGCCAGCCGCTCTCCAAGGGACACGTGCTGCGGGGGCTGGCTCCTCACTTGGAGGGTAAGCTGATGGAGGTGGGCTCGTGAGCTACATCGCGAAGCCGGTCGCGCGGCATCCCAAGATGCCGGTGAATGCCCTCGGTCTCACGACGAGGGACTACGAGGGGTCGATGTCGACGCTGTGCGCCGGCTGCGGACACGACTCGGTGACGGCGGCCCTCATCCAGGCGCTCTTCGAGATGAATGTCGAGCCGCACCGCCTCGCCAAGCTCTCGGGCATCGGCTGCTCGTCCAAGACGCCGACGTACTTCGCCAAGGCTGCGCACGGGTTCAACAGCGTGCACGGACGGATGCCCTCGATCGCCGCCGGCGCGAACGCCGCGAACCGCGACCTCCTCTATGTGGGCATCTCGGGGGACGGTGACTCTCTCTCGATCGGGCTGGGGCAGTTCTGTCACGCGATCCGCCGAAACGTGAACATGCTCTACGTGCTCGAGAACAACGGCGTGTACGGGCTGACCAAGGGGCAGTTCTCGGCGTCGGCCGACATCGGCAGTGTCTCCAAGGGAGGCACTCCGAACCTGCAAGGGCCCATCGACTCGGTGAGTCTCGCCCTCACGCTCGGCGCCACGTTCGTGGCGCGCTCGTTCTCGGGCGACAAGGCGCAGCTGGTGCCCATCCTGAAAGCGGGGCTGGTGCATAAGGGCTTCGCGTTCGTCGACGTGATCTCGCCGTGCGTGACGTTCAACGACCACAAGGGGTCGACCAAGAGCTACGCGCACACCCGCGAGCACATGCACGAGGTCATCGAGACCGACTTCGTGCCGCTCAAGGCGGAGATCAAGGCGAGCTACGCTAAAGGCACCACCACCGCGGTGACCATGCACGACGGCAGCACCGTGCGCCTCCGGAAGGTCGACGAGAAGTTCGACCCGTCCGACCGTCGGGCGGTGGTGGACTACCTCGGCGACTGCGCCTCACGCGGGGAGATCGCGACCGGCCTGCTCTACTTGTCCGAGTCGGGCAAGGACATGCACGGGTTCGAGAACACCTCCGACACGCCCCTCGTGAAGATCCCGTACGAGACGCTCTGCCCCGGTAGCGCCGCGCTCGACGAGCTCCAGAAGGAGTGGGTGTAGCGGGTCACGCGGGTCAGGGGGCCGGCGCGGGGAACTTCACGAGCACGTAGGTGAGGTGCTGCCCCTCCGGCACCAGGAAGCTGTGCGGGAGGCCCGCTGGGATGTGGACCACGCTCCCTGGCCCGAGCGGGTACCGCTCGCCGCCATCGATCCCGGTTCCCAGGTACTCGCCGGTGTTGGCGTTACCGGTCGGGTCGAGCATTCGGCCTCCCACGAGCAACGTGCCCTCGCCGCTGTGCACGATCACGACGTCGATGATCTTGTCGTGCTGTTCGGGTCGCCCGTCGGCGTCGCGGTAGAGGAAACGGAAGCGGTGGTTGCCGTAGTCCGCCAGCGTCTCCCGAGACGAGTGGTCCGGGCCGACGTTGGTGGAGAGGGCCGCGTCGCGACGGTCGAGCTCGTCGCGGCTCCAGACGGCGACGCCGGTCTGGGCCTCTGCCGACCCGGGCACCACCAGGGCCGCGAGAAGCGCGAACTGAAGCAGGCGTGGAGTCGTTGGCATGGGAAGCCCTCCTCGTGAGTGTGTCATGGATCGACCGCGTCGGAGACGACGGCCTCGTCCCGCCGGAAGAAGCCCCAGGATTCGAGCCCTGGCCCGATCCGGGCATGGCCGACCAACTCGAAGCCGAGTCCCGAGTAATAGGCGACGTTCGCGGAATGCTCGGTTGTCAGAGACACGCCGACCGAGCCGGGGCGCGCCCGCGAGATTCCGTGGACCGCGTCGATGATGAGCCGTCCGAGACCTTTTCGCTGATGGTCATTGCGCACCCCGATCATGTTGAGGTGCACGCTGCCGGCGGGAAACGGGAACGGCCCGGTCGCCTCGCCGTAGCTCGTGTACCGCCGCTCCGCGTCCAATCCCAGCCGGCGCCAGGTATCGGCTCGCAGCGCGAGAAACGCCGGGGGCGCGGGCTCCGCCCCCGGAAACGAGACGATGCCCGCGGCCACCAGCTCCGAGCCGTCGCGCACCCCGAGCATGGGCTCCCCGCGAAGGACGCGGGCCATCACGAACAACCGCACGAGTCGCTCGAGCTGCATCGCCGAATTGGAGCCGAGCACATAACGCATGACCGGGTAGTGGGCGAATGCCTCCGCGAGCACGGCGACCACGGCATCCGCCTCATCTTGGGAGAGGCGCTCGACGGAAGGAGGCGTGCGACTACTCCACGGCCTCGAACCGATACACCAGGTATTCGATCACGCCATCGAGCTCGCTGATCCGGTGTGCAGTGCCGGCTGGCACGACGATCACATCACCGGGACCGATGCGGCGAGCCTCGCCTCCCTGGTGCGTTCCCGAGCGGCTCGGACCCGCCCAGACGCTCGTGAGGTCCGTGTCGCGGGTGTCGGTGAGCGTCCCGCCGGTGATCAACGTGCCGGTGCCGGACGTGATGTAGTAGACCTCGGTCACGTTCAGGTGGATCAGGGCGTTGGTCTCGGCGCGGACGCGACGGAGGGCCGCCAGAGCGAACTTGCCGTCGGGGAGGGTGACGCCCTGGATCAGACGGTCCACCGTGTTGTTGGCGGCCGAGAGCGCCCGCGCGCCCGAGATGCTGTCGGCGGTGACCACGACGCCCTGCGCGGAACCGTCGAGCGGGGC
>CAZBCN010000082.1:0-14903 GCA_964490285.1 uncultured Gemmatimonas sp. | reverse complement strand
CACACCCCCCGGAGGAGGGGCTCAGATGCGAAGCATCTGGAGCGAAGCGCCCCCGACGATGGGGGGTGTGGTCGCCTCCGACCGGCTAACTGCGCGTTGACCCCCCCCCGCGCGCTTTCTAGCTTTGCGGGCTCTCGATCCCGCCGCCCCGCACCCCCATCCCCGATCTCATGGACGACACCTACCAGCGGGGACCCCTCCTCCTGCTCAGTGGGCGCGCGAACCGCCCCCTGGCGCTCGAGATCGGGGAGCGCATCGGCAAGTCGCCCGACGCCGCGACGATCAAGCAATTCTCGGACGGCGAGCTCTTCGTGCGGATCGACCGCAACGCGCGCGGCCGGGACGTCTACATCGTCCAGCCCACGCCGGCGCCGGCCGAGAACATCATGGAGCTGCTGCTCCTGATCGATGCCGCCCACCGGGCCTCGGCCGCGCGGGTCACTGCGGTGATCCCCTACTTCGGCTACGGCCGGCAGGACCGGAAGGACCAACCGCGGGTGTCGATCGCCGCCAAGCTGATGGCCAACCTGATCGTGGCTGCGGGTGCCGATCGCGTGATCTCGATCGACTTCCATCAGCACCAGATCCAGGGGTTCTTCGACATCCCCGTCGATCACCTGTATGCCGCTCCGGTGATCACCAAGTATTTCCGCAGCCTCGCGTTGAAGGATCTCGTGGTCGTCGCGCCCGACGTGGGCTCGGCGAAGATGGCGCGCGGGACGGCGAGGCGGCTCGACGCGAGCCTCGCCATCATCGACAAGCGCCGACCGAAAGCGAACATGTCCGAGGTGTTGAACGTCGTCGGCGAGGTGGAGGGCATGACCTGCCTCATCATGGACGACATGGTGGATACCGCGGGTACGCTCACCAACGCCGTGTACGCCCTCAAGGAGCGGGGGGCGAAGGCGGTGTATGCTGCGGCGACGCACGCGCTCTTCTCGGGTGAGGCCGTATCCCGTCTCCGCGATGCGCCGCTCGAGGAGATGGTCGTCACGAATACGATCGACGTGCCCGAGCATAAGCGTTTCGGTACTCTAAGGGTGCTTTCGGTGGCCGATCTCCTGGCCAAGGCGATCGATCATGTGCACTCCAACGAGTCCGTCACGGAGCTTTTCGAAGAAGTACCGAGTGAGTGATTGAACGAGGATACGAGGCCCCGGATGACCCCGGGCCATTGACCAGGAAGTGAGACGATGTCCAAGGCAACGCTGAACGCGAAGAAGCGTGACGATTCTGGAAAGGGGGCAGCCCGCACGCTGCGCCGTGAGGGCAGGGTGCCCGCGGTGCTCTACGGGCGTGAGCTCGAGTCGGTCCACTTGTCGGTGGATGCCCACGAGGCCGAGCGACTCTTCCACTCGATCTCCGTCGACAACACGATCGTCGACCTGGCGGTGGAGGGCGAGAAGAAGCCCTACCAGACGCTGGTGCGCGAGATCCAGACGCACCCGTGGAAGGCCAAGCTGCTCCACGTCGACTTCCTGCGCATCCAAGAAGGCGTTGCCGTCGACCTCGAGGTGCCGATTCGCCTGATCGGTGTGCCGGCGGGCGTGCGGCTCGGCGGCGGCGTGCTCGAGCAGATGGTGCACGATCTGCCGATCCGTTGCGTTCCGTCCAAGATTCCCGAGTCCTACGAGCTCGACGTCACGGGCCTGGAGCTCAACGGCTCGCTGCACGTCTCGGACATCGCGCTCGGAGACGGGGTCGAGGTACGTATTCCTCTGGACCGCCCGGTCTGCTTGGTCGCGATTCCGAGGCTCGTCGAGGAGGTCGTCACCACCGTGCCGACGCTCGAGGGCGCGGAGCCTGTCGAGGGTGCGGTGCCGGCCGAGGGTGCGGCCGCGCCTGCTGCCGAGGGCGGCGACGCTGGCGACAAGAAGGACAAGAAGGACAAGTAGGATTAGCCTCCCGGCAGGACTCCGGGCTGCATGAAGGTCGTCATGGGTTTGGGCAACCCGGGCCCGGAGTACGATGCCACTCGGCACAACGTCGGGTGGTGGGTGGTGGACCGGCTGGCGTACGACTGGGATTTCGGGTCGTTTCGGCGCGAAGGACGTGCGCTGGTGACGGAAGGAAGCGTGGGTGACGAGACGATTCGACTCGTGAAGCCCACGACGTACATGAACCGCAGCGGTCAGGCGGTGGGGTCGCTCGCGGCCATCGCAGGATTCGATCCCTCGAGGGATCTGCTCGTCGTCGTCGACGACGCGGCGTTGGAGGTGGGGCGGGTGCGGTTCCGGCCCGAGGGAAGTGCCGGTGGGCACAACGGGCTCAAGTCTGTTTCGGGCGCCCTGCAGTCGAATGGGTTCGCGCGCCTCCGGATCGGAGTAGGCACGAGACCGGAGGGTGTGGACCTGGCCGACTGGGTCCTCTCACCGATGCCGGCAGAGGACGAAGAAGTGGTGGTGGCGTTGCTGCCGAAGTTGGCCGAGGCGGTCGCGGTGTGGGCCGCCCAGGGCGTGGAAGAGGCGATGAATCGCTTCAACCGTTGAGTTGAAAGGAGTCGGGTTCGCGTTCCCGGCGTTCATAACCAAGGAAAGGCTGAATCAATGACCGACCTCGTCGCACTGACCGAATGGGCCTGGCTGCTGGGAGTGCTGGGCCTCGCCGTTGCCGGTGGCGTATACGTCTACATCAAGAAGCAGCCGGCCGGTACCGAGGGCATGATCGACCTGGGCGAGCTGATCCACGACGGCGCCATGGCCTTCCTCCGCCGTGAGTACATGGTGCTGGCGGGGTTCGTGGTCGTCGTCGCCGGGCTGCTCGCATGGGCGATCGGTACGCTCACCGCGGGCGCATACGTCTTCGGGGCCCTCGCATCCGTATCTGCCGGCTTCTGTGGCATGAAGGCCGCCACGCGCGCGAACACGCGAACCGCGTCCGCGGCCAATACCGACGGGCAGGGTAAGGCCCTACGCATCGCGTTCTTCGGCGGCGCGGTGATGGGGCTGGCGGTCGCGGCGATCGGACTCCTCGGGGTCGGGGGGCTCTACATGGTGTTCGCGGCGGATGCGCTGCCGGGAACCGACGACTTCGTGACGTTCTCCGGGATCGTGTCGGGCTTCGCGATGGGCGCGAGCTCGATCGCGCTCTTCGCGCGCGTCGGCGGCGGCATCTACACGAAGGCAGCCGACGTGGGCGCCGACCTCGTGGGTAAGGTCGAGGCCGGCATTCCCGAGGACGACCCCCGCAACCCCGCCACGATCGCCGACAACGTCGGCGACAACGTGGGTGACGTCGCCGGCATGGGCGCGGACATCTTCGAGTCCTACGTCGGCGCGATGGTCGCGACGATCGCCATCGCGGCGGTCGAGCCCGCGCTGGCGGCGAGCCGTGCGGCCGCGGTGGCGCTTCCGATCCTGACAGTCATGGTGGGGCTCGTGGCGTCGCTCGTCGGCATCGCTGCGATGAAGGTGCTCGAGAAGCGCGATCCAGCGTTCGCGCTCCAGGGCACGACGTGGATCGCCGCCGGCCTCTTCCTGGCCATCATGTACTTCGTGGTGCAAGGCCTCGGGATCACGTTCGTGGACGCGGCCTCCGGTCGCGCCTACCCGGTCCTGGGCCCCTGGATCGCGATCCTGTCTGGCACGGTTGCCGGCATGATGATCGGCGCTGTGACGCAGTACTACACATCGGCCAAGCCGGTGCGCCGAATCGCGGAGTCCAGCGAGACGGGTGCGGCGACGAACATCATCGCCGGACTCGCGGTGGGCATGGAGTCCACGGCGATCCCGATCATCCTGATCTGCGTCGCGATCGGCTCGTCGTTCTTCTTCGCGGGCCTCTACGGCATCGCGATCTCGGCGGTGGGCATGCTCGCCACCGTCGGCGTGACCATGACGGTCGACGCGTACGGTCCGATCGCCGACAACGCCGGCGGCATCAGCGAGATGAGCCACCTCGGCCCCGAGACGCGCGAGATCACCGACTCGCTCGACGCGCTCGGCAACACCACGGCTGCCATCGGTAAGGGCTTCGCGATCGGGTCGGCGGCGCTGACGGCGCTCGCGCTGTTCTCGGCCTACACCGCAGCGGTCGGCCTGCAGACCACGGGCCTCAACATCGTCGACCCGATCGTCATCATCGGAATGTTCATCGGGGGCGCGCTGCCTTTCTTCATCTCCGCGCTGACGATGACCGCGGTCGGTCGCGCCGCGCAGGGAATGGTGGACGAGGTGCGGCGTCAGTTCCGCGAGATCCCGGGCCTCATGGAAGGAACGGCGAAGCCGGACTCCGCACGCTGCGTCGATATCTCCACCAAGGCGGCACTGCGCGAGATGATCCTGCCGGGCGTCACGGCCGTGGTCACACCTGTGGTCGTGGGGTACTTCTTGGGCGTGGAAGCGCTCGGAGGTCTGCTCGCGGGCGCCACGGTCACGGGCGTGCTGATGGCGCTCTTCATGGCGAACGCAGGCGGTGCATGGGACAACGCGAAGAAGTACATCGAGGGCGGGGCGCACGGCGGCAAGGGCTCGGCGCCGCACAAGGCCGCGGTGGTGGGCGACACGGTCGGCGACCCGTTCAAGGACACTTCGGGTCCGTCGTTGAACATTCTGATCAAGCTCATGAGCGTCGTCTCCCTCGTGCTCGCTCCTTGGTTCGCCCGGGTCCATGGACTCGACGTCGGCGGAGCTCAGTCGTGGGTGGCGGATCTCGTGCGGTCGCTCTTCGGCTGATGCGCTGATGGCGAGGTCCGCGTCGTTCGAGGGTGCGCTCTCGTTCGCCGCGGACCTCATCCGCATTCCAGGTCTGCCGGGTCAGGAGGCCGAGGTCGCGGCGCGCGTGCGCCGGGAGATGGAGGCGCTCGGGCTCGCCGACGTGCGCATCGACGACGTGGGCAACGTGATCGGCGTCGCGCACGGTCGGGGGGAGGCGCCCCCGATCATGCTGAGTTCGCACCTCGACGTCGTCGCCGAGGGCGTGCATGGCGAGTGGGAGGTGCCGCCCTTCTCGGGCGAGGTCCGCGACGGCTTCCTGCACGGCCGCGGCGCCATGGACATCAAGGGTCCGCTCGCGCTCCAGACGTACGCGGCGGCTTCGCTCATCGGATCGGCACCGGGGGACGTCATCGTCGCGCATACGGTGCTCGAGGAGCGCGGCGGCCTCGGGATGAAACGCCTCCTCGAGTCGGGATTGGTCGAGCCGGGCGCTGTGATCCTCGGGGAGGCGACGCGCGGGGACATATGCATCGGCCACCGCGGACGCGCGGAGATCGAGGTCGTCCTTCGGGGAGTGGCCGGTCACGCCAGCGCGCCGGAGCGCGCGAAGAACGCGCTCGATCTGCTCGGCTTCGTGCTGGCGGCGGTTAGGGACCTCGCGCAGGACCGCGGCACCGATCCGCTGCTCGGCGAGGAAACTGTCGTCGCCACGATGGTGGACGTGCGTCCCGAGACACGGAACGTCATTCCCGACCTCGTCGTGGTGGCGGTCGACTGGCGGGTGCTTCCGGGGGCCGATGAGCGCTCCCTGCTCGATCGGCTCAGGAGTCGAATCGGGGCTCGCTTGGGGACCCCACCGGTCGGCCTCACCTACACCGTGAGGGTCGCCAGCGAGCGCCAGCGCACCTATACCGGGATCGAGGAGGACGCGGGGTTGTTCACCCCGGGCTTCTCGATGGACGCCGAGCATCCGGTGGTCCGGGCGGCCGCCGGCGCCGCCGGTCGCCGCTTCGAGGCCGGTCTGCCCGCGGCGGTCCGGCCGTGGCGTTTCGCCACCGACGGGGGGTGGTCGTGCGGCGTCCACGGCATCCCGACGGTCGGCTTCGCACCCGGCGAGGAGCGCTTCGCGCACACCAACCGCGAGCGGCTCGAGGTGGAGGAGGCGCGCTGGGCCTTCCAACGGTATCCGCTGGTGATCGCCGCCGTGCAGAAGGCGCTCGCGCGGTGAGGCGGACGTGGGCGGCTTTTCCGCCCGTCGGCCTTTGTATACCTTCCTCGCCGCGCCTGAACCGGGCGCGACAGACATCGATCCCGCTCCGTCCGAGCCGCCCTTCGCCGCATCGTAGGGCCGCACGACGGGGCCCGTTAGCCAACCACGGACCGAGGGAACATCATGCGGCTGTATGAAGTCGTCTACATTCTCGACCCCGCGCTCGATCAAGCCGCGGTGACCGCCAAGCTCGAGAAGTTCCACGCGCTCGCCATCGCCCAGGGCGGTGAAGTCGTCGCAGTGGACCACTGGGGCACGCGCCAGCTCGCGTATCCGGTCAAGAAGCGCCAGAGCGGATATTATGCCGTCGCACAGTTCCGTGCCGCCGGCGCGGCGCTTCCGGAATTCGAGCGCCTGCTCCGGCTCGACGGAGAAGTCATCCGCTATCTGCTCGTCCTCAACGAAGGCGAGCCGACCACGGGGCACTCCATCGTGGCCGAGGTGCCCGCGCACATCTTGGCTCGCGAGCGCGACGGGGACGGGGAGGACGACGACGAGGGTGACGACGAGGACGACGATCCGGCACAGGCGCCCCCCGAGTTCCACGGAGCACGGGGTCGCAGGCGTCGCATGGACGGGCCGCGCATCACGATCCTGAATTACAAGGACGTATCGACGCTGTCGCGCTTCGTGACGGAGCAGGGCAAGATCTTGCCCAAGCGGACCACGAAGGTGACGTCGGCCTTCCAGCGTCAGCTGGGAACCGCCGTGAAGCGCGCGCGCTACCTCGGGCTGCTGCCGTACACCGGCGGGCGCGAAGCGTAGGGGCGCACGTGGAGCGGGGTCCGATGGCCGAAATGGAATCGACGGGACGAGGGTGGCCCCGCGCTGCCGGCTTGCTCGGCGTCGTGTTGGCGACGTCGATCGTGCACCCGGGGGTCCTGATCGCCGTTCCGCTCCTGGCGCTCCTTGGCGCGCATGGCCTGCGCGGTGTCGGCGTCGTCATCGCCGCGCTCTTCGCGATGGTGGTCGTGGCGACCGGTGCACGCGACGGCATATGGTACGCCGAGCGCGCGTGGGCGGTGTTGCTCGCGGGAAGCTTCCTCGCGCTCACGATGGTGGTTCCGGCGTGGCGGTTGTCTTCGCGCGCGCTCGCGGCCGTCGCGGGTGCGGCAGCGGTGGCCGCCACGGTGCTCGCTGTGCGAACCGATGCCTGGGGCGCGCTCGACGCCGCGATCTCGGGTGGCGTACACGCATCGGCCGACGCGACGCTTGCGACGCTCTCGACGCTCAGAGGCGCTGGAGCGCCGTCGCCGGCGTTGGTGACAGCCTTCCAGCAAGTGGCCGAGACGCAGGCCGCGGTCTTTCCTGCGATGGTGGGACTCGCCTCGATGGCAGCGCTGGGCGTGGCATGGTGGATCCGCACACGACTGGTCGGGGAGGGAGATCAGGGTCTCGGCCCCCTGCGCGACTTCCGCTTCAACGACCACCTCGTGTGGCTACTCATCGGCGGCCTCCTGTTGATCTTCGCGCAGTGGGGCGACGCGATGGTTCGTGTGGGTTCGAACGCCCTCGTGTTCATGGCGGCGCTGTACATGCTCAGGGGCGCCGCAGTGTTCGTGTTCCTCAGTGGTGGAATGTCCCTCTTCGGCTATGTGACGGTTCTGATCGGGGTGGTCGTAGCGGCCCCGGTTCTCATGGGCATGGCCGTCCTGATCGGAGTGGGGGACACTTGGCTGGACCTCCGTTCGCGCGTTCGCGAGCGGACCGCATGACCAACCGTTTGGAGGCGAGATGAAGGTCATCCTGAAGAAGGCGGTTCATAACCTCGGCAATGCCGGCGCGGTGGTCTCGGTGAAGGCCGGGTACGGCCGCAACTATTTGATCCCACAGGGTCTCGCGTATGTCGCGAGCGAGGCGAACATGGCTCGCCTCGAGGCGGAGCAGGCCGTCGCCCTGGAGCGCTCCCGCAGGGACTTCCTCGAGGCGCGCCGACGTGCGGCCCAGCTGCAGGGCGTCTCCGTCGTATTCAAGGCCCGCGCAGGCGAGGACGGCAAGCTGTTCGGGTCGGTGACCCGCGCCGACATCGCGGAGCGCGTCGCTGAGAAAGGCCTGGACTTCGAGCTCGACAAGCGGATCGTGATGCTCGAGGAGCCGCTCAAGGCGCTCGGCGTGACGACCGTTCCGGTGCATCTGCACGCGGACGTGCGAGTCGACATCGAGGTCCGCGTGGAGCGCGACGAGAGCTGAGCCGCCGACCGAAGGTCGCCGCAACCGAGCCAGCAGCTGACGGCTCGCACCTTCCTCCCGAGGTGCGGCGGGCCGTCGACTTCGCGCTCGAACGGAAGGCGCGTGAAGTCCTCGTGCTCGATCTACGGGGCATCTCCTCGGCGACCGACTGGTTCGTGGTCGCGAGCGGCACGTCGGACGTCCACGTCAAGGCGATCGCCGATCGCG
Source organism: uncultured Gemmatimonas sp. (assembly GCA_964490285.1). Taxonomy (GTDB): domain Bacteria; phylum Gemmatimonadota; class Gemmatimonadetes; order Longimicrobiales; family Gaopeijiaceae; genus UBA2982. The sequence goes on along the minus strand of CAZBCN010000082.1, from coordinate 6,581 downwards.
TGCTCGAGGGCCTCGACGAGGAAGGCGAGTCGGCCAACCACGTCGAGGGCCTGACGGGGAGGCGTTGGATCCTGTTGGACTACGTCGACTTCGTCGTGCACATCTTCCACCCACAGGCGCGCGTGTTCTATCAGCTGGAGAACCTGTGGGGCGATGCTCCCCGCTGGGACGCTCCCGAGGAGTGAGCACCGTCTCGGGCGATCGAACGCCCCACCGCGGGGGCTTTCCGCCCCTCCCGGCCACGGTCTAACTTCAGCCTGCGTCGTGCATCCCCAACCCCTGCCACCCGACTAGATGGCCCAACTACCCGACTGGCAGCCGTTGGACGGGGGGGTGCGTATCCCCGACGGAACGGGGTCCGGCCGCGTGGTCGCGGTAGTGGCATCCGAGAAGGCAGTCGCCTCGGGATGGGCGGGGGCTGCGGCGCTCGATCTCGCGAGGGCTTGGAGTCGAGCGGGGGACAAGGTGATCCTCGCCGACGGCGCGCTCCACTATCCCACGCTCCATACGCTCGCCGAGATCGAGAACACGGAGGGCCTCAGTGATGCGGCCCTCTTCGGAGTCTCCGTCCCGAGGGTCGCGCGCCCGGTAGATGGAGGCTCTTTCTTCCTGATCACGGCGGGCACCGCGGTCGCGGACGCGAACACCGTCCCCGGAAGTCCGCGCTGGGGTCGGCTGCTGGAGGGCTTCCGGGAGGCCGGCGTGAAGCTGCTCCTCTTCGTACGCGACGGCGACAGCGGGTGCGCGTCATTCCTCGGGTCGGCTTCGGACATCATCGTGCTCGCCGACCGCGGGGAGCGCGCACCGGCCGCCGTTCGCGACCTGGAGGGAATGGTGAGGGTCGTAGCGGGTCCGAGCACCGTGATGGCCGTTGGAACGGCGGTGGAATCGGGCTCGCGCCCCCCCGTCGAGTGGACCGCGTCGTCCGACGAAGGCCAGAAGCGTGTGAAGCTGCTGGGTGTGGCGGCGGTCGTGTTCGTCGTTCTGCTCGTTCTCGTCTTCGTCTTCGTTCTCTAGGGAGACTGTACCACCGCATGAAGCTGCGCACCCTGAAGGTCCACGGCTTCAAGTCGTTCGCGGATTCCACCTCGATCGAGTTCCACGACGGCATCACCGCGATCGTCGGCCCGAACGGGTGCGGGAAGTCGAACATCGGCGACGCGATCCGTTGGGTACTCGGCGAGCAGCGCCCCACCGCCATCCGCGGCGCGAAGATGGAAGAGGCGATCTTCCAGGGTACGGTGGGCCGGCGGCCGGTGAACCGCGGATCCGTCGCCCTGACCGTGACGAACTCCGACGGCGCGCTTCCGGTGCCGTTCGAGGAAGTGGAGATCGGCAGGCAGGTCTTCCGCGACGGCGGCAGCGAGTACCTGATCAATCGGTCGGCGTGCAGGCTGCGCGACGTCATCGACCTGTGCCGTGATACCGGCTTGGGCGCCAACGCCTACGCGATCATCGAGAACCGCATGATCGACGCGATTCTCTCCGATCGCGCCGAGGAGAGGAGGGGGCTCTTCGAGGAAGCGGCGGGAATCGGGAAGTACAAGGATCGCCGCAAGGCCGCGACGCGGCGCCTCGAGCGCGCCGAGATGGACTTGCAGCGTCTCGAGGACGTGATCGGCGAAGTGCAGACGAAGGTCCGCTCCCTCGCACGGCAGAAGGGGAAGGCCGAGAGGTATGCGGAGTTCCGCAGCCGCCGGCTGAGCGTCGAGGTTGCCGTCGTCGGACATCAGGTGGACATGCTGCGCGAGCGCCTCGCCGGCGTCGAGCGAGATCTTCAGGGCGACCTCGTGTCCGCCGAGAGCATGGTAGCCGAGCTCCGCACGGCGGAGACGCAGTTCGAGACGCTGAGGTTGGAGGAAGTCGAGGCAGAGAAGGGGCGCACCGCGGCGGCGGGCGCGCTGCAGGCGATTCGTGAGCAGCTCGTCACTTGGGAGCGCGACCTCGCCGTGGCGGACGAGAGAGCGGCGTACGCCGAGCGTCGTCTGGCTCAGATCGACCGGGAGCGCGGCGACGCGCGCGAGCTGGTCGCGTCGTTGACCGCGGAAGAACGCGAGCTCGTCGCGACCAACGAGGGCGCGTCGGCCGAGCTCGACCGCGTGCGCGCGGTGGCGACGGCGCATGCGGAAGAGGTGCGTGAGGTGCGGACCCGGCTCCAGGACGTTCGGGCGCTCCTCGAAGCCGTCGAGGTGCGTGGCCGCGAGCTCGCCCGCCGTGGGGCCCAGCTCGAAGGGGACGCCGAAGCCTCCGGGGCGCAGGCCGAGGAGTTGGAGCGAAGGCTCGCGCACGTCGCGGAGGAGTTGACGTCCACGGCCGCCGAGATCACCCAGCTGGACGCGCAGGGGGACCTCTTCTCGAGCCGCGTGGACGGGCTGGATGAGGTGCTGGGACTGGCGAACGCCCGCTTCGAAGATCGGGTGCGCGAGCTGCAAGCCGCGCGCGCGGAGTTCGAGTCTGCTCGCGCGAGCGAGCGGGAGGCCGCGGACGCCGAGGCCGGGCTGGCCGCCCGAAAGGCCGCCCTGGAGGGGCTGGAGCGGGAGCGGGAAGGCCTCGAGCCGGTGGTGCGCGCAGCCCTCGCGCGCGGGGACGCGGGCGTCCTCGGCACGCTCTCGGACTTCATCGATGCGCCCGTGGGCGTCACCGAAGCGGCCGAAGCGTATCTGGGGTCGCTCGCGGACGCGCTGGTGGTCCGCGACCGCGGGGCCGTGGAGCGGACTCTGCATTGGTTCGGCAGCGAGTGGGGCGGCGGCGGCGGGCTCGTCCTGCTTCCGCTCGATCGCGTGCCCGCACGTGCGGCCACGGCGTCGGGAGGGCTGCTCGCCCGCGTCAGAACGACCGGAGAAGGCGGGGCCTGGGTGCGGGCGCTGCTCGACGGTGTCGAGCTGTCCGACGTGTCGGCTCACGGCAGGCCAGTCACCGAGAGCGGTGGCATCGTCCGGATCGGGGATCCGACCCGAGGCTCGGGCGTTCTCGAGCGGCGTGAGGAGCTCCGCGCGGTCATGGAAGCGCACTCGGCGGCGTCCGCCAAGAAGCGCGAGGCCGCCGTGCGGCTCGCGGCAGCCGAGCGGGCGCTCAGCGCCGGCGAGGCGAACCTCGAGGCGGCCCGGCTCGAGCGTCGCCGTGCGGAGGACGAGCACCGCGAAGTGAGCGGGGAGCTCGCGGCGCAGGCGGACCTGCGCGGACGCATGCACCGCGTTCGGGACGAGCTCGCTCGACAGGTCGAAGGCGCGAAGGCGGCCCGTACCCGGGCTCTGGAGCGCGAGAAAGAGTCGCGGGAGTTCCGCGCGGCCCTGCTCGAGCAGGAGTCGTCCCTCGACATGGAACGACAGTCGGTGCGCGCGCAGATGGACGCGGTGCAGGAGGAGTGGGAGGCCACGCGAGCGCAGGAGGCCCGACTGGCCGTCGAGGTCGCGCGGATGGAGGGCGACGTGGCCCGCCTGGCGGAGCGGCTTCAGGGCGTCATGTCCGCGCGCTTGCGCGCCGAAGAGCGCGCCGCAGGCCTCGATCGAGAGGAGGAGGATCTACGGGAGGAGCTCGCCAAGGCCCGCCGGGTGCGTGCCGAGGGAGACGCGGCGACCGAGCGGCTCTTCGGCGAGCGCACACAGGCGGAGGAGGTCCTCCGCCAGCGGGACGAGGTCCTCCAGTCCGTTGTCGCCGCGCTGTCGGCAACCGAGCGTCGGGTTCGCGAGGCGCGCACCGAGGAGCGTGCGGCGTCTGACCGCCGACATGCCTTGGAGCTCGAGCGGCAGGAGCTCGGCGGCCGCATCGAGCGGATCCGGGAGCGGCTGGAGGGAGAGTGGGGAAGGCCGTGGGAGTCCCTCCTCGCCGAGGCGATGCCCGTGGAAGGTGAGCCGACGCAGCTCCAGGCGGAGCTCGACGAGCTCGTCGCGGCGCTGAACGCCCTCGGGCCCGTCAACATGCTGGCTGTGGAGGAGCACGCCGAGGAGTCGGCGCGTCTCGACTTCCTCACCAAGCAGCGCGCCGATCTCGTGCAGGCGCGCGACGACCTGCGCTCCGCGATCCGTGAGATCAACAAGACCGCCACGGACCTCTTCGTGGGCACGTTCGACGAGATCCGCGCCAATTTCCGCACGACCTTCGTCCGGCTCTTCGAAGGCGGCGAGGCGGACATCTGGCTGCAGGAGCCCGAGGATCCACTCGAGTCTCCCATCGAGATCCACGCGTCTCCGCGCGGCAAGAAGACGCAGCGGATCGATCTCCTGTCGGGCGGTGAACGCGCGCTCACCGCGCTATCGCTGCTCTTCGGCATCTATCTCGTGAAGCCGAGCCCATTCTGCGTGATGGACGAGGTGGACGCGCCACTCGACGAGAACAACATCGGGCGCTTCATCAAGCTCCTCCAGGACTTCAAGGACCAGACGCAGTTCGTGGTGATCACGCACAACCCGCGCACCATCGAGGCGGCCGATTGGATCTACGGGGTCACGATGGAGGAGCCGGGCGTGAGCACCATCGTGGGCGTGAAGCTCCAAGAGGCGCTCGAGGCGGCCGGAGCGGCATAGCCGCATGCTGGTCGTCATGAAGCACACCGCGTCGGCAGACGAGATCGACGTTGTCGTCGCGACCATCAAGGAAATGGGGTACGGCGCCCGGCCGATTCCAGGAGGTCAACGCACCGCGGTCGGGCTCATCGGCAACGACGGCGCCGTAGACTCGGGCAGGCTCCTCGGGCTGGACGGTGTTCTCGAGGTCATTCCGGTCACGCACCCCTACAAGCAGGTCTCCCGGGAGTGGCGTGAGGCGGACACCGTGGTGTCGCTGCCCAACGGGACACGGATCGGTGGCTCGGATGTGGTCGTCATGGCGGGACCGTGCGCGGTGGAGGGCGAGGCGCAGATCCTCGACATCGCGCGCCGTCTCCGAGACATGGGCGCGACGGTGTTACGCGGGGGCGCCTTCAAGCCGCGCACGTCGCCCTATGCCTTTCAAGGACTTGGACGCGAGGGATTGGAGCTGCTGGCGAAGGCCCGCGCGGAGAGCGGCCTCGCGATCGTCACGGAAGCGCTCGATCCGGAGGGCGCGGACCTGGTGGCGGAGTACGCCGACATCATCCAGATCGGCGCGCGCAACATGCAGAACTACCCCTTGCTCCGGAGAGCGGGGCGAACAGGGAAGCCGGTGCTTCTCAAGCGCGGCCTGGCGGCCACGATCGACGAGCTGCTGCTGGCCGCCGAGTACATCCTCGCCGAAGGAAACGACGACGTGATCCTCTGCGAGCGAGGGATTCGGAGCTTCGACACGCACACGCGGAACCTGTTCGATCTGGCTGCCATCCCCGTGGTGAAGTCGCTCTCGCACCTGCCGATCATCGCCGACCCGAGCCATGCGACAGGGCTCCGCGCGAAGGTCATTCCCATGGCTCGCGCCGCGATCGCGGCTGGCGCCGACGGGCTCATCGTCGAAGTGCACGCCGATCCGCCGAAGGCGATGTCCGATGGCGCGCAGTCGCTCTTTCCCGAGCAGTTCCGCGAGATGATGGAGCAGATCACGGTCATCGCACGGGCGATCGGTCGGGACGTCGCGCCTCCTCTCGGCGCGTAGTCCAGCCGGGGGCGTCCCGCTCGGCCATCGCAGCGCCCCGCCCGCGAGGGCACTCTCGTGCATGGACGCACGCCCGAGCCACCCGCCGCACGCCCTCGGTCGCCTGGGCGAGGCGCGCGCCCGCCACTACCTGATCTCGCGGGGTTGGTCGATCCTCGCGAGCAACTATCGGTTCGGCCGCAGAGAGGTCGATCTCGTCGCCCGACGGGGCGAGCTGGTCACGTTCGTGGAGGTGAAGACGCGTGCGGGGAGCGGGTACGGGACCCCGGAGGAGGCGGTCACGCGCCTGAAGCGTCGGGAGATCGAGATCGTGGCGCAGGAGTACCTCGTCCGGCACGGCCTCGACGATGTGGACGTCCGCTTCGACGTCATCGCCGTCACGGTCGGGCGCGACGTGCGCATCGATCACATCGAGGATGCCTGGAGGCCGTGACGAATGCTGCGGCGTCGCGTTGACCGGGTCCGACCCCCCGGGTAGCTTCGACGTGCCCCAGGTCCGCAGGGCGAAAGCTCACGAATCCCGTCAGGACCCCGCAGGTAGCAGCGGTAAGTGCGGTGATCGTCGCTGCGGGTCGCCTGGGGCATTTCTCTTGGCTCCTACGGCACTCGAGCCGAAAGCTGGAATCGATTGACCCACATCGCCTTGGCCACGAAGTACCGTCCGCGCTCCTTCGCGGACGTCGCGACGCAGGAGCACGTCTCGGAGACGCTCCGGAGCGCGGTGGCGGGCGGGCGAGTCGGTCATGCCTACCTCTTCTGCGGGCCTCGCGGCGTGGGCAAGACCACGCTCGCTCGTGTGCTCGCCATGGCCCTCAACTGTCCGAACCGCACCGCCGAGGGTGAGCCGTGCGGCGAGTGCGAGATCTGCGGCCGAATCTGGGGCGGGCACACCGCCCTCGACGTCGTCGAGATCGACGCGGCATCGAACCGCGGCGTCGACGACGCTCGCGACCTGCGTGAGCGCGCGATGTACGCTCCGTCCGCCGAGGGGCGGCACAAGGTCTACATCGTGGACGAGG
>CAZBCN010000081.1:2889-15208 GCA_964490285.1 uncultured Gemmatimonas sp. | reverse complement strand
GGACATCGGGACACTCGGCGGAAGTTCCAGCATCGCAGTCGGCATCAATGACGGGGGGCAGGCGGCCGGCTATACGTATTCGTTTGTGGCCGGAGGTCTGAATCATGCCTTCATCTGGGATGCGGTCGGCGGCATTAGAGATCTGGGGACGCTGGGCGGCCTTATCAGCAGCGCAGCCAACATTAACGATGCAGGCCAGGTCGTCGGTTTCGCGCACACAAGCGCCAGGCAATTCCGTGCCTTCATCTGGGACCTAGCTACAGGCATGCAGGATCTCGGGACGCTCGGAGGTGGCACCTCGAGCCTGGGACTCGGCATCAATAACCGAGGCCAGGTGGTCGGCTATGGTAATGCTGGTGACGGGCAGAACCACCTCTTCTTCTGGGACGCACGGCACGGGATGACGGATATAGCAGTCCTGGCCACGTTCGGTCGTCCGTCAGACATCAATGACCTAGGTGTAATCGCGGGATGGGACGGCCCGATCGGGACCGAACACGCCACGGTCTGGACGCAAGATCAGCAGGTCTGCTTGGACGCTGGATGGAAGACCTATGGCTTCGCGAATCTCGGTGCCTGCGTGCGCTTCTTGAATACGGGAATGGACACGCGGTGAGGCGCGCGTAAGATCGAAAGGCTTCTTAGCGAGGATCCGTGTTTGGCGCCCCATCGAGAGTTCCGGGGGCAGGTGGAGAGGGCTGGGAGACTGCATCCTGAATGCATCCGGGAACGCGGCGAAACCCGGCGAAATCGCGCTGAAAGTCGGCGAACCCAGAAGCGCGAAGTGAGGAAGTAGGCGGATTGCTCCCGTAAGGGGCTTAGGCGCGAGTCCGTAGGTCCCAGGTTCGAGCCCTGGCGGGCCCACTCGTTTCGTTTCCCGGGGTCGGGGAGGATGCCCCTCCCGGTCGGCTGCCCGGATGCCTCGCTTTCGCGCGTCGTACCTCATGCGTACATTGTACACATGAAACGAGTCACCGCTACCGATGCCCGGAGGGACTGGTTCCGGCTCCTCGACGAGGTCGCCGCGGGCGGAGTCGTGGCGATCGAAAGGAGCGGCACGACGATCCTGCTCAAGCGCGCGCCCGAGCGCGCCGCGAGGCGCGCCACCGTCGATTACTCCGAGCTCATCCGAGTGCCCGAGGCAGAGCAGTCCGATCGCTGGAGCTGGGTGTGGCCGGGACCCGAGAGCGAACTCGAGCCGACGGAGCTCGAGTGAAGGTCCTGCTCGACACCCATTTCTTGCTCTGGATCGTCCTCGACGTTCCCCGGATCGACGAATTCCCATGGCTGGACCAGTATCGACCGTGGGGCGTGTCGCCGGTTTCGTTGCTGGAGATCCAGTTCTTGGCCGACGTCGGTCGGCTGGAGGTGCGGAGTCCGGAATTCGGGGAGGCGATCGGCGCTGACGCGCGCTTCGCGATCGATGAGGTACCACTGCTCTCTCTGATCGACCAGGCCCTTCCACTCTCTTGGACGCGAGATCCTTTCGATCGTCTCTTGGCAGCGCACAGCGAAGCGAGGCGAGCCCCGCTGTGCACGCTCGATCGCGCCCTGCGGGAGCATCACGGCTTGATCGTGCGGGAGCTGCGGGCCCGCAACTGAGATCACTCGGCACGCACTGAGTGCGGGAGTACCCTCTGATCGACTTCGTCGGGGTCGCGGTCTTCGCGGTCAGCGGCGCGCTCGCGGCCGGTCGCAAGCGCCTCGACCTCCTGGGCGTCGTCGTGATCGCGACAGTGACCGCAGTGGGCGGCGGCACCATTCGTGATGTGCTCCTCGCCCGCCACCCGGTGTTCTGGGTCGCCGAGCCCGGATTCCTGTGGGTGACCATCGGGTCGGCGCTCCTCACCGTAGCCTACACGCGCTGGTTACCGCCTCCCGATCGGGCTCTCGCGGTGGCGGACGCCCTGGGACTCGCTCTCTTCTCGATCAGCGGAGCGCGTATCGCGGAGGCCGCCGGGGCGGCTTGGGTGGTCGTCGTCATCATGGCGACGCTCACAGGGGTCGCCGGCGGCGTGCTCCGGGACGTGCTCACCGCCGAGATCCCGCTGATCCTGCGCCGGGGGCGCCTCTACGCGACGGCCTCGATCGTGGGGACGGTCGCTTACCTGCTGCTCCAGGGTGTGGCGGGGACCACGTTCGCCGCCGCGGTGGGGATGATCACCATCGTAGCGATCCGACTGGCTGCCATCGTCTGGCCGCTCGAGCTGCCGGTCTACGAGCTGGAGAGCGGGGCGCGGGCGGACGTCGACTAGAGCGTTGCCTACTCCTCCAAGTCCGGCCTCTTCCGCATCCGCTTCGCCTCGCCGCGCTTCCGCTTCGCCTCGAGCCGGCGGCGCTTCTGCGCGCGCGTGACCTTGGTCTTCACCCGCGGCTTCGCCTTCCGGTGCAGTGCCTCGAGCTTCTCGCGGAGCCGGGCGAGCGCTCGCTCTCGGTTACGGTGTTGACTGCGCTCGTCCCGCGATACGGCTCGGATCCCGGTGGGCAGGTGCACGATGCGCACGCCACTCTCGGTCACGTTCTGGTGCTGACCGCCGGGACCGCCCGACCGGAACGTCTCCACGCGGCACTCGGAGAGGAGCGCCTCGTCGTCCGCGGGGATCGGCGGGGGAGGGAGGGGTCGGTCGTCGGTCATGGTCGAATCAAGAGAACCCGCACGGCCTCACCCGGGTAGCCACTCCCATGCCTATCGTGCCATTCGACGAGCTACCCGACCACGGACGCCTCTGGGTCTTCCCGGCGAGCCGTGACCTCACCGATGCGGAGGAGCACGCGTTCCTCGCGGCGGTCGACGAGTTCCTGTCCCAATGGGCGGCGCACGGCGTCCCGCTCCGCTCGGGGCGGGAGCTGGTGGACAGGCGCTTCCTTCTCGTCGGCGTGGACGTCGACGCCGAGGCTCCGTCGGGTTGCTCGATCGACGCGTTGGTGAACCGCCTGAGAGGACTCGGCGACGACCTGGGCGTCAGGCTGATCGACCACGCGCCGATCTGGTTCCGCTCGGGAACCGTGGTGCGCTCGCTTCCGCGCGCGGAGTTCCGAGCGCTCGCAGCCGCAGGCGGGGTGGCGAGTGACGTGCCCGTGTTCGACACCACGCTCACGCGCATCGCGCAGGTGCGGGAGGGCGGTCTGGAGCGGCCCGCCGCGGAGAGCTGGCACGGCAAGGTCTTCTTCCGCGCGACCGCGTCGCTCTAGCCCCTCACGCCTCCGCGAGGGTGACGTTCTCGGCGGAGGGCCCCTTCGGTCCCGTCACGAGATCGAACACGACACGCGCGCCCTCGGCCAGCGTTCGGAAGCCTTCCTTCTGGATCGCCGAGTAGTGCACGAAGCACTCCTTGCCGCTCTGTCCCTCGGGGGTGATGAATCCGAAGCCCTTCGCGTCGTTGAACCACTTCACCGTTCCGGTGGTCCGCATTTCCTGTCCTGCTCCTCCGCCGTCCTGTTCGGGGGTACGCCGGCGCGAAGCCTAGAAACGCGCCAATGACGCGTCAAGGAAGCGCGCGGTCTCCTCGTCGGCCCAGAACGAAGGCCGCCAGGGCACGCCTTCGAGGAAGCCCACATGGCCTCCCCGCCCGTGCAGAACGAGGTGCAGCGCCGGGTTCTCTTCCGAGTCCGTGAGCGGGATGCGCTCGCGCGGGAGGAAGGGGTCGTCCTCGGCGTGGAGGAGCAACGTCGGCACGCGCACTCCGGCCAGGAACCGCGCACTGCTCGAGCGGGCGTAGTACTCCTCGGCGCTCGCGAACCCGTGCAGCGGCGCGGTGACGCGGTCGTCGAACTCCCAGATCGTGCGGGATGCGAGCGCGGCGGGCAGGTCGAGCACGGGTCGGAGGCGCTCCTCCTTCCAGCGGACCTTTCGTTTCAGCGAGCGGAGAAAATAGGCGGAGTAGGCACGGCCCGCCGCGGAGCGCTCCAGGAGCGCCGACCCCGCGGCGAGGTCGTACGGCACGGACATCGCGACCGCGGCATCGAGCAGGCCCGCACCTCCGTCCGCGCGCTCGCCCATCAGCTTGAGCAGGACGTTTCCGCCGAGCGAGAAGCCGACGGCCCCGATGCGCCGGTCCGGGTGGCGCATGCGCAGTATGGCGAGCACGTGCTCGACGTCGTCGGTCTTTCCGGAGTGGTAGTAGGTCAGCGCGCGGTTGGGCTCGCCGCTGCACCCGCGCAGGTTGAGCGCTACCGGAAGGATCCCCCGAGCGAGCAGCTCCCTGCAGACGTTGCGCACGTAGCGACGGCGCGCCGACCCCTCGAGTCCGTGCACGACGAGCGCGATGGGCGCGCCCGGACCCGGGTCGGGTGCCCAGTCGAGATCGAGGAAGTCGTCGTCGGGGGTCTCGATGCGCTCGCGCACGAACGCCGGTCCGTCACCCGACCGGAGCATGCGCGCGGCGAGCGTCTGGAGGTGGGGCCCGAGGGCCCACGTGGCGGGTCGGAACGGCCGGGGAACGAAGGTCATCGCATCCACGGAGGGCTGAGCTTCGCGACGCGGGCGAAGACGGGGCAGTCGGGGTGATGTGCTCCCGCCAGGTACCCGGTGCTCATGAGAAATTCACCGGTGATCTCTCCGCCCGTGAAGCGGAACGTCTTCTTGAACAGGCGGATCCAGTCGGGCTTCTCCCTCGGATGATGTGCGTCGAGCCAGTCCGCGAACGAGCCGTGCGAGTCGCGGAGCGCGAGGATGCGCTGCGCGTTCTCGATCGCCGCCTCGATCTTGAGGCGATTCCGGATGATGCCAGCGTCGGCGAGCAGACGCCCGCGATCGGCGGCCCCGTATCGCGCGACGCGCTCGAGCCGGAAGCCGTCGTAGGCGCGTCGGAAGCCGGCCCGCTTCGTGAGGATCGTGAGCCAAGAGAGTCCCGCCTGGTTGATCTCCAGGACGAGGCGCTCGAAGAGCCGGTCGTCGTCGCGCAGCGGGAAGCCGTACTCGAGGTCGTGGTAGGGACCGTGGTGCTCGTGCCCCTGGGCCGCGTGGCAGTAGGTTCCCTCGGGTGGTGCCGTCATCGCCGGAACCTAACGGGCGGTGGGTGGCACGAGGAGCACGCACGAAACGAGCAGGAGCCCGCGCGCGTAGAGATCGGGTGCGTGGTCCGTTATCCGTCGAGGCCGTCATGGGGTCGTCATGGGCATGCTGAGCGTGGTCGGAGCGTTCGGTCTCGCGCTCGCGCTGGGCCCGCAATCGGACCCGGCCGCCGCACGGCTCTACGGCACCGTGCTCACCACGGACGGAGAACGGGTGGAGGGCTTTCTGCGCTGGGACCGGAACGAGACGCATTGGGCCGACTTCCTGGATGGCCGTAAGGAGATTCCGAAGGAGCACGCGGAGGAGGCCGAGCGGCTCGACTCCGAGCTCAGGGCCCGCCGCGAGCGGGAGCGGAGCATCACGCTGCCCACCGTGCGGATCACCTGGGAAGAGGACGACATGTCTCCGCCCGAGTCCTCGGCGTCCGCGATTCGATTCGGGCACCTCCGCTCGCTCGAGGTGATCGGACGGCGCCGGGTCGCCCTCACGCTCCACTCCGGCGACCGCGTCGAGCTCGTCTCGAGCTCCACCGACCTCGGGCCGTCGTTCCGCGGGCTGGTGGTCGAAGGCGCGGGGCGGGGCGAGGTGGAGATCGAGTGGGAGGACCTCGCGCGCGTGGACTTCGCGGTGGCACCCACTGGGCGGGTGGTTCCCGCAGGTCGGCGCCTCCACGGCACGGTAGCTACGAGCACAGGGCTCCGACTCACCGGCTACATCGCATGGGACCTCGACGAGGCGCTCTCCACGGACGTGCTCGACGGCGAGCGGGGCCGCGACGAGATCCATCTCGCCTTCGCCGACATCGCGAGCATCGCTCGCCGGGACCGCTCGAGCGCGAGCGTCACGTTGCTCGATGGGACCCAGATGGTGCTCGAAGACACGAACGACGTCGACTCGCGGAACCGAGGTATCGAGGTCACGGATCCGTCGTTCGGCCGCGCGATCGTGCAGTGGGACGACTTCGTGTCGCTCGAGCTCCACCCGCGCTCGGCCTCCAACGGCTCTTTGCCGACGCGCGTCGAACGCCTTCGCGGCTCGGTCGTCGCGGAGGCCGGCCGCCGCGTGAGCGGCTTCATCCGATGGGACAACGACGAGGAGGCCGCCTGGGAGGTGCTCGACGGCCGCAGCGACTCCGTCGACTTCGCGATCGACTTCGGGCTCGTGCGCCAGATCGTGCGCTCGGGTACGGGTTCCGCCCGTGTCTCGCTCGCCGACGGACGGACCTTCGAGCTCGAGGGCACGACGGACATCGGGGAGGAGAACCGCGGGATCTTCGTCGCCACGGACGCCGGAGAGACCGTGCTCGTGCGCTGGCGCGACTTCATCAGCGCGACGTTCGAGGAGGGCGCATGGTGAGGGCCAGGGTCGTTCTCGCCCTTGTCGCCGCGCTCGCGTCGGCGTGGCCCGCGCTCGCCCAGCAGCCCGGCCCGTACCAGGACGCGACGGCGGCCGCGCTGCACTCGGCGGCGCTCGCGAATCGGGAGCGGCGAGACGAGCAGGTCATCCAGTACACGGCGGTGGTGCGGCAGCGGATCGCCGCGGCGCTGCGCACGCCGCTCAAGGACCGCACGCTGTACCGCGCGGAGGCCGCGCACCGGGTGGTCTGGAACCGCGACGGCGGGCTGATCGTGCAGGCGCTCGCCCTGCGCGAGCAGACTCCGGGCGGGGTGGTCGAGCGCGACGATGACGGACCCGAGGACCTCGGCCTCTTCGACTCGGCGTTCGATCCCATGAACGATCGTCTCCTCTTCGGCCTCGCCGACCGGGACGACGACCTGGGTAATCCCGACGACGACGACTTCTGGTTCGAGCACCCGCTCTACGCGGAGTGGCGGGACGCGTACCGGTTCACGAGCGGAGACACGCTGACGCTCTCGCTGCCGGACGGCAGGCGTGTGCGCGCGATCGAGCTGCAGGTGGTGCCCGTGGTCGCCAGCGTGCACCGCATGACCGGAGCGCTCTGGATCGAGCCGGAGACGGGAGCGCTCGTGCGCGCGGTCTATCGGCTCTCCGACACGTTCGATGCGATGAGGGACATCGCGGAGCTTCGGGAGGAAGAGGAGGCGGGCAGCTTCCGATTCGTGCCGGGCCTCTTCATGCCCTGGACCGCGGAGATCTCCATCATCGCGGTCGACTATTCGCTCTGGGACTTCGGCGTCTGGATGCCGCGCAGCTTCCGCGCCGAGGGCGTGATCGGAGCCGGCATCCTGAAGGCGCCGGCGACGTTCGACGTGAGCTACGAGATGGAGTCGGTCACCACCGAGGCGAGCCTGATCGACTCCGAGGTGACCGAGCACGACGGTGTGCCGGAGGTGCACTTTCGCACGCGCAGCGAGGCGATGGCGTACTTCAACAGTCTGGTGTTCGGCGGCTCCGTACCGTACACCGTCCAGGCGGAGCTGGGGCGTGTCGACGGGCGCCCGACGACCTATCTGCTGCCGGCGGACTTGGCGTTTCTGGAGCGCAGCCCCGAGCTGCCGCCCCCGGTGTGGCAGGACGCACCGGGGTTCGCATCGGGAGCCGAGATCGACGAGTACTTCGACGGCCTCGCGAACCTCCCGCAGGCCCCGCTGCCCCGCGTGCCCGCGACGCTCCGGTGGGGCCTCCAGCGCCCGGACCTCGTGCGCTACAACCGCGTGGAGGCGCTCTCGCTGGGCATGCGGGGACAGGTTCGGCCCCACACACCGGTCGGCCCGCTCTCGATGACCGCGACGGCACGACTCGGGATCGCCGACCTGCACCCGAACGCGAACGTCGAGATCGCGCGGGAGACGATCGAGCGGCGCGTCTCGCTCCACGGCTATCACGAGCTCGCCACGATCGACGAGCGCGCCCGCCACTTCGGGATCGGCAACTCGCTCATGGCCGCGACGGTGGGGCGCGATGACGGCGACTACTACCGGCGCACAGGCGGGATGGTCGAGTGGACCCCGCCGACCTCGGACCGGCGCTCGTTTCGCATCCGCGGGTACGCCGAGTACCACGAGGGCGTCGACGTGGAGACCGCGTTCTCGCTCTTCCACGCCACGAGCGACACGTGGACCTTCCGCCCCAACATCGCTGCAGACACCGGGTGGGAGTACGGCGCGTCCGTCGAGATCTCGCCCTGGTGGGGCACCGACCCGAACCTGACCCAGGGGGGCCTCGACGTGTTCGTGCAGGGCGGGCTCGGAGACTTCGAGTACGCTCGCTCGTCGCTCGTGGGGCACCTCGTCTTCCCGCTTCCGGCCCAGATGCGATTCGCGCTCGAGGCCGGGGCGGGGACCTCGTGGGGGTCGCCCTCGGTGCAGCGCCTCTGGTACGTGGGCGGACCGTCCACGCTGCGTGGCTACGATCCGCGCCTCGCGGGCGGCCAGAGCTTCGGCCGCGGCCGCGTCGAGCTCGCGCGCGGAGAGTCGTTCGGAAGGATCTCCCTCTTCTCCGACCTTGCATGGGCGGGCGAGCGCAGCGACGTCCGCTTCGACGACGCGTTCTACTCGGTCGGGGTTGGGCTCTCGCTCCTGGACGGCCTCATCCGCTTCGACGGCGCCTGGGGACTCGTGCGCCCGAAGGGGTTCCGCTTCGACGCGTACCTGGACCAGATCCTGTGACAGGGGAGGGGCCCGAAGTCGGAGGAACGGCGCGCCCCAAGTCGCTTTGCACCATTTCGGACTAAACGACGTTACGGTGTTTTTCGGCCAAGGCATTGATCCATCGGCGCGTCTTGTTTACAGTGTTCACCATGTCGGAACAACGCCAGGACATCTTGGCCCGCGCCTGTGACCTCTACCTGAGCCGCGGGCTCGACGGGTTCTCCATGCGGGGGCTCGCCAAAGAGGTGGGGGTCACGGCGCCTGCGCTGTACCGCCACTACGATGGGCGCGAGGCCGTGCTGGCGGACGTGATGCGCGAGGCCTACCGCGCCTTCATGTCCTACATCTACCGGGCGCTCGAAGCGCCGACGCCGCGGGAGCGACTCCAACGGGCGGGCGAGGGATATCTGGACTTCGCGCTGGAGCACCCGAGATGGCACGCGATGCTCTTCGCCGGGCCCGAGCGCCTCGGGATGGACTCGTTCCCGGAAGACATCGAAGCGATGGGGTGCGCCATCCACCAGTTCTGGATCGATCGGGTAGGCGAGTGCATGCGGGCGGGGATTCTGGCCGAGGGCGATCCGCTCGAAGTGTCGCTCACGATGTGGGCTCATGCGCACGGGCTGGTGCAGCTCTATCACCAGGGCCACCTCGGCAAGGACGAGCAGGGGTTCCGGAAGCTCTTCCACGATTCCGGGATGCGCTTGATGGCGGGGGTGGGAAATGCGACGGCGCTCCAGACCACGACGTGAGGAATATCGAGGCATGCACACCATAGCGGTTGGCCCTGAGGGGGGTACGAGCGGGAGAAAAGGGGATCAGCGGGCGGTGATCGCGCTGCTCGTTGGGGCGGCCCTCGCACTGGGGGCCGCGGGGGTCGCGGGCCAGCAAGCCGTCGGTCTCGAGGCCCTCGCGCGGAGCGCGCTCGATGCCAATCGCGACCTGCGTGCCGCGAGGGAGGGACTGCAGGTCGCCGAGGAGCAGGTCTCCGAGGCGTGGAGCAACGTCTACCCGAGCATCGACCTCAACGCGTCGTATTCGCGGAACATCTCGCCCGCGGTGAACTTTCTGCCGGCGATCTTCTTCGACCCGAGTGCGGGTCCCGACGACTACATCCCGATCCGGTTCGGCGCGGACAACACCTGGAACACCACGGTGTCGTTCGAGCAGCCCCTCTTCCGGGCCGGCGTCTTCGTCGGCGTGGGCGCGGCCGGTCGCTACCGCAACTTCCAGACGGAAGCCGTGCGGGGCCAGGCACAGACGGTCATCACGCAGGTGCGCACGTCGTACTACCAGCTCCTGCTCGCGCAGGAGCAGGTGCGACTCACGCAGAATTCCGTGGAGCGCGTGCGCCGATCCCTACACGAGACCCAAGCACTCAACCGGGCGGGTCTCGCCTCCGACTACGACGTCCTGCGTCTCGAGGTGGAACTGGCCAACCTGGAGCCGAATCTCAGGCGCGCGCAGAACGCCGCCGTGCAGGCGAGGCGCCAGCTCGCGATCCAGGCGGCCGTCGAGGACGAGGAGACGCTGCGCGTGCAGGGCACGCTCGCCGAAATGGACCTCGAGGATGCCTCCTCCAACAGTGCCGATAACCGCGCGGTCCTCGCGTTCATGGGCTTCGGCGATGCAGGGGCGCCAGCGGCGGACGTCGCGTTGGAGCGCGCGTCGATGCAGCGGTCCGATCTCAGACAGCTCGAGCTGAACCAGGACCTCATCCGCGCGCAGATGCGCGTGGAGCAGATGTCGTACCTGCCCGAGGTCACGCTCTTCGGCAACTACATCATCAGCGCGCAGGACAACGGAAGCCCGAACTTCTTCGCCTCGGGAGACGGCCAGCGTGCCTACTCACGCATCGTCGGACTCCGGGTGAGCGTGCCGGTCTTTTCGGGCTTCCGGCAGGGTGCGCGCATCGATCAGCAGCGGGCATCCCTGCGGCAAGCGGAGGCTCAGAGCCGACAGGCGGTCGACCTGGCCGAGAGCCAGGTGAAGAGTCTGTTGGAGAACGCCGATGAAGCCTTGGAGCGGGCGAGGGGTCAACGGCTCGCGGTGCGCCAAGCGACGCGCGGCTTCGAGATCGCCAGCGCGCAGTATCGGGAGGGACTCGGTGGCCAGCTGGAGCTGACCGACTCCGAGGTAGCACTCCGCCAGAGCGAGTTCAACTACGCCCAGGCGGTATTCGACTATCTGGTCGCGCGTGCGCAGCTCGACCAGGCGACCGGGCAAGTGCCGATGGTGGACGTCGAAGTCGGGGCTGAAGCCCAATGACACGCGAAACGAAGAGAGAGAGAAACGATATGCGGCGGAACGTGATGATGTGGGGAGCCCTGGGGACCCTGACCCTGGCGTTGGGTGTTGCTGCGTGCGGTACGTCCGAGGTCGACGGTGCCGATGGCGACGCGCTTGCCGAACAGTTCGTCCGCGTGGTGAACGTCGAAGTCCGTCCGCTCGAGCGAGAGATATTCGTCGAGGAGATCCGACTGACGTCGATCGCGCTCGCGAACCAAGACGTGCTCGTCGCGGCCGAAGAGAGCGGCGTCATCCGCGAGATCTACGTCGATCGCGGCCAAGCCGTCCTGGAAGCCCAGCCGATCGCCAAGATCGATGACCGATTGCTCGCCGCGCAGGTCGCGCAGGCGCGCGCCGCGGCAGATCTCGCCGCCCAGACCTGGGAGCGTCGCCGCCGCCTCTGGGAGGACGACCGCGTCGGCTCCGAGATCGCGTATCTGGAGGCGCGGTTCCAGGCGGAGCAGAGCGCCGCGGCGCTCACGGGGCTGGAGGAGCGTCTCGCACGCACGGTCATCCGGGCGCCCTTCGCGGGCGTGCTCGACGAGCGTCGCGTCGACATCGGGGCCATGGTGAGCCCGGGTACACCCGTGGCGCGACTGGTCGACCTCGATCCGATCAAGGTCGTGTCGGGCGTACCCGAACGTTACGCGGCGGACATCAGCCTGGGTGACGAGGCCGTGGTGCAGTTCGAGGTGCTCGACGGCGGTCCGTTCACGGCTCGAATCCGCTACGTGGGTGCCACCGTCGATCCCGGGAATCGCACATTTCCGATCGAGGTCGCGCTGAGCAACCCGCGCGGGCTGATCAAGCCGCAGATGGTCGCCAACATGGCCGTCACGCGACGCACGGTGGAAGGCGCGATCGTCGTGCCGCAGGACGCGCTCGTACGGGTGGAGGGCGGCTACGTCGTCTACGTCGCGGTCGAGCGGAACGGGGAGTCGTTCGCCGAGGTGAGGGACGTGGTGCTCGGACCCACGCGGCGCAACTTGGTGGTGGTCGAGGACGGGGTCGCACAAGGCGAGCGCCTCATCGTCGTAGGTCACAAGTCGGTTGAGAATGGGGACCGGATCCGCATCGTCGCGGAAGGGGCGTAGACGCACATGGCACCCGACATGAAGCAGCTGCCCGGAGCGAGTCCGGGAGGCCCCCACGAGCCCGGATTCAAGGACAAGTTCAAGGAGTTCGGGCTGTCCACCATCGCGGTGAACCACAGCACGTCGATTCTCGTGCTCTTCTTCATCGTGACGGTCATGGGCATCCGCTCCTACTTACAGACGCCGAAGGAGTCGTTTCCGGAGATGGCGATTCCGATGCTCGCCGTCAACACGATGTATCCGGGCGTCTCTCCGGCTGACGTCGAAACGCAGGTCACGCGCGTCCTCGAGGAGGATCTCGCCACGATCCCCGAGATCGAGACGCTGACCTCCACGACCGTGGAGGGCTA
>CAZBCN010000081.1:0-2789 GCA_964490285.1 uncultured Gemmatimonas sp. | reverse complement strand
CTGGAGACCAACCCGGCGATCCTGCGCGCGGACCTGCGCGGCGGACTCGAGCGCGAGGTGAAGGTCGACGTCGATCTGGGCCGGCTCCAGTACTACGGCATCGAGCTCGGGGACGTCATCAACGCCATCCGCAACGAGAACGTGAACATCCCGGGCGGCTCGATCGACGTCGGCGAGACCAAGTACCTGGTCCGAGTGGACGGCGAGCTGGAGGACCCCTCGGTCATCGAGGACTTCGTGGTGACCGTGTCGGGCGGACGCCCGATCTACGTGCGCGACGTCGCCACGGTGGACTTCGGCTTCGCCGAGCGCGAGAGCTTTTCGCGCATGGGCGGCATCCCGGTGGTCACGCTCGACATCGTGAAGCGCTCGGGTGAGAACATCATCGAGACCGCCGAGGCGGTTCGGGCGGAGATCGAGGCCATGCGCCCCCTCTTCCCGCCGACCACCGAGGTGAGCGTCACGTCGGATCAGTCGATCCAGATCGAGATGATGGTCGAGGCCCTCGGCCACCACATCATCTTCGGCATGATCCTGATCGTGGCCGTGCTCTTCTTCTTCCTCGGCCTCAGGACGTCGATGCTGGTGGCGGTGTCGATCCCGACGTCGCTGCTGCTCTCGTTCATCACGTTCTACTACCTGGGCGTGTCGCTCAACATGATCGTGCTGTTCAGCCTCATCCTCGCTCTCGGGATGCTGGTCGACGACGCGATCGTGGTCGTGGAGAACATCTACCGCTTCCTCGAGCAGGGGTGGGACCGGAAGGAGGCCGTGAAGAAGGCGACGGGTGAAGTGGCCATCCCGGTCATCTCGTCGACGGCCACGACGCTCGCGGCGTTCCTGCCGCTCCTGTTCTGGCCGGGCGAGGTGGGCGAGTTCATGGGGTACCTACCCATCACCCTTCTCGTGACGCTGACGGCGTCGCTCATCGTCGCGTTCACGATCGTGCCGACGCTGTGCTCGCTGAGCATCCAGCTCGAAGGCACGAAGCCCGAGCCCCTCCGCCCGGCAACGCGCTGGCTCTTGATCGGTGCGACGGCGCTCGCGCTGCTCTTCATCGCGCGGCAGAATGCCCTGTCGGCGGGCATGCTGATCGCCACCGGGGTGATCCTCTGGGCGCTGCACCGCTTCGTGCTCGACAAGGTCGGTCACGAGTTCCGCACGCGCACGGTGGGCAAGATCATCGTGCGGTACGAGCGGCTGGTGCGCTGGGCGCTCGACCACCGCGGCCGGATGATCGGCGGGACCGCGGCTGCGTTCGCCTTGGTGATCGCGCTGTTCGTGATCACGCACTCCGACAACATCGAGTACTTCCCGGAGTCGATGCCGCCGTCGCAGCTCATGGTGGATGTGGAGACGCCGGTCGGCACGCGTGCGGCGGTGACCGACTCGATCGTCATGCGGATCGAGCAGGAGCTCCAGGCCGTGGGCGGTCGTCAGGACTGGCGGTCGGTCGTGGCCGTCACCGGGGGCGGGGGTGGGGGCGCGGGCGCGGCCATGATGGGCGGCGGTGGCCCGAGCGGCCCGGAGACGGGGCGCGTGACCGTGGAGCTCATCGACTTCCCCGACCGCGCACGCGACGCGTTCGTGACGCTGGCGGACATGCAGGAGAAGGTGGGCCACGACATCGCCGGCGCAACCGTGACCGTGCAGCAGCAATCGCAGGGTCCGCCTGCGGGTGCACCGGTCAGCATCGAGATCGTGGGTGAGGATCCAGCGGTGCTGCGCGCGCTCTCCGACGAGGCGATCTCGATCCTCGAGAACTCGCCCGTCGCCCGGAAGCTCGTCCGGCTGGAGAGCGACCTCGACGCCGCACGGCCCGAGCTGGCCGTGGTGGTGGACCGCGAGAAGGCTGCGCTCTACGATCTGAGCACCATGGCCGTCGGGAGCGCGATCCGAGGCGCGATCAACGGCGTGGAGGCGGCGAAGTACCGCACCGGGAACGAGGAGTACGCCATCATCGTGCGTCTCGCCGCACCGTACCGGCAGGAGTTGGAGGGGTTGCGCGAGCTCACCGTCATGGCCGGCGACGGCGTGCAGGTGCCGCTCGTGTCGGTGGCGACCTGGAGCGTCCAGGAGGGAGCGGGCGCCATCCGCCGCAAGGACCAGACACGCGTCGCGACCGTTACGTCCGACGTGGCCGCAGGAAACGCCAACAACGTGGTGCTCGCAGAGGTGCAGCAGACATTGGCGGCTTTCGTGTCGTCGCTGCCTCCGGGTTACACGATCCAGTACACGGGTCAGTCACAGGAGCAGCAGGAGGCACAGGAGTTCCTCTCCGGCGCGTTCCTCGTCGCCCTGATGCTCATCTCGCTGATCCTCATCAGTCAGTTCAACTCGGTCGTGAAGCCGGCCATCATCCTGACCGGGGTGCTCATGTCCACGATCGGCGTGTTCATCGGTCTCATGATCTTTCAGATGCCGTTCGGCATCATCAACAGCGGTATCGGCATCATCTCGCTCGCCGGCATCGTGGTGAAGAACGGGATCATTCTCATCGACTACATCGACATCCTGCGCGACCGGGACGGGATGGACCGTCGTGAGGCGCTCGTCCTCGCGGGCAAGACGCGTTTCCGCCCCGTGCTTCTGACGGCGAGCACGGCCGCGCTCGGCCTGACATCGCTCGCCATCGGGCTGAACTTCGACTTCATCGGCTTGTACACGGATCTCGACCCGCACCTCTACTTCGGGGGCGAGCAGGCGGCGTGGTGGGGCCCGATGGCGGTGGCGATCATGTCGGGCATCATTCTGGCCACGTTCCTGACACTCGTTCTGGCTCCCGTCAT
>CAZBCN010000080.1:0-15327 GCA_964490285.1 uncultured Gemmatimonas sp. | reverse complement strand
CGCCACGGGCCAGATGGTCGAGCTGCTCAACGCGATGAAGAAGACGAAGACGAACCGGGAGCTGATCGACTTCGTGAGGAATCGGGCCAGGGACTAGGGCGGGGAAGGGATGGGCCCGCCGGCCGCAGCGAGCGAGTCGGCGGGCACCGTCCCGGCTGCGCCTTCCGCGAGTCCCCGCAGCCGATCGAGCCCCTTCGTCAGCTCGTCGGTCTGGGCGCGGCTCATCGAAAGCGCCCAGTACCCCATGAGGGGGTTCCAGCCGAGGTCGCCCCGCTCGCGCCACGTGACGCGCGTGCCGTCGTTCTCGGCGCTGAGGTCGACGGTGCCGTCGGCGCGCATGGACCCCTCGTCGATCAGCACCGTGTACGAGACATGCGTGGGCTCGCGTGCAGCCGCGATGGTAAACGAGCCGGTGCCGAGCTCGGGGTCGTTCCACGAGAGCGTCGCGCCTTCGCCGCGTGCGGGGCCCGTGCGGGTGACGCCGGACTCGGGCCACGGCGTCCAGCGCTGCCACCCCTCGGGCGAGTCGAGGAACGCGAAGGCCTCCTGGGGCGTCGCTCGGACGAGCGTGGTCGCCTCCGCCTCCCAGTCCGAAGGCAGCAGATAGCCGATCAACAGAAAGCCGATGAGCAGAACGGCTCCGCCCCCGAGAATGAGCGTGCCCGGGCCGAACGGTCCTCGACTCACGGGCTCGCGTTCATCTCGGACAGGAGTGGTCCGAGCGTCGACCACACGGTACGCGCCATGCGCCGGTGACCCTCGGGCGTCGGGTGGATGCCATCGCTCTGGTTGAGCGAGGGAACGCCGGCGACCCCGTCCAAGAGGAACGGAATCAGCAGCGTCCCCTCGGTGGTGGCCACGCTCTCGAAGACTTCGCGAAACATGCCTGTATAGAGGGGCCCGAGATTGGGCGGCGCCTCCATGCCGGCGAGCACGATGCGCGCCTCCGGATAACGCGTCCGTGTGCGCCGCACGATCTGCGTCAGGTTGTCGGAAAGCGCGAAGGGATCCTGTCCGCGCAGGCCGTCGTTGGCGCCGAGCTCGATCACGAGGACATCGAGCGGCTCCCGCAGGATCCAGTCGATGCGCCGGAGGCCGCCCGCGCTCGTCTCCCCGGAGACGCCTGCGTTCACGGCCCGAATGGGCATGCCGGCCGAGTCGGCGAGTTCCGCGAGGCGCGCCACGTAGGTATCCTCGTCGGTCGGCAAACCGAGGCCCGCCGTGAGGCTGGTGCCGAGGAAGACCACGACCGGACGGTCGTCCGCCACCGCGGGCGACGCGGCTGCGGGGGCGTCCTCGGGCGAAGCACGCTCGGTGTCCCCGGCAGGGGGGACGGAGCACGCCCAGGAAAGCAGCGCAACGGGGAGGAGCAGGAAGCGTGTCATCGATGATCGTGGCCGAAGCCCTGGAGAAAAGCTACACCAGCGGCGGCCGTCCGTTACCGGTCCTGCGGCGGATCGACCTCGAAGTGCCGCCGGAGGCGTTCGTCTCGATCGTCGGTCCGTCGGGGAGCGGCAAGACCACGCTGCTCGGTCTCCTGGCGGGTCTGGACCAGCCCACCTCGGGACGGGTGCGGCTGGACGGGCAGGACATCTTCGCTCTCACCGAGGACGGCAGGGCCGAGTTTCGGTCGAGGAACGTGGGGTTCGTCTTCCAGACGTTTCATCTGCTGCCCACGCTGACGGCGATCGAGAACGTGCTCGTGCCGCTGGAGCTGCGCGGCGAGTACGACGGGGCCCACGAGCGCGCAGAGGCGTTGCTCGCGCGCGTCGGGCTCGGGGCGCGCATGGACCACTACCCCGCGCAGCTCTCGGGAGGGGAGCAGCAGCGCGTAGCGCTCGCGCGCGCGTTCGCGAACCGCCCCAAGATCCTGTTTGCCGACGAGCCGACGGGCAACCTCGACCGCGAGACGGGCTCCTCGATCGTGGAGATGCTCGAGGAGCTGAACCGCGACGCGCACACCACGCTCGTGCTCGTCACGCACGATCCCGCGTTGGCCGAGCGCGCCAATCGGGTGATCAGCCTCGCGGGAGGGATGGTGGCGTCCGATCGGCCGGGGACGTCGCAGTCGGTGCCCGCCGGGGTCGGTCGGTGAGCACGCCGGAACGCGGACACTTCGCGCCACGGTTCGCGCTCCGGCTGGCGCTCCGGGAGCTACGTCACGGGCTCCGGCGCATCGGTGTTTACATGGCGTCGATCGCGCTCGGCGTCGCGGCGCTCGTGTCGATCCACTCGTTCCGGGACGACGTCGCGCGGTCGGTGCAGGAGGAGGCGGACGTGCTCATGGGCGGGAACGCGCGCTTCTCAACCGACGCGCCGCTCCCGCCGGACGTGGAGTCGGTGCTCGACTCGCTCGAGGCGGCTGGCGCGGGTGTGGCGCGCGTCACGACTGCGACCTCCATGGTATTCGCGCCGTCGTCGAACATGGTGCGCCTACTCCAGGTGCGGGCGCTCGACGAGGGATATCCTTTCTATGGTGAGGTGACCACGCAGCCCGCGGGGCGCTGGGGCGAGCACCTCGAGCCCGGTCGCGTGCTCGTCGACCCGGCGGTCCTCACGCAGCTCTCCGTCGAGGTCGGGGATACGCTCGTCGTGGGTCTCGTCCGGCTCGAGATCGCCGGCACCGTCGACGACCTGCCGACCGACCTGGCGTATCAGACCGCGATCGGTCCGCGCGTGCACGTATCGCAGTCGACGCTCGCCGAGTCCGAGCTTCTGGTGATCGGGAGCCTCGCGCGCTACGAGGCGTTCCTGCGGATCCCGGACATCGCAGAGCGCCGCGAGGTGCGGGAGCGCTACGACTCGATCTTCGATGCGGCGGACGTCGACTACTCGCTCGCCGAGGAGCAGGCACAGAGCCTCTCGAACGGCGTCCGCTTCCTCGGTCGCTTCCTCGGACTCGTCGGGCTCGGCGCGCTGCTCCTCGGGGGCGTCGGCGTGGCGAGTGCGATTCACGTGTACATCCGCGAGAAGCGCGCGGCGATCGCCGTGCTCCGGTGCCTCGGCGCGCACCAGGCCACGGCGTTCGCCGCGTACCTCGTCCAGGCGGCGATGCTGGGCGTGCTCGGTGCGCTCGCCGGCGTGGTCGTCGGGCTCCTCGCGCAGGCGCTGCTTCCGACCTTGCTCGCCGACGTGCTCCCGGTGGACGTGACCACGCGCATCTCTCTCGGGTCGGCCGCCGCCGGGCTCGGCATCGGCGTGTGGGTCGCACTGGTGTTCGCGCTCATTCCGCTCCTCGGCGTGCGTGACGTGCCCCCGCTCGCCGCGCTCCGCGCCGACTTCGAGCCGCCTCGCCGAGGCAGGGACCCGCTCCGCATCGGCGTCTACGCGCTCGCGGCGGGAAGCGTCCTCCTGCTCTGCGTGATCGAGGCGCCCGAGGTCGACGTCGGCCTCGGATTCGCCGCCGCGCTCGCGGTCGCGACCGCTGCGGTCGCGGGCGTCGGCTGGCTGCTCGCGCAGGGTGCCCGCAGGTACTTCCCGTCCGGCGCGCCGTACCCGGTACGCCAGGGCGTCTCCAACCTGTTCCGGCCCCAGAACCAGACGCTCTCCGTGACGCTCGCGCTCGGGTTCGGCGCGTTCGTCATCGGCACGATCGTCGAGGTCGGCGGGAGCATCCGCGACGAGCTCACCCTCTCGTTCGGGGTGGGCCAGCCCAACGTGCTGCTCTTCGATGTGCAGCCCGATCAGGTGGCGGGCGTGCTCGAGCTGATGCCCGCAGCCGTCCGCCCGTCGGCGGACGTGACGCCACTCGTGACGTCACGCATTGCCGCGATCAACGGCCGCACGCCCGACGAGCTGCGGGAGAACCCGAACCGCGAGGAGCGGCCCGAGGGTTGGGCGGTCCGGCGCGAGTATCGGAACACGTATCGGGACTTCGTGGGGCCCGCGGAGGAGCTCGTGCGCGGCCGCTGGTGGGACGGAACGCCGGGCTCCGAGGACGGCACGGAGGTCGACACCGGTGACCTTCCCGGCGTGTCCCTCGAGGAGGATGTGGCGGTCAGCCTGCGCGTGGGGCTCGGCGATACCATCACCTGGGAGGTGAGCGGCATCCGAGTGCCGTCGGTGGTCACGAGCCTCCGTCGTGTAGACTGGGAGCGGCTCGAGCCGAATTTCTTCGCCGTCCTGGAGCCCGGTGCCCTCGAGGACGCGCCCCAGACGATCGTCATGGTCGCGCGACTCCCCGACGAGACGCAGCGGCTGGCGCTCCAAAGAGACCTCATCGGCAGGTTCCCGAACGTGTCGGCGCTCGACTTCTCGCGCGTGCAGGAGGCGATCGACACGGTGCTCGCGCGCGTGCGGCAGGCCGTGGCGTTCCTGGGCGTGTTCAGCGCGATCGCCGGCGTGATCGTGTTGCTCGGCGCGCTCGCGACGTCGCGTGTGCAGAGGCTACGCGAGGGTGCGCTGCTCAAGACTCTCGGAGCGCGGAGGCAGCAGGTGCTGACCGTGCTCCTGTCCGAGTACGTCGCGCTCGGCACCGTCGCGACGGCGAGCGGGCTGCTGCTCGCTGTGGCGGGCGCCGCGATCGTCGTGCCCACGGTCTTCGAGATGGAGTATGCGCCGCGCCTGGGCTCGCTCGCGCTCATCTGGGTCGTTGTCGTGGCCCTGACGGTCGTGGTCGGCTTCTTGGGGTCGCGCGACCTGCTCAACCGAGCGCCGCTGCCGGTGCTGCGGGAGGCGCCGGAGTAGGGGACGACGGCGTCGAGTAGGTACACGGCTACTCGTCGAGGTCGCGGGGTAGAGCATCGATCCGCTGAAACGGCTCATCGGCCTCGCTCGTGGGCATCGCAAGCAGGCGATCCGCGCGCGGTTGACGCCGAAGTGGCGGCAGGGGTCCGGGCGGTCCCCCGATGGTGCGACGTCGCTGACGGCCCGGTGCCTCTTCAGCCGCGAAACTCCCTCAGTCTCTCCCCCGCCTCCCGCAGCGTCTCGTGCCTCTTGCAGAACGCGAAGCGAACGAGCGAGCGCCCCCCCTCCGGTGAGCTGAAGAAGCTCGACCCTGGCACCGAGGCTACGCGTGCCTCGCGCGCGAGGCGCTTCGCGAACGCCGTGTCGTCCTCGTCGGACAGTTCACTGAAGTCCGCCAGGATGTAGTAGGCCCCCTCCGGCATCGCGCACCGGAAGCCGGCGTCCCGGAGCGCCGCCAGGAGAAGCCCGCCGCGTTCCGCGTACCCTGCGGACAGGGAGGTATAGTAGTCGGGACCGAGCTGGTCGAGCCCGACCGCGCACGCCTCCTGGAGCGGAGCGGGGGAGCCCACCGTGAGGAAGTCGTGCACTTTCCGGATGGCGTCGGTGAGGTCGGGCGGCGCCACGATGGTGCCGACCCGCCACCCCGTGATGCTGAACGTCTTGGAGAGACCGCTCACGGTCACGGTGCGCTCGGCCATCCCCGGCAGCGTCGCGAGCGGGATGTGCTCGCCCTCGTAGAGGATGTGCTCGTAGATCTCGTCGGTGATCGCGATGAGGTCGTGCTCGAGGCAGAGGTCCGCGACGGCCTGGAGCTCGTCGCGGCCGAAGACGCGCCCCGTGGGGTTGTTCGGCGTGTTGATCGCGATGGCTTTCGTGCGCGGGGTGATCGCGGCCGCGAGCGCGTCCCGCTCCAGCCGATACGCGGGCGCCTCGAGCGTCAGGAAGACCGGGCTCGCGGCACAGAGTACCGCGTCGGGTCCGTAGTTCTCGTAGAAGGGCTCGAGGATGATGACCTCGTCGCCCGGATCGATCAGGGCGAGCATGACGGCCGCCATCGCCTCGGTCGCACCGCACGTCACCGTGATCTCCCGCTCGGGGTCGACGTGCATCCCGTAGAGCTCCCCGTACTTCCGGGCGAGCGCCCGCCGGAGGCTCGCCGCGCCCCACGTGATCGCGTACTGGTTCACGTCGGCCCGGATCGCGGCGGCGGCGGCCTCCTTGAGCAGCTCGGGCGCGGCGAAGTCCGGGAACCCCTGCGCCAGGTTCACCGCATCGTGCTCCTTGGCGACGCGGGTCATCTCCCGGATGACCGACTCGGTGAAGGACTGGGTGCGTCGCGCCGCGCGATCGACCGTCTTCGGCATCGCCTTACTGGGGGTCGGGAGGGTCGGAAGGGTGGAGCCGCGCACTATGCTCCGGGAGTGGCGCCCGGGCAATGGCGAGCCGCGACGCCCTTGCACCTCCGGTCACCTCCGGTAGCATTCGGCGTCCCGCACCGGTCCCGAGGATCCCCCCAACGAATGCTGCGCCAGGCTCTGCTCTGGGCGTCGACGAACCCACTCCTCGCCGAGCGGCTCCCTCGGTACGGCTTCGTGCGGCGCGCCACGCGTCGCTTCATGCCGGGCGAGCATCTCGACGACGCGATCCGAGCGGCCGCGGAGCTCGGTAAGGAGGGCATCGCGACCACGCTCACCCAGCTCGGCGAGAACCTCCGGTCCGAGGCCGAGGCGGGCGAGGTACTCGAGCACTACGGGCGTGTGCTTGCGGCCATCTCGGCGAAAGGGATCGATGCCGAGGTCTCGGTGAAGCCCACGCAGCTGGGCCTCGATTTCGGTGTCGCCGCCGCCCGAGATCGTATCGCGAGCCTCGCGCGCGCCACGAGCTCGATGCTCTGGATCGACATGGAGGGCTCCCAGTACGTGGATGCGACGCTCGACATCTTCCGCAGCCTGCGGGGCGAGGGGATGAATGTCGGCGTGTGTCTGCAGTCGTACCTGCACCGCACGGCGGCCGATCTCGAAGCGCTTCTGCCGCTCGATCCGTCCATCCGGATCGTGAAGGGGGCGTACCAGGAGCCCGCCACGGTCGCCATGGCGAGAAAGAGCGACGTCGATCGGAGCTTCGTGCAGATCACGTCGCGCCTGCTGCGCGCCCGCGCCCAGGGAGGGAAGGGGCGTCCCGTGATCGCCACGCACGATCCACGGATGATCGCCGAGGCCGGCCGCATGGCCGTCGAGCTGGGGCTCGCCAAGGGGTCGTTCGAGCACGCGCTGCTCTTCGGCATCGCGCGCTCCGAACAACAGCGGCTGGCACGCAACGGGCACCGGGTGCGCGTGCTCATCAGCTACGGCGAGGCCTGGTTCCCCTGGTACATGCGCCGGCTGGCCGAGCGGCCGGCCAACCTGTGGTTCGTGGCCAAGCAGATCGCGGGATAGGGTGGCGACTCCCGCCACGGACGACGATCCGCGCCGCTGGCGCATGCTCGCGCTCCTCTCGGGCGCGATGCTGCTCTCGCTCTCGGCCTGGATGACTGCCACCGCGGTGGCACCCGAGCTGCAGCTCCGTTGGTCCCTCCGCGACGCGCAGGTTGGACTCCTCACGACCGTCGTCCAGCTGGGGTTCGTCGTCGGGACGGCGGCCGCGGCCGTGCTCAACCTCGCGGACACCTTGTCGCCGCGGGCATATGTCGCAGCATCCGCCTTGCTCGCCGCCGCTGCAAACGCGCTCCTCCTCGTCGTGCCGGGCTACGAGTCGGCGCTCGTCGCCCGCTTCCTCACCGGCGCGTTCATCGCCGGCGTATATCCACCGGCCATGAAGATGGTGGCGACATGGTTCCGCTCGGCCCGCGGGTTCGCGATCGGCACGCTGGTGGGTGCGCTCACCATCGGGAAGGCGATGCCTTACCTGTTGAAGGCGATCGGAGGAGCGTCGTCGACGATGGTCATCGGCGGTGCGTCGGCGGCTGGTGTGCTCGCGGCGCTCCTCGTCGCCGCAGCGTACCGAGACGGACCGTTCGCCTTCCCGTCACGCCCCTTCGAGTGGAGCCGGGTCGGGCGGATCCTCCGCCACCGCGACACGATGCTCGCCACCGGCGGCTACCTCGGGCACATGTGGGAGCTCTACGCGATGTGGACGTGGGTGCCCACGTTCCTCGTGGTCGCCGCCGCGGGCGAGGTCGGTAGCGCCGGCGTGGATCTGGTCGCGTTCGGTGCGATCGCCGCGGGCGGACTCGGGTGCGTGTGGGGCGGCGCGGCCGCCGATCGCGTCGGGCGCCACGGTGTCGTGAACCTCGCCATGGCCGTGAGCGGTGCGTGTTGCGTGCTCGCCGGCCTGTCGCTCGGTGCCCCCTTCTGGATCGTCGCGCTCCTCACGTGGGTATGGGGCTTCTTCGTGGTGGCCGACTCGGCCCAGTTCAGCGCGCTCGTGACCGAAGTGGCACCGCCGGACTCGGTCGGAACGGCCCTCATGCTTCAGACATCGATGGGGTTCCTGCTGACGATGGTCACGATCCAAGCGGTTCCCCTGATGGTCGATGCCGTGGAGTGGCGCTGGGCATTCGCCTTCCTGGCGCTCGGTCCGGCGGTCGGGATCGGGAGCATTCGTCGCCTCCGCGCGGTACAACGCGTACATTGAGCGGCGTCTCTCGCACGAGGTGGATCATGAAGTCGAAGCTCCTGATGCTGGCGGCGGGCCTGCTGCTCACGATGGGCGCGGCGAGCGCCGACCTCCTCCATTTCGGGCTCAGCCGCTCGCTTCCGGCCGCGGACGCCACGGTCGCCTCGCCCGCCGAGGTCCGCCTTTGGTTCACACAGGTGGCGAAGGACGGGTCGGTAGGCATTCGCCTCGTCGACCCGGCGGGAGCGGCCGTCGCGACGGCAGAGCCGGCCCGTGATGCCGCGGACGGCAAGATCTACTCCATCGCGGTGGGCCGCCGCCTGGCGGCGGGCCGCTACACGGTCGCGTGGCGCGGCATCGGCGACGACGGCCACACGGTGCAGGGGAACTTCGCCTTCACGGTGAGCGCGGAGTAAGCGCGCGCCGCAGCGCGGCCTCCACGGCAACCGCTCGGAGGCGACCTGCCTGACGCCCAGGACTAACCGCTCTTGGAGAGCGGGGCCGTCCCCGTGCATCGCGCAGGGCACCCCGGCCAGTCGATTCCGCGGTACTTCCCGAGCAGTGTGCCGATCGCGATGACTACGGGGTAGACGACCGCCTGGACCGCGCGCGGCGGTACGAGCAGCGCTTGCGTCCGCCAGTGGCGAAGGGCCACGGGCGCCATGTAGAAGAGGGAAGGGCGACCGGGCGGGCTGGCGTTCACGACCTCGAAGACGGCCTGGAGGTAGCGGTCCAGGTCGACGATCGGCCACGCGCGAATGTCGAACTCGAGGGGCTCCGTCCCTTCGTTCCACCACCGGTGCGGTAGGCCCTTCGGCAGGGATGCGACCTGGCCCGGCCCGGCCTGGACGCGAACGCCGTCCACTTGCGCCGTCAGTACCCCCTTCACGACCAGGTCCTCCTCGGCCTCCTCGAAGTGGATGTGGAGGGGCGGACCTTCGCCCCCGGCCGCGATCGATGCTCTCATCTCGAGGACCTCCACACCGTCCCGCATGACGCGGCGGAGGTCGAGCACTTCGGTCGTGTGCCTGTTCTCGAGTCGTAGAGTCGAGGGAGGGCTCGGCATCCTGGCGAGCTCAGCGGATGCGCACGTACTTGAGCAGGCGCTGAGGCCGCGGCTCGCCCGCGTAGATGTTGCCCGCGCGATCCACGGTGATGGACTCGGCACCGCTTCCGCCCGCGGTGATCGGCGGGTTGTCGCCGCCGTCCAGGATGAAGAAGTCGACCCATCCGGTCCGCACGTCCCCGACGCGGATGCCCTTCTCCCATCCGGGGTTCTCGTTCATGTCCGACTCGGAGTCGGCCACGTAGATCCGATCCGCGTCGTCGATCCAGATGTCGCTCGGCATCCCGAACTGGGTCCAGCGGGTCAGGTAGTTCCCGTCCTGATCGAAGATCACGATACGCTGGTTCTGCCGGTCGGCGACGAAGATGCGCCCGCTCGAATCCATGGCGATGGCGTGCGGCCCCCGGAGCTGCCCCGGGCCGTACCCCGTCTCGCCGAACGCGCGAATGAACGTTCCATCGCGGGAGTACTTCACGATCCGGTTGTTGCCGGTCGCGTTGTGGCCGTCGGCCACGAAGATGTCGCCGTTCGGCGCCGTGACGACGTCGCTCGGGGCGGTGAAGTGGTTGGGTCCGCTCCCGGCGACGCCGGCTTCGCCGAGCGTCATGAGGAGCGTGCCGCTCGGTGAGAACTTGAAGACCTGATGTCCGACCGGCCGGCCAGCCGCGTTGGTGACCCCTTGCCCCCGACCCGCGCCGCCCGCCTCGGTGATCCAGAGGTTTCCCTCGCGGTCGACGTGGAGTCCGTGCGGCCAGTCGAACTGGCGAGCGCCGAACATGCTCGTGACGTTCCCTTCCGGATCGAACCGCAGGACGGGATCGAGATCGGACTGGTTGCAGTAGGTCTGGCTACCGCGGGGCGTGCCGTCGCTCCCGCACCGCACGATCGCCCAGATGTGCGCCCCGTCCACGTCCACGTGGAGTCCCCCGGGTGAGCCCATCTCTCGGCCGGCCGGCAGCTTCGCCCACGCGCCGCCAATGAGGCCTGGCCCGCCCCCGGCCTGGAGGCCCTCCACCAGGCGGTACGGGTTGGGGCCCGACTGCGCCTGGACGCCCCCACCGGACGCTGCCAACGCCAGGGCCACCGCCGAAGAACGAGTCAGCACGGACAGGGCGAAATAGCGCATGGCGCGGCTCCTCCAGGACCATGTGGGTCTTCGTCTCGCGGCCGATCATACGGGGCCGTCCGGGGGTTCGGAAGGTCATCCGCGCCTCGATCCGTTAATATTGCGTGCGCGGGTGAGCGACGATCGGTCGCCTGCGCGACAACTCGTCGCCCGGGAGAGGTCGAATGCCAGGTTCAGGAGTCAAGCGCCGGAAGGGGCCCAGCCGTGATGTGGCGGAGCGTCCGGAGCTGCTCGTCGTGTCCCGACAGCTGGCCCTGTTGGCCCTCGCGCACGAGGGCCGCGCACTGGTCCCCCGCCAGCGCGAGGAACTCCGACGGGCCCTGGCCACGGCAGGAGAGGCGCTCGGGTGGGCCGAGACACCGGCAAGAGCCTCGGACGATGTGGTCAGCCTGTCCATGAGCGGTGCGGCGTCCTTGGAGAGCGACCTCGCGCAGGAGTGGACGAACAAGCAGACCGAGGTGTCCCGACTGGGTGACGCCGCCGCCCACGCCCGGAAGCTGGCCGACGATCCGAAGACCATCTATCCGACCGAGGTCACGTACTCCTACACCGTACGCGACCCCCACGGGCAGCTCGTCACGCGAACCACGACCAATACGGCGACCAACCCGGCGGAGGCGCTGGCGGCGGCCGAGGCGCTGAGGAGAAGCATCGAAGGCCGGACCAAGCTCACGGACCAGATGGTCATCGATCTGGAGCAGCGCCGCGAGCGCTTGAAGGCGATCGAGCGTAATCTCCCCGACTTCGTCGAGTCGTGCCAGGATCTCATCCGCGAGGTGATCGCGAACCTGACGTAGGCTCAGGACAGCGAAGTCGAGCTTTACAGCTTGGGCAACGTGACGCCCGTCTGCTTCATGTACTTGCCCTTCCGGTCCGCATAGGCCGTCTCGGGCTCCTCGTCGGCCACGAGGAAGAGGAGCTGAGCGATGCCCACGCCGCCGTAGACCTTCGCGGGAAGCGGCGTCGTGTTCGAGATCTCGAGCGTGAGGTAGCCCTCCCAGGTGGGCTCCAACGGCGTCACGTTCACAACTAAGCCGCAGTTCCGGACGAAGACCCCCGCGTCGAGGGCGAAGTTGCCCGCCTCCGGAACCGTCAGGCAGTAGACGTCATGCTGGCCCGGGAGGTCGCGGACGGATACGACTTTGTGGTTGCGTCCTTCGTTGCCGGCGCGTCTGCCGCGGAACGCGTCGACGACTTCCGGAAAGCGGCGGAACACCGAGCGATCGCACCCGAGGAGATCTGCCGCTCCGCGAATGGTACCGGCCGTGTCCAACGCCTTTCGAACCGCTTCCGCGTCGATCTCGACACGCAGGTTGATCCCTCGCGCTACCTGCTGCTGACGCTGCCGTCGGGAGCCGTCGTCCGCCGCCCAAGCCGCCCGCATCCTCTGGGCCTGAAGATCCCGTTCGGCTCGATCAGCGTACCGGTCGGTCATGCGGGTCCGCGCTGCCTCCCGCCGCCCCTCGTCGCTCCAAATGGCGATGCGCAACCGGCGGAGATCGGCGCGCGCGTCCTCGTAGCGGGCATCGTGCCAGAACTGAACAGCACGGTCGCGTTGCACGCGAACGTAGTTCTCTCTCCACTCCGGATCCGACGACAGCCGCGAGAGCCCTGCCTTGATCGCGTCGCTGTGCTCATCTGGATCGAAGTCAGGCCCGAACGTGAACGCGTTGTGGTGGCGAACATGCTCCGCCGCTGTCATGCGCTCGAGGTTCCACGGGTTGTTGTTTCGCCGGTCGTGGTCCTTGTGGTGCCGATGCGTCCCGGGCTCATCCCTGTAGATGCGCTGGCGGACGTTCCACTCGTCCGCGAGTCGGTGCGTCGGCAAGAGGTGCCCGTTCAGGGGCTGGTAGACGGACTCATATCCGCGGATGAGCTCGCGGTAGAGCGGCATGAGTGAATCGCCAGGGCGAAGCTCCGCGGCGGTCGATCGCCGGCCGTCCCGCATGATGAAGACGTGGTCGGGCGTGGCCCGGACGGTTCGCCCGTTGTCGAGCGTGATCTCCAAGAGCGCGTCGCGGTCGATGAACCGGGGCGCGTCGAGGAGTGTCACCTCGATGCGGCCGAACTCGCCGAGGGAGTATCCCCAGAACATCTCACCGTTCTGGTGACGCACGGCCATCTCCTCGAGCGTGGGCGCAGATCCATCGACCAGCGCCACTCGCGTGTCGCCGCTGAAGCAACGTGCGTACGTCGATTTTCCCACGCAGATCGCGAGTACGCCGCGCGGTATCCGGAAGTACTCATGCGTGCGCGCCAGCGCGAACGAGTTCGGCGGGATGATGCACGAGGGCCCGTGGATGTCCACGAACGAGCGGTCGTCGAAGTTCTTGGGGTCCACGAGCGCGTTGTGGACGTTGGTGAACACCTTGAACTCGGGCGCCACGCGGATGTCGTAGCCGTATGACGAGAGCCCGTAGGAGATGACGCCTTCGCGCACCTGGCCGCGCTCGAAGGGCTCGATCATCCCGTGCTCTTCGCACATCCGGCGTATCCACTTGTCGCTCTTGATCGGCATCGAACGGTCCTGGGAAATGGGCCGCGGGCGGCGCGCGGGCGGCCAAACATACGCGCTCGGATGGGTCGCGCAAACGTCGGAAAAAGCCCGAAAAACCGCAGCCAGGTCCGGTTGACACTCAGACGACGCGTCCGGTACCTTTGCGCCGTCCTTCGGGCCTCGTGAACGATTTCACAAATCGAGACGACCCATGTCGGGAGCCTACCTCCCTTTCCTTCTCCTCCTCGGCATCTCGATCGTGAATGCCCTGGGGATGGTCGTCACCTCCCACCTCCTCAACCCCCGTCGCGACACGCCCCAGAAGCTGATGCCCTACGAGTCGGGTATGATCCCGCTCGGCAGCACGCGGCACCGCTTCTCGGTGAAGTTCTACATGGTCGCGATCAGCTTCATCGTCTTCGACATCGAGACGATCTTCCTGATTCCGTGGGCGGTGCAGATGCGTGACCTTGGCTGGGGTCCGTTCGTCGCGGTGCTCATCTTCGTGGGCGTCCTGGCGGCCGGGCTGGTCTACGAGTGGAAGAAGGGAGGCCTCGAGTGGGCCTAGGCGACATCCTCCCGGGCGGCGGCGTCAGCAAGTCCGAAGGCGGGCTCTTCGGTGCTGGCGGCCCGACGTTCCTGACCACGAAGCTGGACTTCGTCATCAACTGGGGGCGGCGGAACTCGCTCTGGCCGATGCCGTTCGGAACGGCGTGCTGCGCGATCGAGATGATGGCCGCTGCGGCATCCAACTTCGATCTGGCGCGCTTCGGCATGGAGCGCATGTCGTTCAGCCCGCGCCAGGCCGACGTGCTCATTTGCGCGGGCCGGGTCCCCTACAAGCTCGCACCGGTACTCCGCCGCATCTGGGATCAGATGCCGCAGCCGAAGTGGTGCGTCTCGATGGGCGCGTGTGCGAGCTCGGGCGGCGTGTTCGATGTCTACTCGATGGTGCAGGGGATCGACACGATCATCCCGGTCGACGTCTACGTGCCCGGGTGCCCTCCGCGTCCCGAGGGGCTGATCTACGGCCTGATGATGATCCAGGAGAAGATCCGCCAGGAGTCGCTCGGACGGCACTTCGAGCACCGGGCCGAGGACCCGATGCGGGTCGCGCTCCCGGAGGCCGGCGAGGCGGAGATCGTCGAGCTCACGGGACCGTTCGGGAACTCGACGCAGCAGGATCGACTCTCCCCCGACCCCAAGTCATGACGGCAAAGGCCAAGGGAGGGCTCGACGCGGTCGAGGCAGGGCCGCTCCCGTCCGATGCGCCGATCCGTGTGGTCGCCGCCCCGCCCGCGCCCCCGAGCGACCACCCATCGGTCGCCGCGCTCTCGGCGCGCTTCGGCGACTCGATCCGGCGACACCGTGTGAGCGCGGGGGACCAGACGGTCGTCTGGATCGCGCCGGAGAAGAGCCTCGAGATCCTGCAGTGGCTCAAGGACGACCCGACTCAGCGGTACGACATGATGTCCGACGTGACGGGCGTCGACTACGGCACGGGGTTCGTGGACGTGGTCTACCAGATGTTCTCGACCGTGCACAAGCGTGCGCTTCGCGTGCGCTGCGAGCTGCCGGTGGACGCGCTCGAGATCGACTCGGTCGCGGGCCTCTGGCACTCGGCCGACTGGCTCGAGCGCGAGGTCTACGATCTGTTCGGCGTGACCTTCCGCGGCCATCCTGACCTCCGACGCATCCTCATGCCGGACGACTACGCGGAGGGCCATCCGCTGAGGAAGGACTTCCCGCTGCGCGGCCGGTTCTCCCGGGCCGAGCAGACTCGGCGCGCGCTCGCGCAGAACGTCGACCGGTTCTACACGGCGACGGACCTCCAGCACGGTGGCACGCCGCAGCAGGTCTCGGCCTCCGGGGTTCCGACGGACGTCGAGGGCGGAGCCTGATGGCGCAGAAGACCCTGGAGTTGGCCGTCGGCAGAAACCCCGAGATGGGTGTGGACGGTCGGCCGACGCCGAGCCCGTTCACTCCGTTCGACCTGCCGGAGCCCGAGTTCGACACGCAGGAGATGTTGATCAACATCGGGCCGCAGCACCCCGCCACGCACGGCGTATTGCGACTGGTCTGCGAGCTCGATGGCGAAACCGTCCTTAGCGTCGTGCCGCATATCGGATACCTGCACTCCTCGTTCGAGAAGCTCGGCGAGTACCGTTCGTGGAATCAGGTGGTGCCGCTCACCGACCGCATGGACTACCTCGCGCCTCTGATCTACAACTGCGCGTACGTGATGTCGGTCGAGAAGCTCATGGGCATTCAGGTCACCGAACGCTGCAAGGTCGTGCGCGTGATCTGCATGGAGCTCGACCGCATCTTCGGGCATTT
>CAZBCN010000079.1:0-15361 GCA_964490285.1 uncultured Gemmatimonas sp. | reverse complement strand
CGAGGGCACAGACGGCGCGGCGTCGCGTATGACGAATGCAGCACGGCAGCCCACTCCACGGAGGTCTCATGACACCGCAGGACTGGCTTTCAGCGTTCCGTGATGTCTCTCAGAGCCTCGCCGCCTTCGCACCGGCTCTGCTCGGTGCGGCAGTGCTGGTGGGGGCGGGTTGGATCTTCGGACGCCTCCTCGCCTGGGGTGCTCGGCGCACGGTGAAGGCCCTCTTCGTGCGCCTGGGTCGCCAGGCGTCGCTCCAGAGCGCGATCGAAAGCAGCGGAGCGATGGCCCAGGCACCCGGCGTGATCGGAGGATTCGCGTTCTGGGTCGTGTTCATCATGTTCCTGGCCGCCGCACTCGAGACGCTCGGCCTACCGGTCGTGACGGGGTCGCTCAGCCGGGTCGCGTATTACTTGCCGAACGTCCTGGCAGCGCTCGTGGTGATCTTCGCGGGGATCATCGGCGCGAAGGTGGCTGGAAACGCCGCGGCGCGTACCGCGACGGGTACGGGCATGGCAGCCGGGCCCGCCATCGGCGCCACGGTGCGCGGCACCGTGATGCTCGTCGCCACGGTGGTCGCCGTGGAGCAGGTGGGGATTCAGGCGGACATCCTCATCGTCGTGGTAGCCGTGGTCATCGGCTCGATCCTGGCAGGTGCCGGCCTCGCTTTCGGGCTCGGCGCGCGCACGGCCGTCAGCAACATCATCGCGGCGCACTACGTCGCCCAAGCCTATCAGGTCGGTCAGACCGTGCGGGTTGGCGGCGTGCAAGGCCGGATCTTGCAGACGACGCCCACCGCCGTGTTCATCGCCGGCCCGGAAGGGCGGGTCATGATTCCGGCGAAGCAATTCAGTGAAGAGGCGTCGGTGCTGGTCACGGAGTCTTGACCATGAAAGCCCACGAGGAGGTGGCTCGAGCGTTCATGGCCAGGCATCCACGCGAAGCAGCTCGCCGACTGGAGCTCGAGGACCCGGCGCTCGCCGCGGGGGTGCTCGCTGCGGTTCCTGCCGCCGTAGGCGCCGAGGTGTTCGACGCGCTGGGTCCGACGCACGCCGCTTCCTGCGCCGCGGCGCTCACGGAGGAGCAACTGGCGGGAATCCTCGCGTTCCTGACTCCCGATGCCGGCGTCGCGGCACTGCGACGACTCGGACCCGAACGCCGCGAGTCCGTGCTCGAGCGCCTGGAAGAGGAGGTGCGGGGACGTCTCAGCGCCAAGCTGTCCTTTGCGAACGACACGGCAGGGGCGCTCGCGGACCCGTTGGTGCCGGCTTTGCCCGAGGATCTCACCGTTGCCGAGGCGAAGCGTCAACTTCGCCGCGACGGCGCTCGCGGGTTCCATGAGCTG
Organism: uncultured Gemmatimonas sp.; assembly: GCA_964490285.1. Taxonomy (GTDB): domain Bacteria; phylum Gemmatimonadota; class Gemmatimonadetes; order Longimicrobiales; family Gaopeijiaceae; genus UBA2982. The sequence goes on along the minus strand of CAZBCN010000079.1, from coordinate 14,019 downwards.
TACATCGTGACGCGGGATCGTGCCCTGGTGGGGACGCTCGCGCTTCCCGATCTGATGGAGGCTCCTGCGCGGGAGTCCCTCGCGGTCCTCATGCGCGCCGACCCGGCGCGCTTGGATGCGCACGACGAGCTCCCCGTGATCGTCGGGCACCCCGCGTGGTTGGACCGCGACGAGCTGCCCGTGGTCGACCGGGCAAGCCACTTGGTCGGCGCCATCCGACACCAGACCCTGCGCCGCTTGAGTTGGCAGCCGCAGCGGCCGATGGTGGCGACGCTCCTCGGTCTGTCGGAGGCGTACTGGGCAGGACTCTCGGGGATCCTGGCGAGCCTGACACCCCCGCCTCAGATCGCAACGGAGGACGAACATGTCACGTGAGCGCACGATGCGCGGGCTCGCCGGTACGGGGGCACGTCTGTATCCGGGCGAGGCCGCAGCGCTGCTGGATCACGTGGATACGCAGTGCACGGCTCGCTTTCTCGAAGGCCTGGAGCCCGACCTCGCAGCCGACGTACTCGGGCGGCTCTCGCCTCACCGAGCTGCCGGTGTGGTCGAAGCGCTCGAAGATCCCCACGCCACGACGATCCTCGGCGCGCTCGAGCCGGCGCGCGCCGTGGCCTTGATCACGCGCCTCGACGAGCCCGCGCGGCGCGCCAGGCTGAACACGCTCGGTCCCGAGCTGGCGCACGAACTGGAGGAGTTGCTCACGTACTCTCCCGGGGTCGCGGGGGCCATCATGGATCCGCGCGTAGCGGCGTTTCGGCCGGACACGACGACGCGCGAGGCGCTGTCCCACGTGCGGTCGCTTCAGGGCAAGGTCCACGACGTGTTCCTCACCGACGCGGACGGACGCCTGGTGGGATCCATCGGCGTGCCCGAGCTGGCCCTCGCGCCGCCGTCCACTCCGCTACTGGAGCTGGCCGCGACGGATCCGCCGCGGATCCAGGCGCTCGCGCCGTTGGACGAGGTGGTGGCGATTGCAGACGAGAGCCGCCTGACCAGCGTGCCGGTGGTCGACATCGGCGACCGGCTGGTCGGCGTCGTCCGCTACGCCGACCTCCTCACCGCGAGCCAGCGGGACGCCACTGCCGATCTGCAGACCATGGTAGGCGTGAGCAGAGAAGAGCGCGCGTTCTCCAGCCCGTGGTTCGCGGTGCGGAAGCGACTCACATGGCTCCAGGTCAACCTCCTCACGGCGTTCCTCGCCTCGTCGGTGGTGGGTCTATTCGAGAGCACCATCGCGAGCTTCACGGCGTTGGCGGTATTGCTCCCCGTGGTCGCTGGTCAGTCCGGTAACACCGGGGCGCAGGCGCTGGCCGTCACCATGCGCGGGCTTGCACTGAGGGAGGTTCGCGTGCGCCATTGGTTCCGTCTGGCTCGTAAGGAACTCGTGGTGGGCCTGGTGAACGGGACGACCGTTGCACTCGTGACCGCGCTCGGCGTCTACCTCTGGAGCGGGTCCGCCGGGCTGTCCCTGGTCATCGGGACCGCCATGGTGATCTCGATGGTGATCGCGGGCCTGGCCGGTGCCTCGGTCCCGATGGCCCTGATTCTCCTCAAGCAGGATCCCGCGGCGGCGTCCTCGATCGTGCTGACCACGGTCACGGACATCGTCGGGTTCTCCACGTTCCTGGGCCTCGCGACCCTCGCCAGCGGGATGCTCTGATCGGAGCGGGGGGCCGGCGTCGGCGCTTGCCTGGACGCAGCGCCGCTAGGTTCACGTAAAATCAACGCGCCCCATGCAAACCTTCGACAATCCCGCCCTCGGGTTCGCACTCGCGCTCGCCATCGGCATGGTGGCGCAGGTGATCGCACGCCACCTGCGTCTTCCGGGCATCGTCCTTCTGCTCGCAGCCGGGTTGATCGTGGGCCCGGACGGGCTCGACGTGGTGAGGCCCGCGGCGCTCGGTGATGGCCTCCTGATGATCGTCGGCATGGCCGTCGCCGTGATCCTCTTCGAGGGCGGCTTGAATCTCGACGTGCGGCGTCTGCGCGCGGAGGCGTTGATCATTCGGCGGCTCGTCACGCTGGGGGCGCTCCTGACTGCGCTGGGAGCGACGCTGGCCGCGCGCTGGATCATGGGTTGGGACTGGCGCCTCGCCACGCTCTTCGGCACGCTCGTCATCGTTACCGGACCGACCGTGGTCACGCCTCTCGTGCGCAGGCTCCGTGTCGAGCAACCGGTCAGCACGATCCTCGAGGCCGAGGGCGTGCTCATCGATCCGATCGGCGCGATCATCGCCGTCGTAGCTCTCGAGTTCCTGTACGCGGATGCGGCGGCGACGACGTTGGCGCGCCCGATGGTGGTGCTGGGCAGCGGGGCGTTGATCGGCGCCGCGACCGGCGCCCTCATCGCACTGCTGCTGCGCCTGCCTCGCATGATCCCAGAGGGGCTCGAGAACATCCTCGTGCTCTCCCTGGTCATCGCGCTGTTCCAGATCGCCGAGGCGTCGCTCGGCGAAAGCGGCCTCGCGGCCGTCGTCGCTGCGGGACTCGTGGTCGGAAACATCCGCACGCGAGTGGGGCAGACCCTCCTCGAGTTCAAGGAGCAGCTGACGACGCTGTTGATCGGCTTGCTCTTCGTGCTCCTGGCCGCGGACGTGCGGCTCGCCGAGGTTCGGAACCTGGGTTGGCCGGCGGTGGCGACCGTGGCGGCGCTCATGCTGGTGGTACGCCCCGCCCAGGTCTTCTTCTGTTCGCTGGGCACGGCGCTGCGCCCACGCGAGCGCGCGTTTCTCGCGTCGCTGGCCCCGCGCGGCATCGTGGCGGCCGCGGTGGCGTCCCTGTTCGCGCAGACGCTCGCCGAGAGGGGCGTCCCCGGCGGCGCCGAACTCCGCGCGCTGGTTTTCGTCGTGATCGCGGTGACCGTGACCGTGCATGGCGTGAGCGGCGGAGTGCTCGCGCGCGTGTTCCGCGTACGACGACCCAGCGAGCGAGGATGGGTGATCCTCGGGGCGAACCCTCTCTCCTTCGAGCTCGGGAAGCTGCTGCGGGAGGAGCACTCGGAGATAGTCTATATCGACTCCAATCCCACGAACGTCCGGGCTGCCCGCGACCAGGGATTCGCAGCCCAGTTCGGCCAGGGGCTCGTCGCCGAGGTGCTCCAGCGGGTGGACCTCGACTCGCGCATCGGGTGCGCCGCGCTCACCCCGAACGAGGAAGTGAACATGCTATGGGCTGGTAAGGTACGCGCTGAAACGCGCATCCCTCGCGTGTACGTGGCCCTCAAGGCCGAGGCACGCAGCCTGCCCATGGAGAACGCGCAGGATGCCGGCGCGGTGATCCTCTTCGGTGGGGGGCAAGACCCTGCGGTGTGGTCGGACCGCCTCGACCGACGCCAAGCCGCTCTCGAGCGCTGGCGGCTCGGCCTCTCTCCGGCCGAGGATCCGGCTCCTGGTGCGGCGTGGCCGGAACCGAACGGGGCCCTCCTGCTTCTCACCCTGCGTCGTGGTAGCCGAGTGCGGCCGGTGGACGAGGAGACCGTGTTCCGCGCGGGCGATGAAGTCGATGTCATGGTGTTCGACCCCCGCCGCAAGGAGGCCGAAACGTGGCTGTCGGCGCGGGGCTGGGCGCGCGTGGGCACACCGGCCCCGACGGTGGCGTAGTTGTGGTTTTCTGACCCATGCTCGGTGTGACCCTTTGGGGTCGCCCGCTCCGGCGAGCCTGCCCAGAGCGGGAAATCTCCGCGCCGTTGGCCCGAAAAGAGCGTGAACCGCTCTCGGCACGCCTTTTGCGTTTATCCCTCCCTGAGTCCGCTCTCGTTCGGCATCCGCGCACCTGCTGGCGGATTACCAGCAGAGAGTCGAGGACGCAAGAGTACAGCAGGCGGTTGAGGGAGGTCACGATGGTCGGCAGAACATGGACATTGGGATGGTTGATGGTCGCGGGCATGGTCGCGGCGGCGTGTGGACCTTCCGCGGAACAGGAGCAGCAGCTCGCGGAACTGCCAATCGTCGTTGCGGACAGGGAGCGGTTACAGACCGAGGTCGCGCGGCTCACTGCCGAGATCAGTCAGGTCGAGGCCGAGCTGGCGAACTTGAGCATGGTGCCCGCGCCCGCGGCGGAACCCGCGATTCGGGCGTCGGTGCCGGTAGCGGTGGGCCGCTTGGTCGGACGTTTGAGCGAGATGGAGGAGCAGCTCGGCACCGCCGCCTCGCGCCTCAGATCGGTGAGCGCCACATCGGCAGCGCAGGCGCAACGGATCGCGGCGCTCGAGACGTCGATTGCCGAGGAGCGGGCGGCCCTCGAGGGTCAACGTCAGCGGGTCGCGTCGCTGGAGGCCGCCATTTCCGGCCTCGAAGCGGAGACCGCGCGCCAGGGTCAGGTGAACCGACAACTGGAGCAGACGGTCACACGCATCACCGACGACGCGAATACCGTCTGGTACATCGTCGGCACGAAGGAAGAGCTGCTCGGTCGCGGCGTGATCCGCGAAGAGGGCGGTAGCCGGGTGCTGTTCGTCTTCGGCAAGCGCGGCAAGACGCTCGTGCCGTCGCGCACGATCGACCAGACGATGTTCATGGCCGGAGACCAGCGGATGCTCACGAGCATTCCTCTCCCTGCCACGGAGGCCGACGCGAAGTGGACGGTCGTCACGCCGCAGGACCTGGCGGCGGTCGGAACGCCGCAGGATGACGAGGGTCGCGTCTCGGGCGCAGCGTTGAGCATCACCGACCCGCAGCGCTTCTGGGCCAACAGCCGCTACCTGATCGTCGTGCAGTCGTAGCGCGCCGCGCACGGACCCCGGGGCCTTCGACTCGCTCGGCAAGATCGAGCGGGCCGGAGGCCCCGGGCTATCGGTGCTCTGGCGACCCTCATGGCCCGCTGCGGCTAACCCCCACGGATCCGCCGCATCGAAGCCTGAAACGCACGGGCGGTTATCTCGGCGCGATAGGCGGCCAGTCTCTGGCCCAAGTCGATGGTTTCCGAGATCGGGGAGAGGTCTACGCCGTGCAGGTTGAGCTGCCCCACCACCTCCCGCTGGGTCGCGCGAATGTAGTCGGCGCTCTGCACCGCGGACTGCGCCTCGTAGTAGATGTCCGTGTGCATCCCGTTGCGCCGGTCGGTCCGCTCGTCCACCCGCGTTCCGGAAATCGAGTCGATCTGCGTGATGCCCTGGGATTTCAGGAAGTCGTAACTCCAGCGGTCTTCGTCGTAGTACTCCGGTAGGTAGTGCGTGCGCGCCGGGGCTCCCTGGCGGGTCCACTGGTCATTCAGCGCCGCCGCCACGTTCCGCATCCCCGGTCCGTTGCCGCCGCTATCGCCGATCAGGACGATGTCGCGGAAGCCGTGGGCAGCATAGCTCTTCGCGATGTCGGTCAGCAGTGCCTCGAAGGTGGCTGGAGATACGCTGACGGTGCCGGGGTAGAGCATGTGGCCGCTCTTCGTAGGCTCCACCGACCCCTCGGGGACGAACTTCACCACGGGCGCGATGAGCGTGTTCCCGATCGCGCGCGCGATGTGTGGCATCACCGTCGCGAGCACGTAGTTGTGCTTCCCCGTCACGAGATAGGGTCCGTTCTGCTCGATCCCTCCGGTGCCGATGAGGACGGTGGTGAACCCCTCCGCGATCCGGTCGCGCACCTCCATCCAGGTCAACTCCTCGGTCCAGAGGCTCCGTCCCATCTCGATGGGTCGAGGGGCGTCGAGGTCCTGCGCGCCGATTCCGGGAGCGAAGCCCGACAACGAGGCTCCGAGCAGAATGACCGTGACGTGCGCTCTCATCGTTCTCCCTCCAGCGAATGGGACCCGGGACACGTGGCAGCCGATGGTACCTGCCTCATGCTACTGCCACCGGCCCGACCCCGCCCGGACCGTCATCGGTTACCTTGAGGAATGACGATCCGACGCCACTCATTGCGAGGCGCCATGATCGGGGCCGGTATCGGGCTCGCGTGCGCTGCGGCCGCCGGCCCAGGACCCCCGCAGCGCTCCACGCCAGCCGCGGTCGTTCGCGCCGCCCGCGAGCACGACACGCGCCTCATCACCATGCAGGCGAGGTGACATGCCCTATCAACGACCAGCGCTCCTGATCGGGGTCTCGGCGCGCATCTACTACCCGAGTGGCCCGGTGCTCGACCTCGGCGGGGTCTGGACCAAGACGCTGCACTACTTGGAGCAGTCGGTGGCGCACTGGCTGATCCGCGGCGGTGCCCTGCCGGTGATGATCCCAGCGGTGGATTCGGAGAGCGTCGTGACGCGCCAGGAACTCCACCTGGGCGACTACGCCGAGGCTCTCGACGGGCTCGTGCTGCAGGGCGGCAACGACGTCGCCCCGAAAAGCTACGGCGAGGAGCCGCTCGACCCGGCGTGGGCCGGCGACCCGGTGCGCGACGCCTATGAAATCGAGCTCATACAAGCCTTCATCGACGCCGGAAAACCGGTGTTCGGCATCTGTCGCGGGCTGCAGGCGCTCAACGTGGCCTTCGGCGGCACGTTGTACCAGGACATCGCGACCCAGCGCCCCGACGCGTGCATGCACATCAACCGCGAGCACTACGAGCGCAACGTGCACACGGTGCAGCTGGTCGAGGGCAGCCAACTGGCGCGTCTGTACCCCCGGCGCCCGCAGGCTACGGTCAACAGCATCCACCACCAGGCGATCAAGGACCTCGCGCCCGGCTTCGTCGTCGAGGCGCGTTGCCCCGACGACGCCATGATCGAGGCGGTACGCCGACCGGGCGGCGCCTTCGTGGCGGCGGTGCAGTGGCACCCCGAGTTCCACCCGCGCGGCGACACAGTGATGTTCGACGACACGCCGATGCTGCACGACTTCTTGCGTGCGGCACGCGCGGCGCGCGCCGCTGAGCGCTCTCCCGCCCCGGTGGCGCCGCCGCGGTCGGCGGACTGAGCCGCGTTCCGTGGGGAACTGACCGAAGTCGGGCGCGCAGCTTGGAGCGGGATCGTGCTGTCCTTGGTAGACTGCGGGGTCGGGGCGCCACTCGTGAGCGCCCGCCCGTCAAAGGAAGCGACGATCGTGGAACGCATTCGCGTGGCATCTCTCCAGTACTTCATCCGGCCGGTGGCTAGCTTCGAGGCGTTCCGTGACCAGGTCGAGGGCTTGGTGGACACGGCCGCCGACTATCGGTGCCAGCTGGTCGTCTTTCCAGAGTACTTCACGCTTCAGCTCCTCACGCTGAAGGACATTCGGCGGCCGATCCCCGAGCAGGTCGTCGGGCTCTGTGACGAAGTGGATCGATTCGTCGACATGATGGCTTCGCTCGCTCGCCGGCACGGCCTCTACATCTGCGCGGGCACCATTCCGGTTCGTGGCGAGGGCAACGGCACGATCCACAACCAATCCTTCTTCTTCGGGCCCAACGGCGACCACCACTTCCAGCGCAAGCTCCACATGACGCGCTTCGAGTCCGAGGAGTGGTTCGTGCGCCCGGGCGACCATCTGAGGATCTTCGACACGTCCTTCGGCAAGCTGGCGATCACGGTCTGCTACGACGTGGAGTTCCCGGAGCTCGCCCGCGTGGCCGCACGCGCCGGCATCGATATCCTCCTGGCTCCGAGCTGCACGGACGACCGCCAGGGCTTCCTCCGCGTGCGCTACTGCGCTCATGCTCGGGCGATCGAGAATCACCTCTATGTGATCCACTCTTCCACGGTGGGCTCTCTGCCGATGGTTCCCGCCGTTTCGCTCAACTACGGACAGGCCGCGATCCTGACCCCGAGCGATTTCCCGTTCGCGCGCGACGGCATTCTGGCCGAGGGGATCCACAATCAGGAGACCATGGTCATCGGCGAGCTGAACCTCACCACACTGCGAGAGGCACGCCGCACCGGAACCGTGCTGCCATTGCGCGACAGTCAGCGCACGTCCGAAGTGACGCGCGCTCTCGAGGAGACATCCCTCTGAGTCCCCGGGCCCGCGTCACCGTGCGAAACACCGAGGCTCGGGACTTCGACGAGATCATCGCCCTCACGGGCCGGGTCTACCCGGGCCACCCGCCCTGGAGGGTCGAACAACTCACCTCGCACCTGCGCATCTTCCCCGAAGGACAGTTCGTGGCGGAGCGCGCGGAGAGGATCGTGGGCGCGGCGGCCAGCCTCATCGTGCGCTGGGACGACTACGAGCCCGCAGGCTCGTGGCGAGACTTCACCGACAGCGGCATGTTCACCAATCACGATCCCGTGCATGGACGGACGCTGTACGGTGCCGAGGTGATGGTGGATCCGTCGATCCGGCGCTCGGGCGTCGGGTCCGCCCTCTACCGCGCTCGCCGCGAGCTGGCCATCCGGCTCGGGCTGCTGCGGATCCGAGCAGCCGCGCGCCTGCGAGGCTATCACCGATACGCCCACCGCATGAGTGCCGAGGAGTACGTCGAGCGGGTCGTGGGCGGACGCCTCGTGGATCCGACGCTGTCATTTCAGCTACGCGAGGGCTTCCGCGTGCTGCAGATCGTGCCGGGATACCTCAAGCACGATCCCGAGAGCCTCGGCTACGCGGCCGTCATCGAGTGGCTCACGCCCAGCCCTGGGGAGCGGTCGGCGTAGCCACCATCCGGGTGAACGTTCGTTCAGCCCGTGACGGTCGTGATCAACTCCTCGAGCAGCGCCAAGGCCCTCTCCGCCGACAGGGTCGACGGGTCCAACTCGGCCCGCTCCGAATAGCGGAGCAGCGCGCTCGGGTTCACCTGGTTGAGGTCGATCCGCCCCATGCGCCAGCTGGAGAAGCGTCGCTCGCCGATCTCGGAGTACCCGAGCAACAGCACGTCCGTGTGACGGGGGTCCCGCACGATCTTGTTGTAGAGTCGATTGACTTCTTCGCGTGAGCCCTCGAGCACCTGCAAGAAGCTGTTGCCGGCCTCGTGGGCGCACAGGACCCCTGTGATCCCCCGGGACTGGTTATAACCACGCGACTGCTGAAGGACCGTATCCAACATCTTCGCCGTGATCGGTTCCGAAGCCCGACTCGCGTAGACGAGTCTGACGAGCATATCAGCGCCCTCCCTTCTGGCTGGCGAGCAGCGCGAGGAACTCTCTCCGCAGGTTGGCGTCCCTGAGGAACGATCCGCGCATCACGCTGTTGGTCATTTTGGAGTCCATGTCTTTGACGCCGCGCCACTGCATGCAGTAGTGGTCGGCCTCCATCACGACGGCAAGCCCATCCGGACGCATCTTCTCTTGCAGGAGCTCGGCGAGCTGAGCGATCGCCTCTTCCTGGATCTGGGGGCGGGTCATGATCCATTCGACCAGCCGCGCGTACTTCGAGAGCCCGATCAGCGCCGAGCTCTCGTTGGGCATGACGCCGACCCAGACGCGTCCGATGATCGGGCAGAGATGATGAGAGCACGCGCTGCGCACCGTGACCGGGCCGACGATCATGAGCTCGTTGAGTCCGGACACGTTCGGGAATTCGGTCACTCCCGGAGCGGCCGCATAACGCCCCGCGAATACCTCGCGAACGAACATCTTGGCCACTCGGGCGGCGGTGTCCTGCGTGTTGTGGTCGTTCTCGATGTCGATGACGAGGGCGCGCAGGGCCTCGCGGAGATGAGCCGCGACCTCGGCCTGGATGAGGTCCAGCTCACCCGGCTCGACGTAGGCGCTGATGTTGTCGTTCGCGTGGAACCGCGCGCCTGCGGCCCGGAGGCGAGCGCGCACGAGCTCCGACGCTCGTTCGGGGGTCGCATCCATGTCCGTCGTCCTCTACCGGCTCTCGTCGCGCGTCGCGAGCGGCCGGCCCACCACCTCGCGCGCGGGCTTCGCCTCCGCCCTGATGGGCTCTGCCCGCCTGGAGACCGCGAAGCTCTCGAGCAGGATGGTGTAGGCACCGACCACGGTGATGAACGTCACCACGGGTAGACCGAGGCCACGAACGAGAGACCGGCGGCCACGAAGAGCAGGGCGCGGCCGACGTCGATGGGGAAGGCGCGGGTGCGCGCGGTGCCGCGGGATCGCACCGGGTGGTGGGGTTCCAAGGAAAGCACTCCTGAGTCGATGAGGATGTGCCTTGAATCTACCCTATGTTCATCAAATGTCAAACTAAAAGGTGGACACGACTTATGCATGAATGCGCCAAGGCCCTTCGCGAGTCCGCGCGGTCGAGCCACTCGCCGCTCCGACTCCGCCCCGGGCTGTTCGCCACGATGTCCGCCGCATGCACGGTCACGGAGAGGTTCGCCATGCCCCTGGGAAGGTGGCCGCGCCGTTCGGAATCGAGCACGTCACGTCGTCTGTCGCGTCGGGTGCGATCGGCCCGGCGAGCGGCTCTAGCGTGAACGGCGCGGGCGAGTCGTCCGGCTGCGGTTCGATCGAGATCACACCAAGCCTCCGGCCAGGAGGGTGGCGGGCGAGGGCCAGCGCGGTGGTGTCAGCCCTCGGGCGCCGAACTCGTCGGTAACGTCCGATCGAGCTCGAACTCCGGCGCGGGACGCTGGCCGCCCACAGGAGCCCGCGGTACGTTGGAAGCGTACCGCGGGCTCGGCATTTCCGCCGTCTGAGCGCGCGCAAAACGGAGACCCCACCATGCAGTGGCACCGCTCGGTCTTCCTCTCACTTGGCCTCGCCCTCCTGGTAGTCCCGCCCTTGGTGGCGCAAGCGCCGCAGTTCAGGGCCGACGTCACCCAAACCGGTGACGCCACGTTCGAGGGCACGATGTACTTCGGCAGCGGCCGCATGCGCATCGAGGGAATGTCGGACGGCCAGCAGATGACGGCGATCATCGATGGAGCGGCCAATACGATGATCGTCCTGATGCCGGAGGATCGGGCCTACATGAGCATGGACCTCGGTGCCGCGCCCTTCACGGCGCCGGGGGCCTCGTCGATGGATCCCGCGAATCCATGTGGCTCGGGGGAAGTGACCGACTGCCGGAGCCTCGGCACGGAAACGGTCAACGGATATGCTGCGCGCGGTTGGGAGTACACGCGCGACGGAGAGCGCGAGACCGCCTGGATCGCCACCGAGCTGAGATTCCCCGTGCGCATCGTGGAGGCCGACGGTACGACCACCGACTTCGCCAACGTCCAGGTCGGTGCACAACCCGCCTCCCTCTTCCAGCCTCCTGGCGACTATACCGCGATGACCATTCCGGGGTTTGGTGGTTTCGGGGGTGGACGCGGCGGACCCCCGGGGAGAGGTGGACGGGGCCAAGTACCGCCGGGTGCGGCGGGTAGGGGCGCCGTCCCGCCGGGAGCGGGACGAGGCGCACCTGCGGGGACACCTGCCGGCCTCGACCCCACCGCCGCGGCCCAGATGACCGCCCAGCTCCAGGCCATGGGGCTGTCGCCCGACCAGATCGCCGCGGCGTTGGCGCAAATGGGTTTGTCCGCCGTCGCGACCAACAGCGCGCCCTGGGAGGCAGGGGACGGCTGGGTGGTAGATCTGGTGGTGACCGCGTCGGGGTCCGAGAACTTCACGATCGCGATGCCGCGGGGAACCGGCGTGAATCGCTATTCCGCGCGATACACGGCCTCGGTTCCTTTCCCGTACGGGACGCCCGCAGTGGGCGCGGCGATGGGACCAGCCTGGCAGCTCGTTCCGGGTGCGGGGTCTCCCCGTGGCCTCGCCGAGCCTTTGGTATTCTCCGCGGAGTCCGAATTCCGGTACGAGGGTCAGACCGTGGCTGCGTGCCCCATCGACGACGCGTCGGTGAGTCAAACCGTGGCGCGGGGCCGCGCCAGCCTGCGTACGACCGACCATAGCTCGATGGCGATCATGACCACACAGGCTCGCTGGGAGATTTCGGGCGATCTGAGTTCGCACCAGTTGATGGTTGCGGTGGGTGCGGAGGCGACCGAGGAGTGGGAGACCACGACCACGACCCAGGGTGCTTGCAGCGGAAGCCCATCGACGACGACCGATCGCGAGACCAGAACCCCAATGTTTGCCATCTCCCTGACCCTGCCTGGACTGCCCCTGGCGGGTAGCCCCGGTCCGATGCGTGGCACGGTGACGGCGCCGATGCGTTTCACGATCGGAGGGTTCGCGGGGGATCTCGACGCGAACGTGGAGTGGACCGTCAGGCCCATCCGATAGCTCAACGGCTTAGGAAATCCAAACGCGCTGCTTGGTGGCCTGTATCGCGTCGAGGACCTCGACGTTCAGGTCTGCGAGAACTTGGCAGCCTCAGCCGCGAGGTTCCTGTTCTTCGCTTTGGATTCGGCAGCCAGGCGGGCCTTGAACCTCCCGATCTTGCCACGCAGCTTCGCGTCACTCGCGCCGAGAATCTGCACGGCCAGCAATCCGGCATTGCGTCCGCCGCCGATTGCAACGGTCGCCACGGGCACGCCGGCAGGCATCTGCACGATCGATAGGAGTGCATCGAGTCCCTTGAGCGACGCGCTCTCCACAGGCACTCCGATCACGGGCAACGGCGTGAGGCTCGCGACCATGCCCGGCAAATGCGCCGCACCTCCCGCGCCGGCGATGATGACTCGCAGGCCGCGTCGGGCGGCGGCCTTGGCGTAGCTCATCATGTCCTCTGGCGTACGATGGGCGGAGACGACGCGCACCTCGCACCCGACCCCGAACTCGGCGCAGGCCTCCGCGGCGGGCTTTAGCGTGGACCAATCGGAATCGCTGCCCATGATGATGGCGACCCGGGTCGTGGCTGGCGTCTTCATTTCGGGACTCCGAACTGGATTTCTTGAGCGCCGCGCAACGCGGTCGCTTCCGCCTCCGCGAGGGTCTCTCCGAGCGCGGTGACGTGGCCCATCTTGCGGCCCGCGCCACTGACGGCCTTGCCGTAGATGTGTGCATGCACACCCGGAACAGCGAGCGCGTTGGCTAGGCCCGCCGGGCGGCCCGGACCCTCTCCGACGCCCAGCAGGTTCACCATCACGGCGGCGGGGGCGACCATCGCGGTCGAGCCGAGCGGCCAGCCCAGAACGGCGCGGACGTGATTCTCGAATTGCGAGCAGGCGCACGCCTCGATCGTATAATGGCCTGAGTTGTGGACGCGGGGTGCGAGTTCATTGATGAATATCTCACCCTCAGCGGTAAGGAACATTTCCACCCCGAAGCTTCCGATTGCGCCCACCGCCTCGACGGCGCGACGGGCGAGTTCCAGCGCCCGCTCCGAGTCTTCCGCACCGATGGGCGCGGGCGCACGGACGAGGTGGCAGATGTGGTCGCGCTGCACGGTTTCGACCAGCGGGTAGGTCGCCGTCGCGCCATCGCGTCCACGCGTGATGACGACGGCGAGCTCACGCACAAACGGGCAGAATGCTTCGACGAACAGCTCCCTGCCGTCATTGCCGCCCAGTCTCTGCCACGCATCGGCAATGCCCTCGACCGCGAGCAGGGTGACGTTGCCCTTGCCGTCGTAGGCATTCCGGCGCGCCTTGAGCAGCAGCGGCAGACCGAGCTCGCGCGCCGCGCTGCCAACAGCTGGCAGGCTCTCGACCGCACGGAACTCAGGCACGGGAAGGCCCGCAGCGACGAGTGCCCGCTTCTGAGTCAACTTGTCCTGCACCATCGCGATGGTGCGGGATGTCGGGAACACCAAGTGACCGGCGGTCTCCAGCGCTGCAAGGCCGCTGGCATCCACGAATTCGTTTTCCAACGTCACCACGTCGCAATACGCTGCGAACCGCAAGAGATCGGCGGGCTTGTCCCAGTCACCGATGAGCGAATGCGTGGCAAGATTCGCGGCGGGGCTGAAATGACTTCGCTCCAACACCACGACATCGCATCCGAGCTGCAGCGCAGAGAGCGCCGTCATCTTGGCGAGCTGGCCACCGCCGACGATCCCGAGGCGCTGGTTGGGTGCCACTCGTTCCGCGGGTGTGGCGGTGTGGATTTGTACTTCCCGGTAGATGGTTTCGCGCATTCAAGCAGTGAGCTTCGGCGCGCCTCGGACATGCTACATGGAGATGCCTACGAAGAGGTTCAGAATGACCATTGTGGCGAGGACGATCAAGGTCGTTACCACTGGGAGCCAAGGTCATCGCTCCGCTCCCAATCCACCCGTCCGTCGACCAGGTGGATGACGCGCTGGCATTGGGCTGATATCGCTCGGTCATGGGTCACGATCAGAAACGCCGTGCCCCGGCGGCGGTTCGAGTCCCG
>CAZBCN010000078.1:0-15602 GCA_964490285.1 uncultured Gemmatimonas sp. | reverse complement strand
ATGTGTTAAGCACGCCGCCAGCGTTCGTCCTGAGCCAGGATCAAACTCTCCGTTGAGAAAGCTCGACTAGCTCTGGCGAACGCCGATCTGTCCAAATTCAAATGATCGAGCGTTCGGAATCTATGTTGTTGACCCATTCGACCTGAGGTCGACGGCAGGACATAGCGCCTGCCCAATGGGCCCGCTCAAATACACTCGAAACCTCGGTTTTCAATCAGCTTGGTGCGCCAGAATTGGAGTGTTCTCGCGCCGCAGGAGCGGCAGGTGGGGAACTCCAACAAAGGCAGTAACGCAGAGGCGGCGGTGCGTCAGCCGCTCATTGCGAGACCCAATGGTAACCGGGGTACTACAGGGGGTCAACACCCGATGACCGCGTGCGTTTCCGACCGCCGGAAGGGTGAGCGACCGGATTTGAACCGGCGACCTCCTGAGCCACAGTCAGGCGCTCTAACCAGCTGAGCTACGCCCACCAAAGACCTCTCCACCAGCCCGAACCGGACCGCGAAACGCGCGCGCCGCCCGTAGCTCGGGGAGGGCGCAAACGTAAGCAATGGCCCGGTGGGGGTAAAGCAAACGCGCGCTAGAACGCCCACCACGTCCGCAGACCCGCGAAGACGGTCTTCGCGTCGCCTTCGGCGCCCTGCCAGTATGCGGAGAGCAGCACACCCCCGTTGCGCACGATGCGATAGCCGAGCGATCCCTCGAGGCGCACGACATCGTGATCCCAGTCTCGGGTCTGGCCCGAACCGGTGGCCACGGGGCGGAAGTCGATGTAGCCGACCCGCGCCGCAGCCGACAGGCCTGCCGTCATGTCCCTCTGTACCTCGGCGTGATAGGCGACTTCCTCGAAGGGCTCTCGGATGTTGGGCACTTCCCATGAATCGAGGAGCACCTCGGCGCGCAGCACGGTCGCGCCCCGAGCGTAGCTGAAGTCCGCCGCCACCATTTCTTGATCGAAGTCCCACCGAGACGGCGTTCCCGCGCTCGTGGCTTGAATGGTCCCCGCCGTGATCTCCTCGAGCCAGGGCCCGCGGTTGTAGGAGAGTCCGAGATCGAGCGCGGGCGAGGGCCTCCAACGGGCAGCGGCCACCCAGGACGGGTGCCGTAAGCGCTCCCCCGAAAGGCCCCACGCATCGGGTTTGCTCGACGGAGCGCTGTTCATCGCTGCCACGCGCACATCGACGGGACCCAGGCCGACGAACGTCATCGCACCCCACTGGTACGGCACGTCCCATACGGGCGGAAGGCCCGTGAATCGGAAGAGCTCGGGCCAGTCCTGCCACGTGAGGAAGCCTGACGCATTCCCGGGAGCGTGCGACCGGCTCATGACCGTACGGTAGTCGTAAGCGAGCGGTGGCCGGAGGAACGGATCGGCTGGCGTCAGGTGGCGGAGCGCGTAGGAGCCGAACGGGCTCGCGAACCGCCCGGCCTGCACACCGAGCGAGGCGCTGGAGTTCGCCAGGCGCACATACGCCTGCTCCACCCGGGCGCGGATCCGACCGTTCGACGGAGCATGCCCTCGGTCGCTCCTCACCTCGACCAGCGCATAGATCTGGTCGCCGAGGAAGACGTCCGTGAAGACGCGGAGTCGATGTGCCAGGAAATCGCCCCCTTTCCCGACCTGCTCGACGTTCTGGGTTTGGTGGCAGTCTGCGCACGCACTCACCCAGTTGGTCGGAATCGAGTCGGCCGACTCTCCTCCGACCAGGCCGCCCCAGTCGTCCAGACCCACATGCACGGCCTCGACGTCGAGCTGGCCCGAGAGGCTCACCTGCAAGAACCCCGAGCGCGAGAGGTACTCGAGGCCGGCTCCCGTGAGGGTCGGCCACTCGCCGCCCTGCGCGGCAACCGCGGAGGGCAGAGTGAGGAGCAACGCCACTCGCGCGACGTGACGTATCAGGGACACCCCCATGTTGGAGCCGACGGGAACCGGACTGAATCGGAACAGGATGCGCCTGGCAGGACTCGAACCTGCGACCCTCGGCTTAGAAGGCCGATGCTCTATCCACCTGAGCTACAGGCGCGGCCAGAACAAGGTACCAGATGGTCCACCCCTGGCTCAACGAACGAGTGCGGCGACGCCTCCGGCCGTGCCCATCAGAACCTCCTGCGACGAGGGACCCTCCCCGCACAGGCGCTCGAACGCCCCGTCCGCACGCAGCACCCACGCCCGGGGGTCGGCGAGCTGTGCGTCGAGCACGGTTCGGAGCACGGCTCTCGCCGCAGGATCGTCGACTGGCGTTACGACTTCGACCCGCTTGCGGAGGTTACGCGCCCTCCAGTCTGCAGAGCCGATGTAATACTCGCTCTGGCCTGCGTTTTCGAAGTAGAAGATGCGGGAGTGCTCGAGCAACCTGCCGAGAATGCTGCGTACATGGATGCGCTCGGAAAGCCCCGGAACGCCTGGCCTGAGAGTGCAGATCGATCGCACTACCAGGCGGACGTCGACACCGGCCTCGGCGGCGCGGTAGAGGGCCATGACGACCTTCTGGTCTGCCAAGCCGTTCATCTTCGCCTGTATGCGAGCCGGCCGGCCCGCTCGGGCGTGCTCGGCTTCACGCGCAATCATGCGCTCGAGCTCTTGGACCAGCGAGTTCGGCGCTACCAGCAAGCGGCGGAAGCGGCGCCCCGGGGGAAGCTCCGAGCCCGTCAGCTCGTTGAAGAAGTCGTGGAGGTCCGCACCCAGATCCGGATCGGCGGACATGAGGCCGAAGTCGGTGTAAAAGCGAGACGTCTGCGCGTTGTAGTTGCCCGTACCGATGTGGACGTACCGCCGCACGCCTTGCTCCTCCCTACGCACGACCAGCGCGGTCTTGGCGTGGGTCTTGTACCCGAGCACGCCCGTCACCACGTTCGCTCCCGCCTCCTTCAGGCGATGGGTCCACTCGATGTTGCTCTCCTCGTCGAAGCGCGCCTTGAGCTCCACGAACACCGAGACGTCTTTGCCCGCCTCGAGCGCCTGGAGCAGGGCCTCCATCACCGGAGAGCGACGGCCGGTTCTGTAGAGCGTGAGCTTGATCGCGACGACCTCGGGGTCGGACGCCGCCTCGGACAGGAATCGCCCGACAGTGCTGTCGAAATCGTGGAACGGATGGTGAACGAGGATGTCTTCCCGCGCGAGCGTCTCGAAGATCGAGGCGTGGTCCGCGAGCGGACGAGCAGGGGTGTGAGGCTCGAAGAGCCCACCCTCCACCTCCACGTCGCAGAGCTCCGCGGCGCTACGCAGGTCGAGGATGCCGTCGATCTCGTAGATGTCGGATCTCGTGAGGGTCGCGGCCTCGTTCCCCTGTTCGGCTCTGATCTCCTTGAGCAGGTAGGCACGCAGCTCTCGGGGCATGGACGTCTCGACTTCGACGCGAATGACGGGCTTGTACGGCCGTTCCTGCACCTGGTCCGCCACGGCCTCGAGCAAGGAACCGGAGGAGTCCTCGTCGATCTCCACATCCGCGGTTCGACTCGCGCGAAAGACGTAGACGTCCTCCACGTCGCTCGAGAAGAGCTCGGCGGCGTTCGCGACGATCACTTCTTCGATCGCGATCAGGTCCTTCGAGTTGGAAAGGCGCAAGAAGCGCGGGAGGTCCCGCGGAATGGACACGTATCCGAGGTCGGTGCGTGCTTCGCCGGGTCGGCGCAGCACCGCCGCCAGCGCCATCCCGAGGCTGACCAGCCGCGGGAACGAACGGACGGCCGAGGCGGAAAGCTTCAGCGGAGTGAGAACCGGGAAGACTTCTTCTTCGAAGCGCCGCGTGAGCTCGGTGCGCTGGGCTGGCTGGAGCTGATTCCAGGTCCGCAGGTGGACGCCATGCGTGGCGAGCTCGGGGAGCAGCATCTGGGTGAAGCACGCGTGCTGACGCGCGATGAGAGCTCGGACGCGAATGCCGACGAGGCCGAGCAGTTGGTTCGGCGAGAAGTCCGCCTGCTCGTCGGCAATCCCCCGGCCGATCTCCTCCTTGATGCGGCCCACCCGCACGACGAAGAACTCGTCCATGTTACTCGAGAAAATCGACAGGAACCGGAGTCGCTCGAGGAGGGGCGTCGCCGGGTCCTCCGCCATTTCCAGCACCCGGACGTTGAAGTCCAGGATGCTCAGATCGAGGTCGAGGAAGTCGTCGGGCTCCTCGCCCGGTTCGGCACCGGTCCGTCGGGGAGCGAGCGGGATGATCTGCGGAGGCGACCGCCGCGCGGGCGCGTCGCGGAGAAGACGGATGCCCGTTTCCGAGCGCACCAGCATCAAGAGGGTCGCGATCAATCCGGGGTCCCGGAGTCGCGGCGCACCGACACGCTCCAAGAGCTCCAGGAGCGGGAGCCACAGGAAACCCGCCGGCCGCTCCGACACCGCTGAGACTTCGTGGAGCCAAACCTCGAGGTCGTGGCCACCCCTTCGCGGCGTGGCAAAACCGACGAGGTCCAGGTCGACGGAGTCGCTCGCGCCTTCGCCGAGGAACTCCCCGAGGTACTCGCGCGCCAACTCTTCGCCGGAGCCTCGCCCTCCTGGTAGCGTCAGGCCATCACCCGCTTCCACCAATGCCACGCTCCAACCATGGATCACGAGGAGCGCGACACGGACGTCCGCCACGTCGAGTCGAGGGCTTTCTTCCCCTTTGCCGAGCAGCCGCTTGATCCGCTCGTAGGACCCCAGCCCATCGCCCTCGAGGCCGTGGCGGCTCCTCACGCGAGCGGCCAGGGTCTCGATGCTCAGTCCGCCGGGAGCGAGCTCGGTGATGGTGACTTCGCGGAAAGCGCGGGTGACACCGGGCGCGTGGGCCACGACCTCGTCGAGCGCGATCCGATGTGTGGGCCGGCCGAAGAGTGTGCTCTTCAGCTCGCGGGTTTCACGGTCCAGGTCCAGTGCCAGCTGCGGCCGCAACGCATCCGGCTCGACCACGGCGCGAACGCGTGTCGCGACCTCGGACGACCCCGCCAGGGTGGCGTACAGGCCCCCTCCTTCGATCGGGGTCTGATACACGGACTGTTCGACGACGCCATTCAGGTTGACGTCCTCCATGACCACGAGCTCCGCGACCTGCCGACCGCTGGCCTCCAGCGTGACGCTCAGCGTGATGCGTCGCTCACCTAGAGCGCCGTCCGTCGTATCGAAGAACGTCTCACGAAGCAGGTGATAGCTCGGCCGTGTCGCGGACATGCCCAGAGGCCTTCGGGAGAGCGCCAACTGGGAGAAGATCGCATCGTCGGCGACTGCGAGGTTGAGACGGCGCATTACCGCGTGACTCCCTCAGGCGGAACGCGCCCATAACGAGTGACCATGCCAGCCGGTGCGTCGTTTTGCTCGTCGGCGATGAACAGCGTGCCGTCGGGGCCGAACGCCAGGCCCTCCGGTTGCGGGTGGAAGCGGCCCGGAAGATCGACTGCGGCGATCACGCGGCCGGTTCGCTCCACTTCGATCAGCACCTCGGGAGCAGCGGAAACGAGAAACAAGGTCCCTCTGGGACTGACCGCGACGGAAGAAGCCTGGAACTCGGCACCGAGCCCAAAAGCCGTGAGCTGGCGCTTCGGGATCTCGATGGGCGCCAGTCGCGCGCGCGCCGGATCGAGCGGGAGTCGGTGCACGACGATGGACCCACGCTCAGGAGCGGACGCCTTGCAGGCGACCAGAAGCGCGTCGTCCTGGGCGTCGTAGTCGAGACCCTCGGCCTCGCACACCGCGCCGAGCGCGATGTCGGTCAGGCGGTACGGAGCCGTCTCCCGGTTCCCCGCTTCGCGGAACTCGTAGAGGAGACCGACGCTCGTGATCAGGAAGAACCGATCACCTGCGATCGCGATGCCTTCGAAGTCACCCTCCATGGCCGGGTCACCGAGAGAGAAGCGCTTCCCGAGCGCTCCGGTCTCGCGGTCGATTTCGTTCAGGGTCGCGCGCTCGTCGTTGTGGCCAAAGAGTCGCCCGTCCGGGGTCATGGCAAGGCCTGATATCTCGTCCAGCCGACCGGGCATCTCGAAGCGCGTACGGTTCCCTCGCAGGTCGTAGCCAGCCAACCACGGATCTGCCTCCTGCGCAGGGCTCCCCGCGGGCGCGCAGGTGAGAAGGAGGGGGACGACCCACATGACCCCGAGGCGCTCGAAGGGTGACCTCACTCGCGTGGCTTGATTCCTTTCAGGGATCGGAGCTCCGCCGCCTCCACCACGCCGGCGGCACCGCTCCGTAGACGGTCCATGACCGCACCCTGTGCGCCCGCACCGTCGATGCGCGCGAGGTACACGAGCAACACACCGCTCGGTCCCGGGCCGATCTCGGCGAGCTTCCATCGTGCGGCCCGCTCCTCCAGTAGCTGGTCGACGTACGCTTGGGCGCCCTCGGCAGCCTTCGCGTGAACCATGAGAAGCGAATTCGCCCGCTTCTCCTTCTTCTTGGCCCGCTCCTCGGAGATGTGACGCTCCATACGAGCGGCTCGGTCCGCGATGTCGGCCACATCGGCGGGTGATGCTGCCTCGAGCACGGCCGGATCCCCGACCTGGAGAGCGGATGCGCCCGACTGTGGGCCGGCCAACACGTCTCCGATACCCAGAGACGACGCTCCTGCCCCCGCGTACACGTTACCGAAGTGTGTCCTCCAAAGCACCAAGACAACGAGGTTGAAGACGAGCGAAAGCGCCAAGGCTACCCCGAATGCCTGGATCCCGGCGGCGAGTCCAACCCCGATGGCGAGAAACACATACACCGCGTCCTTCGTGTCGTCGAGCGAGGTCCGGAAACGAACGGCCGCCACGACCCCCGCGAGGGAGAACGCAAGGGGCACGCTGCTCTTCACGACCATGATGATGCCGGTGACTGCCACGGGTAGGATCAGGAGCGCGTGGACCACGGACTCGTCGAAGCCCCGCTGTCTCCGGGTGACCATGTAGACCCAGGTCACTGGGACCATGAGCGCGAGGGCACCGAGCATCGAGACGCTCGCGAGGACGGCCTGAGACCACGGGGGCTCGGTCGCGATGACTTCCCCGACCGGCGGAGGAGTGTTCGGGCCGAAGATCGCCCCTACATCGGGGGTACCCGCAGCCGTGCCCCCGGTGAGGGCCTGGGCCACCCAAGGCAGGTAGCGCAGGAGTAGCAAGCCCGCGACCGCCAGCACGCCGTAGTACGCGACGATGCGACCCAACCCGCTGAGTGGGCGCTTCGCCATGGGGCTCGAGCGCGGCGAGGGCACGATGGGCGCGCCTCCGATGGCCTGGGGGAGTCGACGAGTCATGATGCGGGCGGAGCGTGCTCCCTAGCAAGGCGCTTCTAGACAAGCGGGACGGCCGGTCGGTACTCTACCTCAACCGCAGAAAGCGAGGCCCGCCATGATACGCCGTCACCTCCCGATCGCCCTTCTGCTCCTCGGCGCCCCGAGCGCCGCGCACGCTCAGGACATCGAATGGCCGACGCCGGAGCAGTTCGCGGAGCGCGCCGCGGCGGCTGAAGCCGCCCCGCTCTTCCAGACGGAGGAGCCTCTCAAGCTGACGCTCCGCGCAGACTTCGAGTTCCTGCGGGAAGAGAGAGACACGATCAACGAGACCGAGGGAACAGTCACGTTCGTTGACCTGAACGGGTCCGAAACCACGAAGCCGGTTCAGGTTCGGGTGCGCGGGCATTTCCGGCTCAACCCTCGCAACTGCAATTTCCCGCCCCTGCGACTGAATTTCCCCACCGGGCAGATGGCCGGCACCGTCTTCGAGGGTCAGGACCGCCTGAAGCTCGTGACGCCGTGCCAAGACGCCAGGGACGAGTACCAGCGCTACGTGTACGACGAGTACCTCGCCTACCGGGTATACAACCTGCTCACGCCGTACAGCTATCGAGTGCGCCTCGTGGACATCACGTACGAGGACACGTCGGGCGAGTACGCGACCCTGACGAAGCGTGCCTTCCTTCTCGAGTCCGACGAGCAGATGGCGCAGCGGAATCGTGCCCAGTTCGTCGAGGCACCTCAAATGCACCCGATGATGGCGGACGGCGACATGTCCGTCCTCTCGGGAATGCTCGCCTACATGATCGGCCAGACCGACTGGTCCGCCGTGTACTTCCATAACGCGGTGGTGATGAGAACGGAGGACGGACGCCACGTGACCGTTCTCTACGACTTCGACCACTCCGGCGTGGTGAATGCACGCTATGCCGAAGTCAGCCCGCTCATCAGAGATGAGATCCGCAGCGTGCGGCAGCGGCTCTACCGTGACTTCTGCCGACCGCAACTCACGCACGACAACGTCGCTGCGATGTTCGCGGGAAAGCGCGAGCAGGTCGAAGCCCTCTACAGAAGCTTCCCATACTACGCAGCACCGAGTGATGCCGAGAACGCCCTCGAGTATTACCGGGCGTTCTGGGAGGTGATCGAGGACGAGGACGAGTTCGAGGACGAGATTCTAGATCGCTGCATGGACATGCCGCGTTGAACGCCACCTCGAGCCGGGTACGCGCGCTCCAGGCACAGCGGCGCGTCGAGCAGGGGCTGGCTGAAATGGTCGGCCTCGTGCGCGGGGTAGCCGCCGATGGCGTCGTCTCGAGCGACGAGGCGAAACGTCTCTCCGAGTGGACCCGGGCCAACCCCGAGCCGGCATCGCGCTGGCCGGCCAACATTCTCGCAGGACGCTTGGGACGGATCTTCGCCGACGGGCGTCTCGACGGGCGGGAGCGCGAGCGTCTCGCTGCCCTTCTCGGGCAGCTCGCGGAAAACCCGGAGGGCATCGGCCGCGGATTCCCGTTGGCCACTGATCTGCCGATCACCCGTCCTGAGCCGGAGGTCGTGTTCGAGGGGCAGACCTTCGTCTTCGCCGGTGAGTTGGCGTATGGGCCTACGCGCGCCTGCGAGCGGGAGGTGCTCGAGCTCGGCGGCACCTGCGAGCGCACCGTGAATCGCCGTACCGACTACCTGGTGATCGGTGCGCTCGCGGCGAGCGACTGGAGTCAGGCCGCGTTCGGTACGCTCGTGGACGAGGTGGTGCAGTACCGCTCGCGCGGGGTCCCGATCGCGGTGATCACGGAGGAGCACTGGGCAGCCGCGCTGCCCTAGTCCCACCAGCGAGAGCTTACCGCGGGCTCCCCGTCGTGACCGCGCCTTCGGCCGCGGAAGAGACGAGGCGCGCGTACTTCGCGAGCACGCCGGACTCCACTGTCTTCTGCGGACGACGCCACGCCGCGATGCGCGCCGCGAGCTCCGCCGGGCTCAGGTCGACGGACACCGTCCCTGCCGTCAGATCGAATGTGATCATGTCCCCGTCACGCACGCCCGCGATCGGGCCACCGTCGACCGCCTCGGGGGCCGCGTGCCCCGCCATAAGACCGTGGGTCGCACCGGAGAAGCGGCCGTCCGTCAGCAGCGCCACCTCCGCGCCGAGCCCCGCACCGGTGAGTGCGGCCGTGACCCCGAGCATCTCCCGCATCCCGGGTCCGCCGCGCGGACCCTCACAGCGGATGACGACGACGTCGCCCGCCTCGATGGTCCCACCCTGCACCGCCGCGAACGCAGCCTCCTCGCCCTCGAACACGCGCGCAGGACCGCGATGATGCATACGCCCCGTCCCTGCGATCTTCAGCACGCAACCCTCGGGAGCGAGGTTGCCCCGAAGGATGATGAGACCGCCGTGGGCCTTGATGGGATCGGCGACGGTGTGCACGACCTTCTGGCCGGGCGTCTCATGCGCGCCCGCCACTTCCTCCGCTATCGTGCGGCCCGTGACGGTGGGGGCGTCGCCGTGTAGATGGCCAGCTTCGAGCAAGCGACGCGCCACGAGCGCTACGCCGCCGGCGTCGTGCATGTCGGTCGCGACGTAGCGGCCCCAGGGCTTCATGTCCGCCAGCACCGGCGTTCGCGCGCTGATCCTGTCGAAGTCGTCCAGCGAGAGCGCTACGCCCGCCTCGTGGGCGATGGCCAGGAGGTGCAGCACCACGTTCGTCGAGCCTCCGGTCGCCACCGCGAGCGCGATGCCGTTCTCGAGCGCCGTACGCGTGAGGATCTGACGCGCGCTCACTCCCCGACGCACCTGCTCCACCACGAGCCGCCCACACCGCCGTGCGACGTCGAGCTTGGTCGGGTCGGTGGCGGGCACGGAGCCACTCCCCATGGGGGAGATCCCCACCGCCTCGAAGACCGTGGCCATGGTGTTCGCAGTGAACTGCCCGCCGCACGCGCCCGCCCCTGGACACGCCGCGCGCTCGATGCGGCCGAGCTCCGCCTCGTCGATGCGACCCGCGGCGCAGGCGCCCACGGCCTCGAAGACGTCCTGGATCGTGATGTCCTTGCCGTTGTAGTGGCCGGGTTGAATCGACCCCCCGTAGAGCATGACCGACGGCCTGTCGAGTCGCGCCAGGGCCATGACGGTTCCCGGAATCGTCTTGTCGCACCCGGAGAGCGCAACCAGGCCATCGAACGGATAGGCCCGTCCCATCAGCTCGATCGAGTCCGCGATCACCTCGCGACTCACCAACGACGCGCGCATGCCAGACGTGCCCATCGTGATGCCATCGGACACCGCGATCGTGTTGAACTCCACGGGCGCGCCCCCAGCCTCCCGGATCCCCTCGCGTACCGCCTCCCCGAGGGTCTTCAGGTGGACGTTGCACGGCATCGTGTCCGTCCACGTGTTCGCGATGCCGATGAGCGGCTTCTCGAAGTCCTCGTCGCTGAATCCGACGGCGCGCAGGTACGAGCGCGCGGGAGCTCGGTCCGGTCCCTC
Source organism: uncultured Gemmatimonas sp. (assembly GCA_964490285.1). Taxonomy (GTDB): domain Bacteria; phylum Gemmatimonadota; class Gemmatimonadetes; order Longimicrobiales; family Gaopeijiaceae; genus UBA2982. The sequence goes on along the minus strand of CAZBCN010000078.1, from coordinate 4,934 downwards.
GACCAGCTGCCGGCTCACCAACGTCGGGAGGGTCACTTCCCTGGGATTCGATGCCATCGCTCTCTCGGTTGTGCGCAACGTCCGCGCGTCAGCGCGCAGCGGGCTCCAGGCGGACCAGCGGCGTCCGGCCGTTCCCCTGGTCGTCGATCGCCAAGTAGATGAACCCGTCGGGGCCCTGCCGTACGTCTCGGACGCGGCCGATGCCCTTGAGCAGCGTCTCCTCGAGTGGGTACTCGCTGTCGTCGACTACGATGCGCGCAAGCTGCTCTCCGGCCAGCCCCCCCACGAAGATGCTTCCCTTCCAACGCGGGAACGCGTCCCCGTCGTAGATCATCATCCCCGAGGTCGCGATGGACGGAACCCACACGTGGACGGGCGACTGCATGCCCTCGCGCATCGTGGCCGAGTGGATCGCGGTCCCGCTCCCGTAGTTCACGCCGAAGCCCACCACGGGCCACCCGTAGTTCTTGCCTGGCTCGATCAGGTTGAGCTCATCTCCCCCCTGGGGTCCGTGCTCGGCTTCCCAGAGCTGACCGGTCACGGGATGGATGGCGAGCGCCTGCGGGTTGCGGTGACCCTTGCTCCAGATCTCGGGGCGCACGCCGTCCTGACCTATGAATGGATTGTCCGGCGGCACGCGTCCGTCTTCGAAGAGCCGGTTGATCGTGCCGTGATGGTTCGAGAAGTCCTGTGCCGGATGCCCCTCGAGGAGGTTCGGCGCGGCCATGCGCTCACCGACCGATACGAAGAGGTGCCCCTGCCCGTCGAACGCGAGGCGCGAGCCGTAGTGGCCCCGTCCGCGTGTCTGGGCCTCGAAAATCTCCTCGACGTTCGTGAGCCGGTCGTTCTCGAGACGGCCGCGGATGACGGCCGTGGTGGACTCCTGTCCGCCGAGCGGCTTCGAGTACGTCAGATAGAGGAGTCGGTTGGTCGCGAAGTCCGGATGGGGCATCACGTCGAGGAGCCCGCCCTGGCCTACCGCGAACACCGCGGGCACACCTTCCACGGAGGCTGGGAGAAGCTGCCCGTTGCGAACGACGCGGAGCCGGCCGGGCCGCTCGGTGACGAGGATGTCGCCCCCCGGTAGGAAAGCGATGGCCCATGGATGCTCGAACCCCTCGGCCACCGTCACGACGCGGAAGGAATGCTCTGCGCTGCCGTAGACCGGACCCTGCCCCATGAGGGGCGTGGCGAGGGACAGCGCAGTGGCGACGGCGAGCGCAACCGTCGAAGTGGGACGAGCCATCATCAGCCTCCTACGGGCAGGGTCACGAGAACGGAACGTTAGGACCGAGCGGCCCACCCATCAACGCCCACTCCCTCCCCGCGAGGGTCCTCAGCGGAGGGCGGCGGCCAACGCACCCGCGCCCCCGACGATGGGCAGGTCCAGGTGCGTACCGGCCAGGTCGATCGTCAGCTCGGTCCCCGGGGGCGGCCAGAGCGTGAACTCCCGGTCGCTCGAGAAGATCATGAGGGCGATCCGGCGTCCGGCCGGTATCACCTGGTCGTCGGGCTCGAGATCGAACGTGACGTCGTAGAAGCGACCCGGAACGAGAGGCTCGCCGTCGGCCAGCGATCGGTGATTCTGCGGGTCCGCCCACCCGCGGGTGATGATGTTCGCCGAGGTGTTCGGCTGGTCGATCCAGGGAAGCGTCACGAGCCAAACCGACAGGTTGGCCGCGGGCCGGCTCGACGCGAGGCGAACGGACACGGTCGGCGTGCCCGAGATGTGCACCGAGCTCGTGAGCTCCGCCGTCGCGTACACGAGTCGGTTCGCCATGCTCTCCGCGCGGGCGAGCGCCGCACCGCCGAACGACACGTCGTCCGTCAGGGATTCGACGCCCTGCCCCGCGACGACGTCCAGTCCCAGCGCCCCCACGGCGCGGCCGCCCGCGCCGAGGCGCAGCCGAACGGGATTCGACTCCGGGTTCGGATAATCGGCGTAGGCGGCCAAGGCACCTCGCGCCCCGCCTTCTCGCACGACGCGAACGCGCGGGTCGTTCTCGACGCCGTTCTCCACCCCGTAGAGGTAGCGCGTGAGCCACCGGTTCATGATCTCCATCGGAGGGTCGCCTCCGTGTCCCCCCTGATGCAGATAGAGCTGCACGGGGACGTCACGCGCGCGCAGCGCCTCGTACACGCGCACGCTGTGCCCCGGCATCACGTTCCAGTCGCCGAGCCCATGGGCGAGGAGCGTCGCGGCACGCACGCCCTCCAGAGCGCTCGAGTAGTCTCGCCCAGCCCAGAAGTCGTTGTAGTCGCCCGATTCACGGTCCTGTCCGGCAGCGAGCTCTTCTGCGCGTACCGTGCGGATGCAGTACTCGCGGCTTGCAGGATTCCCGCTGTGGACGAAGTCGAAGAGCACATCCACATCTTCGCCCAGGTACCCGCCGGGCGACCGCACGAGGCCATGGGAGCGGTAATAGTGGTAGTACGACGTGTTCGCCGAGACCGGGATGATCGCCTCCAGGCCCTCCACTCCGGTCGTGGCGGCCGCGAGCGGGAGCGTGCCGTTGAACGACGTGCCGATCATGCCGACCCTGCCGGTCGACCAGGTTGCCCGGACCTCCTCGCTCCCGTCGGCCGAGGTGAACCCGCGAGCCCGACCGTTGAGCCAGTCGATCACGGCCTTGGGAGCCAGCGTTTCGTTGCGCCCCCCGATCGTGGGGCATCCCTGGGAGAGCCCCGTGCCCGGGGACTCGGAGTGCACCACGGCGAAGCCCCGAGGCACCCAGGCCCCCACGAGCGAGTTGGAGATGACGGGACGGAGACTCTGCTGCGGTATGTCCGGCATGCGCGTGCGCGGCGGCGGGGTCTGACCCAGCTCGTGACGCACGTTCCAGAAGTAGCGGGACTCCGTGGAGCCGACACCGGCGAAATAGGGGCTGGTCTCGTAGACGACGGGAACGCGCACGCCGGCGCTCTCGGTCTGCTCGGGCCGAGTCACCGCGACATGGACGCGATCGACCCGCCCGTCGCCGTCGGAGTCGAACTCCGTCTCGACCCAGAGGTCGTGACGAATCCAACGGCTCGGGTCGGCGAACGCCGGTACCACCTGGGCCTGTCCGTCTCGAAAGGTCGGCGCGAAGGTCGCCGGGGCCTGCGCGTGCGCGTCCGGTGCGCCCAGCGCAACGAAGGCGATTGCGTAGCCTACACGTCTGCCAACCCTCACGACCCCTACCTCATGTCGGGCTGCCGCTCGACCAACTCGACCCTCGCGCCCTCCGGGCCGGCGATGTAGAAGAACCGAATGACTCCGTTCGGAAGCGTCAGGTCGGTGGGCTGCGACGTGAGCTGGGCACCACGACCCGTCAACGCCTCGACCATGCTCTCCGTCTCCGGCGAACGCCAGCCGATGTGATCGATGGTGCCCTCGGTGCTCGGGAAGTTCGGACCCCGCTGCACGAGGATCCACACGTTGCCTGGATAGAGGATTCCGTCGAGGCGGCCGCGCATCCGCATCCGCACGCCTCCGAACATGCCTTCGTACCACGCGAGCATCCCCTCGGGATCCGGCGAGCGCAGATGCACATGGTGGAAGCCCAGGTGTTGCGGCTCTTCGATCAACTCGAGACGCGTCCCGAACGGGTCGTCGATGAACGCGAGCTTGAAGAGCCCCTCAGCCTCCCGGAGCGGCGTCGAGACGGTCGCTCCTGCCGCGGTCACCTCGGCGAGCTTCGCGGCCAGATCCGGGTAGGAGAAGCCGAGGTGGTCGATCACGCTGCCGGCGCTCGGGCGGCGATTCTGGCCACGCAGGAACATGATCCGCGTCGTGCCGAAGAGGAGTCGGTCGTCCCGTCCGTCGACCCACTCGCCGCCGATGTGGTCGTGATACCACTGCGCGGCGGCCTGGGGGTCTGGCACCGACATGTGCACGTGGTCGTAGAGGGACGTCGGCGTCTGGGCGGCCACGGGGGATGCCGCGAGGAGGGCAAATAGGGCGGCCGGGATCGAGAGCGAGCGCATCAGCTACTCCGGGAGAACGGGAAGAAAAACGGTCGTGGGAACGAGGAAGCGATCAGCGCCCTTCGCGGGGAGGCGTCGAGGACGGGGTCGCCAGGAAACGGATCAGCTCGGCGTTGAAGCGCTCCGGTACTTCGAGGTGCGGGTTGTGCCCCGCGTCGTCGAACAACACCAGTTCGCCCCGGAGTGCATCCGCGGCCGCGCGTGCCTGGTGGGGGAAGTTCGGTCCGTCCTGCGCGCCGGAGATGATCGCAGACCTCGTGCTCATCTGGGGCCAGTCGTGGACCACGGTGTCGATCGCGCGCGCGTCGCCCGCCATCGCCCGCACGAGCGAGAGGCGAGGCCACTCCCCGCTCAGGTAGTTGCCCCAGGCGATTCGCACGTGCTCGAGGAACTCGGGCTTCCATCGCACGACCCGAGTGTACTCACGTCGAAGGATCGACTCGTAGAGGGCCTGCATGTCCACCGCACCCATGTCTCCGGTCGGCTCCTCCCACTCGCGGCTGTAGCGGGAATCACTGAGCCCCACCGGATTGACCATCACGAGGTGCGTCGTCTCCTCGGGGTAGAGGAACGCGTACCGGCTCGCCTCCTGCCCGCCGATGGAGTGACCGACGATCGCGGCCTCTTCGATGCCCAAGCTCTCGAGGATCGCGTGCGTGTTCGATGCGTGCAGGTTGATGCTGTACGGAATGATGGGCTTCGAGGACCTACCCCACCCCAATCGATCGACGACGACGACGCGATACCCCTCGTCGCGCAGCGCCTCGATGGTGTCGGCCCAGTACCAACCGTAGTAGCTACCGCCGTGGAGAAGGACGACCGTGCGACCGTTCGCCGGTCCAACGGGGGACACGTCCATGTACGCGAGCCGCACCGTCTGGCCGTAGAGCTCGCGTGCGAGGAAGCGCACCGGATGCGGATAGGGGACGTCCTCGAGGTTGATCGAAACCGGCCCCCAGTGCGCCGGC